>NZ_JBFAME010000002.1:0-571701 GCF_040660275.1 Nocardiopsis sp. NPDC049922 | reverse complement strand
CTGGTGCACCCCCGACAACGCGAAAGGCCCTGACCGCTGCGCGTTTGCGCTGGTCAGGGCCTTGTCGGCTCTGGGGTGAGTGACGGGACTTGAACCCGCGACTTCTTGGACCACAACCAAGTGCTCTACCGGCTGAGCTACACCCACCATGTCCGCCCGGCCTCGCGGCCCTGCGTACATCCAGAATCTTAGCGGACTCTGAGCACTGCTTCGATCAGTTTTCGGCGTTTCGCCGTTCCGCCGCGGCCTCACGGGCGGACACGCCGGTGCCGCCGGCCGCCACGTCGGCTGCGATGGCGCGCGCCGTCTCGGAACTGGGGCCCGGCTCGGGCACGAACGCGGCCGCGCGGTAGTAGCGCAGCTCACGGATGCTCTCGGTGATGTCGGCGAGGGCCCTGTGGCCGCCGTTCTTCTCCGGGCTCGCGTAGTACACGCGCGGGTACCAGCGCCGCAGCAGCTCCTTGATGGAGGACACGTCGACCATCCGGTAGTGCAGGAAGTCGTCGATGCGTTTCATGTCACGGGCCAGGAAGGTGCGGTCCGTCGCGATCGAGTTGCCGCAGAGCGGGGCCTTGCGCGGCTCCGTCACGTAGCGGCGGATGTGTTCGAGGACCCGGTTCTCGGCCTCCTCGAGGGACACGCCCTTGTCCAGCTCCGCCAGGAGGCCCGAGGTGGTGTGCATGTCCCGGACGAAGTCGCCCATCTGGTCCAGCGCGGCCTGCGGGGGTTTGACGACGACGTCCACACCCTCGTCGAGGATGTTCAACTCGCCATCCGTGACCAGGCACGCCACCTCGATCAGCGCGTCGCTCTCGAGGTCGAGCCCCGTCATCTCGCAGTCGATCCACACCAGACAGTCGTTCATAACGGCCAGCTTAGGCCGTGTCGGGAGTGCCGGGGATGGCGAAGGGCGGCCGGACCCGGGTGGTTCGACCGCCCCTGGCGTCCTTCAGAACCAGACGAACTGGCCTGGGAAGCCGACGGCGAAGATCTGGTACATCCAGTCGTACACGCCCCCCAGTTGGAGGTAGGCGAGGACGCCGAGGGCAGCGAGGATCAGGAGGAATGTGGTGCAGCCGCACCCGCAGCCGCCCTTTTTCTTCTGCCTCGCCTGGGGCGGAGGGTGGGGGCGCTGCGGCGGCTGCTGACCGCCTCCCCCCGACCTCTTGCGCCGACCCCACCGCGGACGGCGGGGGGCGTTGCCGGGCTGCCCGCCGGGCGCACCCTGGGGCGGCGGACCGGCCATGGGGGGCTGTCCGGGCGCGGGCGGTGGGTAGGGCGGCGGCGCCTGCTGGGGGTAGCCCTGGTGCGGGCGCCCCCGGGGAGGACGGTTCGCCTGGTGCGGTGGCGGGACGGGCGGCCCCTGCGGCGGGCGCCCCGGGGTGTTCGGGGGCGCGGGCGGCGGGTATCCGGGCGGGGCGTTGTACGCGCCGGGGCGGGGAGCGTTGGGCTGCTGGTACTGGGGGTAGCCCTGTTGATACGGACCGGGCTGGGGGTAGCCGCCCTGCGGTGGGCCGTAGGGCGGCGGGGCGCCGCGTCCCTGCTGGGGGCCGGGGTAGGGCTGCTGCGGCGCGCTCGGAGCCTGCTGCTGGTACCCGTGCTGCGGGGGGTAGCCCGGATGCTGCTGGGGCGCGGCCGGAGGGTAGGCCGGTTGCGGACCCGAAGGCTGGCCGGGGTGGGGCGGGTACGCCTGCTGGGGACCGGACGGTTGGTTCTGGTACGTCGGTTCGGGGCCCGAGGGCTGGTTCGGGTGGGGCCGTTGCGGTCCGGACGGCTGGTTCTGGTCGGGCTGCTGGGGGCCCGGGGGTTCCTCGGAGCGCGGCTGCTCGGCGGGCTGCTGCGGGGCGCCCTGGCCCTCCTGCTGGGGAGCTTCGGCGGCCGGGGCCGCGGCCTGGCGCTGGGCGGCCTCCTCGGCCCGCTTCCTGGCCTCGGCCTCCTTATGGGCGCGCTCCGCTTCCTCCTGTTTGCGGCGCTGCTCGCGGCGCTCCTCGCTGAGGTCGGCCCAGCCCTCCTTGAGGCTGCCGAGGAAACGGTTGAACCGGCCGCCCTTGTGGTCGGAGGCCGGGTCGGTCTCGTCCACCGCGCCGGAGAACATCGGGTCGTTCGGGTCGAAGACCGCCGTGCGCGGCGCCTCCGCGTCCGTGCGGGGCGCCTGGGCGATCTCGTCCGGGTTGAACACGGCGGTGCGCGGGGTGTCGTCGATCCGCTGGGGGTCGAGCACCATCGTGCCCGGGGCCTCGCCGATCGCGTCGGTGATGTTCGAGGTGGGGACCTCGTCCTCGGACAGGTCGGCGGTCGGGAGTTCGTCGTCCACGGGCGGACGGGGCAGGTCGGCCGGGTCCACGCGCATGGTCGCGCCGACTCCGCTCAGGTCCGCGGTCGGGAGCTCGTCCTCGGGGGCGGTGGCGGACTGGACCCACGAGGGGTCGATGCGCATGGTGCTGGGTTCGTCGTCCACGGGGGCGGGGGTGGCGCCGTGCACCCAGGACGGATCGATCCGCATCGTGCTGGGCTCGTCGTCCACCGGCGAGGACGCGGTGGACGGGCCCAGCCGGACGGTCCCCTCGTCGCCGGTGGCGGTCTCTCCCCTGTCCGACGTCTCGGCCTCGCCCTGGAGTTCGCTCAGCGAACGCGTGTGCCGCGTCCACGCGTCGCCGTCCCACCATCTGAGCGTCTGCGCGTCGCCGTGCGGATCCGCGTACCAACCCGGCTCGATTGTTCCACCCATGGCCGACAGACTAAGGGGTCGTAGCGTCGGGAGAGACCACTGGCGTCCTGTTCGTCACCCTCGGGAGACGGCCGTCGGCTGCTGCGCGGGCGGTCGTGGTTCGGGCGGTGCGGGCACGCCGGGATCGGCGGGCGCGGAGAACAACCGCGCGCCGTCCAGCGGCCCCGGGCCCTGGGACGGTGAGCCGGGCACCTGGTCGTGGCTGAAGTGTCCGCCCCGCGACCACGCGCGCGCCAGTTCCTCGGCCGGGGCCCCTCCGTGTCCCGGAGGGCCCGCGGGCCACCGGCGCGGAACGTCCCAGGAGTCCAACCACTCCAGGATCGGCGACAGGCCGAGCATCGGCCCGCTCGTGAAGGGTTCCTCCGCACGGGAGACCACCGCCACCGCCAGGCACACGCGACCCTCGTTGCCGTGGTCGACGTGGAGCGCGTACCGGTAGGTGCGCCCCAACGGCATCCGGCTGCGGCGGGTGGCGGCCAACGACTGCACGACCTCGCCCGTCAGAGGGTTCCACACCAGGTGCACCGAACGGCCCTCCTCGACCAGCCGCCGCGCCTCCTCCTTGGCCGACCACACGTCGGGGCCGGATCCGGTCACCGTCCACACCGCGCGGGGTGCGCCCATCCCCGAGGGTCCCAGGGCGTGGCCTCCGTCGATCCGTTCGGCACCGGGCATCCACGCGTCGAACATGGCAGTTCCCCATCCGGTCGTCATGCGTCCGGCCACCGCGCGACCGGTCGGCTCCCGGTCGGGCCTGGTCCTCCACTGAGTACGCCAAGTCGACCGAGAAGTCCATAGCCTCTGTCCGCGCGGACAGGGTCATGTCACCTTCTGGTTCCCGGAACCGGTTGGGGCGGGGGCCCGCGGCCACGCGGGGGCGGCGGTGCGACGCCGACCGCCCCCGCGTGGAGGCGGCTACTCCTCCTCGCCCTCCGTGATGCGCAGCGAGAACGCCTGGAGGAAGATCTCCCCGATCTCGGTCGGGTCCTCCGTCATGTAGGCGGCCCCGCCCGTGGCGGCCGCGATCCGCTGGAGCGGCTCCAGGTTCTGCACGTCGGGTCCGAAGGCGATGGTGATGATCGGGATCGGGCGCGACGGGCTCGACATGCCCTCGATCTGGGACAGCAGATCGTCCAGCTCCAGCCCGCCCGGGTTGTCGTTGTCCCCGTCCGTGAGCATGAGGATGACGTTGGTCCGGTCGGGCCGGTAGGTGCGCGACATCTCCTGGTAGGCGGCGAGGTAGGTCTCGTACAGCGCCGTGTCCCCCTGCGGAAGCGGCGTCAGCCCCGCCAGCGCGGTGGCCAGCACGTCGCGCTGGGCGGTGCCCTGCTCGTCGGTCGCCTGGAGTTCCCGAACGGGCGCCAGCTCCGCGTAGTGGAGGTCGTTGTTGACGTTGGTGGAGAACTGCCACAGCCCCAGTTCCGAGGTGGGCGTGAACATCTGGAGTCCCTCGGTGGCCGCGGCGCTGGTCACCCGCATGCGGGTCATCCCGGTTCCGGGCACCTCGGCGAGCATGGAGCCCGAGACGTCCACGATGGTGAGCACCCGGGAGTCCATCTTCAGCTGGTTCCAGGTGCGGGTCAGCTCGGTGACCGACCCCTCGGGCGGCGTCGGCAGTTCCTGCGGGGCCCGCGCGCGGAAGCCGACGTCCTCGGTGAGCACGGAGGCGTCGATCTCCCCCTCGGGGCCGCGGAAGCCCTGGGCGAGCAGGGTGGACCGGGCCTCGTCGGAACGCACGGCGTTGCGGAACACCTCGGCGGCGCGGGTGATGTCGCTCTCCTCGCTGCGCACCACGTAGGGGTAGTCGAGGTAGTAGGTCCCGCCCTCCAGGTAGCTGGCCTGGGCGCTGGCGTCCTGGTGGGCGGCGTTGTAGCGCCACACGGCCTGCTCGGACATGACCATCACCGGCGGGGCCTCCTCGGTGCCGCCGCTGAGGGCGAGGAAGGCCGCGTCCTCGTCGGGCGAGGCGCCCTGGTGCAGCGCCTGGAGGGCCGCGGTCATGCTCGCGTTGTAGGCGTTCTCGTCCGCGCTGGCCTCCTCCAGCGCTCCGCTCAGCAGGTAGAGGGTGCCCAGTCCGGTGGAGCTGCGCGCCGGGTCGACGATGCGGACGGTCCGCTCGGCCTGCTCGCCGGGGGCGGTGGTGGGGACGACGTCCGTCCAACTGCGTTCGGCCTCGCCGTCCGTGAGTTCGGCGAGTTCGGCGATGACGAGCGGGGAGCGGGCGACCGACGTTCCGGTCTCGGTGATGACGGCGTCGCCGGACTGGTTCCGCACCAGCCGCGGCCACACGGAGGAGTCCGGGATCCACACGTCGGAGTCGGTGTCGCCCATGGTCGCGCCCGCGCCGGTGATGCCGAAGGCGACGTTGGCGGAGTCGACCTGGCGGATCTCGGCGGTCACGCACCGCCCGTCCACGGTGTTCTCCTGGGCGTTGAACTCCGTGGTGAGGGTGTCCAGGGCGGGCGCGAGTTCGGGGCTGACCGCCACGTCGAGCTCGATGTCCGAACCACGGCAGCCGTCGGCCTGGTCGAACATGTACACGCCCGCCACGGCCAGGCCGACCACGATCACCAGTGCGGCGGCCAGGGCGGCGAAGGCTCCGCCGCGCCCGCGACGGCGCCGGTTCCGGCGACGGTCGGGCTCTTCTGCGTATCTTCCGCGGTGACGTCCCACAGCTTTCCTCACGGGGGTGGTGTACGGACGGGGGTCGGGGTCGGCGACTGGTACGGGTCGCACACGCCCGGTGTCCGATGTGTCCGGACCGACCGGGTGTTACTGGTCGGAACAGTACTCAACCGGTCAGGTCGGGCGGCGGGCCGTCTCGGGCGGTCCGGTTCGGTCCCGGAGGTGCGTGTTCGGTGTGATCGGGGTCGCTGTTCCGGTCAGGCTGGGGGAATTCGGGTGGATCGGACGCGCTGGTGTGCCCGGGTTCGGGCGGACCGAAAAGTCCATCCGATACATAATCGCAACCGGTCCGCGTCCGTTCGGAACCAGAACGCGGGCCGGATGGTCAGTTGTCGCAGTTGGGAACGCACAACCGCCGGGAGATCGAACTCAGGAAGATGTCTCCGATCTCGTCGGGGTCGTCGGTCACGAACAGGGACCCGCTCGTGGCGGCCGCGATCTGGCGCAGCTCCGCCTCCTCGGCCTGCGCACCGAAGGCGATGATGAACATGCTGACCGGGCGCTCCGGGTCGAACCGGTCCTGCAACGCCGCGACGAGCTCCGCGTGCGAGATCTCGCTCGAACCGTCGTCCCGTCCGGCGGTGAGCAGGATGACGCTGTTGATCTTGTCCTCGTGGTAGTCGTCCCGCACCAGGTCGTAGGCGTCCAGGATGTTGTCGTACAGCCGGGACTCCCCGCCGCGCACCGCGATTCCCTCGGCGACGTCGATGAGCTCCTGGCGCCGCGTGGTGTCTCTCTCTCCGTCCGAGTCGCCCAGCCGGCGCATCCCGGCGGCCTCGTCGCGACCCTGGTCGCCGTACTCGTCCGACATCAGCCACAGACCCATGTCGGTCTCGTCGGGGAACAGGGACAGCCCCAGCAGAGCGGCCTGTTGGGCGACCTCCATCCGACTGGGCCCGCCGTTGAGGTCCGCGGCCATGTTCGCGGAGGTGTCGGCCAGCACCAGGGAGCGGCTCGGCATCGACAGCCGGTTCCAGTCGGTGACGGAGGCGAGCAGGGCGTCCCCGGTCAGGTCGTCGTGTGTCGCCGGATCCTCGGGGACGTCCCAGGGCTGCGCGGCCAGGACGGGCGGGGCGTTGCCCCGCGGGTCACGGAAGCCCAGGTCGCGCAGGCGCGTACGGTGCGCCTCCCCGCCCAGCACCGCGTACAGGTCGGCGGCGGCCGACCGGAGCGCGGGGTCGTCGGTGGCGGTGACGTACGGGTAGTCGAGGCTGACCGTGCCCTCCTCCGGGTAGAGGGCCGCCAACTCCGGAGCCGAGGCGGAGCGTTCGTCGTTGTAGGACGCGACCGCCTGTTCGGGGACCACGATCACCGGGTCCACGCGCTGGTCGGCGGCGGGCGAACCGGTGAAGAAGGTCGCCAGGTCGATCTCGCCGAACGCGCTGTCGAGCTGGACGTCGCGGACGAAGTCGGTCATCGCGGTGTCGGCGTCGTCACCGGTGCCCAGGAGGCGGCGGACCGCGTGCATGACGGTCATGCCGTCGGCGCCGCGGTTGGGGTCGACCATGACCAGGGGGCGGTCGGGTTCGCGCTCGCCGGGAAGGACGAGCTCCCAACCGGCGTCCCCGGGCTCCGGCAGCCCCTCGGTGCCCACGGGTGCGGCCAGGACCACCGGCGAACTGGCGAGCGAGGGCGGATCGGTCTCGATGGTGTGCGTGCCGCCCGCGGAGACCCGCGCGAGCTCGACCCACACGGAGGACTCGGGCACCCACACGTGCGGGGCGATGGTGGAGTCACCGCGCTGACCGCCGGACAGCGCGGACATGATGCGGTGCGGGGCGATCTCGTCGACCTGCGCGTACACGCAGTCGTCCCCGTAGCTGGGCTCGCGGTCGTTGAACTCGGTGGCCGCCTCGCGCAGGACGGGAGCGATGCTCTGGGTCGCGGACACGCGCAGGTACCGGACGTCGCCGCAGCCGAGCGCGTCCAGCCCCACCGGGACCGCGATCGCGGCGACGGCGATGAGCGCGACGGCGATGACGGTGAACCCCAGCGGAGACCAGACCGCCCTGCGGGCGGTGGACTCGGTCGGCGCGGGGAATCGGTGGCGTCCACTGGGCAACGGGCTTCTCCGGGGAGTGTCAGGGCGCGGCTCTCCGACGGGGGCGCCGGTGCGCCCGGCGGGTCGAGGTTCGGCACGGCGCCGTGCCGCCGGGACACCCGTGTGAGGAGTGCGAACCATCGTGGGGCGGGCGGCGTCTCACCGGACGAGTCACGAACGACCAGCCACATGTGGCGAACCTGTCTTCATCAGGACCTTACTCGTTGGTAATAGGAGTGCGAAAGAGGTCGGTCGCCGACCACGGGACGACCATCGACGCGAGACGTCCGGTCGGCCGACGGTGATCCCTTTGTTACCGTGCTCTCCGCAGAAGTACTCCGCTCCCACGGATAGGCTGGGGCCTCTCCCGTACCCCGCGGCGGCCCCCTTCCCGCATCCGTGCCGCGGACGTCCGTGTGACCACCGACCCCCGAGGGTTAAGGCATGTCCCAGAAGCACCGAGACCATCGGAACCGAGGCACGCTCGGCACCGCCCTGCTCGCCGGCGCCTGCTGCGCGGGCGCGGTGGCCTACGCCCTGCTCGCGGGCCCGGCGCTGCTGCCCGCGGAGGACGTGCAGGCGACCGCGGCCATGACCCCGGACCTGGTCGGCCCGGTCGCGGAGGACACCGAGCAGACCGTCGAGACCGGCCCGGTCGGACAGTTGCGCATCCAGGTCAGCGACCGCGACCGCGCGTGGGTGCGCACCCTCGACTGCACCGGAGACCTGGAGGGGGACCCCGAGGCCTGCTCCGCGCTGGCCCAGGTCGCGGCGGGGCTGGACGAGGTCTCCGAGGGGCTGTTCACCGAGGTGCGTGAGGGAATGGTGTGCACCGACCAGGTGTACGGCCCGCAGCACGCCACGATCGCGGGCACCTGGGAGGGGCAGGAGATCGAGACGACGCTGTCGCGGACCGGCTCCTGCGAGGAGGCGCGCTGGCAGCGGCTGCGCCCCCTGACCGAGCGGCTCGGCTGAGGCGGTTCCACCGGCCCCCCGAACGCGGGGAGCTGGGATCATGGTGTCCATGAGCGTCATCAGGATCACCGACCCCGCCGACCCCCGTCTGGCCGACTACACCCGGCTGCGTGACGTCAACCTGCGCCGCCACCTGGAGGCCGAGCACGGGCTGTTCATGGCCGAGGGCGAGAAGGTGATCCGTCGCGCGGCCTCCGCCGGGTTCGAGCCCCGCAGCTTCCTGCTCACCGAGCGGCGGGCCGAGGCGCTCGACGACGTGGTGGCCGTCGGCGCCGCCCCGCTCTACGTGGTCAGTGAGGACACCGCCCACCGGCTCGTCGGGTTCGACCTGCACAGGGGGGCGCTCGCCGCCTTCCACCGCCGTCCCCTGCCCGACCTCGACGACGTCCTGGCGAAGGCGCGCACCATCGTCGTGTTGGAGGACCTGGTGGACCACACCAACGTGGGCGCCATCTTCCGCAGCGCCGCCGGTCTGGGCGTCGACGCCGTGGTCCTGGCGCCGCGCTGCGCCGACCCCCTGTACCGGCGGTCCGTCAAGGTGTCGATGGGCGCGGTCCTCACCCTTCCGTACACGCGGTTGGACGACTGGTACGGCGGTCTGGACACGCTGCGGGAGGCCGGTTTCCACCTCATGGCCCTCACCCCCGGGGAGGGCTCCCTGCCGCTGCGCGACGCGATGGCCGCCCTGGAGCCCGCGGACCGGGTCGGGCTGCTCCTGGGGACCGAGGGGGACGGGCTCTCGTCGCGCTGGCTCGAGCGGGCCACGGCGCGCGTGCACATCCCGATGGCGGACCGGGACGTGGACTCGCTCAACGTCACCGCCGCGGCCGCCATCGCCTGCTACGAGCTGGTGCGGTCTCCGAGGTGACCCGATCGGACCCGCGCGGGCCAGGCTAGGGTGGCGCCTGACACGGACCTCACGGCGTGTTCCCAGGAGTGCGCCCACGCCACTCCGTGGGGCGCGCCGCAGCTGAGCGGAGGGAGCAGCCACATGGGCGGCCGAGCACTCGTGCAGTGGGAGCAGAACCGGACGAACGCCCCCGATCCACGGGGTGTGGACCTGTACGCGGGAGGGGCGGCGCCGGAGTCCGGCCTGGAGGAGGTGGCCTTCTACCAGGTGCCGTACACGCCCTCCACCCAGGGCGCCGACGCGCGTCTGGACATCATCGCGCGGATGCCCGCCCTGGAGGTCGTCCAGCTCCTGTCCTCGGGGTACGAGCACGTCCTGCCCTTCGTCCCGGACCACGTGACGCTGTGCAACGGGCGTGGGCTGCACGACGCCAGCACCGCCGAACACGCCCTCGCCCTGATCCTGGCGGCCCAGCGCGACCTGCCCCGATGGGCGATCGACCAGGGGGACCACCGCTGGGCGCCGGTTCCGCAGCGCTCGCTGGCCGACTCCCGTGTGATGATCATCGGCTACGGCAGCATCGGGAAGGCGGTGGAGAGCCGCCTGCTCCCCTTCGAGACCGAGGTCGTCCGGGTGGCCAGCCGTGCCCGTCCCGACGAGGACGTGCACGGCGTCGACGCACTGCACGCCCTGCTGCCCGGTGTGGACGTCGTCGTTCTCGTCACGCCGCTCACCGAGCGCACGCGCGGCCTGTTCGGCGCACGGGAGTTCGCCCTCCTGCGGGACGACGCGCTCGTGGTCAACGTGGGGCGCGGCCCGGTGCTCGACACCGGGGCCCTGCTGGCGCAGAACGGCCGTGTGCGGGCCGCTCTGGACGTCACCGACCCGGAACCGCTCCCGGCCGACCACCCGCTGTGGGACGCGCCGGGTGTCTTCCTCACACCGCACGTCGCGGGCGGGTCGTCCGCCTTCTACCCCCGCGCGCGTGCCTTCCTGGACCAGCAGCTGGCCCGCTGGGCCAAGGGCGAGCCGCTCGCGAACATCGTCCGCCCGGCGCGCTGATCCTCCCGGTATGGGGTCATTGTCGGTATCGCGGGCCACACTGGACGTATGCGGATAGCTTTGGTCGCCGACGGCGAGGGCGGCGGTTGGCTCCAGGAGCTGGGGGACACCTCCGGTCCGGTCCGCCGTGTCACCGACCTCGCCGACGCCGTCCGCGGCGCCGAGCACGCCCGCCCCGAACCACCGCGCTGGGTGTGGTCCGCGAGTGAGGACGTCTACCCCGACCTGGTCGGCGCCGGGGTGCGCGTGGCGCGCTGCCACGACGTCGCGCTGACCGAGGCGCTCCTCCTCGGGTACCACGGGCGCCACGACGAGGCGCACTCCCTGGGCGCCGCCTGGGCCCGGCTGCACGGCCGCCCCGTCCCCGACGACCCGGTGCGCCCGTTGGGGGAGGGCACCACCGCCCAGCCCGCCCTGTTCGAGGCCGACCGCTCGACCCTGCCCCCGGGCACCGACCGCCTGGCCGCCCTGGTCGAGGTCCACCAGGACCAGCGGCGCCGCACCGCCGAACTGCCGGATCCGCCTCGGATGCGGCTGCTGACCGCGGTGGAGTCGGCGGGCGGTCTGGCCGCGGCGGAGATGAGCCACGACGGACTGCCCTGGCGGCCCGACGTCCACGACGCGATCCTCACCGAGCTGCTCGGCCCCCGGCCCCCGGCCGGGCAGCGGCCCCGCGTCCTCGCCGAGCTGGCCGCCCGCATCAACGACGCCGTCGGCCGCGAGGTCAACCCGGACTCGCCCACCCAGGTGCTCCGGGCGATGGCGTGGATCGGCCACCCCGTCGAGTCGACCCGCTCCTGGGTGCTGGAACGCGTCGACCATCCGGTGGTCCCCCTGCTCCTCCGTTACAAGGAGCTCTCCCGTCTGCACTCCGCCAACGGGTGGGCCTGGCTGGACACCTGGGTGCGCGAGCGCCCCGGCCCGCACGGCGAACGGCTCGGCCGCTTCCACCCCGACTACGTGGTCGGCGGCGTCGTCTCCGGCCGGTGGGCCACCCGTGGCGGCGGCGCCCTCCAGATCCCCAAGGCCGTGCGCGGGGCGGTGCGGGCCGATCCGGGGTGGGTGCTCGTGCGCGCCGACGCCGGTCAGCTCGAACCCCGTGTCCTGGCGGCCGTGTCCGGGGACGACGCCCTGGCTGCCGCGGCGGCGGAGGACGACCTGTACGCCCGGCTGGCCGACCAGGTCGGCGGGGTCCGCGAACGCGCCAAGATCGGCATGCTCGCGGCCATGTACGGCCAGACCTCCGGCGACGCCGCGCCGCTGCTGAGCACCATGCGCCGCCTCTACCCCCGGGCCCTGGAGTACGTGGACCAGGCGGCCCGCACCGGTGAGAACGGCGGGACCGTCCGTTCGTGGCTGGGGCGCACCTCGCCCGCGCCGCCGTCGTGGTCGTCCGTCGTGTCCGCTCCCGGCGGCGACCGCCGCCGTCGCGCCCACGGCCGTTTCACCCGCAACTTCGTCGTGCAGGCCACGGCGGCGGAGTGGGCGCTCGTCCTGCTGGCGGCGCTGCGGCAACGCCTGCCGTCCCTGCCGGAGGGCGCAGGGATCGTCTTCTTCGTGCACGACGAGGTCGTCCTCCACGTCCCCCGCTCCATGGCGGAGGAGACCCTCCAGGCCCTCGCCGACGCGGAGACCCGCACCCGGATCACCCTGTTCGGGGACACTCCGGTCCGATTCCCCCTGGACACGGTCGTCACGGACGACTACGCACGACACTGACGGAAACGGGACACGCGGCGTTGCCTGTCCGCTACCGGACGGCGTGGACTTCTTGCAAACTTGCCCCGCTACGCCCATTCTTGGACGCGGACGTATCGTCAGCCCGCTGCCCAGGGGTGCCCCAGCCCCTTCCGGCGGTACATCGGAAAGGGTGAGATCCCCCCGTGCGGAGCCGTTTCAGATCATGTGCGGGAACCACGGCCGCGTTCGCGGTCGCCTTCACCGCCCTCGGGGCGGCCCCCGCGTGGGCGGAGCCGGTCGTGGAGGACCGGCCGCCCGTCACCGACCAGTTCGCCAGCGGCGACCAGAGCCCCAGTGGCGTCGACCCGAGCGACAGCACCCCCGCACCCGACGTCGCCGACGCCGACGCGCTGGGACGTGACGCCCGCGTCGCCCCCTTCCGGGAGGCGCGCAGCGTCGAGTACTTCGCCGTGGCCCGCGAGAGCCTGCCCCGCGAGGTGGTCAGGGCGGTCCGCGACATCGAGGGCGTCGAACACGTCGTGACGGTGGACGCCGCGCGCGTCGGGATCGACGGAGAACCCACCTCCGTGCTCGGCGTCAACCCCTCGACCTTCCGCAACCACGCCCCCGCCCCGTCGGCGGAGTCGGACGAGATCTGGCAGGGCGTCGCCGAGGGCCGCATCGCGCTGTCGAACGCGGTCGGCACCGAGCGCGACCTCGAGCTGGGCAGCGAGGTCGGCGTCGCGGGCGGCCGCGGCCGGGTGGACCTGGAGGTGTGGACGCACGCCACCTCCGGCATCGCCGGGATCGACGCCCTCGTCTCCCGCGACCGCGCCGCCGAACTGGGGATGCCCGAGGGCAACGCGCTGCTCGTGTCCGCCCCCGACGCCGACCTGTGGGCGTTGTACGACGCCCTGTCGGACACCCTGGGCGAGGACGTCTCCCTCCAACTGGTCGCCGACGCCGACGCGCCGGCCGAGCCCGGCGAGACCGTGCCCTCCTCGGTCATCGAGCGGGTCATCGCCAACGCGGAGAGCCAGATCGGTGTGCCCTACGTGTGGGGCGGCGAGACCCCCGAGGGCGGCTTCGACTGCTCGGGGCTGCTCCAGTGGGCCTTCCGCGAGGCGGGGGTGGACATCCCCCGAGTCACGCATGACCAGTGGAACGCCGGGGAGCGCGTCGACTTCGAGGACGCCCAGCGCGGCGACCTGCTCTTCTGGCGCTCGGACCCGACCGCGCCCGACTACATCTCGCACGTGGCCATCTACCTGGGCGACGGCATGATGCTGGAGGCGCCGCGGACCGGTCTGGACGTGCGGGTGACCGAGGTGCGGACGGCGAAGTTCGCGGGCGTGGTGCGCGTGCGGACCTGACGCCGTGCGGCCTTCCTCGTCGGAGCACGAGAGCGGGCCGTGGTGCCACCGCGCTGGTGGCACCACGGCCCGCTCGTCTCTCCTTGCCCGAAGAACCCAGCCGGGAGGGGAAGGCAGGCCTCGGTTCAGGAGGGGGACAGGGCCGTCGCTGAGGGAGGGGGAGACAGCGCACGCACCCTGTTTTCGGTGGTATTGAGTTCTGACGGGACACACGACCGGTCGACACCGGGGTCCCGTCGCACAGGGTCTACATAAGCAGTGCCCGGGCGATTTGGCAAGGGGATCCGACCAGCCGGGATCACCCTTCGGACAGGCGCTGACGACACGTCGTTCGGAAACCGCCCGGGTGTTCGGCGACGTTCCCCTCGTGTTCAACTCCTCCCGCGGCGGTCGACTCCGCCGGCGGTCGACCCGGTCGGTGACCACCACTCGCCGGGTTCGCCCCGTGACGTTCAGCGGCCGGCCGCGTACCCCTGGGACGCGCGGGCGTCGGCGGCGGCACGCAGCTCGCCCGAGTCCGGGTCGCGCGCCACGGCGGCCAGACGGCCGAGCGTCCAGGGGCGGGCCACCTCGACCCGGTGCCCCCGGCGAAGCAGCTCGGCGATGACGTCCTCGCCGACGCCCGGTTCGACGATCAGGTGGCCCGGGACGGTCTCCCGCGGGTGGAAGGAGCTCGGGAAGGCGTTCGTGTGGAACATCGGGGTGTCCAGGGCCTCCTGGAGGTCGTCGACGCCGTGGAGGATCCGCAGCAGGGCGGTGAGCGTCCACTGGTCCTGCTGGTCGCCGCCGGGCGTGCCGATCGCCAGGACCGCCTGCCCGTCCTGCCGGGTCACGAGCGTGGGGGACAGGGTGGTGCGCGGGCGCTTGCGGGGCGCGAGCGCGTTGGGTGAGGCGGGGTCGAGCCAGAACATCTGCGCCCGGGTGCCGAGCGGGAAGCCCAGGGCGGGGATGACCGGGGAGCTGGAGAGCCAGCCGCCGCTGGGCGTCGCCGAGACCATGTTGCCGTGCGCGTCGACCACGTCCACGTGGCAGGTGTCACCGCGCAGGTCGGCGGGCGTGGCGCCGGTGGAGCCGACCGTGGGTTCGCCGGTGGTGCGGTCGGCGGGGACCGCACCGGGTGTGTGCACGGGCGGCTCGAAGGGGGTGCGTCCCGCGACCGGTCCGGGGCGCGGCGTCAGGCTCGCCCGCGCGTCGTCGACGAGGCCCGCGAGCCGCGCGGTGTGGTCGGCGCCCAGGAGCTCCTTGAGGGGGACGTCGACGTGGTCGGGGTCGCCGTACCAGGCCTCGCGGTCGGCGAAGGCGAGCTTGGCGGCCTCGGTGACGCGGTGCACGAACTCGGCGCTGACCCCCTCCCGCACGTCGTGGCCCGTGCCCAGCGCCTCGGCGATCCGCAACTGCTGGAGCAGGACCGGCCCCTGCCCCCAGGGGCCGGTCTTGTGCACGGTGTGCGCGCCGTGCGCGACGCTCACCGGTTCCTCGTAGGCGGCGCTCCAGTCGGCCATGTCCTGGGCGGTGAGCAGGGCCTGGCGGGGCACGCCGGAGCCGTCGGGCACGGGCGTCGAGAGGAACTCGCCCACGGCCTCGGCGACGAACCCCCGCGACCAGGCGCGTCGGGCCGCCTCGACCTGGGCCTCCCGGTCGGCCCCCGCGCGCTCGGCCTCGGTGACGACGCGGCGGTAGGTGGCGGCGAGGGCGGGGTTGCGCAGACGGGTGCCGGGTCTGGGCGCGGAGCCGCCGGGGAGGTACACCTCGGCCGACCCGGGCCAGTGCCGGGAGAAGACCGGGGCGAGGGCGGCGACGGTCTCGCCGATGCGCTCCAGGACGGGGTAGCCGCGCTCGGCCAGGCCGATGGCGTGGTCGAGGACGTCGCGCACGTTCATGGTGCCGTGGTCGCGGAGGAGCAGCATCCAGGCGTCGAAGGAGCCGGGGACGGTGGCGGCCAGCACCCCGTCGCCCGGGATGAGGTCCATGCCGGCGAAGGCGTCGACGGTGGCGGCCGCGGGTGCGACGCCCTGTCCGCACAGCACGCGCGGGGAGCCTCCGACGGCCTGGAAGATCACCGGGACCTCGCCGCCGGGGCCGTTGAGGTGGGGTTCGACGACCTGGAGGGTGAAGCCCGCGGCGACCGCCGCGTCGAAGGCGTTGCCGCCGCGTTCGAGTACCGACATGCCGGTGGCGCTGGCGAGCCAGTGCGTGGAGGCGACCATCCCGAAGTCGCCGCGGAGCTGGGGGCGCGTGGTGAAACCGGGCATGGCTCTCCTCGGAGGTCGGGGACGGCGATCCGGCGCGGCGACGCGCGGGGGTAGGGTCGCGCGCCGCACCGGTGCGGCCGTGGTCACCGGGGCTGACCGTCGATGCGACCGTATCCCACGAGAGTGCTCCGCGGAGCGTTGTCCACAGGCCAGGTTGTCCACAGGCCAGAACGCACCGTGCCCGGTTGTCCACAGGCCGATGGCCCGAGGCTGGCGTCACGCCCCACCCCCGGGCCACCATTGATTCGGGGGACCCCGCCTCCCCGACCGCTTCGTGCTGCCCGGCCGAACGCCCCGCGCCCCGCGCGACCGGGCACGCGCCTCGGGCAGCCATCCCACAGGTCACCTCGGGCGGTCATGTTCCCCGCAGGCCCCGCGAGTCACAGCCCTTGGTCGCGTTCTGCGGTCCCACACAGCACCCCCGATCGGTCGCGTCCCGTGGTTCCACACGGAACGCCCCGATCACGTCACCGGGATCATCCACGGGCCACGTTCCCGGATACGTCCTGCGGTCACCCCACGGGTCGCCTCGCACGGTGACGTCCCGCGGTGGTGTCGCTCGGACACCGCCACGGGTCACGCCGACCGCGTCAAGGGGTCTCGATCTCGAAGGCCCACGGCAGGGAGTTCCACAGCTCCTCCCACTCGGCGTCGTCCATGGGATCGAGGCCACCCACCCCGCCGAGGCCGGGCGCGAGCGTCTCGCTGGTGACGGTCACCTCGTCCATGCCCTCGGTCGCGTTCTCCTCGGCCTCCCGCACGAGCTGGGCGATCAGGTCAGCGATCTGCGTGAGCACGGACTCCACCTCGGAGCGCTCCACCGCGAGGCTGTCGGCGCAGTGGTCGGTCGCCGCGTTCTTCTCGTCCTCGGTGCTGTGGTACCAGACGGTGGCGAGCAGCTGGTCCCGCTCCCGGCCGGTCAGCTGGTCGCGGGTCAGCGGCTGCTCGACGCCCTCGCCCGGCGCGCGGCCGGTCCCCTCCCGGTCGGTGTCGTCGTACTCGAAGACCACGAACTCGTCGATCAGGCACTGCTTGACGCGTCGTGCGCCGGCACCCTCGGGCAGTTCGGACTCGGCGCCCACCCCCTCGGCGGTGTCGCCCTCGGCCGTCCCGGTGTCCTGCTCGGCGCTCTCCTCAGCCTCTTCAGCCGCTTCCTCAGCCGCTTCCTCGACCTCCTCAGCCGCCTCCTCAGCCGCTTCCTCGGCTTCCTCAGCCGCCTCCTCAGCCGCCGCCTCGGCCTCCTCAGCCGCCTCCTCGGGCGCGGCCACGATCGACGCCTCGGTCACCTCGAACGCGTCGCTCTCCGAAGTCTGTTCAGCGGCCTCGTCGCTCTCCGCGGACTCCTGCACCTCCGCTGTCACGCCCTCGGCCGTCTCGGTGTCCTGCTCGGCGGTCTCCTCGGACCCCTCGGCCTCCCCGGTCTCGCTCGCCTCACCGGCCTCACCGGCCCCGTCCTCGGCGTCCCCCTCCTGGGCGTCGCCCTCGGTCTCCTCCTCGACGTCCGTCTCGGTCAACTCGACCACCGACTCGGCCATCCGCCGGAGCTCGTCACCGTCCCAGCGCTCGGGCCGCAGGTGGGTGGCGACCGCCACCCCCGGCTCGACCATCCAGAACATGTCGCCCGTCGACTCGGAGACGTAGGCCTCGCGCTGGAGGTCACCCGACCCCTCCACGCGCTCCAGCCCCCGTTCGGGCAGGTGGGCGTACCGCAGTTCCCGCAGGTCCTCCAGCTTCTGGACCTGCTCCGAGCGCAGGACCATCACCCGCCCGTAGAGCTGGTCGGGTCCCTGCACCCAGGAGATCTGCGACTGGCTGTTGCCCCGCCGGTCCAACAGCGAGGAGGCGTTGATCCCGAATCTGTCCAGCCCGGGTGGCAGGTATCCGATCTCGAACCCGTCGAGCTTGTACGAGGAGACCGCCTGTTCGACCATCGGCCAGTTCATCACCCGCGGGTCCTTGTCGTCCGCCGCCACCGCCGGCCCCGCGAGGCCTGTCAGCCCGGTGGTCGAGAGCGTGGCGGCGCCCAGGAGCGCGACCCACCTCGTGTGGTGCTTGCGCATCGTCGTTCCTTCCCATCGACTACTGCTAGTGATGGTTTCAGGACTCTATGTGATTCACAGGGGGCTCTCCAGTCAAAACCGGCACATGACGTAATTCATGCGCTTCTTTGGGTGAAAGCGCGGGAAGGGTGTGACCTGCCTTGCACCAGATGATGGGTCGCCCATTACCCGACGCTCCGCGCACGGTCACCGGACGGTTACCATTCGCACTCACTCTGAGGAAGCAATCGGCCAGTCCACGCGAACTTGGGAGGTCCGGTGCGCCGCATCGGAATCGTCGTCGGAGCCGCTTCACTTCTCGTCACCGCCGGCGCCGGAGTCTCGGTCGGGGCGCCCGCCCCCGACGCCACGGGGTTCCGCACCGCCGAACCCGTCGCCGTCCAACACCCCGTCTTCGAGCGCCCGCTGATCGCCGTCGCCCACCGCGGCGCGTCGGGGCACGCACCGGAGAACACCCTCGCCGCCATCGACCGCGCCCACGAACTGGGCGCCGTGACCGTCGAGGTCGACGTCCAGCTGACCGCGGACGGCGAACCCGTGATCCTGCACGACACGACCCTGGAGCGGACCACCGACGTCGAGGACGTCTTCCCCGACCGCGCGCCCTACCGGGTCGCGGACTTCACCATGGAGGAGATCCGCGGGCTCGACGCCGGGTCCTGGTACGACGCCGAGTTCGCGGGCGAGCCCGTCCCCACGCTGGGCGAGGCGCTCGACCGCATGGAGGAGCACGGCCTCAACCTCCTGCTCGAACTCAAGGAGCCCGCGCTCTACCCCGGTCTGGAGCGCGCGGTCGCCGACGAGCTGGCCGCCCGCCGCGGCCACTGGTTCCGGCGCACGCCGCCCTGGCGTCCCCGCCGCCTGGTCGTCCAGAGCTTCGACTGGGGGTCCGTCCGCGAGTCCAAGGACCTGCTGCCCTCGGTGCCGCACGGTCTGCTGGGCGTGGTCCCCGAGGACCGGATCGCCGAGTACGACTGGGCCCACATGATCAACCCCAACCACCGGCGCATCGACGCCGACTACGTGGAGCGCGTCCACGACGCCGGATTGGAGATCATGCCGTACACGATCAACGACCGCGCCGTCATGGACGCCACGCTGGAGCTGGGCGTCGACGGCTTCATCACCGACTTCCCGGAGGTCGGCCGCGAGGCCATCGACGAATACGAGCGCCGCGAGCGCCGCGAGCGCCGCGAGCGCACGACGATCACGCCGCCCGGGTTCCCGATCGTCACCGGAGGCTGACACCCGCCCGTCCGCGCGCGCGGACGCCGGTGGGAGGATCGGACCGACCGACACCCGGCCCCGCCCCGGTCACGGCCCCCTGGGTCGCGTTCCGGGGCGGGGCCCAGCGCGCAGGAGGCGTGGACCGACCGTGACCGACCGGCTCGACATTCCCCGTGAGCACATCGACTGGCGGACCAAGGGGCTGTGGTGGACGGGCGACCCCGTCACCCTGGAGGAGTTCGCCGCCCGGCGGTTCGACCTCTTCACCGGACCGTTCACCTGGCCGCTCATGGTCCTGCGCTCCTCCGCGCTGGACCGCAACATCGCCGCGCTCGCCGCGTTCTCCGAGCGGCACGGCCTCCCGCTGGCCCCGCACGGCAAGACGTCCATGGCGCCGGCGCTGATCCAGCGCCAGCTGGACGCGGGCGCCTGGGGCATCACCGCCGCCACCGCCAACCAGGTCCTGGACTACCGCCGGTTCGGGGTCCGCCGGATCATCCTCGCCAACGAACTCCTCGACCGGCGGGTGCTGCGCTGGGTCGCCGACGAACTCGACCGCGACCCCGACTTCGACCTCCTGTTCTACGCCGACTCCGCCGAGGGCGTGACCGCCGCCGCGGAGGCCCTCGCCGACCGCCCGACCGGTCGCCCCCTGCGCGTGCTGGTCGAGCGCGGCGTCCCCGGCGGACGCACCGGCTGCCGGACCCGCGAGGACCTGCTCGCCGTGGCCCGCGCCGTCGCCGCCGCCCCCGGCCTGGACCTCGCCGGTGTGGCGGGCTACGAGGGGCCCCTGGGGGACGACGCCGACGCCGTGCGCGCGTTCCTGCGCGACCTGAGCGGCGACGCGGCCGCCCTCGCCGCCGAGCACGGCCTGGAGCGGCCGGTGCTGACGGTGGGCGGCAGCGCGTGGTTCGACCTGGTCGCCGAGGAGATCGGCGGCCGCGAGGACGTCCTGCCGATCCTGCGCAGCGGCGCCTACGTCGCCCACGACGACGGCCTCTACCGGCGCACCACCCCCTACCGCCGCCTCCCCGAGGGCCCCGACTCCCTGGAGGGCGCGCTGGAGCTGTGGGCGCAGGTCGTCTCCGCACCGGAGGAGGGACGGGCCATCGCCGCCCTGGGCCGCCGCGAGGCCAACCACGACCAGGGCTTCCCGGTCCCCCGTGCGCTGCGGCGCGCCGACGGCACGACCGTGCGGGCCACGGGCGTCGAGGTCACCGGCCTCAACGACCACCACGCCTACCTGCGGGTCCCGCCCGAGCTGGACGTGCGACCGGGCGACCTGGTCTCCTTCGGGATCTCCCACCCGTGCACGGCCTTCGACCGCTGGCAGGTGATCCCCGTCGTGGACGACCGGGACACGGTCGTGGACGTCGTCGCCACCTACTTCTGACCGTCGCGCCTCACCAGCCCCGGACGCCGGGCCGCGTCTGCCACGGGCGCGGCCCCTCCAACGGCCGGTACTCCACCCCGGCCGCCTCCAGCCGCTCCAGGTGCCGCCGCAGCCGCGGCTCGAACTCGGCGTAGTCGCGCTCCCCGGACGACCACACCTGCTCGGCGAAGGCGCTCGCGCGCGGGAACACCATGTAGTCCAGCCCGCGGGGCGTGTCGATGTGCTCGGTCCACACGTTGACCTGGGCGCCCAGCACGTGGCGCGCCTCGTCCTCGGTGAGCCCCTCGGGCACGGGCTCGGCCGTGTAGACGTCCTCGGCGCGCAGCAGCGTGCCCACCGGGACCGGTTCGTCGGGGGAGTCCGACTGCTTGTAGTCGAGGTAGGACGTGGCGGTCGGGGCCATGACCACGTCGTGCCCGGCGCGGGCCGCGGCCACGCCGCCCTCCTGGCCGCGCCAGGACATCACCGTCGCGCCCGGGGCGAGCCCCCCTTCCAGGATCTCGTCCCACCCGACCAGCCTGCGCCCCCGCCGGGTCAGGTGCTCGTCGAGCCGCCGGATGAACCAGCTCTGGAGCTCGTCCTCGTCGGCCAGCCCCTCCTCGCGGATCCGGCGCTGGGCGGACTCGCTCCCCTTCCACTGCGTCTTGGGGCACTCGTCGCCGCCCACGTGCACGTAGGTGCTGGGGAAGAGTTCCAGCAGCTCGTCGAACACGTTCTCGTAGAACTCCAGCACGCCGTCGGTGACGCCCAGGACCTCGTCGAAGATCCCCCACCGGGTCCCGACCGGGATCGCCCCGCTCTCGCCCAGCTCGGGGTAGGCGTGGATGGCGGCCTGGGAGTGTCCGGGGACGTCGATCTCCGGGACGACCGTGATGTGGCGGGCCGCCGCGTGGGCGACGATCTCGCGGATGTCGTCCTGGGTGTAGAACCCGCCGTGGGGACGCCCGTCGAACACCGGCGGCTCGCCCGCCCCGACCTGGCTCTCGGTACGCCAGGACCCGGCCTCGGTCAGCCTCGGGTACCGCCGGATCTCGATCCGCCACCCCTGGTCGTCGGTCAGGTGCAGGTGGAGGACGTTGAGCTTGTGCATGGCCAGCAGGTCGACGAACCTCAGGACCTCGCGCTTGGGCACGAAGTGCCGCGCCACGTCCAGCATCACGCCGCGCCACCGGAACCGCGGCGCGTCGGTGACGCGCACGGCGGGCAGGGTCCACGCGACCCCGTCCAGCGGTGCGGCGCGGTAGGCCTCGGCGGGCAGCAGCTGGCGCAGGGTCTGGGCGCCGTAGAACACCCCGGCCGCGTCGTGGCCGACGACGATGGCGCCCTCCTCGTCCACGATCAACCGGTAGCCCTCCGGGCCGAGCCCCGCTCCCGGGTCCACGCTGAGTCGGATCCGCGCGTCGTCCTCGTCTCCGGCCTGCAGGGGGAGGCCAGTGGACGCGCCGAGTTCACGCTGGAGCCACGCGCGTGTTCCCCGGGCCTCGGGGTCGGCGGACACCCTGGTGGCCGTGGTGAGTGTGAATCCGCCGGAGTCACCCGGGTCCGCCTGGTCGGGACGGGGGACGAGTGGCCGGTCGTCGAGGCGGGGGGAGGAAGTGTCAGGCACGGGCAGGTGCTCCTATCCGGTCTAGACCAATACCGGACATCCTGCCATGAGCGGGCCTCGGGACGCACCCCGGTCCGACGGAGCGACGACGCGGCGCGCCCGGTTCGCGGCCGTGTCCTGGACACCCGATACGCAGTCTTGACCGGTCCGATCCCTTAGGGCTCCCCGTCGCGCGGCACAGGTAGGAACAGGTGCCCCGACCTGGCTCGGAGCGTCGGTGGCGGGCGCGGGAGGTGATGCGGGACCCCTGATCCGGGGTGGGGCGAGCACCACCGCCGGACGGGGGCTGTCGGTATCGCCAACGCCGGCCGCCCGTCCGTAGCGTGAGAGCCACATCCGGAGCCGGCGAAGGGACGGGACCGAGTGTCAGGGGATGCGGCGATGCGGTCACGGCACGGAGCCTCGGCGTCAGCCACCCGGCGGTGGTGGTGATGGTGTGGTCCGTCCTCATCGCCGTGGCGGGGGCCTTCACCCTGGCACTCGGCTCGGCGCTCCAGGAGCGCGACGCCGTCCGGGCACCGGGGGAGAAGGTCGCCAGGGCCGGGTTCCTCCTCCACCTGCTGCGCCAGCCCCGGTGGCTGGTCGGCAGCGGTGCGGCGATCCTCGGCGCCTCCCTGCACCTCGTGGCGCTCAGCGGCGCCCCGCTCACCATCATCCAGCCGATCGGGGTCACCGGCCTGCTCTTCGCCATCGTCCTGTCGGCCCTGTTCAACCACCAGAGGGTCAGTGCCTGGCAGGTCACCGCCGGGGTGGCCGTCATGGTCGGCCTGGTCGGCCTCCTGTGGCTGTTCCCGCACGGCACCGAGACGCCCGTCATGCGGGTGGGGACGGCGCTGGCGCTGGCGGGCGCCACCCTCGGTCTCGGCCTGGCCGTGTACCTCACCGCGCACTGGACGCCCAGCGGTGCGCGTGCCCTGCTCCTGGCCCTGGCGGGCGGAGCGGCCATGGGCACCACGTCCGGGTTGGCCCGCGTGATCGCCGCCAACACCGTCGACGACTGGACGAACCTGTTCGGCTGGCTGACCCCGCTCGCCGTGCTCACGGCGGTCTTCGGCGCCCTGCTCATGCAGAACGCCTACCGGACCGGCCACTTCGCGGCGGCCTACGCGACGCTCCTCATCACCGACCCCGTCGTCGGCGTGGGGATCGGCGCCTTCCTGCTGGGGGAGGGGGTCCCCGAGACCACCGCCGCCCAGGCCGCGGCCGCGGCCTTCGCCGCCCTGGCGATCGCCGGAACCATCGCCCTGGCCCGGACCCGGCACCGCAACCCCGAGGCCCGGGAGGCCGGGGGCCCGGCGCCGTCCGACGCCCGTACCCGTACCCGTTGAAGGAGATCCCATGGCCAAGACCGACCGTGTGCTGCGCGTGCTCATCGCCACGGACACGTACCCGCCCGACGTCAACGGCGCCGGGTACTTCACCCACCGGTTGGCCGAGGGGCTGGCGGGGCGCGGACACCGCGTCCACGTGATCTGCCCCTCCGACCACGGGGACCCGTACGTGACCGTCAACGGCGGAGTGACCGAGCACCGGCTGCGGTCGTCCCCCATCCCGCTCCAGGAGTCGATGCGCATGGCGGTCCCGCTGGGCATCGGCGGGCACACGGCGCGGCTCGTGGCGCGCCTGGATCCGGACGTCGTCCACGTGCAGAGCCACTTCCCGGTCAGCCGGACCGCGCTCCGCAGGGGCCGCGCGGCGGGTGTGCCGGTGGTGCTCACCAACCACTTCATGCCGGACAACCTGTACGCCCACGCCCACCTGCCGCAGGGTGTGCACACGGTGGCCGGTTCGATCGCCTGGCGCGACATGGTGCGCGTGGCGTCCGCCGCCGACCACGTGACCACGCCGACGCCGCGGGCGGCCCGGCTGCTGCGGGAGAAGGGCTTCGCCCGGGCGGTGGAGGCCATCTCCTGCGGGATCGACCTGGAGCGCTTCCACCCCCGTGACGAGGACAGGGCGGCCGCGCGCGCCCGGTTCGGCCTGCCCGACCGCGACACGGTCGTCTTCGTGGGGCGGCTCGACGTGGAGAAGCGCGTCGACGACACCGTCCGCGCCCTGGCGCGCGTGGTGCCGGAGCGCGACGCGCAGTTGGTCCTGGCGGGCACCGGCCAGCGTGAGCTGGAGCTGCGCGCGCTCGCGGCCGAACTCGGGATCGCCGACCGCGTGCGTTTCCTCGGTTTCGTCCCGGACGAGGACCTGCCGCTGGTCTACGCCACCGGGGACGTCTTCGCGATCGCCGGCGTGGCCGAGCTCCAGAGCATCGCGACGCTGGAGGCGATGTCCAGCGGGCTGCCGGTCCTGGCGGCCGACGCGATGGCCCTGCCGCACCTGGTCGAGGAGGGCCGCAACGGGTTCCTCTTCCCTCCGGGCGACGTGGACGTGCTGGCCGACCGTCTGCGGACGGTCCTGGGGCCCGACGGCCGACGCCGTGCGATGGGTGGGGCGAGCCGGGAGATGGCGCTGCGGCACGACCACCGCCGGTCCCTGGAGCGTTTCGAGTCCGTCTACGCGAGCCTCGGCGCGACCGCGCCCACGCCGGTGCGCGTGGAGCGGGTGGTGGCCGCCTGATCCGCGGACGTCAACGGTTGATGTCCGTTATGTCACTTTCCGCATTCTTTGCGCGGTGGCTCGTGAACTCGGGTCTCATCAGGAAATACCTGACGATGTGTGGTTCGAGGGCATCAGCGGACGAGTCGGGGTCGGCCGACTCGTTCGCGTCGGCAACGCGACGGAGGGCCTCACCGATCGGCTGATCAGGGCTGAACGGGAGGCCCACACCCACGAGCGCGACATGTCCGAGTTCGAGCGAGAACGCATCGACCTGGAGCACCGGGTGGTGCGGATGGAGGCCGAACTCGAAGCCCTGCGCAGGAGGAGACTCGAGGCCTACGCGCGCTGGTGGCACGCCCGGGACGACCGCGACCGCGCCCTCCACGTCTGCCGGAGGCTGCGGCGGCGCATCAGTCGGACGCGCCGCCGGCGGTGGGGCGGCTGACCGTGCTCCGCCCCGCACGGGGGCGGGGCCCGCACGCACGTTCCGTGCCCGGGGTCACGCGTCCCGCGCGGACTCGCGAACGGTCGGGCCCGTCCGTGACAGGTGCTCCCCGACCTCGGCCGCCGCGTCCCGCAGCGCCGCCAGAGTGACCTGTACGGCCGGGCGCCGCAGCGTCGCCGGACGCAGGACCGCGTACACGTGCCGCACGGGCGCCGAGTCGGGCAGGCGCCGGTAGACCAGACCGGCCGGGGCCCCCACCATGGCCAGCGCGGGGACGGCCGCGATGCCGACGCCACGGGAGACCAGGCTCAGGATGGTCCCCAGCCCCTCGAACTCCCAGGCCGCGCCCGGCAGGCCGCCCACCTCCGCCAGCAGCCGGTCCGTGCCGTACCGCGACCGCTCCCCCGCGGGGGCCACGATCCACGACTCGCCGAGCAGGCGCTCCAGCTCCAGGGGTTCGTCCGGATCCGTCAACCGGTGGCCCTCGGGCACCGCCAGCACCAGCGGGTCGCGCAGCAGGTGGACGTGGCGCAGTCCGCTCTCCGGCCCGCGTCCGGGGTGCTGTCCGGTCCAGTCGTCGACCAGGGCGACGTCCACCTCGCGTGAGCGCACCTTCTGCGTGCCCGTGGACTGCGTCGTCTGCCGCAGCACCAGCTGCATGTTCTCGTGCGCGCGCAGGGCGGGGGCGAGCAGCGGGGCGAAGGCCACGGCCGCCGTCGGGAACGCCGTCACGGTCACCACGCCGATCGCGACGTCGGCCTGCTCGGCCAGGACCGCCTCGGTGGCCTCCACCAGGGCCAGGATCTCCTCGGCCTGGGTGACCAGGAGCCGTCCGGCGTCGGTCAGCTCGGCGCCCCGGGCCGAACGGTCGAGGAGCGCCACCCCCGTCTCCCGTTCGAGGGTCGCCAGTTGCTGTGACACGGCCGAGGGCGTGTAGCCCAGCGCGGTGGCCGTGGCCGCGATCGTGCCGCGTGCGCTGAACTCGCGGAGGAGCTGGAGCCGTCGAAGATCGAGCATAAGCTCAGCTTACGCTCACCATCGAAAAGACTCGCTTGTGCTGATGGAAGTACGCAGGCATGCTGGACAGTGACAGACCGTGACCCCATGGTGCGGTCAAGCGCCAGAACATGAGCCGGAGATGAGTCATCGATGACCGTCACTGTGTCCGCGACCCTCGCCGTCAACGAAGCCCTCGCCGAGAAGCGACGCCAGGGCCTGAGCGTCCTGCCGCTCGGCTTCGGTGAGGCCGGGCTCCCGGTTCACCCGGTGATGAGGGACCAACTCTCCGCCGGCAACGGCGCCAACGCCTACGGACCGGTCGCCGGGACCGCCGCCCTGCGCGAGGCGGCCGCCGGGTACTGGGCGCGGCGCGGGCTCGCGACCGACCCCGGCCTGGTCATCGCCGGCCCCGGCAGCAAGCCCCTGCTGTACAGCCTCCTGCTGGAGATCGGCGGGGACACGGCCATCGCGGCGCCCAGCTGGGTGAGCTACGCGGCACAGAGCCGCCTGGTCGGCCAGCGGCCGCTCATGGTCCCGACGGCCACGGGCGAGGGCGGTGTGCCCCAGCCCGACCTGCTGCACGCCGCCGTCACCGGAGCGCGGGAACAGGGCCGCACCGTCAACGCCGTCATCGTCACCCTGCCGGACAACCCCACCGGCACCGTGGCCGGGCCGGACACGGTACGCCGCCTGGCCGAGGTGGCCCGCGAACTCGACCTCGTCGTCATCTCCGACGAGATCTACCGCGACCTCGTCCACCCCGCCGCGTCCGGCGAGGCGCCGACCGAGGTGCGCAGCCCGGCCGAGTTCGCGCCCGAGCGCACCGTCGTCTCCACCGGGCTCAGCAAGAACCTGGCCCTGGGCGGCTGGCGGATCGGCGTCCTGCGCCTGCCCGACTCCGAGATCGGGCACCGCCTGCGCGGCGGACTGCTCGGCCTGGCCAGCGAGATCTGGTCGAGCCCCTCCGCGCCCGTCCAGGCGGCCGCCGCGCACGCCTTCACCGAGCCCGCCGAACTCGTCGACCACATCGACCGCAGCCGCCGCCTGCACGGCCTCGTCGCCCGCGCCGTCACGGACACGTTCGTCCGCGCGGGAGCCGCGGTCGCCGCCCCGCGAGCGGCGTTCTACCTCTACCCGGACTTCGAACCGCACCGCGAACGGCTGGCCGCCGCGCACGGCGTGACCACCGGGCCGGAGCTGACCGGTCTGCTCCTGGACCGGTACGGCATGGGGGTCCTGCCCGCCGTCGAGTTCGGCGAGGGGACCGAGGCCCTGCGGATGCGGGTCGCCACCAGCCTGCTCTACGGCGACACCGAGGAGCGCCGCTACGCCGCGCTCGCCGCCACGGACCCGCTGGCCCTGCCCTGGATCCGTGCGCACCTCGACCGCCTGGAGGAGGTGCTCGGGTCGCTGCTCGACAGCGAGCCGGCCCCGACGGTGTCCGAACGCCAGGACGGCGCCGAGCCCCTGTACTGCTGAGGATCCGGACCGTGCCCGTCACGTGAAGGGGGCGAGACGGCCGTGTCCCGCCGGCCTCCCCCGGACGAGTTCCGGGGGAGGCCCGCTTCTGGGTCCTCCCGCCCTCCCGGCGACGCCCGCCGGGCCCGGGCGGCGCGCCTCAGGCGGAGCCCGGAAAGGTGCGCGACAGGGGACCGTGCCGGAGCCCCCGTGCGTCGGCGGCGGGGCGGGCCTCGGCCTGGCGGGCCAGCTCCTGGCTCGGCGTGATCACCGACCGGTAGTGCTCGACCAACTGGGCGCCCACCGCCTCCCAGGTGCGGTGCGCCACCGACGGGCGCGCCGCGGCCGCCATCCGTTCCCGCACCTGGCGGTTGTGCGCCAGGCGCCCCACCGCCACCCGCAGCTCGCGCACGGAGTCGGGGTCGTACAGCAGGCCGTTGTGCTCGGGGAGGACCAGGTCCACGGGGCCCCCGGAGTTCGGGGCCACCGCCGGCACCCCCGACGCGAGCGCCTCCTGGACCGCCTGGCAGAAGGTCTCGTCGGCGCCCGTGTGCACGAACACGTCCATCGACGCGTACAGGCGCGAGAGGTCGTCCCCGGTCCGCTGCCCGGTGAAGACCGCGTCGGGCAGGCGGCGGCGCAGGCGGGCGCGCTCGGGGCCGTCCCCCACGACCACGAGCCTGACCCCGCGCAGCTTCGCCGCGTGGGTCAACAGATCGACCCGCTTGTCCTTGGCCAGGCGCCCGACGTAGCCGACGATGGTCTCGCCCCCGGGCGCCAGCCGGCGACGCAGCTCCTCGTCGCGGTGCTCGGGGGAGAAGCGCGCGGTGTCCACCCCGCGCTGCCACAGGTCCAGTCGCGGGAACCCGTGGTCGGCCAGGGACTCCATGGTGGCCGTGGACGGCACCAGGGTGCGGTCGACGGCCGAGTGCACCCGGCGCAGCAGCGGCCACACCGCCTCGCCGCCGGGCAGCCCGTACCGTCCGGCGAACCCGGCCAGGTCGGTCTGGAACACGGCCACGGTCGGCAGCGCCCACCGGCGGGCGGCCTCGACGGCCGCGAGACCGAGCAGGGCGGGCGAGGCCAGATGCACGACGTCGGGGGCGAAGGCGCGGATGGCGGCGGTCATCGTGCGCCGGGCGGGCAGCCCGACGGCGAAGTCCCGGTAGAAGGGCAGGGGCAGTGAGGGCAGGCGGACGACGGGGAAGCCCGCGTAGGAGTTCGGCCCGTGGCCCGGGGCCAGGATGACGGCCTGGTGGCCCTCGGCGGCGAGGAGGTCGGCGACGCGGCACACGGAGTTGGTCACGCCGTTGACCTGTGGGAGGAAGGACTCGGTCACGATCGCCACACGCAACGGCCGAGCGGGTCGCTCCGCCGGAGTCAGTCCGTTCAGGGCATCGGTCGGGGACATTCGCAAGGCTCCCAACACAGGGGGGATGTCTGGTTCCGACGCTAGGTTCGGGGGGTGAACCGAGATCGGGCCCCCGGGGAACCGAAGCCGAAGGTCAGGGGTGGTTTCGCCGAGCACGCGGTGACGCGGGTCGTGCGACCGCGTGGCCAACCGGTGGCCCGACGATGGATAGGATCGCCTTCCGTAGCCGCAGTACAACCCTAGGGAGTCGTTCGGTGACCCTCGTGGAATGGGCGGAGCTGGTCCGCGCCGAGCTGGACCTGACCGGGGACGGACCCGTCGAGAAGGCGGACGTCGACCGCGTCCTCGACCTGGCCAGGGACGCCGCCCACTCCGTGGCGCGCCCCGCGGCGCCGCTCACCACGTACCTGCTCGGCATCGCGGTGGGACGGGGAGCGGATCCCGACGCCGCCGCGGCGGCCCTCAGCAGACTCGCTCTGGCGCAGGCCGACGGCGCCGCGGACGCCTGATGACGCCGATCCCGTGTCGCCGCAACGGTTGCGACGGTCGACCGTGACGCGATCGTGACGAACCGCTGCAAACCTGACACCACCTCTCCGGGTGTCCCGGCCTGGTGGGCACCGTTCACTCGGGAAGGCCGCCCCGCCGACCGCGGGCACACGACCATCCCCCGGTACCTGATCGTGAATAGGGAGATCCCCGCATGGATCACATCCTCGACATGGCCGCGCAGGTCAGCAGCATCATCTGGGGGCCGTACGTCCTCATCCCGTTGCTGCTCGGCGTCGGCGTCTTCCTGACCGTCCGGTTGCGGCTGCTCCAGCTCCTCCGGCTGCCCCACGCCCTGTGGCTGGCCTTCGTCCGCCGTAAGGAGGACGCGTCCGTCGAGGGCGACATCTCCCACTACCAGGCCCTGAGCACCGCGCTGGCCGCCACCGTCGGTGTCGGCAACATCGCGGGCGCCGCGCTCGCCATCGGACTGGGCGGCCCCGGCGCGCTGTTCTGGATGTGGATCGTCGGCTTCTTCGGCATGGCGACCAAGTACAGCGAGGCGCTGCTCGGCGTCATGTTCCGCCGCACCGACGCCAAGGGCGAGCAGAGCGGCGGCCCGATGTACTACCTCAAGTACGGTCTGCCGGGCGGGCTCGGCACCACGCTGGGCGTGGCCTTCGCGGTGTTCGGCGCCGTCGCGGCCTTCGGCATCGGCAACGGCACCCAGGCCAACGCCGTCTCGCAGCAGATCACCAACATCACGCCGCTCGAACCGTGGATGGTGGGCCTGCTCCTGATGGTGCTCGCGGGCGCCGTCATCCTCGGCGGCATCAGGAGCATCGGCCGCGTGGCCTCCGCCCTCGTCCCGCTGATGATCATCGCCTACATCGGCATCGCCCTGCTCATCCTCATCGTGAACTGGGCGAGCATCGGCCCGGCGCTCGCGCTCGTGGTGACCGACGCGTTCACGGGGACCGCCCCGGCCGGCGGATTCGCCGGAGCGGGCGTCATGATGGCCATCCAGCTGGGATTCGCCCGCGGCATCTTCTCCAACGAGTCGGGCCTGGGCACCGGCGCCATCGCCGCGGCGGCCGCCAAGACCCGGCAGCCGGTCCGCCAGGCGATGGTCTCCATGACCCAGACGTTCATCGACACGATCATCGTCGTCACGATGACGTGCCTGGTCATCATCACGACCGGGGTCTGGCAGGGCGAGAACAGCGGCGACGGCTCGCTGCTGACCACCGACGCCATGACCACGGGGCTCGGCATGATCAGCCCGGGGCTGGCCCCGGTGGGCAGCTACGTCGTGGCGATCGCCGTCGCGGTGTTCGCCTTCACCACGCTGCTCGGCTGGGCGTACTACGGCGAGCGGTGCGTGGAGTTCCTCGGCGGACGCCGCCTCGTCCTCCCGTACCGACTGGTGTTCATCGCGGTCATCTACGTCGGGTCGGTCGCCGCGCTGGACTCGGTGTGGCTGTTCAGCGACATCGCCAACGGCCTCATGGCGCTGCCCAACCTCATCGGTCTGCTGCTGCTGTCGCCGGTCGTGGTGGCGGAGACCCGGAAGTTCTTCTCCCACCCGGACTGGAAGAACCCGGACGCCCTCATGGAGGACGTCAGCAAGTAGCGCTCACCCCGCTGGGGTGGACGTGACGAGGGGGACCGCGCCGGGCGCGGTCCCCCTGCGTGTGTGCCCGTCAGCGGCGACGGGCCGTTACCGCCACTGGTGGCCGGGCCGCTACCACCACTGGTGGAAGTGGTGCACCGGGCCCTGGCCGCCGCCCGCGTCGATCTCGTCGGCGCGCCGGATCGCCTCGGTCAGGTACGCCTTGGCGTCCGCGACCGCGCTGGCCGTGTCGGGGCGCTGCGGCAGGAGCGCGGCGATCGAGGAGGAGAGCGTGCAGCCCGTGCCGTGCGTGTTGCGGGTGGCCACCCGGGGGGCCCGGAACTCGACCGGCTCGGCGTCCCGGGAGACGAGGACGTCGACGCTCTCGTCCCCGGCCAGGTGGCCGCCCTTGAGCAGGACCCGGCGCGGACCCAGGTCCAGCAGGCGTTCGGCCTGGGCGCGCATCGTCGCCAGGTCGGCGGCCTCCGCCTCGCCCAGCAGGTCGGCGGCCTCGGGCAGGTTCGGCGTGACCAGGTCCGCGCGCGGCAGCAGGAGCGTGCGCAGGGCCTTGACCGCGGAGGTCTCCAGCAGCCGGTCACCGCTCTTGGCGACCATCACCGGGTCCACCACCACGTTCGGCAGCTCGTGGCGGGTGATGGCGTCCGCGACCGCCTCGGTGATCTCCGCGGTGGCGAGCATCCCCACCTTGACCGCGTGGATCGTGGCGTCGTCGAACAGCGTGTCCATCTGCTGGACCACGAACTCCACCGGGACCCCGTGGACGCCCGTCACCCCGCGGGTGGACTGCGCGGTCAACGCGGCGATCACGGTCATCCCGAACGTGCCGTGCGCGGAGAACGCCTTGAGGTCCGCCTGGATCCCGGCGCCCCCGCTGGGGTCGCTTCCGGCGATGGACACGATGTTGTACGCGCTCATGGGCGTCCCTTCGCTAGTACGAACCAGGGCGTGTGCCGCGGACACATACCCTGCTGCGCGACGGGCGGCATCCACGACACACGCCCTGGAGCAGGTTCGACGGGTCTGTTCTCAGCCGGGGACATCCCCCGGCACCCCGCGCCGTCGGGGCGGCGTCGCCCCTGACGTGGATCCGTGTACCCCGACCCTAGTGGACCGGGGTGGAGTGGTGCTCGTGGGCGGTCCCGGTCTGCGCCTTCTTACGCTTCTCGTAGACGATGGCGGCCAGCACGACGAGGAAGCCGACCACCATGAGGGTCACCGTCAGCGGGACCTCGGTGGGGGGCAGGATCTCGCGGTCCTCGGTCTGCCACGGCCACAGGGCGCGCAGCGACCCCGCCATGAGGCCGGTCAGGACGACGAGGGTGATGTGGTGGTAGTTCTCCAGGAGGAACTGGAGGAGCTTGACGAACAGGGACAGGCCGGTGACCGCCCCCAGCGCGAAGGCCCCGATGTAGAGGAGGTCGAGGTTCTCCAGCGCGTCCTTGGTGGGCACGTACAGGCCGACCGTGACCAGGATGAACGAACCCGACACCCCCGGCAGGACGAGGGCGCAGATGGCCACGGCGGCGACGAGGAAGACGACCGCGGGGTGGGCGGGCAGGTTCGCTCCGGGCAGTCCGGTCAGTGAGAAGGCCACGGCCGCGAAGACCAGGGCGACCAGGTAGTGCCAGGCCCGCCACGGCTTGCCGGACCCGGAGTAGGGCACCCACAGGCAGGCGAGCACCAGCCCGAAGAAGACCGCGTAGGCGTACTGCGTGTGCTCCTCGACCAGCGGTGCGATGAGGAGCAGGGCCAGCACGAGGGCGCAGGCCATGCCGATGAGCGCCGGGACCAGCACGCTCCAGTCCACGAGGCGGAACTGCTCCTGGGCGCGTTCCCTGCCGCGGCCGCGCGGGACGTCGGTGACGTAGCGCTTGATGCCGCTGACCATGTGGCCGGCGCCGCCGATCAGCTTGTCGTAGAGGCCGACGATGAGCGCGACCGTGCCGCCGCTGATCCCGGGCAGGGCCTCCGAGGTGCCCACGGCCCCGCCGCGCACGGCGTTGAAGATGAAGGAGCCTACTGACTTGGCCATATGGGTTGTGGGGCGCGTGCCCGGATGCTCCGGGAGGGGGCGCGCCGTCCTCCGTTCTGGTGCTGTCACCGTACCCACCCTCGACCGGGTGGAGGTGGCGTGAAGGGACTGTCTCGCGGGGTCCTGGACCCGACCGGCGCCCGGTACGGCGTGCCGGTCCCCAGGAGGGTTCGCCGGGTGGTCCGGAACCGGGGACGGGGGGACTCGGGCTGTCCGGGCGTGGTCAGTCTAGCGGCGCGGGTGGCGGTCCGGACCGCCTGTGACAGGCCTGAAACGGGGTTTCGGCTGGGTATGACGGCTTTGACTCAGAGGCCGAAATGAGGTGTGTCCGACCACGGGGTGTGGACGTCCGCGCCGGGAGGGCGCCGACCCTCCCTCCGCGCCCCGCGGACCGGTCAGAGCATCGCGTGTTCGGAGGCGCCGGTGTCCTTCCCCGCGCCGCTTCGCGCGACCGAGGCCGCCCATCGGTAGTCCTGCTTGCCGACCGCCGTCCGCCGCACACTGTCCACGACGTGCACGCTGCGCGGCACCTTGAATCCGGCCAGCCGTCCCCGGCAGTGCGCGCGCAGTTCGGCCACGCCCAGCTCGGCGTCCGCGGCCAGGGACACCAGGGCGGTCACCCGCTGGCCGAGCCGCTCGTCCGGGGCGGGCACGACGATCGCGTCCTCGACCAGGGGATGCGCCTTGAGCACCGCCTCGACCTCCTCGGGGTAGACCTTCTCCCCGGCGGTGTTGATGACGACGCTGCCCCTGCCCAGGAGCATCACCGACCCGTCCCGCGCGCGGGTCCCGTAGTCGCCGGACAGGGCCCAGCGCCGTCCGTCGGGGTCGATGGGGAAGGTCCGCGCGGTGGCGATCGGGTCGTTGTAGTACCCGAGCGGGATGCGTCCGGTCCTCGCGATGCGCCCGACCCGCCGTGAGCCCGGGCTCAGCGGACGCAGGGCGTCGTCCAGCACGGCGATGCTGCCGCCCATGGTGAAGCTGCGGCCGTCGCCGGTCCCCTCGGAGTCGGCCTCCTCGGGCGGGGTCGCCGAACCGCACACACCGGTCTCCGACCCCCCGTAGGCGTCGGCCAGGGCGACGTCCTCGCGCCAGGCCCGCCAGAGGGCGCGCACGGACGGGGTGAGCGGGGTGCCGCCGGAGCGCACCGAGGTCAGCTCGGGGCACATCCCCGGTTCGGTGAGCAGGTGCCGGGCGAGCGGGCGGGCCATCGCGTCCCCGACCAGCTGCACCACGTGGACGCCCTCGCGGTGCGCCAGTTCCACCACGCGGTCGGGGTGGAAGCTGCGGTCGGTGGAGAGCACCACGCGCTTGCCGCACAGCATCATGCTCAGCGCGTTCCACTGCCCGGCGGCGTGCATCAGCGGCCCCAGCACCAGCATGCGCTGGGGGAAGCACCGCCGGGCGCGCTCCGCGACGTCCTCGGGGGTGCGGGCGCGGGGTTCGTCCGGGGCCCGGCGTTCCAGGGCGGCGCGGAAGATGTCCGCCTGCCGCCACAGCACACCCTTCGGGTAGCCGGTGGTGCCGCCCGTGTAGAGGAGGTAGTGGTCGTCCCCCGATGTCGGGGGCAGGGTGGCGGCGTCGGCGGACGCGGCGGCCAGCGCCCGCTCGTAGTCGGTTCCGTCGAGGTCGGCGTCGCGCACGCCGCCGTCCTCGATCAGCAGCACGTGGCGCAGGCGGGGCAGGTCGGGGCGGACCGCGGTGACCTTGGCGGCCAGGGAGTCCTCCGCGATGAGCGCGACCGCGTGGGAGTCCGACAGCACGTGCCGCAGCTCGCCCGCGACGTACCGGTAGTTCACGTTCACCGGGACCGCGCCCGCGCGCAGCACCCCGATGAAGGACTCCATCCACTCGGCCCGGTTGAACGCCAGGATCGCCACGTGTTCCCCGGGCCGCACGCCCGTCTCCACCAGGTGGGTGGCCAGGCGCAGGGAGCGGTCGAGCAGGGTCCGGTAGGTGAGGCGGCGGGGGCCCGCGACGAGCGCGACGCGGTCGGGTACCGCCTCGGTCACGGCGGTGAGGAGGCGGGGGAGGGAGAAGGGGGCGTCGGGGGACGCTGGGGTGGGCACGCCGGACCTCCCTGGAACGGATCTCGGGCCGACCTCGGCCGGACGTCCACGCGACGCCCCGACCGCCGCGGCGGGATGGCTGATGAGCCGACCGTACCCCGCGGGGAGGAGGTCGATCGCGGTCGGGGCTGTGGAGCGCGTCACCTGGGAACTCGGCTCAGGTCACGTCGCGTGTCGAGGCCCCCGCTCAGTGGGCTCGGCGCGCGGCGCGGGTCCGGGTTTCGGGCCTGGGGCCGGCACTGTGATCTGCCTTACCTCTTGTGTGCTCACCGGATGATCTGCTCAACTCTTGGGGACCTCCGCCTCAGGGCTCTACCGGGCCTGATGGTGGGTATCTACTGTCTGACATCGGTCAATGGTGATCGGAGCGGCTAGATGAGCGACACCCGCAACATGGGGCAGCAGGACTCCGCCGGAAACCCCGGCGGACAGGCACTCTCCAGTGAGGAGCACATCGCGCTCGCGCGGGCACGGTCCGCGCACAACTACTCACCCCTTCCCGTCGTGATCGCCGAGGGGCGCGGAGCATGGGTGACCGACGTGGAGGGACGCCGGTACCTGGACTGTCTGGCCGGATACTCGGCCATGAACTTCGGCCACCACAATCCCGACCTGCTCGCCGCGGCGCACCGGCAGCTGGACCGGGTGACCCTGACCAGCCGGGCCTTCTACAACGACCAGTTCGGCCCCTGGGTGAGCGCCCTGGCCGACATGGTCGGCAAGGAGAAGGTCCTGCCGATGAACACCGGCGCCGAGGCGGTGGAGACCGGCATCAAGGTCGCCCGCAAGTGGGCCTACGAGGTCAAGGGCGTCGCCGAGAACCAGGCCACCATCGTCGTGGCGGGCGCCAACTTCCACGGGCGCACCACCACCGTCATCTCCTTCTCCTCCGACCCCGAGGCGAGGACGGGCTTCGGACCGTACACGCCGGGCTTCCGGTCGGTGCCGTACGGGGACGCGAAGGCGATCGAGGAGGCGATCGACGAGACCACCGCGGCCGTGCTCATCGAGCCGGTGCAGGGCGAGGCGGGTGTGATCGTCCCCCCGCAGGACTACCTGCCGCGCGTCCGCGAGATCTGCGACCGCAACCGCGTGCTGTTCATCGCCGACGAGGTCCAGGCGGGTCTGGGCCGGACCGGTACCATCCGGGCGTGCGAGCACAGCGGAGTGGTGCCGGACGCCTACCTGTTCGGCAAGGCGCTGGGCGGCGGAATCCTGCCGGTCTCGGCCATGGTCGCCGACGAGGACGTGCTCGGCGTCATCCAGCCGGGCCAGCACGGCAGCACGTTCGGGGGCAATCCGCTCGCCGGGGCGGTGGGCAGCACCGTCGTCAGGATGCTGACCGAGGGGCCGTACCTGGAGAACGCGCGCCGACTGGGTGAGGTGCTCAGCCGCCGCCTGAAGGAGTTCGTGGGCGACGGAGTGGTCTCGGCGCGCAGCATCGGGCTGTGGGCGGGGATCGACGTCGACCCGGCTCTGGGCACGGGCAAGGAGCTGTGCCAGCGGCTGGCCGAGCACGGCGTCCTGGTCAAGGACACCCACGGCTCCACGGTGCGGATGTCGCCTCCGTTGGTGATCACCGAGGAGGACCTCAACTGGGGTCTGGACCGGTTCGGTGAGGTGCTCGCCGAGCTCAGGGCGCGCGCGTGACGGAGCGCGCGCCGGCGTAGGACCGATCGGCCGGGGACGGCGCCCCCTCTCCGGGGCGCCGTCCCCGTGGCCGGGTTCGGAGCACTACTCCTCGACCCGCGCCTCGGCGTCTTCGACGGTCTCCCCGTCCTCGGGGGAGGCCGAGGCGTCGGGGCGGTCGAGCGGGCCGCCGAGCTCGGTGGCGAGGAGGTCCTCGTTCACGGTGTCCAGGGTCTCCCGCGCCACGTACAGCGCCCGCTCGGGGCCCTCCTCGATCTGGAGGCGCACGCGTTCGGCGATGGACAGCTGCCCCTGCGCGGTGGGGTGGAAGCTCGCGCGGTCCACGCGCATCCCCTCGCCGAGGCGGCCGAGGACGATCCCGTTCAGCCACGCGTCCTCGGCGCTGACCTCGTACCCGTTGAACGCGGAGAAGACGTTGACGTACTCGACGCTGCCCGCGCCCCGGCCGCCGTAGATCCCTCCGTCGACCTCGTAGACGACGTCGCGGATCCGCTCGTTGAACCGCTCGCCGACCGAGTTCAGCCAGGTCTGGTCGTCCGTGGTCAGGGTGTAGTACATGCTCGGCGGCTCCTCGGGGAACAGCCGCGGGTAGCCGAGCACGAGGATCCGGGCGTCGGGGGCGCGGTCGCGGATCTCGGTGAGGATCTCGGTCAGGGTCTCCTCGAACCGGTCCATCCGCCCGGCGATCTCCTCCTCCTGCGCGGTGCACACACCGTTCTCCAGGAGCGGCATCCGCACGATGCAGGTGCGCAGGACGGGGATGAACCCCAGGTCGTTGCCGCCGATGCCGAGGGTGACCAGCGAGGTGTGCTCGGTGACCCGTTCGATCTGCGACTCGGGGGTGCCGATCTCGGAGAGCATGTCCGCGCCCTTGTGGCTGCTGCACGCGTGGAAGGCGAGCGATCCGGCGAAGGAGAACTCCTCCTCGATCACCCTGGGGTAGGCGTGCGCCGAGCGCCAGCAGCCGCCCGGTTCGGCCGTGGCGGGGTCGTAGTCCCCGGCGCCGTCGCCCGAGGAGTAGGAGTCGCCCAGCGCCACGTAGTTCCCCCACAGGGCGGCCTCGCGGGGCTCCATCCGGAGCCGCCAGTCGATCTCCTCGTCCTCGGTGATCGGCGGCAGCTCCTCGGTCGGGCACACCCCGCCGGTGCCCAGGCACCACAGGCGGAGCAGCCCGTCCCGCCCCGCCGGGACGACCAGGGTGACCACCAGGGCCACGACCAGGACGGCGGCGGTGACGAGGACGGCCCGCGCGCGGCGCCGACGCCGGGTGCCGCGCGGCCGTGGCACGGCGCCGTCGGGCCCGGAGCCCGGGGGATCGGTGTTCGGGGGGCGGGTGGGGTCGGTTTCCGGGGGAACGGGGGTCGACTGGGTGTCATCGGGGGCTGACAAGGCCGCTTCCGCCTCCCATCTCCGGACGGGTCCTGTGCCAACGCCAGACTACCCGGGGCGGTTCCGCGCGATCACGTCCACGACGTGTCGCACCTGTGCGTCGGTGAGCGTGGCCCGCGCGGTCAGCCGCAACCGTGACCGGCCGTCCGGCACCGACGGCGGACGGAAGCACCCCACGCGCACGCCCGCCTCCAGGCAGGCGCCGCGCCAGGCCACCGCCTGCTCCGGCGAGGGAGCCAGGACCGACACGACGGCCGCGTCCGGCGTGCTGGCCTCCAGCCCCCGCTCGCGCAGCCCCTCGGCCAGGTCGAGGGCGCGGGCGCGCACCGCCTCGGCCCGGTCGGGCTCGTCGCGCAGCACCCGCAGCGCCGCCAGCGCGGCGCCCACCGAGGCGGGGGCGAGCCCCGTGTCGAAGACGAACGTGCGCGCGGTCTCCACCAGGTGGCGGATCACCCGCCGCGATCCCAACACCGCGCCGCCCTGCGCGCCGAGGGACTTGGACAGCGTCACGGACACCACCACGTCCTCCGCGCCGTCCAGACCGGCGAGGGCGGCGGAGCCACGGCCGCCGGGTCCCACGACGCCGAGCCCGTGCGCGTCGTCCAGCAGCAGGGCGGCGCCGTGCGCGCGGGCGGTGCGGGCCAGCGCGGCGACGTCGGTGAGGTCGCCGTCCACCGAGAACACGGTGTCGCTCAGGACCAGCGCGCGCGCGTGCGCGTCGGCCAGGGCCGCGGCGGCGTGGTCGGGGCAGGCGTGCTCGAACAGCGCGACGCGCGCCCCGGAGACGCGGGCCAGCCGGGTGGCGTCGATGAGGGAGGCGTGGTTGTGGCGGTCGCACACCACCAGGGGAGCGGGGTCGCCGTCGGGGTCGGGGGCGGCCAGCGTGGTGACCATCGCGAGGTTGGCCGCGTACCCGGAGGAGAAGACCAGCGCCGCCTCGGTCCCGTAGAAGTCGGCGAGTTCGCGCTCCAGCTCCCCGTGGAGCTCGGTGTCCCCCGTGACCAGGCGTGACCCACCCGCTCCGGCGCCCCAGACGTGGGCGGCCTCGGCGGCGGCCCCCACCACCTCGGGGTGCAGCATCAGCCCCAGGTAGTCGTTGCCCGCGAGGTCGAGGAGGTCGTCGCAGAGGGTCCTCGGCACCGTGCGGCGGGTCAGCCCGGCCTCGGCCCTGCGCTTCGCCGCGCCGTCCAGCCACGCGAAGGGGTCGCTCACGCGCTGACCGCGCCCGGACCGCTTCGTGCCGGTGGCGCGCAGGGGCCAGGGGCGCGGGGGGACGGCGACGGTGGCGTTCGCGGGGCGTTCCATACGCGCGGGGGTCCTCCTCTGGTCGGAGCCGGCGCCCGGGAACCGGGGTCGGACCGGGCGGGCGGGCGCGCTCGGCGCGGCGTGCCACGCGGGTGGCGGACGAGCCTCACCCGGGCGGATCGACACGTGGCTGGACCGACCCAGCGGCGGCCAATCCCGCTGGGTCGGTCCGGTCCATGTGTGCCAGGGAGGCGCCTTTAGACTCTGCCGGTCGCCGGGTGGGCGCGTCACCCGTGAAAGCCCACAAACTTCGGCGTGGAATCCTGGTAGGACCACACGGGACCCCGCCGGTCCGGGCCGTGAACAATGGGTCGGCGCGACGGTCCGACGCCCACATCCACGTAGGGAGGAAGGGGCCCGACCCCGGCCCCGAGACACATCCATGACCTCCACCGATCACACGCGCCCCCGGCTCCCGGTCGAGCCCGGCAGGGTCAGCGACCTGGACGGCGCCCATCTGTGGCACCCCTACACGACCGTGCCCGCGGCCGACCGGCCGTACGTGGTCACGGACGCCGAGGGGGTGCGGCTGACACTGTGGTCGCAGGACGGCGCCCACGAGGTGGTCGACGGGATGTCCTCGTGGTGGTCGGCGATCCACGGGTACCGCCACCCGCGACTGGACGCCGCCGCGCGCGACCAGCTGGCGTCCTTCAGCCACGTCATGTTCGGCGGGCTGACGCACGCCCCGGCCGCCGAGCTGGGGGAGGCGCTGGTACGGATCACCCCCGAGGGGCTGGACCACGTGTTCCTGGCCGACTCGGGTTCGGTGTCGGTCGAGGTCGCGATGAAGATGTGCCTCCAGTACCACCGTTCGACCGGGAGCCCGCGGCGGCGCCGGTTCCTCACCTGGCGCGGCGGCTACCACGGGGACACCTTCCACGCGATGAGCGCCTGCGACCCGGACGGCGGGATGCACGCCCTGTGGGGGGACGTGCTCCCGGCGCAGGTGTTCGCGCCCGCGCCGCCCGCCGGGTTCGACGCTGAGCCCGACCCCGCGTACGTGGCCGGGTTCGAGGCCCTGGCCCGTGAGCACGCCGACGAGCTCGCCGCGATCATCGTCGAACCCGTGGTCCAGGGCGCGGGCGGGATGCGCTTCCACCACCCCGGCTACCTGCGGGAGCTGCGCCGGATCGCCGACGGGTTCGGGCTGCTGCTGGTCTTCGACGAGATCGCCACGGGCCTCGGCCGCACGGGCGAGCTGTTCGCGGCCGACCACGCGGGTGTGACGCCCGACGTCATGTGCCTGGGCAAGGCGTTGACCGGGGGGTACATGACGCTCGCCGCGACGCTGTGCACGGCGCGGGTCGCGCGGGGGATCGCGGAGGGCGAGGTCCCGGTGCTCGCGCACGGGCCCACGTTCATGGGCAACCCGCTGGCCTGCGCCACCGCGCTGGCGTCGGTGGAACTCCTGACCGAGGGGGACTGGAGGGGCGACGTGGCGCGCGTGGAGGCGGGCCTGCGGGAGGGCCTGACCCCGGCGACGCGGCTGCCCGGCGTGCGCGAGGTGCGGGTGCTGGGCGCGATCGGGGTGATCGAACTGGACGCGCCGGTGCGCGTGCGGGAGGCGACCCGGGCGGCGGTGGCGGAGGGGGTGTGGCTGCGGCCGTTCCGCAACCACGTGTACGCCATGCCGCCCTACGTGAGCACGGCGGACGACGTGGCCCGGATCGCCGCCGGGATGGTCGCCGCCGCCGAGGCGTCCCTGGGGGAGCGATGAGCGTTCTGGTGGTGACCGGTACCGGCACCGAGGTCGGCAAGACGGTCGTCACGGCCGCCGTCGCGGCGCTGGCGCGGGACGCGGGGCAGCGCGTGGCCGTGGTCAAGCCCGCCCAGACCGGTGTGGGGTCCGGCGAGCCCGGGGACGCGGACGAGGTCGCGCGGCTCGTGCCGGGGGTGACCGCCGTGGAGCTGGTGCGCTACCCCGATCCGCTCGCCCCGGCGACCGCGGCCGCGCGGTGCGGTGCGGCGCCGCTGGACGCGGGTCGGGTGGTCGACACCGTGAACGAGCTCGACCGCGACCACGACCTGGTCCTGGTGGAGGGCGCGGGCGGGCTGCTGGTGCGGCTCAACCGCGAGGGGCGGACGCTGGCCGACGTGGCGATGGACCTGCCCGCCCCGGTGCTCGTGGTGGCCCGTCCCGACCTGGGCACGCTCAACGCGACGGCGCTGACGGCCGAGGCCCTGCGCGCGCGTGGGCTGGCCCCGGCCGGAGTGGTCGTGGGCGCGTGGCCGGGCCGCCCCGACCTCGCCATGCGGTGCAACCTCACCGATCTGCCGACGATGGGGGCGGGCGGCCTGGTGGGCGCCCTGCCCGAGGGGAGCGGGCGGCTGACCGCGCCGGAGTTCGCGGCCGTGGCCCGTCGGAGCCTGGCCCCCTCCCTGGGCGGGACGTGGGACGCGGCCGCGGTGGTGGCCCGATGGTCGACGGGCGCACCGGCCGGGGCGTAGGAAAACGGATGGCCGATCGGCCCGGCCGCGCCTACCGTCGGCCGTATGGCTGACGAGTGCTTCGGACATCCGCGGCTCGCCGCGGTCTACGACCCCCTCGACCCCGACCGCGGTGACCTCGACGCCTACGTCCGGTTGGCGGAGGAGTTCGGGGCGCGCCGGGTCCTCGACGTCGGCTGCGGGACGGGCGTCCTGGCGCTCCTGCTGGCCGACCGCGGCGTGGACGTCGTCGGCGTCGATCCGGCCCGGGCGTCCCTCGACGTCGCCCGGGCCAAACCGGGGGCCGGGCGGGTGCGGTGGATCCACGGTGACGTGACGGCGCTGCCCCCGCTGACGGTCGACCTCGTGACGATGACCGCGAACGTCGCCCAGGCCATCGTCGACCCGGGGGCGTGGCGGACGACGCTGTGCGGGGCCCACGACGCGCTGGTTCCCGGCGGGCGGCTGGTGTTCGAGACCCGGGATCCGGCCGCGCGCGCCTGGGAGGGGTGGAACCGTGCGGCCACGCACCGGGTGACGAGGATCCCCGGGATCGGCGCCGTCGAGAGCTGGGTCGAGCTGGTGGAGGTCCGGCCGCCTCTGGTGACCTTCCGGTGGACCTACGTGTTCGCCGCGGACGGGGAGGTGGTGGCGTCGGATTCGACGCTGCGGTTCCGCGAGCGGCGGGAGGTCGAGGCGGACCTGGCCGCCCACGGCTTCGTGGTGGAGGACGTCCGTGACGCGCCCGACCGGCCGGGGAGGGAGTTGGTGTTCCTGGCCCGGCGTGCGGAGGCGCCACGGGACTGAGCCGGGACGGCTCCGGGGTCCGCGGTCCACTCCGGGCCGCTCACCACTCCACCTCGGACAGCGGCGTGGTCTGCCGCACTCCGGCCCGGATCTCGTCGGCGATCCGGGCCGCTTCGGCGTCGTCCCGTTCCTCGATCAGTTCTTCGTCGTGCTTGACCCACGCGGCGGTCAGGCTGGGACGGGCACCGGGGAGCGCAGGGTGAAGGCCCGCGCGCCGGGGCCGTGCTCCCGCAGGTGGACGGCGCGCCGCTCGGCCTCGTCGGCGGTCACCCCCGCGGCCCCCTCAGCGGACCACCACAGCGTCCGTTCCACCGTGGGGAACACCCCGGTCGCCGCACGGAAGGACAGCAGGTCCGGGTGTGCGGCGTGCACGAAGGAGCGCAGGTCGGTCGGGGACCGCCAGAGCGCCACCACCCGGCGGTGGCCGTCCGAGCGGTCGACATGGACCTCGCCCAGATAGCCCGGACTGCCCTGCGCCCGGTCCCTCAGGGTCGCGACGAGCGTGTCCAGGGCCCGGCCGTCACCTGACGGCACACCCAGGCGGAGGCTCTCCACCAGGACCGGGCCCTCGGGGAGGCGGATCGCGCGGACGTCGGACGCCCGGGTGTGCTGGTGCGGGATCGTGTGCGGGACGACGGATGGCATCGGGACTCCCCCATGAATGGTCTGGAATGAAAGGGTCCACTTTGGTCCTGGTGGCCTGGTGGACTGTGATGCCAGTATCGGTGGTGCGGGAGGCACCCGACAGATCCAATGGAGCGGAAAATGGACTCTTCTCGTCAGGTGGACACGCTCGTGGACCGGCTCGGCGCCTGGGCCTCCGAGTCCGGTCCGCTCTACCAGCGGCTCGCGGGCGCGCTGCGCGGCCTCGTCACCGAGGGCACGCTCGTCGCGGGGGAGCGGCTGCCGTCCGAACGGGCGCTCGCCACCGCCCTGCGGATCAGCCGCACCACGGTGGTGTCCGCCTACGACGCCCTGCGCTCCGAGGGCATCCTGGACAGCAGACAGGGCAGCGGCACCAGGGTCAGCGCCAGCGTCGGCCCCGTGCGCTCGGACGGGTGGGCGTCCGGCACGGTGGCCAACCCCATATACCAGAACCTCCTGCGCGACACCCCGCGCGTCATCTCCGTCGCCTGCCTGCGCACCCCGGCGTTGGAGGTCGTGGAGGAGGCAGTCCGCGAGGTCGTCGACCGCGACCTGCCCGCGCTCATGGTCGAGGACACCTACCACCCCCGCGGGCTCCCCGTGCTGCGCCGCGCCCTCGCCGACCGCTACACCGACCAGGGGCTGCCGACCACACCCGACCAGATCGTCGTCACCACCGGGGCCCACCAGGCGGTCTCCCTCGTCGCCCAGCTCTACCTGCGCGAGGGCTCACCGGTGGTCGCCGAGGACCCGGGCTTCGCGGGCTGCCTCGACCTCATGCGCGACCGGGGCGCCCACTTCCTCCCCGTCCGCATCGACGGCCAGGGCATCGACCCGATGCGCGTGCGCCGCGCGATCACCGAGCACTCCCCGCACCTGATCTACGTCATGCCCTCGTACCACAACCCCACCGGCACGCTCACGTCCGCGGCCCGCCGCCGTGAGCTGGGGGAGATGGCCGCCCGGTACGGCGTCCCCCTCCTGGAGGACAGCGCCTACACCGGGATCCGCGCCGAGGACGAGCCGCCGCCGATCGCCGCCTTCGCGCCGCGCGGGGCCGAGATCATCACCGTCGACTCGCTGAGCAAGGTCGGGTGGGCGGGGCTCCGGCTCGGCTGGCTGCGGGCGCCCACCGAGATCGCCATGCGGCTCAGCCGCCGCAAGGTCCTGGCGGACCTCGGCAGCCCCCTCCTGGAGCAGGCGGTCGCCGTGCGCCTGCTGCCCCACTACGACCGTCTCGCCGCGGCACGCTCCGCCCAGCTGACCCGGGCACTGGACCACATGGAGAAGCTGCTGCGCGAGTCCATGCCCTCGTGGGAGTGGCGGCGTCCCGCCGGGGGAGCCGCCCTGTGGGTGCGCCTGCCCGGCGTCAACGCCCGTGAGTTCGCCCAGGTCGCGCTCTGCCACGACGTGGAGCTGGTCCCCGGGCCGATGATGTCCTCCAGCGACGACGACCGTTTCTCCGAGTACTTCCGCCTGCCCTTCGCCTACGACGAGGCCACCAGCGAGGAGCTGGTCTGGCGGCTCAGCCAGGCGTGGCGCGAGCTGGACCGCCACGGGCCGGTCGTGGACGACCCGGTACGCCTCGTGGTCTGAGCCCGGAGCCGCGGCCCGGGCCCGACCCCCGGCCCGGAACGGAGCGAGGGCGGCACCCCCGGTCGGGATGGTGCCGCCCCCCGCTGTGCCCGCGGCGCCCGCCGTCTCCGGCCGGGCACGGCGTGCGACCCTGCTCGGACCTAGAAGGAGACCTCGCGGGCCTTGGCGAAGCGCTGCTGGACGTCGGCCCAGTTGACGACGTTCCAGAAGGCCTTCACGTAGTCCGCCTTCACGTTCTTGTACTGCAGGTAGAAGGCGTGCTCCCACATGTCCAGCATCAGCAGCGGGGTGGTGCTGTGCGGGATGTTGGCCTGCTGGTCGTACAGCTGCTCGATGATGAGGCGCTGGCCCAGCGGCTCGTAGGCGAGGATCGCCCAGCCCGAGCCCTGGATGGTGTTGGCCGCCGCGCCGAAGTGGGCCCGGAAGGCGTCGAAGGAGCCGAACTGGTCGTCGATCGCGGCGCCCAGCTCGCCCTCGGGCTTGTCGCCACCGTCGGCGGACAGGTTCTGCCAGAAGATCGAGTGGTTGACGTGCCCGCCGAGGTGGAAGGCGAGGTTCTTCTCCAGCATGGGGATGGTGCCGAAGTTGCCGGACTCCCGGGCCTCCGCCATCTGCTCCAGCGCGGTGTTCGCACCGGCCACGTAGGCGGCGTGGTGCTTGGAGTGGTGGAGCTCCATGATCTGGCCCGAGATCCACGGCTCCAGGGCCGCGTAGTCGTAGGAGAGTTCGGGCAGCGTGTATGGCGCAGACATCTCTGACGCACCTTTCCAAAGACGCGATTCGTCGTGTTCACCAGCGATGGGATCGCTAGGCAGCAAGCTATCAGCCAGGGCGCCGGGGGCCCGATGTCGCTCTGTCTACACACCGGGGCGGGAATAAACCGGGTCCTGGCTGAGAAACGTGGGCGGCCGGTCGTCACTGACCGTGGGTGTGCGGTCGCCGGGGCGTGAGACGGTGGCTGGTGCCCCGGGAGCGTGGCCGCCCCTCGTGCGTTACCCGGAAGCCGCGTGGTCGAATCATCACATCTTGGGGTGATTTCTCGCGCGTTGTCGCACGCCGGTGGTCATCTCCGTCCCCCCGCCGTGCGGCCCCTCGGCGAAAACGGGATCCAGGGTTGGCCCCGCGTTCTCCCGCCATTCACCGGAGCGGTGTCACGGAGAGCGACAATGCCACGTCGAAACCGCATTCCCGAACCCGCCGTGTGCCCCGTTCGGTTGACATCTCCCACTTGTCTTCAAGGGTCCTCTCACCCATGTCCGTCACCATTCCCGGGGCCCCCGCCACCGTGTCCCCGGTCCCCTCCGTCTCCACCCGGTCCACCGTGCGCACGGGGGCCGGATTCCGCCCCGAGATCGAGGGTCTGCGCGCCGTCGCCGTGGTCCTCGTGGCCGTCTACCACGTCTGGTTCGGCCGTGTCTCCGGCGGAGTCGACGTCTTCCTGCTGCTCACGGGGTTCCTCATCACCGGATCCCTGGTCCGGTCCCTGGAGCGCGACGGGCGCGTCGCCTTCGTCGCCTTCTGGTCGCGACTGGCCGGCCGACTCACCCCGGCCGCGCTGACCGTCCTGGCGGGAACCCTCGTGGCGACCTTCCTGTGGCTGCCGGGCTCGCGCTGGTCCGACATCCTCCGCGAGGTGCGCGCGGCCGCCCTCTACCACGAGAACTGGGCGCTGGCCGCCGCCTCCGTGGACTACCTCGCCCGTGAGGCCGCCCCCAGCCCGGTCCAGCACTTCTGGTCGCTGTCCATCCAGGGGCAGTTCTACGTCGTGTGGCCGCTCCTCCTCGCCCTGACCGCGCTGGTGGCGGCCCGCGTCCGGCTGCCCCTGCGGACGGCGCTCCTGACCGTCGTCGCGACCGTCTTCGCCGTCTCGCTCGGCTACTCGGTGTGGATCACCGGGACCAACCAGGCCTGGGCCTACTTCGACTCCGGCGCCCGCGCGTGGGAGCTGGCCCTGGGGGCCGTCCTCGCCCTGGTCGTCACCCGGGTACGCCTGCCCGTCGCGGTGCGCGTGCCCATGGGCTGGACCGGACTGGCCGTCCTCGTCGCCTGCGGGGCGGTGCTGCCCGTGGCCACGCTCTTCCCCGGGTACGTGGCGCTCGTGCCCACCGGCGCCGCCGTCCTGGTGATCCTCGCGGGGACGACCGGCAGCCCGTTCGGCGCCGACCGCCTGCTCACGTGGCGGCCCCTCGTGCGGCTGGGCTCGCTGTCCTACGCGTTCTACCTCTGGCACTGGCCGGTCCTCGTCTGCTATCTGCACCTGACCGACCGCGGCCTGGCCGACCTCGCCGGCGGGTCGCTCGTCCTGGCCCTGTCCCTGGTGCTGGCCTGGCTGACCTCGCGCCTGGTGGAGGACGGCGCCCGGAGACTCACCCGGGCGCCGCGCCGCGCCACGCCCGCCTGGTCCCTCGGTGTGGCGGCCGCCTTCCTCGTCCCGGTCCTGGCCGTGTCGGCGTCGTGGTCCGCGCACATCGCACGGGAGCAGCGGGTCCGCGCGGAGCAGGCCGCCGAGGAGGTCTCGGAACCCGCCAGGTACCCCGGGGCCCTCGTGCTCAGCGACGAACGATCGGTCCATCCCGTCCCGAACCTGCCCGTCCTGCCCGATCCCGCCGACGCGCGGGCCGACCTGTCCTCCCACCACACCGACGGGTGCCACGTGGGCCTCACCTCCACGGAGCTGGTGGTGTGCGAGCGGGGTCCGGCCGACGCCGAGCGCACCCTGGCGATCGTCGGCGCCTCGCGTACCGCCCACTGGTACCCGGCCGTGGCCACCGCGGCGGCCCGGCAGGGCTGGCGGCTGGTGTCCTTCACCAAGAGCGGCTGCCAGTTCAGCGCCGACGTGCCCATGCGCGACGGCGCCGTGTTCACCGAGTGCCAGGAGTGGGACGCCCTGGCGATGGAGGAACTGGAACGGCTGCGGCCCGACGCCGTGCTCACGTCCTCCACCCGCGCCGCCCCGGGGAACGAGCGGGTGCCCCCGGGCTTCGTGGAGCGCTGGAGGCGGCTGGAGGAGCTGGGGATCGACGTCGTGGGCCTGCGCGACCTGCCGCGCCGCGACTACGCGGGGGCCGAGTGCGTCGAGAGCCGCCCCCTCGGCGAGTGCACCTCGCCGGCCTCCTACAGCCAGGCGGCCGCCGATCCCGCCGCCCGGACCGACCTGCCCGACAACGTCCGCGTGTTCGACCTGACCGCGTACGTGTGCCCGGAGGGAGCCTGCGACGCGGTCGTCGGCAACATGCTGGTCTTCTGGGACCGCACCCACATGACCGCCACCTACTCCCGCACCCTCGCGCCGATGATGGAGGAGGGGCTGCTGGAGGCCACCGGATGGTGATACCGGGCCTCGCCGGAGAATTCCAGACTTCGGCTGGGAGGGGCTTCGGTGATTGCCGGGTGAACAAACGGAGAATTGCTCCTATTTCGCGTTTCGATTCCCCCTCGGACCGGACCGGGCATTCCACCGAACGGTTAGTGTCACAACCGTCATCCGACCTTTTCCCACCTAGGCTGGGAGAACGATCGGCACCGGTCGTTTCGCGCGGCACACCGCCCTCGCGGACCCCCCGTACATCCCCCAGACCGTGTCAGAAACCCGTGGAGGTCGACACCATGCGCCTGCTCCGCCGCCGCCCGATCCGGATCCTCGCCGCCGTGTTCGCCGTGGCGACAGCGGCCACCCTGGTGGTGTTGGGGGTGTTCGGCCTGGTCACCGTGGCCGAGGCGGTCCTCCTCACCGGGATGGTCGGGCTCGGGGGCCTGGTCTGCGTCCTGGGCCTCGGACTGATCCGCCTCCGCCGTTCCGTGCTGGCGCTGCCCGCCGAGGTGGCGTCGCACACGCACACGGTCACCGAGGCGTTGGGCCGGGACCGGCTGGAGCTCACCGCCGCTCTGGACGAGATCCGCGCGCGGGTCGACCGGGTGCACGAGCACGCCCTGCCCAAGGTCTCCCGGGAGATCCGCCACGCCGTCACCGTCCAGGGGCGCAACGACTACGAGCAGCAGGTCGCCTGGACCGAACTGCGCGAGAACCTCGACACCGCCGCCTTCATGCCGCCCCTGCGCGGCTGGGCGGCCTCCCCGGACGTGCTGCGCGTGCTGGTCCGACAGATCGACCTCCTGCGTCCCGACCTCGTCGTGGAGTTCGGCAGCGGCGCCTCCAGCGTCTGGCTGGGGTACGCGCTGCGGCGGGCGGGCGGCGGTCGGCTCGTGGCCGTCGAGCACGACGCGCGGTACGCCGAGCTGAGCCGCGAGCTGGTCGCCGCGCACGGTCTCGACGACATGATCGAGATCCGCCACGCCCCCCTCACCGAGGTCGAGTCGGTGGAGGTCGTGGCCGGGGACGAGACCGTCCGGACCGCCGATCGCTGGTACGACGCCTCGGTCCTGGCCGACCTGGACGGGATCGGCCTGGTGTTCGTCGACGGCCCGCCGCAGGCCACCGGCCGCCACGCCCGTTACCCGGCCGTGCCCGCGGTGCTCCCTCACTGCACCGAGGACGCGGTCATCGTCTTGGACGACGCCGACCGCCCCGACGAGCGGGCCATCGGCGACCGCTGGCTCGCCGAACACCCCGAACTCCAGCGCACCGAGGAGCACACGGAGAAGGGCGCGCACGTGTTCAGCCGCAAGGGCGCCTGATTCCGCCGCCCACCGCCCTCACCGGATCCCCCTTTCCACCGTTCACCGATCCCGAGGTCAGCCGATGATCACCACCGCTCTCCGGAAGGCCCTGCGCATGCGCGGCCGCGAACCCGCCGTGCTGTGCCACACGGGCGCGCACGAGACCGCGCGCGCTCCGCTGGCCCGCCTGCCGCTCGGGCCCGGGGACCGTCTCGTGGACCTGGACGCGCACCCGATGGGCGAGCCGGTCCGCGAGGGTGACCCGGAGCAGGAGGTCGGGCTGGTCGCGGTCGTCGCGGCCACCCCCACCGACCTGAACCGGTCGCTCACGGTGAGCACCCATCTGCCCCGCGCCGTGCACGTGGTCGTCGCCCTCATGACCACGCCGGGGCACCAGGACCCGCCGCTCCCCGCCTCCCCCGGCATGGGCCAGTGGCGCGACCTCCAGGAGATGCGCGTCCGCCGGTTCGACCAGCGCGGCTGGCTCTGCGAGCTGTTCTTCCCCAACGCCGTCGACACCGCGCAGGTGCTCGACGCCGTCATGCGGGGGACCCGTGGGCGGCGCCGCGGCCCCGCCCTCGCCCCCGTGGCCGTCCTCAACGGACCCGAGGCCGCGCTGTGGCGCCCGGGCGACACGGGTTCCAGCGGGGTCGAGGCGGCCGGGCCCGTCCCGCTGCGCCGGGTGACCCCGTACGGCGACGTCGCGCTGCGGGTGTCCGCCGACCGCGCCCCCGGGTGGGAGGACGCCAACGTCCCCGTCCTGGACCGGGCCGTCACCGGCGCCGACGCGTGGTCCTCGATCGTCGAGGACGCCGGGCACGGCCGTGCCCGGCGGGTCAACGCGGCCGCGGCGGCGCCGTCGGAGGCGCGCGTGCACGCCGTCGCGCCGATCGACGAGACCACCGTCAACCCCGTCGGGTTCACCAAGTCCGCGGACGGCCCCTTGGGCGACCTCACCGTGCACGGCGACCGCGCCGTCGTCCGCGAGGGGAGGAAGGACCTCGTCACGGTGGGCGCCGACGGGACGGTCACCGACGTCGACCTGGCGCGGCTGCGGCACCTGCGCGGTGTGCGCGTGGACTGGTCGGGGCACACCGGGCCCAGCGCGGCCGTTCGCGCGGTGGCCTCGCTCGCCGCCGGCGGGGTCCCCCTGGTCGGCGGCCCCGTTCCGACCTGGGCCGCAGGACTGGGCGACCCGCTGACCGACCTGGTCAGCGGGGCCGAGGAGGCGGACCTGTCCGACCAGCTGCGGCGCGAGGAGTACAGCGTGCGGCTGCGCCGCGCGGCCCTGCGCACGCACGGGCACCGCGCCCGGTGGCGCGCGCTCGCCGCCCAGGCGGGCGTCCCGCTGCCCCCGGAGCCGACGGTGTCGGTCATCCTGTGCACGCGGCGTCCGGAGATGGTCGGCTTCGCGCTCGCGCAGATCGCCCGGCAGCGCGGGGTGGACGTCGAGGTCGTGCTGACGCTGCACGGCTTCCCGGCGTCCCTGCCCGAGGTCGCCCCGGCGGTGGCCGAGTTCCGGGCCACCGGCATCCCCCTGATCGTGCACGAGGCCGACGCCGACCAGATCTTCGGCACCGTGCTCAACGACGCCGTCGCCCGGACCTCCGGCGACCTCGTCTCCAAGTGGGACGACGACGACTGGTACGGCCCCGACCACCTGGCCGACCTGGTGCTGGCGCGCACCTACTCGGGCGCCGAGCTGGTCGGCGTCGGACAGGACTTCGTCTACCTCCAGGAGCTGGACGTGATGGTCTGGCGCAGCCGCAGGTCCGAGGCCAACACCCGCTTCATCGCCGGGGGCACCGTCCTCACCGACCGCGCGGTCCTGGAGGAGACCGGCGGCTTCCGGCCGCTGCCCCGGGCGATCGACACCCAACTGCTCATCGCCGTCATCCGAGGCGGCGGACGCATCTACCGCGCCCACGGACTCGGGTACGTCCTCCGCCGCACCGGCGGCGGGCACACGTGGTCCGAGGACATGGGCTTCTTCCTGCACGACCACACCCAACAGTGGTTCGGCTGGCGTCCGAGCGCCCTCCTGGAGGGCGAACCGTCGCCTCTCGGCCAGCCCGCCACCGAGTACACGGGGGGACTCCGTTGACCACGCTGGACACCGGCCTGGGGCCGGACGCCGACGCACCCGGAGCCGGGGACGGCCCGCCGCGGGGGGAACTGGACTTCGCGAACCAGCCGCGCCTGACGCGCAACGACTACTCGCCGCTCGAACCGCCGGCCCTGGGCGCGTGGACGCCGACCCTGTCGGTCAGCGTCGTGATCCCCGCGCACGGGAACCCGGAGAAGCTGGCGCTGGTCCTGGCCGCCCTGGCGGGGCAGAGCTACCCCGCGCACCTGACGGAGGTGGTGGTGGTCGACGACGGCAGTCCGGAGCCGCTCGTCCTGCCCGAGGCGCGCCCCGAGAACACGCGCCTGATCACCTCCGCCGCCGGGGGCTGGGGGTCCGCGCACGCGGTCAACACCGGTGTGGCCGCCTCCTCCGGCCAGGTCATCCTGCGACTGGACGCGGACATGCTCGTGTACCGCGAGCACGTGGAGTCGCAGATGCGCTGGCACCACCTCGTCGACTACGGGGTGGCCATGGGGCACAAGCTCTTCGTCGACTTCGACCCCGCCGCCATGACGCCCGAGCACGTCCGCCGCGAGGTCGCCGAGGGCCGCGCCGACACCCTGTTCGACCGTGCGAGCGCCGATCCGCACTGGGTGGAGAAGCCGATCGCCGACCACGACCGGCTGCGCGGGGCCGACCACCAGTCCTACCGGGTGTTCACCGGTGCGACGGGGTCGCTGCACCGGAGCCTGTTCGAGGCGGCCGGGGGCATGGACGCCGACATGGTGCTGGGCGGCGACACCGAGTTCGCCTACCGCGTGTCCCAGCAGGGTGCCGTCTTCATCCCGGACCTGGACACGAGCAGCTGGCACCTGGGCCGATCCCAGATGCAGACCCGCCGCGACGCGGGCATGCGGTACCGGTCGCCGTACGTGGCCAACCGCGTCCCCGACTTCCGTCTGCGCCGCAAGCGCCCCGACCGCGTGTGGGAGGTGCCCTTCGCCGACGTGGTCCTGGACGTGGACGGCCACACCCTGGAGGACGTCGACGCCACCGCCTCCGCCCTGCTCGACGGGACCACGCCCGACATCCGCCTGTGGCTGCGCGGTCCCTGGAGCGCGCTGACCGACGGCCGGCGCTCCCCGCTGGACGAGGAGCGTCTGGACCTGCGCCTGATCCGGGAGACGTTCCGGGGCGACCCCCGGGTGCACCTCACCGAGGAGGAACCCGACACCGATCACCGGGTTCCGTTCGCCCTGCGCGTTCCCGTGGGACCGAAGCTGACGTCGACCGTCGTGGCCGACCTGGTGGAGATCCTGAACAAGCGCCGGATCGGCCTGCTGGGCGCGCCGCTGCCCGGCGCGACCCGGGCCGACGACGGGGTGCTGCGGCTGGAACGCGCCACCGCCTTCCTCCGGGCGCGTCACCTGGCCCCCGAGGCGACCGGCAAGGAGCTGGACCACCTCGTCGAGGAGCTGCACGGCACGCACTGGATGCCCGGTGAGGAGTTCGTCGTCCCCACCGACGACGACTCGCCCGCGCCCCAGCGGCCGGAGAAGCTCCGCGCCGAACTGGACCGCGCGCTGGCGGACGTCGAGCGGCTGCGGGCACGGGCCAAGCGGGCCGAACGCAAGCTGCGCTGGTTCACCCCGGGGCTGACGGGGCGGGTCCTGCGCAAGCTCGCCCGCTGACACTCCGCCGCGGCCGCCTCGGGGAGGCCGTTCCACCCGGCCGTCACCGCGATGCGCGGTGACGGCCGGGTTCGTGTGTTCACGGGCCTTCCCGGGTGATCCGCCCACCCGCCGACACACATCCGCGATCCTGGCATAAAGTGACAATCTTGTTACTCTGAGTCTCGTGGTTGACACGCGTACGGCGGCCCGCCGCCGCGCCATCCGTGGAACACCCGAGGTCGCCCGATGATCCGCTCCCTCATCCGCCAGGCCCTGCGCGTGCGCGGCGACGAACCCGCCGTGCTGTGCCGCGTCGGCCGCCGGAACCGGACCCTGGACGACCTCGACCGGCTCCGGCTCCGCCCGACCGACCGCGTCGTGGACCTGGACGGCCACCCGATGGGCGAGCCCCTGGGGCCGCACGGCGTGACCGGGAGCCCCGGACCCTCCCAAGGCGTGGGCCTGGTGGCCGTGGTCGCCGCGAGCTACACCGACCTGCGCCGCGCCGTGACCGTGGCGGCCCACCTTCCCCGCGCCGCGCACGTCGTCGTGGCCGTGACCGACACCCCCGCGCCGCACCGGCCGCCGATACCGCGCCCTCCGGGCCTCGGCGACTGGCACGGCCTCCACGAGCTGCGGGTCGTCCGGGCCGGGCGAACCGGGTGGGCCTGCTCGCTCTTCGCCCCCGACGGCATCGACGTGCGCACGGTCCTGGCCGGTGTCTTCGACGGGACCGGGGGACGGCGGCGGGCCGTACCGCCCCCGCCGCGGGCCGCGCTGCACGGACGCGGGGCCCAGGTCTGGCGCCCGGGCGACACCTCGGCGTCGGGGATCGCGGAGACCGGCCCCGTTCCCCGGATGCGGGTCACGCCGCGCGCCGACCTCGCCCTTCGCGTGCGCGGGGAGGAGGAACCGCCGGAGTGGGAGGACCCGACCGTCCCCGCCGCGGAGCGCCGGGAGCCGGGAACGGGAGGACCGCGACGGCTCACCGCGCGCGACCCCGACCCCGTCCACCAGGTGGCCCCGGTCGACGAACTCACCGTCAACCCCGTCGGGTTCACGCTGGACGCGGGCGGCCCTCTGGGGGAGCTGACCCGGGTCGACGGGCACACCGCCGTCGTTGAGGGGCGGTTCGAGGCGGTGCGGGTCCCGCCGGACGGGACGGTCACCGACGTCGACCTGGCGCGGCTGCGGCACCTGCGCGGTGTGCGCGTGGACTGGGCCGGACTCCTCGACCGCGACGCGGCCGTGCGGGCGGTGGCCTCCCTGGCCGCGGGCGGCGTGCCCGTGGTCGGCGGTCCCGTTCCGCCCTGGGCCGCGGGGCTGGGCGAACCGTTGACCGGACTCCTGGCCGGCGCCGACGAGGCGGACCTGGCGGACCGGCTGCGGCGCGAGGAGCACAGCGTTCGGCTGCGCCGTGCCGCTCTGCGCACCCACGGGCTCCGTGCGCGGTGGCGCGCTCTGGCGACGGCCGCGGGGATCCCGGTCCGCCCGGAGCCCCGGGTGTCCGTGGTCCTGTGCACGCGGCGTCCGGAGATGGTCGGGTCCGCGCTCGCGCAGATCGCCCGGCAGCGCGGGGTGGACGTCGAGGTCGTGCTGACGCCGCACGGCTTCCCGGCGTCCCTGCCCGAGGTCGCGGCCGCGCTCGCCGACGCCCGTCTGGTCGGCCTCTCCGTCCAGGTGCACGAGGCCGCCGCCGACCGGCTCTTCGGCGTGGTCTTCGACGACGCGGTCCGCCGCGCGTCCGGCGACCTGGTGGCCAAGTGGGACGACGACGACTGGTACGGCCCCGACCACCTGGGCGACCTCCTGTTGGCACGGGAGTACGCCCGGGCGGACGTCGTCGCGGTCGGGCCGGAGTTCGTCTACCTCCAGGAGGTGGACACGACACTGCGCCGGGCGCGGTCGACGGAGACGGTCACGCGGTCCGTCGCGGGCAGCACCCTGCTCGCCGACCGGGCGGTGCTCGACGACGCGGGCGGGTTCCGTCCCCTGCCGCGCGCGATCGACACCCAGATGCTCGTGGCCGCCGAGCACGCCGGCGCCCGCGTCTACCGCACGCACGGACTGGGGTTCGTCATCCGGCGGACGGCCGACGGGCACACCTGGGCCGAGGACCTGACGTACTTCCTGGACAAGCAGACCGAACAGTGGTCCGGATGGCGGCCGAGCGCGCTGCTGGAGGGCGAGCCCGAACCCCTGGGCCTCCGGGCGGGGACCACGCGACACGTGGGGGGACGACGGTGACCACGTCAGACAGGGCCCGCTGGACGGACGCGGAACCCGGCGCCGGGACGGAACGCGTGCCGGCGGAGGCCGGGGCGGCCACCGGCGCCGCCGACCAGCCGTGGTTGACGCGCAACGACTTCTCGCCGCTCGAACCGCCGGCCCTGGGCGCGTGGACGCCGACGCTCTCGGTGAGCGTGGTGATCCCCGCGCATGGTGAGCCGGAGCGGCTGGCGCTGGTGCTGGCGTCCCTGGCGGGGCAGAGCTATCCGGCGCACCTGACGGAGGTGGTGGTGGTCGACGACGGCAGTCCGGAGCCGCTCGTCCTGCCCGAGGTGCGCCCCGAGAACACGCGGCTGGCCACGTCGGCGCCGGGCGGTTGGGGGTCGGCGCACGCGGTCAACACCGGTGTGGCGGTCTCGTCGGGGGAGGTGGTGCTGCGGCTGGACGCGGACATGCTCGTGTACCGCGAGCACGTGGAGTCGCAGATGCGCTGGCACCACCTGGTGGACTACGGCGTGGCCATGGGGCACAAGCTCTTCGTCGACTTCGTCCCCGGCGCGCTGTCCCCGGAGCACGTGTACCGGGAGGTGCGCGGGGGGCGTGCCGACACGCTGTTCGACCGGGCGGAGGCCGACCCGCACTGGGTGGAGCGGGTCATCGACCGCGACGACGGGCTGAGGGGCGCCGACCACCGTGCCTACCGGGTGTTCGTCGGCGCGACGGGGTCGCTGCACCGCAGCCTGTTCGAGGCGGCGGGCGGTATGGACGCCGGCATGGTGTTGGGGGGCGACACCGAGTTCGGCTACCGGTTGTCCCAGCAGGGCGCGGTCTTCGTCCCCGACCTGGACACGAGCTCCTGGCACCTGGGCCGCTCGCAGATGCAGACCCGCCGTGACGCGGGCAGGCGGTTCCGGGAGCCGTACGTGGCCAACCGGGTCCCCGACTTCCAGCCGCGCCGCAGACGGCCCGGGCACGCGTGGGAGGTGCCCTTCGCCGACGTGGTCGTGGACGCCGACGGCCACACGCTGGAGGAGGTCGCCGCCACGGTCCACGGACTGTTGGACGGCGGCACCCCGGACATCCGGGTGTGGCTGTGCGGCGCGTGGAGCGCGCTCGGGGAGGGCCGGCGCTCCCCGCTGGACGAGGAGCGTCTGGACCTGCGGCTGGTGCGGGAGACGTTCCGGGGCGAGCCCCGCGTCCGCTTCGTGGAGGGGCCGCCCGAACCCGATCCGCGCGTCCCCTTCCGTCTGGTGGTCCCGGCGGGTGCCCACCCGTCGCGGACGTGTGTGGAACGGCTGGTCACGGCCGCCGACACCCAGGGCGCGGGTCTTCTGCGCACGCCGTTGCCCGGTACGGCACGGGCGGGGGCGGGGCAGGTGCGCCTGGAACGGCACTGCGCGTTCGCCCGGGCTCGCCGCCTGGTGCCCGGGGCGGCCGGGGCCGCGCTCGACGACGTCGTGGACCGGGTCTACGGCAGCCACTGGGCCGCGCCGACGGGGATCCTCGTGGAGGGGGCGGACACCTCGGCCGACCGGCCGACCGAGGAGGAGCTGCGGCGCGACCTGGAGCGGGCACGCGCCGAGGCGGAACGGCTGCGGGCCAGGGCGCGGCGGGCCGAACGCAAGCTGAGGTGGTTCACGCCGGGGCTCGGGCGGCGGATCCTGCGCAGGATCGTGCGCTGAGGCCGCCGTGCCCGCCGTGCCCGCCGTTCCGGCGGTCCTACGGGACCCAGAGGCCCAGGGAGTCGGCCACGAGCGCGGGCCGCTCCTGGCCCTCGATCTCCACGGTGTGGGAGAGGGTGACGAGCATGCCCTTGGGGGTCTCCCGCACGTCGGACAGGACGATCCCGTCCCGGATGCGCGAGCCCACCGTGACGGGTTGGAGGAAGCGCACCCGGTTGAGGCCGTAGTTGATGGACATGCGGGGCTTGCGGGTCACCGTGACGATGTGCTGGACGAAGTAGGCGAGCATCGACAGCGACAGGTATCCGTGGGCGATGGTGGCGCCGAACGGGCCCGCGGCGGCGCGCTCCCGGTCGACGTGGATCCACTGGTGGTCGCCGGTCGCGTCGGCGAACAGGTCGACGCGGTCCTGGTCGATCTCGATCCAGTCGGTGTGGCCGAGGTGCTCGCCGCTGGCGGCGGCCACCTCGTCGATGTCGGCGAAAACGCGCACGACGCCTCCTGGCGGTCGGGTCCGGCGGTTGGGGGACCGGACGGTGCGGCCACTCTACCGAACGACGTTCGGTTATGGGGTGGCGGCGTCCGAGTGGCCGGGCCCGCGCGGGCGCTCCACCCGGCGCGTCCCGCGCCCCTCACGGCGGTCCACCGTGAGCTCGCGCACCCCGTGGGCGTCCACCAGGACCGCGTGGGTCGTGCGTTCGGCCACCGTCGCCCGGTCCACGCCGTGCCCCAGACCGCACTCCGTCAACGGCACCGGGAGCACCCCGTCGTGCGCACGCACCGGAGGAACCACCAGGTCACGACCCCGGGACCCGGCGGGAGGAGCCTCCACTGGCAGCGTGGCGCCGGACAGCGACGCCAGCGCGACGGTCGCCGCGCGGCCCACACCCGTCACGGCGGAGGAACCGCACCAGACCCGCCAGCCCGCGTCCACGGCCCGGTCCACGGCACGACGGGCGGACGTCAGCCCGCCCAGTCGGGACGGGTCCACGTTCACGGCGCCGCCCGCCTCCAGGCGGATCGCCTCGCTGAGGTCCTCCACCGACTCCAGCGAGCGGTGCAGCGCCACCGGGGTCCGGGCCGTCGCCGCGAACCGCGCGTGGGCGCTCAGGTCGTCGGGGGCGAAGGGGTCCTCGATGGCCAGCAGGTCCAGGTCGTCCAACACGTGGAGGGCGTCGAGGTCGGCGGGGTCCTCGGTGTAGCGTCCACCCGCGTCCACCTGGAGGACCAGGAACGGGAACGCGGCGCGCACGGCGCGCACCACGTCGGAGTCCCACCCGGGGCCGACCGAGAGCCTGATCCGGCGGAAGCCCGCCCCCACCTGCCGGTTCACCTCGGTCACCAGAGACTCCACGGTCGCCTGGGGCGGCAGAGTCACCCCCGCGGTCAACGCGGTGCGCTCCCCGCCCAGGGCGTGCGCCAACGGCGTTCCCCGCTGGTGGCTCCACAGGTCCCAGCACGCGGTGTCCAGGGCGCCGACCACCGCGGGGTCCCACGGCAGGTCGGCCCAGGCGTCACCCACCTCCGTCGGGCGCCGCCACAGGTGGTCGAGCAGGGCCGGGGCGAAGGACGTGGCCAGGCCGTCCCACTGCGCGGGGGTCGCGCACGGGATCTCGCCCCAGCCGCTGAGCCCCTCGCCGTCGGCCACGCGCACCAGGACCGGACCACCGGCGCCGCGCCCGCCGGACGCGGCGCGCAGCCGGACCAGTTCGACTTCGACGATCCTGGTCACGGTCGCCGATCCGGTGTGTGCCACGCTCTCCCACCTCGGTGTCTGGTCTCCCGCCGGTCCGGGGGAGCCCCGGCCGGTAGCGGTCTGTCGATTCGACGGTACCCGCGCCCGACCGGACCGGCCACCCCGACCGGTGCGGCGAGCCCCACCTGGTCGGCCCGGTGAGCGGCCGCGACACACGCCCGGGGGCCGACCGCCCCGACGTGTGTCGGAGGCGGCCGGCCCCTGGGAGCACCACCGGATGGGCCCGTGGCGGGCCCGATCAGCCCCGGGCGAGGACGTCGTCCAGCTCGACGTTCTTGAGGCCGTGCGCCTCGGCCACCGGCGCGTAGACGACCTCACCGTCGAAGGTGTTCAGGCCGCCGGCCAGCGCGGCGTCGTCGCGCAGCGCCTGACGCCAGCCCTTGTCCGCCAGCGCCACGGCGTAGCGGAGGGTGTCCTTGGTGAGGGCGTGCGTCGAGGTGTTCGGCACCGCGCCCGGCATGTTGGCCACGCAGTAGAACACGGTGTCGTGCACGGTGAAGGTCGGGTCGGCGTGCGTGGTGGGACGCGAGTCCTCGAAGCAGCCGCCCTGGTCGATGGCGATGTCCACCAGGACCGCGCCCGGACGCATGCGCGAGACGAGCTCGTTCGAGATGAGCTTGGGGGCCTTGGCGCCCGGCACCAGGACGGCGCCGATCACCATGTCCGACTCCAGGACCGACCGCTCCAGCTCGAAGGCGTTGGACACGACGGTCTTGACCTGGCCCCGGTACAGCGCGTCGACGTGGCGCAGCTTGTTGACGTTGAGGTCGAGGACGGTCACGTCCGCGCCCATGCCCACGGCGATCTGGGTCGCGTTCAGGCCGGACACACCCGCGCCGATGACGGTGACGCGCGCCGGGCGCACACCCGGGACGCCGCCCATGAGGACGCCGCGTCCGCCGTTGGGGCGCTGGAGCGTCACCGAGCCGACCTGCGGGGCCAGACGGCCCGCGACCTCGGACATCGGGGCCAGCAGGGGCAGCGAGCCGTCGGGGAGCTGCACGGTCTCGTAGGCGATGCCGGTGACCTTGCGCTCCAGGAGGGCGTCCGTGCACTCGCGCGACGCGGCCAGGTGCAGGTAGGTGAAGAGGGTCTGGCCCTCCCGCATGCGGTGGTACTCGGCCGGGATCGGCTCCTTGACCTTGAGGATCAGGTCGCCGTAGCCCCACACCTCGTCAGCGGTGTCGAGGATGGTGGCCCCCGCCGCCTGGTACTCCTCGTTGGTGATGGAGGAGCCCACACCGGCGTCGCGCTCCACGGCCACGTCGTGGCCGCGGCGGACCAGCTCGTGGACGCCGGCGGGGGTGATGGCCACCCGGTACTCGTGGTTCTTGATCTCGCGGGGCACGCCGATGCGCACGGTTCCTCCAACTGGTATCTCCGTTGATATCCCCACTGTGACCTGGGAAGGCACTGATCCGCCATCGGCAACATGCATGGCCATGAGCGGCCTTGTTGACATCGTGTAAGGACAGTGTGTGGGGTGGGACACGAGGGTGTGCGTGGGAGGGCACGGTCAGGCGGTCGGCTCCACCCCGGTGACCGCCTCCGGTCGGGGTACGCGCCGCCCCGAGACCCACACCGGCCCCACCGACCCCGCCAGCTCCCGGCCCGCGTACGGCCCGGGGTCCGTCGGCGGCACGGTGACACGGTGGACGGGGTCGAAGGCGACCAGGTCGGCGTCGCACCCCACCGCGATCCGCCCCTTCCCCACCAGGCCCAGCAGCTCGGCCGGAGCGCCCGCCGTCCACCGGGCCAGGTCCGCCAACCCCCGGCCCCGCCCGCGCGCGGCCGTCCACAGCGCCGACAGGCTCCACGCCAGCGTGAACAGGCCGTGCGACGGAAGATGCCCCGAGCCCACCGTGGTGATCGCCGACCCGCAGGGCGAGGCCCCCTCGGCCAGCAGAGCGCTCCACAGGGCCCTGCGGTTGGCGTCCGACCGCAGCGGCGGACGGCACACGTGCGCCCACGGCTCCGCGCCCGGGGTCTGCGCCGACAGGCACAGGTAGTGCGGACAGGTCTGCGCGGTCAGGCCGACGCCGACCGACCCCGCCGCGGCCAGGAGCGCCGCGCACTCGGCCGCGGTGAAGGGCGTCACGTGCGTGCGGGCCCCGGCCACGCGCGCCGCCGCGATCACCCGCTCCATCCCGCGCCGCTCCGCCGTGGCCGGACGCTGCTCCGCCGACACCGGGGGCGTGCCCAGCTCGGCGGCGTCCTCGGCGTGCACCAGCAGCACGGTGTCGAGGGCGGCGAGCTCCGCCATGGCCTTGCGCAGCTGGGGGTCGTCCAGGGCGGCCAGGTCCGGGGCGCCGCCGTCGGACAGCGAACAGTGGAAGGCCACCACGCCCGCCGCTCGCAGGTCGGCCAGATCGAGGGGACCGCTGCCCCGGGTCACCCCGCCCAGGAAGTACACCGACACGCCCGTGCCGACCGCCGCGCGCTGGTGCACCTGGAGCGAGTCCGCGCAGGCCACCGGGGGGCGCGCCGGTGCGGGTGCGGCGACCAGGGTGGTCACCCCGCCGCGCAGGGCGGCCTCGCCCGCCCTCCGGTAGCACGCGGCCAGGTCGTGTCCGGGCTCGTGGACGCCGGTGCCCACGTCGACCGCCCCCGGCAGCAGCGCCACATCCTCCAGGTCGGTGACCTCGCGCGCGGGCATCGGCGCGGCGTAGTCGTCCACGGCCTCGATCCGGCCGTCGCGGATCCCGACGCTGAGCGGACCGACCCCCTCGGGTGCGACGACGCACCTGGACCGGACCACACTGTCGAACTCGGTCATGCTCGTCCCTTCGAAGGGCTCGCGATGAGAGAGGGGGGCCTGCGGGTCGCGGGTGCCGTGCGACGGGAGGGAACCGTGGGCACCCGGTGGCGGAGGGACGCGGTTCCGCCGGGACCCGAGCGTATCGCGAAGGGGCTCGACGGAAGGGGCGAACGACGATTTCCAGCCCGGTTCCGGCCCGGGAGGGCGTGGGCCCGCAGGTGCCCGCGCGTGGCGGATCCGGCTCACACCACCCTGGGACGACCCCGTGTGGTCAACGGTTTAACCTGGAGCGCGGTGTCCCCGTGCGGGTCCTTCGGACCGACCTCGGACAGCCGCGCGGCGGCCGCCACGGCCTACCACAGCGCCGACCAGCCATCAACGAGACGCCGACGACGGAGTGACGCGTGGCTCCTCCCGCACAGAACACGACCCCAGCCAAGGTCGACCGGGACGCACCCGGGACCCGACGCGTACCGCTCTTCGCCGGTGCGGCGGCGGTCCTGTGCGTCCTGGCCCTGATCCTGACGCTCATCCTGGGCGGAGCCGCCTTCCCCGTGCTCATCCCGGGGCTGCCCGACGCGGGACAGGGTGTGCGCTGGGGGCTTCCCCTGGCCAAGGTGGTGATGGACGCCTCCGGGGTCCTGACCATCGGCCTCCTGCTGCTCGCGACGGTCCTGCTGCCCTCGGACAAGGGCCGCCTGTCGGCGCAGGCGCAGTACTACGTGCGCGGCGCCACCTGGGCGGCGCTGGCGTGGGCGGTCGCCGCCGTGTTCACCATGTACTTCCAGGCGTCGGAGTTCCTGGCCGTGTCGTTCGGCCAGGTCAGCGTGGACGAGGTCACCGCCTACGCCGGATCGGTCTCCGGCGGCGTCGCGTTGATGTTCGTCATCCTCATCACCACCGGCGTCGCCCTGTTCGGCCGCACGGTCACCTCGGCCACCGGCGGCATCTGGCTGATGGCCGCCGCCCTGGTGGCCGTCACGCCCCCCGGCCTGACCGGCCACTCCGCCTCCGCCGGAGCGCACGAGCTGGCCGTGACGGCGCTGGCCATGCATATCATCGCGATCTCCACGTGGGTCGGCGGTCTGGCCGCCGTGACCTACCACGCGATGCGCCGGGACGGGCAGGACCCGGTCGTGGCGGTCGCGCGGTTCAGCCGACTGGCGCTGTGGCTGTTCACGGGCGTGGCGATCAGCGGTGTCGGCAGCGCGCTGGCCCGGCTCAACACCGTCGACGAACTCGTCCTCACCGAGTACGGCCTCATCATGGTCGTCAAGTTCGTGCTGTTCTGCGTCCTCGGCGCGTTCGGGTACATGAACCGGCGGTACGCGCTCGGAAGGATCCACGCGGCGCCCGACGGGCCCGAGGGCGCCTCGTTCCAGCGGTCGATGTTCCTGCTGGTGTCGGGGGTCGAGATCCTCATCATGGCGGCCGTCGTCGGTATCTCGGTCGGCCTCGGGCGGACCGCGCCCCCGCCGCCGCTGGAGAGCGAGGTCGACCCGGCCGCGGCGATCCTGGGGTTCCCCGTGCCGCCGCCCATGGACGTCGCGAACCTGCTCACGCTGTGGCGCCCGGACCTGTTCTTCATCATGTTCGTCGTCGTCGCGGGCGGTCTGTACGGAGCGGCCGTGGTCCGGCTGCGGCGCCGCGGTGACACGTGGCCGATCGGTCGCACCGTCTTCTTCGGACTGGGCCTGCTGTCCGTCGTCGCCACCCAGCTGAGCGGCTTCGCCACCTACGCCGCGGTGCTGTTCTCGTCGCACATGATCCAGCACATGATGCTGGCCATGCTCGCGCCGATCCTGCTGGTCCTGGGCGCTCCGGCGACCCTGGCGCTGCGCGCGCTCAAGCCGGCCAGGCGGAGGGGGGACCGGGGGCCGCGCGAGTGGCTGACCCTGTTCCTCAACAGCCGGTTCTCCAAGGTGGTGACGCACCCCGCGTTCGCCGCGCCGATGTTCGTGCTCAGCCCGTACGCGCTGTACTTCACACCGCTGTTCGGCACGCTGATGAACGACCACCTCGGCCACATGTTCATGAGCGTGCACTTCCTGCTCTCGGGGTTCCTCTTCTACTGGATCATCGCGGGTGTGGACCCGGCGCCCAGGAAGGTCCCCTACCTGCTGCGCTTCCTGTTGCTGCTGCTGGTCATGGGCTTCCACGCGTTCTTCGGCATCGCGATCATGGAGCAGACGGACCCGATCGCTCCGGAGTTCTACGACCAGATCGAGATTCCCTGGCTGGAGAGCCGCCTGGAGGACCAGTACATGGGCGGGGGCGTGGCCTGGGCGCTGGGTGAGATCCCGACGCTGCTGGTCACGATCGCCATGGTCCGGCAGTGGTTCCAGGACGACATGAAGCAGGAGCGGCGGCGTCAGCGGCACAGCGCGCGCGGCGGCTCCGACGACGCCGACATGGACGCCTACAACGCCTACCTCGCCGAGCTGGACCGCCGTTCGCGCGGCGCGACCGCGACGGTGCGCACGGGGTCGGCCGGGGCGCGGGGCGGTGCGGAGGAGACCGCTCTCGCGGAGTCCGTCGACACGGAGCGGGACGCCGCCGACGCGGACGGCGGTCCGGATCCGGCGTCCGGCGAACGGAGCTGACCGGCCGCCGAACGCTGACCGGCCTCCGGGCATCGACCGCGGCGCTCACCGGCCCTGGAACGACGGTGGGGGCGGGCCCGGCCGGGCCCGCCCCCACCGTCGTTGGACACTACACGGTCAGGGCCGCCACACCCGCACCCAGCAGCCCCACGACCAGGCAGATCACCAGGCTCACGGCGACCACCGGCAGGGACGGCCGCAGGGCGGCGAGGGCGTCGGCCCCGCCCGCCGCGGCCTGACGGCGCGCCGCCAGGGGCAGCAGGGCCACGTTCACGGCGCACACCACCACGGCCACGCAGACCGCCGTGGCGAACGCCGTCCAGAACCCCGCGCCACCCGCGAGGACGTTGGCCGCGGCGAGCGTCGGCAGCAGAACGAGCAGCACCACCGAGGCGGTGCCGAACACGGTGCGCACCCGCGGCGAGGCGCCGTTGCCGCTTCCGGCGACGACGAGGAGAAGACCGATGAGGGCCGCCGTGATGACGGCGCCCCCGATTCCGAACACGGCGATGTTGACCAGCGAATTCACGCTGGTCATTGTCGCACCGCCCCCGGGGTGGCCCCACCCGGGGTGGGCGCGCGCCGTCAGCCGATGTGCTCCACGCGCGAACCGGCGGCGCCCTTGACCACCCGGAGCCGTGTGCTGACCCGTTGCCGCAGGTCGGCGACGTGACTGACGACACCCACCGCGCGGCCCCCGTCACGCAGCCGGTCGAGCATGTCCAGCACCTCCTCCAGGGTGTCCTCGTCCAGCGTTCCGAAGCCCTCGTCCACGAACAGGGTGTCGATGTCGGTGCCGCCCGCCTCCGCGCTCGCCACGTCCCCCAGACCCAGCGCGAGCGCCAGCGAGCTGAAGAAGGTCTCACCGCCGGACAGGGTGGCGGGGTCGCGCTCCACACCGGTCCAGGCGTCCACGACCCGCATGCCCAGCCCGCCCGCCGAACGCGCGCGCCCGTCGCCCGCCGCCTTGTCCACCGTGTACCGCAGCTCGTACCGGCCGTCCGACATCGTCCGCAGCCGGTCGTTGGCGGCCGCCACCACCCGTTCGAGCCGGGCGGCCAGGACGTAGGCGGACAGGCGGACGCCGCCGGTGTTGTCGGCGGAGGTCCCCGCGGTGAGGGACCGCATGCCCTCGGCCACGGCGTAGCGGCGCAGCACCGGCTCGCACCCGGCCAGCGCCCGGTCGAGCTCGTCGCGCAGGGCGGCCAGTCGGCGGGCCCGGTCCTCCAGCATGCTCCGCCAGGCCACGGCGTGGTCGGCGGCGGCCGAGGCGTCCTCGGCGGCGCCGGCCAGGGACTCCAGGTCGGGTACGGGTGCGGCGCCGGCCTCGACCAGGTCGGGGTCGGCCAGGGCCGCCGCCACCGCCGCCCGGTCGTCGTCGTAGGCGCGCGCGCGTTCGCGCAGCTCGCGCCGCCGGGGTTCGTCGAGCGCGGCCTCCCACACCTGGGCCTCGGTGGCGAAGTCGGCGTCCGCGCGGTGCCGGTCCACGTCGGCCGCGGCCATCCGCAGCTCCTCGCCCGCGCGGTCACGGGCCCGCACCGCGTCCGCCGCGGAGCCGACCAGGTCCGCCTCGCGGGTCAGCCGGGCGATCCGCTCGCCGATCCCGGCGTCGTCACCGCGCGCCGCGTCCAGCAGCTCCGTCAGCCGGGCGTGCTCGGCGACCGCGTTGGCGCGGTCGGTCTCGACCTCGGTCTCCAACCGGGTGAGCTCGCCCTCCCTCGCCCTGGCCCGGTCGAGGTCGGCGGTGAGCTGCTCCAGGGTCTCCTCCAACCGGCGCGCCTCCACGGCGGCGCCGCGCGCCTCCTCCAGGGCGCGGGCGTGGGCGGCCACCTCCTCGCGGGCGGCCCCGACCGTGCGCTCCTCGGCGCGCTCCAGCGCGGCGGAACGCCGTTCGCGCAGCGCGGTGACGGCGTTCCCGGCCTCGGCGCGGCGGGCGTCGGCGGCGTTGGCGGCGGTCTGGGCGGCCTTCTCCTCCTCGGCCGAGACCAGCCCCTCCTCGCTGGGCCGCGCGGGCGCGGGATGCTCCAGCGACCCGCACACCGCGCACGGGCTCCCCTCGGCGAGCTGGCCCGCCAGCTCGGCGGCCATGTGGGTGATCCGCCGTTCGCGCAGGTGGAGCGCGTGGTCGTGGGCGCTCTGGGCGGTGTCGACGGCGGCGCGGTGGCGGTCCTCGGCCTCGACGAGCTGTCCGCCCAGACGCTCGTACAGGTCGGCGGCGTCCCGGCGCCGCTCCGCCGCGGCCAGCGCCGCCTGGGCGGTCTCCACCCGGTTCGCGAGGTCGCGGACCTGGCGCAGTTCGCCGGTCACGTTCTCCACCTGGGGCGGCAGGGAGGCGATCCGTTCCCGGACGCGGTCGAGTTCGCCCCGGACACCGCCGAGGCGGTCGGTGAACGCGGTGATGGACCGCCCGAGCGCGGCACGGCGCTCGGCGTCGCCGCGCAGCAGGTCCAGGCGGGCGAGTTCGTCGCGACGCTCGCGCTCGGCGGCGTCCAGGACGGACAGCGGGTCCTGGGCCAGGTCGCCGACACCGGGCAGGCCGGCCACGAGGGACGTGCGTTCGGCGACGGTGAGCCCGGCCTTGTCGAGTTCGGTGCGGCGGTGGTCGCGGGCGCGCAGGACGGGCAGCACCGACGCGGCCCGTTCGGCGGCGGTCAGCCTGGCGTCGATCCGCGCGCGTTCCTCCGCGCCCCCGGCGAGTTCCTCCTGGCGGCGTCGGGCGGCGGCCCACCGGTCCTGGCGTGCCCTGACCTGCCGTCCCGCCGTCCACGCGTCCTGGGCGCGGTCGCGGACCTCGGTGGCCCCCGTGGTCACGACGGCGGCGTCCCGGGCGGTCGCGGCGGTGACTGACGCGAGTTCGGCGGCCCACGCCGAGAGTTCCTCCGGCAGGTCGGGCGCGGGGGATCGGCCGACCTCGCTGATCCGCCCGGCCACGGCGTGCACCCGTTCGTTGGCGGACTCCACCTCCAGCCGGAGGCGGTTGGCGTGCCCCCTGAACCACTCCTCCACGTCCCGGAAGACGCGGGTGTTGAAGATGCGCTCCAGGGACTCGCGGCGGTCCTCGGCCTTGGCGCGCAGGAACCGCGCGAAGTCGCCCTGCGGCAACAGGGCGACCTGGCAGAACTGGTCGAGGGTGAGCCCGAGGAGGTCGCCGACGAACTGCCCGGCCTCGTCGGGTCGGGTGGTGACGCCCTCCCAGCGGCCGTCGACGAGTTCGGTCACCACCACCTTGGCGTTCTCGGTCCGGGTGCCCGTGCCGCGCTTCTTGGGGCGCTCCCAGCGCGGACGGCGTTCGATCCGGACGCGTCTGCCCCGGATCGTGCACTCCAGGGTGACCTCGGGGACGCGGTCGACCGGGGCGTGGTCGCTCTTGGGGGAGCGGTCGTCCCGACGCGCGCCGGGCACCCTGCCGTAGAGGGCGAAGCACACGGCGTCCAGGACGGAGGTCTTGCCCGCGCCCGTGGGCCCGTGGATGAGGAACAGGCCGCCCGCGCTGAGGCGGTCGAAGTCGACGTGCTCGGTCCCCGCGAAGGGGCCGAACGCCTGGACCGTGAGTGTGTGCAGACGCATCAGCGCGTCCCCTCCTGGATCCGGACCTGTTCGACCGCCGTGGTGACGAGCTCGGCCTCCTCCGGGGTGGCGGGGGCGCCGCGGGCCCACTCCACGAAGTCGGTCACCACCTCCCGCTCGCCGCGGTCGGCGACGGCGGCGGCCACCGGACGGGTCTCGGGCGTGCCGCCCTCCGGGGCGAAGTCCAGCAGCAGGGTGTGCGGGAAGCGCTCGCGGAGCCGGTCCATGGGGTGGGCGGGGCGGCGGTGGTCGGTGAGGGTGATCTGGAGCCAGTGACCGGTGTAGGCGCCCCATTCGGGTCGGGACAGCAGGTCGTCGATGCGTCCCCGGATCCTGGCGAGCGGGCGGGGGACGGGAGCGGGGACGAACGCGGCGTCGGCCAGGCCGTCGGCGTCCAGGTCCACCAGCCAGCAGCCCTTGACGTGCCGTTCCTCGGAGAAGGAGTAGGCGAGCGGGCTCCCCGAGTAGCGCACCGACGGGGTGATGGTCTGGCGGCCGTGCAGGTGGCCGAGGGCGACGTAGTCGACGCCGTCGTAGATCGACGCGGGGACGTGGGCGGCGCCGCCGACGGCGATGTCGCGCTCGCTGTCGGAGGGTTCTCCGCCGGTGACGAAGGCGTGCGAGAGGACGACCGACCGGGTGCCGGGTCGCCGCGCGAGGTCGGCGCGGATCAGGTCCATGGCGTGCCCGATCGCCGCGGGGTGGCCGCGTTCGGGCAGGTCCCAGTGGTGGCGGGCGATCTCCGGCTCCAGGTAGGGGATGCCGTAGAAGGCGACGGGGCCGCGGTCGTCGTCGATGACCACCGGGGCGCCGACGCCGTCCAGGGAGCTGCGCAGGTGGACGCCGGAGGCGTCGATGAGGTCCGTGGCGAAGGCCATGCGGGCCATGGAGTCGTGGTTGCCGCTGATGAGGACCGCGCGGGCGCCGGTGGCGCGGATCCGGCTGAGGGCGCGGTCGAACAGGCGGACGGCGTCCACCGGGGGGAGCGCGCGGTCGTAGAGGTCGCCGGCGACCGCGACGACGTCCACGCGGTGCGTGGCGATGGTGTCGACGAGGTGGTCGAGGAAGGCCGCCTGGGCGTCGATGAGGTTCTCCCGGTGGAAGGAGCGGCCCAGGTGCCAGTCCGATGTGTGCAGCAGGCGCATGGAACTGGACATTACCGAACGTGCGGGCGTGTCCGCCGGGAGAACCGGTCAACCTGTGGACGACCGGGCGTCAGCGCTTCCGGGCGAGTGTGAGGCCGTCGCCGATGGGCAGCAGGACCTGGCTGACGCGGTCGTCGGCGACGAGGTGGTCGTTGAAGTCGCGGATGCCCTGGACGGAGGCGTCGGTGTTGTCGGGGTCGACGACGCGCCCGTGGGAGAGCGTGTTGTCGGCCAGGAGGAGGCCGCCCGGCCGCATACGGGGGACGAGCTCCTCCCAGTAGCCGACGTAGCCGGGCTTGTCGGCGTCGACGAAGGCGAGGTCGAACCGCGGCTCCCGGGGCAGGGCGCGCAGGGTGTCCAGGGCCGGGCCCAGCTTGAGGGTGATCCGGTCGGCGACCTCGGCGCGCTCCCAGTAGCGCCGGGCGACGGACGTCCACTCCTCGCTGATGTCGCAGGCCAGGAGGGTGCCGTCGGCGGGGATGCCGCGGGCCAGGCAGATGGAGGAGTAGCCGGTGAAGGTGCCGACCTCCACGACGTCGCGCGCGCCGATCGCCTGGGCGAGGAGGGTCATGAACGCGCCCTGCTCGGGGCCGATCTGCATGCCCACGAACTGTGGGAAGAGGCGTTCGGTCTCCGCGACCAGGTCGGTGAGGACGTCGTCGACCGGTTCGCTGTGGGCGACGAGGTAGGAGTGCAGTTCCGGGGTGATGGTCTCCGTGGATCGAGTCACGGGGTCACCCTACCGATCCTGCTTCCGTGTGTCCGTGAGCGCCCCGGGGCGGCACGACGCGGTCGGTGGGTCGGGACCCCTGATGTCGGGACGAGCGCATCGCTGGTGGGGGTGTCCAGCCCCGATCGCGCGCCTGTGGACGAGCGCCGTGGGCAGGCCGGGCGTCAGTAGGCGGGGAGCAGTTCGGGCCAGTCGAAGAGGTAGATCGAGTAGACGATCACGCCGACGGTGAGCAGCGGTGTGACGACCTTCTTCTCCACGGGCCCGTCGGTGACGAACCCCTGGCCCTGGCCGATCTTCTTCTTGACGAACGGCCAGAAGAGCGGCACGCCCATCTTCGTGATCATGTCGCCGACGAAGTGCAGGACGCAGCCGAAGGCGACCGCCAGGCCCAACCAGGTGTAGTTCACGCCCGACGTGAACAGGGCGAGGGTGATCGCCGCCGTGCCCAGGGCGTTGATGATCCCGGACGCGGTCCGGTTCTTGTCCAGGCCGAAACCCAGGCCCTGGAGCGCGATGCCGATGAGCAGGAACACGAACACCTGCACGGCCAGCTCCGACCACAGGGCCAGCAGCTGGACCAGGACACCCATGAGGATCGCGAACAGGAACGAGTGCGTGCCGACCCGGTGCCCGCCGAACGCCCACGCGAGGATCCCGCTCAGGGTCTCGGTGACCTTCCCGTAGGTCTTGGTCACCGTGGCGCTCCTGTGGTCCAGGTCGGGCAGGAGCGCCGCCCCCGCGCACACGAGCGCGCCGGCGATGATCTCACCCGAACCCAGGTCGAAGCTGAGCCCGAGGAATTCCGTCCCCTGCACGAGCGGAACGACCGCCATCCAACCGACCACGCCGCTCATGGCGTGAGAGTGCCCCATCATGGCCGGAACCGTAGCGGAGTACCGCATTCACCGCGAATCGGAGGTCATTCCGGGCCGCCGCATTCGACGCACGGCGCTCCCCGACACCCGCGCACGACATTCTTCCGCGGCGATCGCGTTCCGATATCCACAGCTCGCCTCGGAGGTCATTGACGCTCGTCTCCTCCGGTTGGTAAACAACCAACCAACCCCCCGGTGGCACGCCACCGAGCCCACGATCCCGACAGGGGCCGCCATGCACACCCACCCCCGCACTCCCGGAATCCTCCTCCGGCGCGCGGCCGCCACCGTCGCCGCGCTCCTCCTCGTCGGGGGCACCACGGCGGCGCCCGCCGCGGCCGGGACCGACGACCGTGACACGTTCACGATCGCCGTCTCCCAACAGGTCGACACGTTCAACCCCTTCGTCGCCCAGCTGGCGGTCACCACCAACGTCCTCGGCCACGTCTACGACACCCTGGTCACCGCCGACCCCGAGACCAACGAGCCCGCCCCCGCCCTCGCCCAGGGGTGGGAGGCCAGCGAGGACGGCCTGACCTGGACCTTCCAGCTGCGCGACGACGTCGTCTTCACCGACGGGGAGCCGCTCACCGCCGACGACGTCGTGTGGACGCTCACCACGATCATGGCGGAGAGCGCCGCCGCCGTCGCCTCGGGCAGCTACGTCGCCGGGTTCGAGTCGGTCACCGCCGAGGGCGACCACACCGTCGTCGTCGAACTCGCCGAACCCCAGGCCACCATGGAGTCCCTCGCCGTCCCCATCGTCCCCAGACACGTGTGGGAACCGATCCTGGAAGCGGAGGGCGACGCCTTCTCCGACCACACCAACGAGGAGTTCCCCGTCGTCGGCAGCGGGCCGTTCACCCTGGTCGGGCACGAACCGGGCGAGTCCATCACCCTGGAGGCCAACCCGGACCACTGGCGGGGCGCCCCCGGCTTCGACGAGATCGTCCTGCGGTACTACTCCGAGAAGGACGCCGCGGTCGAGGCGCTGCGCGGCGGCGAGGTCTCGTTCGTCTACGAGCTCACCGAGGCCCAGGCCACCTCCCTGGAGGGCGTCGACGGCATCACGGTCAACCGGGCCGAGGGCAAGCGCTTCCAGGCCTTCACCGTCAACCCCGGCGCCCGCACCCAGGACGGCGAGGAGTTCGGCGACGGCCACCCCGCCCTCGCCGACCGCACCCTGCGCCAGGCCATCGTCATGGCCGTCGACAACGACGAGATCGTCGAGCTCGCGCACGGCGGCCAGGCCGTCGCCGCCGGGGGTTACGTCCCCGCCCGCTACGACGACTTCCACTGGTCACCGGAGGGGGAGGAGGACTTCCTCGCCTTCGACCCCGACGCCGCCAACGCGATGCTCGACGAGGCCGGGTACGAGCGTGGGGAGGACGGCGTGCGGGTCTCGCCCGACGGCGACCGGCTCGAACTGCGCATGCACGTCCACCGCGACCGCCCCGCCAACGTCAACGCCGGACTGATCCTCGTCGAGCGCCTGGCCGACATCGGTGTCGAGGTCGAGAACCTGACCGTGGACCCGGGCGTGCTCAGCGACGCCCTGTACGCGGGCGAGTACGACCTCATCTTCACCGGGTGGACGGTCAACCCCGACCCCGACTACGTGTTCGGCATCCACACCTGCGGCGCCCTGCCCGAGGAACCGGGCACCATGCAGGGCGACGCCTACTTCTGCGACGAGGAGTACGACGAGCTCTACGCCGCCCAGCTCGCCGAGTACGACCGCCCCACGCGCGCCGGAATCATCCACGGACTCCAGGAGGTGCTCTACCGCGAGGCGGTCGTCAACGTCCTCGCCTACCCCGACATCATGGAGGCCTACCGCAGCGACCAGGTCGGCGACATCCAGATCCAGCCGGACCCGGGCGGCAACATCTGGGGCCAGGACGGCTACTGGGCGTTCTGGTCGGCCCAACCCGTCGCGTCGGCCGACTCCGGCCTGCCCGGCGCGGGCCTGTCCTTCCTGGTCGGCGCCGGGGCGGTCGTGGCCGTCGCGGTGGCCGCCGGCGCCTTCGTCCTCATCCGCCGCCGCGCCACCATGGAGGACCGCGAGTGACCTCGAACCCCACCACGACGGGGGCTCCGGCCGCCCAGGGGGCGCCGGACACCCCCGCCCCGCGCGCCCGCGCGGGCCCCGAGCGCGCCTGGCGCGTGCTCGTCTACGTGGCGGGGAAGCTGGCGACCGCCGTGATCTCCCTGCTCGCGGTGGTCGTCGCCGGGTTCTTCCTCTTCCGGATCCTGCCCGGCGACCCGGTCCGGGCCATGACCGAGGGACGTGAGGTCACCGCCGCGCAGCGCGAGGAGCTGCGCCGCCAGTTCGGGCTGGACCAGCCGCTGTGGCAGCAGTTCCTCGACTACGGCGCGGGGCTGGCCCGCCTCGACCTCGGCACGTCCTTCCAGTACCGGGAACCGGTGGCCGACCTCATCCTCGAACGGCTGGGCCCCACGGTCCTGCTCGCCGGGACCGGCACGGTCGTGGCCGCACTCCTCGGCCTGTTCCTCGGCGCCCGCGCCGGGTGGCGGCCGGGTGGGCGCGCCGACCGCGCGCACACCGCCGTGGCCCTGTTCCTGTGGTCGGTGCCCACGTTCTGGCTGGGGCTGCTGCTCATCGTCGTGCTCGCCTCGGGGCGCGGGTTCGTGCCCGGTCTGTTCCCCACCGGCGGCATGGTCGACCCCGGGGCGACCGGAACCCTGGACACCGCGCTGAGCGTCGCGCGGCACATGGTGCTGCCGGTCGCCACCATGGTCGCGGTGATCTACGCCCAGTACCTCATGATCATGCGCTCCTCCCTGATGGACGAGCGGGGCGCCGACTACCTCACCACCGCCCGCGCCAAGGGCCTGCGCGACGGTCTCGTCCGCCGCAGGCACGCCGTGCCCAACGCGCTCCTGCCCACCGTGACGCTCGTCTTCCTCAACCTCGGCCAGGTGGTCTCCGGCGTCATCCTGGTCGAGACCGTGTTCTCCTGGCCCGGGCTCGGCCAGCTCTTCTACTCCGGCCTGCGCGTGCCCGACCTCGGGCTCGTCCAGGGACTGTTCGTCGTCTTCGCGGCCTCGGTGATCCTCATGAACCTCCTCGCCGACCTGGTCTACCCGCTGCTCGACCCCCGGGTACGGCCGTGAGCGCCCCGACCGGGCGGGGCGCCCGGCCCGACTCCGCCACCGCACCCGCGGCGGACACCGGGACGGGCCCCGTCCCGGCTCCGCCCAGGCCCGCCGCCCTGGCCTGGCGCCGTCGCCGGGCGGCCCTCGTCGCGTTCGCCCGGGACTACGCCCGCCACCGCTCGGGCCTGGTCGGACTGGCGATCCTGGTCGCCATCAGCGCGGTGGCCCTGACCGCGCCCCTGTTCGTGGACGAGAGCGGGCTGTCCATCACCCAGGCGCCCGGCGCCCCCTACGAGCCGCCCGGCTGGCGCTACCCGCTGGGCACCGACAACTTCGGCCGGTCGGTCCTCGACCTGGTCGTCTGGGGCGCGCGGGTCTCGCTCTCGGTGGGGTTCCTGGCCACGTTCGTCTCCGTCGCGCTGGGCACCCTCGTCGGGGTGACCGCGGGACACTTCGGCTCCCACGGCGGTCTGGGCGGAAGGGTCGTGTCCACGGTCCTGATGCGCGTCACCGACTGGTTCCTCGTCCTGCCCACCCTCGTGCTGGCCGTGGCCCTCGCCGCCGTCCTGCCGCGCGGCGTCGGCACCATCGTCCTGGCCATCGGACTCACCGTGTGGCCGCCCACCGCCCGACTGGTGCGCGCCCAGACCCTCGCCGTCGAGGCCAGACCCTACGTCGAGCGCGCCCGCGCGCTCGGCGGCGGCCACGCCCACGTCATGCTCTGGCACGTCCTGCCGAACGTGATGCCGGTGGTGCTCGCCCAGACCACCCTGCTGGTGGCCACCTCGATCATCGCCGAGTCCACCCTGTCCTTCCTCGGCATGGGCGACCCCGCGACGGTGTCGTGGGGCGGCGTGCTGGAGGCCGCTCGCAACGCTGGGGCGATCAGCGCCGGGATCTGGTGGTACATGATCCCGCCGGGACTGGCGATCGCCGCCGTCGCCCTGTCGTTCACCCTGTGCGGGCGCGCGGTCGAGTCCGTCCTCAACCCGCGGGAGGTGCGTTGACCACCCTCCTCGACGTCCGCGACCTGCACGTCGCCTACCGTTCCGCGCGCGGTGACGTCCCGGCCGTGCGCGGCGTGGACCTGACCCTCGACGCGGGGGGCACGCTCGGGGTGGCGGGGGAGTCCGGCAGCGGCAAGTCCACCGTCGCCCTGGCGCTGCTGCGGCTGCTTCCGGGAACCGCGCGCACCACCGGGGAGATCCTGCTGGAGGGCGAGGACGTCCTCGGGATGCGGTGGGGCCGGCTGCGCGCGGTGCGGTGGGCGGGCGCCGCCATCGTCTTCCAGGGCGCGTCGCACTCGCTGAACCCGGTGCGCGGGGTCGGCGACCAGATCGCCGAGCCCATGCTGATCCACCGCACGGTTCCCTCGGAGCGGGTGCGGAGCAGGGTGGCCGAACTCCTGGAGCGCGTGGGTCTGCCCGCGTCGCGTGCGGGCGACTACCCGCACCAGCTCTCCGGAGGCCAGCGGCAGCGGGTCATGATCGCCATGGCGCTGGCGTGCGAGCCGCGTCTGATCATCGCCGACGAGGCCACCACCGCCCTGGACGTGATGATCCAGGCCCAGGTGCTGGCCCTGCTCCGGGGGCTCACCGTCGACCAGGGCATCGGCATGATCATGATCAGCCACGACCTGTCCGTGCTCGCGGCGCACTGCGACCGGTTGGCCGTGATGTACGCGGGCAGGATCGTCGAGCAGGGACCCGCGGCCGAGGTCGTGGACAGCCCGGCGCACCCGTACGCGGGCGCGCTCAGCGCCGCGTTCCCCAGGGTCGGGGACCCCGCCTCGCGCCTGGCGCCCCGGGGCCTGCCGGGCGAGCCGCCGGACCCGGCCGACCCGCCCCCGGGGTGCGTGTTCCGACCGCGCTGCGCCTCCGCGGAGACCGTCTGCGCCACGGTCGACCCGCCGCTGTGGCCGGTCGACCCCGACCACGAGGGCCGCTCCGCCCGCCACGCGGCGTGCGTGCACGTCGGCCCGGCCCGATCGGCTCCCCTGCCCACGGAGCTCCCATGACCCGCATCCCCGTCGAGGAGGGCCGCCGCCTGAGCACCATGCGCACCGACGCCCACCCGCCGCCCCCAGCCGAGCACGACCCCGTCGGGGGGCCGGTCACCCGCCCCGTGCTGAGCGCGCGCGGCGTGGAGGTCGCCTTCAGAGCGGGCATCGCCCCCGGTGGCGGCCGGGGGACCGCCCGCGCGGTCGACGGGGTCGACCTCGACGTCGGCGCGGGGGAGATCGTGGCGCTGGTGGGGGAGTCGGGATGCGGCAAGACCACCCTGGGGCGGGTCCTGCTCGGTCTGGAGCGCCCCACCCGGGGCCGCGTGGTCTTCGAGGGCGAGCCGCTGCGCTACGGCAGCCGCCACCTGCGCGCCTACCGGCGCAGGGTGCAGTTGGTGCAGCAGGATCCCACCGGGTCGCTCAACCCGCGCCGCACCGTCTACGAGTCGGTGGTCGAGGGGCTGCGCGTCCACGAGGGGACCACGGCCGACGAGGCGGAGAGGGTGACCCGGGCGCTGGCCCGCGCCGGGCTGCGTCCGCCCGAACGGTTCCTGGCCCGGTACCCGCACGAGCTGTCCGGCGGCCAGCGTCAGCGCGTGGTGATCGCGGGCGCGCTGGTCCTGGAGCCGGAGGTGCTCGTCGCCGACGAACCGGTGGCCTCCCTGGACGCGTCCGTCCGCGGCGAGATCCTGCGCCTGCTGCTGGACCTGCGCGCCGATCTGGGGCTGTCGGCCCTCGTGGCCACGCACGACCTGGGCCTGGCGTGGAACATCGCCGACCGCGTCGCCGTGATGTACCTGGGCCGGGTGGTGGAGGTCGGCCCGGTGGAGGAGGTGCTCGCCGTGCCCGCGCACCCCTACACCCACGCCCTGCTGTCGGTGCTGCCCGAGACCGAGGGGGAGCCGGTGGTCCTGTCGGGGGAGCCGCCGGACCCGCGTCACGTCCCCCCGGGATGCCGCTTCCACCCGCGCTGCCCGGTGCTGGCCTCGGGCGAGGCGGAGCGCGCGGGGGTGGCCGACCGCTGCCGGACGGTCGACCCGGGGGTCCTGGAGGGGGGCGGAGGATACCATGTCGCGTGCCACTGGGCCACTGACGAAGGTGGCCGGATTCGGCCACGGGGGCGCGTGTGAAGCGGTGGAATGACACGCGGAACGGGCTGGTTCCGGGTGGTCATGACATCAGTGCACATCGCCCCGGACAGCACCGACACCAGCGGATCCGCCCCCGCGGCGCCCGCCCCTGGACCGGTCGTCACCGAACGCGACTTCTGGCACGGTCGGGAACTCGACCTCGACGCCTACCTGGAGCGCGTCGGACTGGAGGGCGACCTTCCGCCCACCCTGGACACGCTGCGCGCCCTCCAGCGCGCCCACCTGGCCGCCATCCCCTTCGAGAATCTCCAGCTCGTCCTGGACCGGCCCATCCCGCTCGACATCGCGTCGCTGACGGACAAGATGGTCCGCCAGCGACGCGGCGGCTACTGCTATGAGCAGAACCTGCTGTTCGCCGCCGTGCTGGATCGCTTGGGGTTCACGTTCACCGCGTTGGCGGCCCGGGTCCTGGTGGGTGCCGAGGGGAGCGCCCGGCCCGCCACGCACGCTCTGCTGAAGGTGGACGTGGACGGCTCACCGTGGCTGGCGGACGTGGGTTTCGGCGGGGGCGGGCTGCTGGAGCCCCTCCCCCTCGTCGACGGTCATCTGGAGGTCCAGGGCGGATGGCCGCGGACCCTCGACCGCACGGAGGTGGTCGGCGCCGACGAGTGGCTGCTCCGTTCCCACAACGGGAGGGAGTGGCGCGCCATGTACTCGTTCGCGACGACCGCGCAGCTGCCCCAGGACTACGCGGTCTTCAGCCACTACCTCAGCACCCACCCCCGCTCGCCGTTCGTGGGGCGCCTGATGGCGCAGAGCGTCGCCCCGGGCGTCCAGCACGTGCTCGTGGACACGAAGCTGACCACGACCGCGCCCGACGGTTCCGTCGCCGAGCGTGAGATGCCGGTCGACGAGGTCGTCGACGTCCTAGACGAGGTGTTCGGGATCGGGCTGGACGTCCGGGAGCGCGCCGTCGTCGAGGAGCGCCTCCGGGAGTTCAGCGGGGAGTGACGCACGTCACACCTGGGGGTGTGTGCTTTCCGCATGCGTCGTGGCACCCGGAGTCACCAGGAGTGTCGTCGGCGGTCGATCGGAGGTGGCCCGGCGTATGCGGATTGTTCATCTGATTTCTGATCATTTCCTATGTTCAACCTCACGAACTCATGGGCAGGACCCTTGAGGTGTCACCGAGGCTCGGTGCACCGAGAGGGGCGTCCCATGGCACGCATCACCACGGACGACGTACACGACTACATCAACGGGGTCTGCTTCAAGACCGGCCCTCCCGGCAAGGTCGGGGTCGAGACCGAATGGCTCGTCACGGACCCGGCCCAGCCGACCGCGGGCGTCAGCCTCGACCGCCTCTCGGGTGCGCTGGACACCACCACGGCCCTGCCCGGGGGAAGCAGGGTCACCTTCGAACCCGGCGGACAGCTCGAACTCAGCTCTCCCGCCCTACCCGGCCCCGCCCGGGCCCACGAGGCCCTGGCCGCGGACCTCGACCACGCCGCCAAGAACCTCGCCGAGGCCGGACTCCGGCTCTCCGGCGCCGCGCTCGACCCGGTCCGTCCGCCGCGCCGCCAGCTCCGTTCGCCCCGCTACGCGGCGATGGAGCGCTTCTTCACCAACCACCGCCAGCCCAGCGGCCGCACCATGATGTGCAGCACCGCCTCCGTCCAGGTGTGCCTGGACACCGGAGCCGACACCGCCGACCTGCGCGCTCGTTGGGAACTCGCGCACCGCCTCGGTCCGCCGCTGGTCGCCGCGTTCGCCAACTCCGCCCACTGGCGCGGCCGTCCGACCGGATGGAAGTCCACCCGGTGGGTGATCTGGGCCGCCACCGACGCCTCCCGCACCCGACCGGTCCTGGACGGCGTCCACCGGCCCGACCCCGCGACCGCCTGGGCCGAGTACGCGCTGGCCGCCCGTGTGATGGCGATCCCGCAGACCCCCGACGGGGACGGCCGCTGGACCGCCGACCCCGGCTTCACCTTCGCCGAGTGGGTCGACGGCCGGGGACCCCGTGCGGCCACCCTGGACGACCTGGAGTTCCACCTCAGCACGCTCTTCCCGCCCGTCCGCCCGCGCGGCTGGTGGGAGCTGCGCATGATCGACGCGCTGCCCCACCGCTGGTGGCCCGTCCCCATGGCCCTGGCCGCCGCCCTGCTCGACGACCCGGTGGCCCGCTCCACCGCCGAGGAGGCCACGGAACGGCTGTGCGGACCGGGCGTTCCCGACCCCCGTCTGTGGCTGCGCTCCGCGCAGAGGGGCATGGCCGACCCCGCCGTCGCCGAGTGCGCCATCGCCTGCTTCGACGCGGCCGTACGCGCCCTGCCCCGGATGGGCGCCGCGCACCTGGCCTCCCTCCTCGACGACTACGCGGACCGGTACACGCGGCGGGGGCTGTCCCCGGCCGACGACGGTCCGCGGATCCCCGGTCCCCGTGACGCGGGCACCGGGGCGTCCAGGACGGGTCCGGACCCGACACACCACTCCGAGCCCAGTGGAGGAGCGCGGTGAACCACGAACAGGAGCTCGCCAAGGAGCGCATCGCCGTCGAACTCGAACGCAGCCGTCGGCGCAGCAACGGCCTGACACTCGACGCCCTGAACGACGACGGGCTGCTCGCCCAACACTCCAAGCTCATGTCGCCGCTGGTCTGGGACCTGGCGCACATCGGCAACTACGAGGAGCAGTGGCTGCTGCGGGCCGCCGGGGGCCGGGAGTCCCTGCGCCCCGACATCGACCACCTCTACGACGCCTTCGAGAACCCGCGCGCCGACCGGGTCACCCTGCCGCTGCTCACCCCGGAGGAGGCCGCCGACTACAACGACCGGGTCCGCCGCCAGGTGCTGGACGTCCTCGACGCGGTCGACCTCTCCCCGGCCGTGCCCCGCCAGCGCGACGGCTCCGACGCCCACCGGGCCCTGCTCGACTCCGGGTTCGTCTTCCACATGGTCATCCAGCACGAGCACCAGCACGACGAGACCATGCTCGCCACCCACCAGCTCCGCAAGGGCGAACCGGTGCTCCTGGACGCGTCCGGTGACGTCGCCCCGCTGAGCCCGCCCGACGCGCCCGAGGTGCTCGTGCCCGCGGGGCCGTTCACCATGGGCGCCGTCGACGACCCCTGGGCCTACGACAACGAGCGCCCCGCGCACACCGTCGACCTCCCCGCGTTCTGGATCGACACCCGACTCGTCACCAACGCCGAGTACCTGCGGTTCATGGACGACGGCGGCTACCAGACCCGGCACTGGTGGAGCCGTGAGGGCTGGGAGTGGCGGCAGCGGCGCAACGCGGTCTCCCCGGCCTTCTGGACCCGTGAGGGGCAGGAGTGGTCCCGCCGCCGGTTCGGCCGCCACGAGATGGTGCCGTCGGAGGAGCCCGTCCAGCACGTCAGCTTCCACGAGGCGCGGGCCTACGCGCGCTGGGCGGGCAAGCGCCTGCCCACCGAGGCCGAGTGGGAGAAGGCCGCCCGCTTCGACCCCGGCGCCGGGCGGTCGACGCGCTACCCGTGGGGCGACGAGGAGCCCGAACCCCGCCACGCCAACCTGGGCCAGCGCCGTCTGGGCCCCTCCCCGGCCGGACGCCACCCCGACGGGGCCTCCCCGCTGGGCGTGCAGCAGCTGATCGGCGACGTGTGGGAGTGGACGTCCACGACCTTCGACGGCTACCCGGGGTTCCGGGCCTTCCCGTACCGGGAGTACTCCGAGGCGTTCTTCGACGAGGGGTACAAGGTGCTGCGCGGCGGTTCGTGGGCGACCCACCCCACGGCGGTCCGCTCGACGTTCCGCAACTGGGACCACCCGATCCGCCGGCAGATCTTCAGCGGATTCCGCTGCGCGCGCGACGCGGAGACCGTCTGATGTGCCGCCACCTCGCCTACCTGGGGCCGCCGCGTACGCTGCACGAGCTGCTGTACGCGGCGCCCCACGCGCTCCACACGCAGTCCTGGGCGCCGCGCCACCAGCGGCACGGCACCGTCAACGCCGACGGGTTCGGGGTCGGCTGGTACCCCCGGCGGGATCCGGCCGGGGATCCCCCGCCGGAGCCCCTCCGTTACCGGCGCGCCATGCCGATCTGGGGCGACGCCTCGTTCGCCGACGCCGCCCGGGCCATCACCTCCGCGTGCGTGGTGGCGGCCGTCCGGGACGCCACCGCCGGGTTCGGCTCGGAGGAGTCGGGGGCCCAGCCGTTCCGCGCGGACCGGCTGCTGTTCAGCCACAACGGCGCGGTCAAGGACGACGAGGCGCTCACCGCCGCCCTCGCCGCGCCCCCTCCCGCCGGAGCCCTGGACGCGCGCTCGCCGGTCGACTCCGCACCGCTGTTCGCGCACACCGTACGGCTGTGGCGCTCCTCGGGGGACCTGCCGGGCACGCTCGCGGCCGTGGTCGGCCACGCCCGTGAGCACTCCGAGGGCCGGTACAACCTGTTGGCCAGCGACGGGGAGTCGATCGTCGGCACCGCCGCGGGCGACACCCTGTTCACCCTGCGCGAACCCGGTGGAGGGGTCTTCCTGGCCTCCGAGCCCTTCGACGACCAGCCGGGATGGCGGCCGGTCCCGGACGACGCACTGGTCGTGGCCACCGCCGAGGGCACCGAGATCACACCGCTCCGCTGAGCAGACACCTACTGCACTCCACTCCCACCGTCACCTCGCGCCCTGGGTACACCACTTAGGGATACAGGAGGCAGCATGTTCCGGATTGACCGAAACTTGACCGCTGACGATCTTGACAAGGCACTCCGCAGGGACGTCGCCGAGGGCCTCACCGCGCGGCCCAAACAGCTCCCGCCCAAGTGGTTCTACGACGAACGCGGCAGCGCCCTCTTCGAGGAGATCACCGGGCTGCCCGAGTACTACCCCACGCGCACCGAACGGTCGATCCTCCAGGAACGCGCCGACGACATCGCCGAGGCCGCCGACGCCGAGGCGCTCATCGAACTCGGCTCCGGCTCCGGGGTCAAGACCAGGCTCCTGCTCGACGCCATGCGGCGCCACGGCCGCCTCACCCGGTTCGTGCCGGTGGACGTCAGCGGCGACTTCCTCGCCGCCTCCGCCTCCGGGCTGGCCAAGGACTACCCGGGCCTGGACGTCCACGCCGTGGTCGGCGACTTCGAGGAACACCTCGGTCTGCTGCCCGTCAGCGAGGACCGCGGCCGCCAGATCCTCGCCGTCCTCGGCTCCACCATCGGCAACCAGGACCCCCTCGCCCGAGCCGCCTTCCTCCGCGACGTCCGGGGCGTCCTGCACCCCGGCGACTCCCTCCTCCTGGGAGCCGACCTCGTCAAGGACCCCGGACGCCTCGTCACCGCCTACGACGACGCCCAGGGCGTCACCGCCGCCTTCAACCGCAACGTCCTCTCCGTGATCAACCACCAGCTGGGCGCGGACTTCGCCGTCGGGGCCTTCGGCCACGTCGCCCTGTGGAACGCCGAACAGGAGTGGATCGAGATGCGCCTGCGCTCCCTCGTCGACCAGCGGGTCCACGTCGCCGACCTCGACCTGACCGTCGACTTCTCCGCCGGTGAGGAGATGCGCACCGAGATCTCCGCCAAGTTCCGCCGCGAGCGGCTGGGAGGGGAGCTCGTCGCCGCCGGGTTCACCCCCACGCACTGGTGGACCGACCCGGCCGACGACTTCGCCCTCGCCCTGGCCACCGCCCACTGACCGCTCACGGCGGGCGGCGACTCCGGTACGGTGGTGCCGTGTTCAAGGTAGGAGTTTTCGGCGCCGACGGGCGCATGGGGTCAGAGGTCGTCAAGGCGGTTCAGGGCGCCGACGACATGGAACTCGTCGCGGGGATCGACCGCGCCGCCGACCGCGACGCGGTCCTGGGGGCGGACTACGTCGTCGACTTCACCCACCCCGACGCGGTGATGGACAACCTGGAGTGGCTGATCGGCCACGGCATCCACGCCGTCGTCGGCACCAGCGGGTTCGACGAGGCGAAGCTGGCGCGGGTGCGGGCCGCGCTGGAGGCCAAGCCCGGCGCGAAGGTCCTGATCGCGCCGAACTTCGGTGTGGCCGCCGTGCTGATGATGCACTTCGCGCGCAAGGCCGCCCCGTACTTCGACTCGACCGAGATCATCGAGCTGCACCACCCCAACAAGGCCGACGCTCCCAGCGGCACCGCCTACCGGACCGCCGAACTGGTCGCCGAGGCCCGGCGCGAGGCCGGCGCCGCCCCGATGCCCGACGCCACCACCTCCGAGATCGCGGGCGCCCGGGGCGCCGACGTCGACGGCGTCCGCGTGCACGCGCTGCGCATCTCCGGGCTCATCGCCCACCAGGAGGTCGTGTTCGGCACCGACGGGGAGACCCTCAAGATCCGACACGACTCGATGAACCGCACGTCCTTCATGCCGGGCGTCCTCCTGGGCGTCCGGAGGGTCGCCGACCTGCCCGAGCCGCTCACCCTGGGCCTGGAGCCCCTGCTCGGCCTGGAGTAGCACACGGTCCGCCGGGCCGCGCCGGGCCAGGCGCGGCCCGGACCGCGCCTCACCCGGCCGGCGGCAGGACCGGCCCGCCGTCCTCCAGGTAGAGCGGCCCCCCGCCGTCCGCCACGGCGAGCGCCGCGAGCATCCTGCGGGCCACGTGCGGGGACAGGACCCGGAACAGGTCGTCCGGCTCGTGCCACGCCCACCCCGACAGTTCGTCCTCGGGAAGCCGCAGCTCGGCGCGCTCGGGTAGGTCGGCGGTGAACAGCCAGTGCAGCGCCGCCGTGCGCGGCGGACGCGCCGGGACCCAGTCCACCACGGCCAGGCGAAGGACGCGGGCCTCGACGCCCAACTCCTCGCGCAGCTCGCGTCGGCACGCGGCCAGCGGTGACTCGCCCGCCTCGATGATCCCGCCGGGGATCCCCCAGGGGCGCTCGGGAACGTAGGTGCGCTCGACCAGGAGCACCCCGCCGCCCGCGGAGCGGATCACGGCCCCCGCGGAGCCCCGGGTCGCGGGCAGGCTCGCGTAGAACTCCTCCTCGGTCACGCCCCCGACCCTAGCGCCCGGGGACCCCGGCTCCTCAGCCCAGGGCCAGCCCGACCGAGAACAGCACGCCGAAGGCCAGCTGGAGTTTGCCGGTCTCGCCCAGCCCCAACACCAGGTCGCGGCCGACCTGGCCGCCCAGGACACGGCGGATCGGCGGCACGGCCAGCGGCGCCGACAGCACCACCAGCGGCACCCACCAGAACACCGGGGTCAGCACCAGCGCCACGACGTACACCGCCGCGATCGCCGCCGCGAACAGGCGGCGCGTGCCCGCCTCGCCCAGCCGCACGGCGAGCGTGATCTTGCCCGTCTCCCGGTCGGTCGGGATGTCCCGCAGGTTGTTGATCACCAGCACCGAGCACGACAGCAGGCCCACGGGCACCGCCGCCACCCACGCCTGCCACGGCGCGGAGCCCACCTGGACGAACACGGTCCCCACGACGGCCACGAGCCCGAAGAACACGAACACCGACACCTCGCCCAGGCCCCGGTACCCGTACGGCGAGCGCCCGCCCGTGTAGTACCACGCCGCGGCGATCGCGGCGGCGCCCACCAGCAGCAGCCACCAGGACGACGCCGCGACCAGCACCAGGCCCACCGCGGCCGCGAGACCGAAGCTCGCCAGCGCCGCCGTCAGCACCTGCCGGGCGGGGGCCAGCCCGCTCGCCGTCAGCCGCACCGGGCCCGTCCGTTCGGCGGTGTCGGTCCCCTTGACGCCGTCGCTGTAGTCGTTGGCGAAGTTCACGCCCACCTGCAGCGCCACCGACACCACCACCGCCAGCAGTGCCTTCCACCACACGAACCCGCCCAGGGCGAACGCCAGGGCGGTGCCGACCGCCACCGGCACGATCGAGTTCGGCAGCGTACGGGGGCGCGTCCCCGAGACCCATTCACTGACCGTGGCCACGCGCGGTCCCTCCACACTCGACGGCGCCCGCCAGCCGGGCGCACCGCCTCCCCACGGTAGTCCCCGACCGGGGCGGGTCGCGCCGCCCCGCCCTCTGTCGGAGATCCCCTACTCCGAGATCGCGGCGTGCAGGCGCACCATCGTCAGCGGCCGTCCCAGGTCGATCTCCCGGCGGGCCCCGTCCGGGCGCCATCCGGAGGACTCGAAGAAGGCGCGCAGCGCGTTGTCGGACTCGGGCACCCACACGTACACGGTCCCGAAACCCGACTCGACCAGCTGCTCCACGCACGCGTTCAGCAACCGGCTCCCGTGCCCCTGCCGGGTACGCTCCGGGGCCACGTGCAGCGCGAACACCTCCGCGTCCTTGCCGGGCCACAGGTCCGGGTCGCCCGCGGGCCCGAACGCCGCGAAGCCCACCACCCTCCGAACCCCGGCCTCCTCGTCCGTGGCCACGACCAACCGGTGCCGTGAGGTCGGCGGCGACGCCAGCGCCGCGGTCCACTGCTCCCGGAACCGGTCGCGCGCCTCCTCGCCCGCCATCTCCGCGAGCACGTCATCGGGCAGCAGCGTCCCGTACACCGCCCGCCACGAGTCCACCTGGACGGCCACCACGGCGTCCACATCGGCGGCGCGGGCGGGGCGGACGAACTGGGCACGGGACACGGTGGGGCCTCCTCGATCGGCAAGATGACCAACACCGGAGTTTCCGGACCTTGCCATGGCATGGGAACATCTACGTCGTGAGCCTCATTATCAGAGTTATCGTGAACGCGCTCGCCCTTTGGGCGGCTGTCTTCCTGATCGACGGGATCGAGGTCGCGACCCGGGACACCACCGAGCAGATCCTCGTCTACCTTGGTGTCGGCGCGATCTTCGGCCTGGTCAACGCGGTCATCAAACCGATCGTCAAAACGGTGGGGTGCCTGTTCTACGTCCTGACCCTGGGACTGATCGGGCTCGTCGTCAACGCGCTGCTGCTCCTGCTCACGAACTGGATCGCCGGACTCTTCGATCTGCCGTTCAGCATCGACGGGTTCTGGCCCGCGTTCTGGGGCGCGATCGTCATCTCGATCGTGAGCTGGCTGGCCAGCCTGTTCCTCCCCGACGGCGGCGACGACTGACCGTCCACCCCCGTCCCGCCGCGCTGACCTGCGAGCGGACCCCGGACCCGCCCGCGTGGCGCGGGTCCGGGAAGGGTAGGTTCACATTCCGGGCCATCCACCTCGACCCACGAGGACGGCGGCCCGCGAAGCCTGATCCCGCGACCCCACGCGCGGGGCACACCAGATCTTTCCCGCGACCGGAACGGATTCCGCCGGTCGCGGTGGCGGACGCGAAGCGCCGCCCGCCCGTGCCCGGACACGTCCGGACCGCGGGCACGTCCAGCTGTTGACGCACACCGAGAGGAGGAGGGGCACACCCGGGCCCACCCGCCCCGCAGCGGCGGCCCGAACGCCTTTCACAGCGATGGTGGACACCAAGAACCGCCCATTCGGCAAGATGCTGACCGCGATGGTCACGCCCATGCTCGAGGACGGCGAACTCGACTACGAGGGCGCGGCCCGACTCGCCACCTACCTGGTGGACGAGCAGCACAACGACGGTCTCGTGATCAGCGGCACGACCGGTGAGTCGCCCACGACGAGCGACGACGAGAAGGACCGCCTGCTCCGCGCGGTCCTGGAGGCCGTCGGCGACCGGGCCACGGTCGTGGCCGGTGTCGGCACCAACGACACCCGCCACAGCATCCGCCTGGCCCAGGCCGCGGAGAAGGCCGGCGCGCACGGTCTGCTGGCCGTCACCCCCTACTACAACAAGCCCCCGCAGGAGGGGCTCATCCGGCACTTCACCTCGATCGCCGACGCGACCGAGCTGCCGGTCATGCTCTACGACATCCCGCACCGCACCGGGACGCCGATCGCCTCCGAGACCCTGGTCCGGCTGGCCGAGCACCCGCGCATCGTCGCCAACAAGGACGCCAAGGACAACGTCGGCGCCAGCTCCTGGGTCATGGAGCGCACCGACCTGGCCTACTACTGCGGCACCGACATCCTCAACCTGCCGCTGCTGTCGGTGGGCGCCGCCGGGTTCGTCAGCGTGGTCGGCCACATCGTCGGCGCCGACCTGCGCGAGATGATCGACGTCTACGAGGCGGGCGAGGTCGGCCAGGCGCTGGCCATCCACCGCCGCCTCACGCCCGTGTACACGGGCATGTTCCGCACCCAGGGCGTCATCACCACCAAGGCCGTGCTCAACCTGTTCGGCCTGCCGTCCGGCCCGGTGCGCACGCCGCTGGCCGACGCCTCCGCCGAACTCCAGGCCCTCCTGCGCGAGGACCTCGCCGCGGCGGGCGTCAAGGGCCCGATCGGCCTCGCGCCCCACCAGGCCGTCCCGGCCAGCGCGGTCAACGTCGAGCGCCTGGCGGAGGGGTCCGTATGAGCCACCCCCACCCCGAACTGGGACCGCCGCCGCCGCTCGGCGAGGGCGCGCTGCGCATCGTCGCCCTGGGCGGGCTCGGCGAGATCGGTCGCAACATGACGGTCTTCGAGTACGACGGCCGCCTGCTCATCGTCGACTGCGGCGTCCTCTTCCCCGAGGAGGAGCAGCCCGGCGTCGACCTGATCCTGCCGGACTTCGACTACATCCGGGACCGGCTCGACGACGTCGAGGCGATCGTGCTCACCCACGGGCACGAGGACCACATCGGCGGCGTGCCGTTCCTGCTGCGCGAGCGCGAGGACATCCCGATCGTCGGCTCCAAGCTCACCCTGGCGCTGATCACCGCCAAGCTGGGCGAGCACCGGATCAAGCCGGAGACGGTCCTGGTCGAGGAGGGGGAGCGGCACGACTTCGGCCCCTTCGACCTGGAGTTCTTCGCGGTCAACCACTCCATCCCCGACGCGCTGGCGATCGGCATCCGCACCCCGGGCGGGACGGTGCTGCACACCGGCGACTTCAAGATGGACCAGCTGCCGCTGGACGGGCGCCTGACCGACCTGGGCGGCTTCGCCCGGTTCGGCGACGAGGGCGTGGACCTGCTGCTGTCGGACTCCACCAACGCCGAGCAGCCGGGCTTCGTGGTCAGCGAGCGCAACCTCAACGAGGCCATCGACAAGGTGTTCCGCACCTCCGACAAGCGCATCGTCGTGGCCTGCTTCGCCTCCCACGTGCACCGCGTCCAGCAGGTGATCGACGCCGCCGTCAAGCACGGCCGCAAGATCGCGTTCGTGGGCCGCTCCATGGTCCGCAACATGAACATCGCGCGCGACCTCGGCTACCTGAGCGTGCCCGGGGACACCATCATCGACGCCAAGCAGCTCGACCAGCTGCCGCCCCACGAGGTCCTGATGGTGTGCACGGGGTCGCAGGGCGAGCCGATGGCCGCGCTGAGCCGCATGGCCAACCGCGACCACCAGATCCGGATCGAGGAGGACGACACCGTCCTGCTCGCGTCCTCGCTGATCCCGGGCAACGAGAACTCCGTCAACCGGGTGATCAACGGCCTGACCCGCTGGGGCGCCAGGGTCGTGCACAAGGGCAACGCGCTGGTGCACGTGTCCGGGCACTCGTCCGCCGGTGAGCTGCTGTACGTGCTCAACATGGTGCGACCGCGCAACTTCATGCCGGTGCACGGCGAGTGGCGGCACCTGCGCGCCCACGCCGACCTGGCCAAGGCCACCGGGATCCCGCAGGACCGGATCGTCATCGCCGAGGACGGCGTCGTCGTCGACCTGTACAAGAACCGGGCCAAGATCGTCGGCGCGGTCCAGGCCGGGTACGTGTACGTCGACGGCTCGTCGGTCGGCGACGTCTCCGAGGCCTCGCTCAAGGACCGCCGCATCCTCGGCGAGGAGGGGTTCATCTCCGTCGTCGTGGCCGTGGACTCCACCACCGGCAAGATCCTCGGCGAACCCGAGATCCACACCCGCGGCGCCGGGATCGCCCCGGAGGCCTACGACGACGTCGTGGACAAGCTCCAGGCCGCCCTGGACAAGGCCGCCGCCGACGGCGTCAACGACCCGCACCAGCTCCGGCAGCTCATCCGCCGCAGCGCGGGCCGGTGGGTGAACGAGACCTACCGCCGTCGTCCCATGATCATCCCGGTCCTGGTCGAGGTCTGACCGGACGTTTGCGTGTACGGCCCGAGGCGCGTTCGGCGCACTCGGGCCGTTCGGCGTCGTCGGCGGTGCGACCGCGCGACACGCCGACCCGAAATCCGCTCCGGGCCTGGACTTCCTAGTAGGCTGCGCGCCGTGGCGTGCCGCCCTGCCCGCCGGACCGAACGACCCGCTCCCCTGGAGGTGTGACCCCCGATGGCCGCGCGTGCCAAGTCCTCCGGAGGCTCCGGGCGTTCCGGCCGGAAGAAACCCGCCGCGCGCAAGTCCGCCCCCGCACGCATGCCCGACGGCCCCATCGCGTTCGTCTTCACCCTGTTCGGCCAGTTCCTGCTGGTGCTGTGGAAGATCGTCGCGCACACCGTCGGCGGCGCGGCGCGCGCCGTGGGCCGCAGCACCCGCGACCTCGACCCCGACCTGCGCAGGGACGGCGCCGGACTGATCCTGCTGGCGGCGGGCGTCCTCATCGCCGGGGCGGTGTGGTGGCAGAGCGAGGGGCCGCTGCTGCGGGCCACCCGGACCGTCGTCGTCGGCGGCTTCGGGACCTTCTCGCCGATCCTGCCCCTGCTGTTCCTGCCCGTCGCCATCCGGCTGATGCGCACCCCCTCCACCGCGCGGGAGGGCGACGCCGGACGTCTGTTCATCGGCTTCAGCGCGATCATGCTCGGCCTGCTCGGGCTCATCCACATCGGCCACGGCGTCCCCCAGCCCTCCGAGGGGCTGGAGGCGCTCATGGACTCCGGCGGGCTCATCGGCTACGTCGCCGCGGGGCCGCTCAGCGCCATCGTCACCCCGTGGCTGACCGGCCTGCTCCTGGCGCTCATCCTCGTCTTCGGCGTCCTCGTGGTCACCGCCACCCCCATCCGACGCGTTCCCGAACGGCTCCAGACGCTCTTCGGCGCCCTCATGGAACGCGACACCGGCCCTGACTCGGGTCTGGGCATCCTGGGCGCCGACCCCGAACCCGACCGGCCCAAGCAGCGCCGCAAGCCGAGGAGGAAGAAGGCCGAGGAGACCGTCGCGGGCGACCACGAACGCCCCTACGACAGCCCCGTCCTGCCCAGCGACCCCGACACCGCGTCCCTCGCCCCCGCCCTCACCGACGAGGAGGAGGCGCGGGCGGAACGGGAGCGGCCGACGCCGAAGCGCAAGGGCCAGCCCGCCCCGGCCGACCGGGGCCGGACCCCCGACCCCTCGCCCGCGCCCGCCACCAGCGAGCAGCTGTCCATCCCCTCGCGCGTCGTCGACGGCGACTACGACCTGCCCGCCCCGGGCATGCTCAAGCCCGGAAGCCCGTCCAAGCCCCGCACCAAGGCCAACGACGAGGTCGTCGACGCGCTGTCGGGCGTGCTGACCCAGTTCGCCATCGACGCCGAGGTCACCGGCTTCACCCGGGGCCCCACGGTGACCCGCTACGAGATCGAGCTGGGCCCGGCGGTCAAGGTCGAGAAGGTCACCGCGCTGGCCAAGAACATCTCCCTGGCGGTCAAGAGCGCCGACGTGCGCATCCAGTCGCCGATCCCCGGCAAGTCCGCCATCGGCGTGGAGATCCCCAACACCGACAAGGACATCGTCAGCCTGGGCGACGTCCTGCGCTCCCCGGCGGCCACCTCCGACGACCACCCCATGCTCGTGGGCCTGGGCAAGGACGTCGAGGGCGCCAACGTGGTGGCCAACCTCGCCAAGATGCCGCACGTGCTGGTCGCGGGCGCCACCGGCGCCGGTAAGTCCACGTGCATCAACGGGCTGATCACCTCGCTGATGATGCGCGCCACCCCCGAGGAGGTGCGCATGATCCTCGTCGACCCCAAACGGGTCGAGCTGACGATGTACGAGGGCATCCCCCACCTGATCACCCCCATCATCACCAACCCCAAACGGGCCGCCGAGGCGCTCCAGTGGGTCGTGGGGGAGATGGACCGGCGCTACGACGACCTGGCCGCGTCCGGCTACCGGCACGTCGACGACTTCAACGCCGCCGTCCGCACGGGGGAGCTGAAGGCTCCCCCCGGCAGCGAACGCGAGTACCAGCCCTACCCCTACCTGCTGGTGATCGTGGACGAGCTCGCCGACCTGATGATGGTCGCCCCGCGCGACGTCGAGGACGCGGTCGTGCGCATCACCCAGCTCGCCCGCGCCGCCGGGATCCACCTGGTGCTGGCCACCCAGCGGCCCAGCGTCGACGTCGTTACCGGGCTGATCAAGGCCAACGTGCCCTCCCGGCTGGCGTTCGCCACCTCCAGCCTGTCCGACAGCCGCGTCATCCTCGACCAGCCCGGCGCGGAGAAGCTGGTCGGCAAGGGCGACGCGCTCTTCCTCCCCATGGGCGCGGGCAAGCCCATCCGGCTCCAGAACGCGTGGGTGTCGGAGAAGGAGATCCGGGCGATCGTCGAGCACTGCAAGAAGCAGTCCGAACCCGACTACCGGGAGGACGTCGCCGCGGGGGAGACGAGGAAGAAGGAGATCGACGAGGAGATCGGCGACGACCTCGACCTGCTGCTCCAGGCGGTCGAACTGGTGGTCACCACCCAGTTCGGGTCGACCTCCATGCTCCAGCGCAAGCTGCGCGTGGGCTTCGCCAAGGCGGGCCGCCTCATGGACCTCATGGAGAGCCGGGACGTCGTCGGTCCCAGCGAGGGATCCAAGGCCCGCGACGTGCTGGTCACCCCCGACGACCTGCCCGGCGTCCTGACCGAGATCCGCGGCGGCTGAGGGCTTCCGGGGCGGCTGACGGTTCGGGGCGGAGCCCGGAACTCGGGTATCTGTCCGATTTGGCGTGATCTTTGGGGCGTCCTTGGGCGTGGTGGCCTGCGCGTGCGCGCACGGAAGAGCAGAGTGGTTCCGTGTGAGCGCAGAGAGTAGCGGGGGAGTGCGCATGGCGACGATCGGTCAGACCCTGGCGGCGGCCAGAGTGGCGTCGGGACTCACGATCACGGATCTCAGCACCCGTACACGCATCCGGATGCAGGTGCTGCGCGGTATCGAGCAGGAGGACTTCGTCCCGTGCGGCGGCGACTTCTACGCCCGGGGGCACATCCGGGGCATCTGCCGGGCCCTGGGACTGGACGCCGCGCCGCTCATCGAGGAGTTCGACCGTGAGCACGCCCACCGTGACGACACCGCCTTCGTCCCGCTGCCCCAGCACCCCGCCGCCGGGCCCCCGGCCGCCCGCGCCGCGACGGAGGCCGCACGCGGCCAGGGCTGGGACGACGGCCTCGCCGAGGCCCACACGGAGCCCCGGCGGATCGGCGGCGACCACGACCCCGGCGACGGGTCGCGACGCTGGGGCCACTTCGAACGCCGACAGCACATGCGCTCCCGGGTCCGCGGCGGCCGACGGCCGCGCGGACGGGCGTCCGCCGTGCCCGGCCCGCGGCGCAGCGCCGAGGGGGACCGTCGCGGCTCCGGCGCGGGTCGGCGCCGACCTCCGTCCGACACGGGTCCCCGGCCGCGCGCGGCGATCAGCGACACCCGCACCGGGCGGGGCGGCGGGGTCCGCCGCCACTGGCCGTGGGCCGTCGTGGGGATCATCCTCCTCCTGGGCGTCCTGGTGGGGGCGCACGCCTGGCTGGAGTGGGAGGGCGCCAACCCGTTGCGGGCCGCCTTCGACACCCGGTCGGACACCGTCGACTCCGCCGTCGCCAAGCCCGGCGCCGACGTGCCGGCGCCCTCGGAGCGGCCCTCGCTCGACGAACCCGTCCCCGCGGAACCCGAGGAGGTCACCATCGCCCTCACCGCCTCGGACCGCAGCTGGGTCAAGGTCACCGGAGGCGACGGGGAGGACCTGTTCACGGGCTTCCTCCTCGACGGCGACACCGAGGAGTACGTGACCGAGGACTCCATCGACCTGTGGCTCGGCAACGCGGGCGTGGTCAGCGTCGCCGTCGACGGCGAGGACCTCGGGCCGCTCGGGCTCCCCGGAGAGGTCACGTCCGTGACCGTCGGCGCCGACGGTGTTGAGGGGTAGCCCCCGACCCGCGGCGCCTCGGGCACGGCCGGTCGAGGTACGGGCGGGTGGGCCGTCCACGGTAGTGTGGTGGGTCGTGGGCGGCGCCGTCAGGCGCCGAGTCGCGCGCCGGACCGGACCGGATCCGCCGTGGCGCGCCCCGCACACCACGTCGAAGCTCTCCCACACGCTTGGAAGCCATGTCATCGCGCCGTACTGTCTCGCTCGTCACCCTGGGGTGCGCGCGTAACGAGGTCGACTCCGAAGAGCTGGCCGGACGCCTCTCCGAAGGCGGATGGGAGCTCGTGGACGGTGACGCCGACGTGACCGTCGTCAACACCTGCGGGTTCATCGACGCCGCCAAGCAGGACTCCATCCAGACGATCCTGGACGCCGCCGAGAACGGCGGCAGGGTCGTCGCCGCGGGCTGCATGGCCGAGCGCTACGGCTCCGAGCTCGCCGAGGCCCTGCCCGAGGCCCAGGTCATCGGCTTCGACGACTACGCGGCCATCACCGACCGCCTCGACGACGTCGTCGCCGGACGCACGCTCGTCCCGCACGACCCCCGGGACCGGCGCACCCTGCTGCCGATCAGCCCCGTGGACCGCGACGCCGCCGACGTCCACGTGCCCGGCCACGCCGCGTTCGCCGACTCCCAGGGCGCCGAGGGCACCGCGCTGCCCTACCGCGCGGCGGTCCCCCGGCGGCGCCTGACCGGCGGGCCGGTCGCCAACCTCAAGATCGCCTCCGGCTGCGACCGCCGGTGCACGTTCTGCGCGATCCCCGCCTTCCGCGGCGCCTACATCTCCCGCCACCCCGACGAGATCGTCCGCGAGGCCGAGTGGCTCGCGAGCGAGGGCGTGCGCGAGGTCTTCCTGGTCAGCGAGAACTCCACGTCCTTCGGCAAGGACCTCGGCGACGTGCGCGCGCTGGAGGGGCTCCTGCCGCGCCTGGCCGCCGTGGAGGGGCTCGACCGGGTGCGGGTCAGCTACCTCCAGCCCGCCGAGGTGCGCCCCGGCCTGGTGGACGTGCTCACCTCCACCCCGGGCGTCGTGCCCTACTTCGACCTGTCCTTCCAGCACGCCAGCGGGACGCTGCTGCGGCGCATGCGCCGCTTCGGCGACCGCGAGCGCTTCCTGGAGCTGCTGCGCACGGTGCGCGAGCGCGCTCCCGAGGCCGGGGCCCGGTCCAACTTCATCGTGGGCTTCCCCGGCGAGACCGAGGCGGAGTTCGAGGACCTGGTCGCCTTCCTCAGCGAGGCCCGCCTGGACGCCATCGGCGTCTTCGGGTACTCGGACGAGGACGGGACCGAGGCCGTCGGCCACGAGGGCAAGCTGCCCGCCGAGGTGATCGACGAGCGCGTGGACCGGCTCAACCGGCTCGCCGAGGAGCTCATGGCCCAGCGGGCCGAGGAGCGGATCGGCTCGGAGGTCACCGTCCTGGTCGAGTCGGTCCTGGAGGACGGCGCGTACGAGGGCCGCGCCGAGCACCAGGCGCCCGAGGTGGACGGCAGCACCATCCTGTACGGGGAGGGCCTGGCCGTGGGCGACCTCGTCCGGGCCACCGTGATCCAGGCGGCCGGCGCCGACCTCGTCGCGGAGCAGGACGACACCGCGCCGGACGGGGAAACCGGAGACAGATGAGCACCCACGATTCCGCGGCGTCGCCCGCCCCCCACGTCCCGCTGTGGAACATCGCGAACATCCTCACGATGAGCCGCCTGGTCATGGTGCCGCTGTTCGTGTGGTTCATGCTCCTGGACGGCCCGTGGTTGCGTCTGGCCGCGTTCGCGGTGTTCGTGCTGGCCGCCGTCACCGACCGGATCGACGGTGAGATCGCCCGCCGCCGCAACCTCGTCACCGACTTCGGCAAGATCGCCGACCCGATCGCCGACAAGGCCCTCACCGGGGCGGCGCTGGTCGTGCTCTCGTTCCAGGGCGACCTGTGGTGGTGGGTGACGATCGCCATCCTCGTCCGCGAGTGGGGCATCACCGCGCTGCGCTTCGCGGTCCTGCGCTACGGCGTCATGCCCGCCAGCAAGGGCGGCAAGCTCAAGACCGTCCTGCAGATCGTGGCGATCAGCCTCTACCTGTTCCCGGCGGCGCTGCTGCCGTTCGGCGCGGTGTTCGCCTGGGCCGCCCACGTCGTGATGGGCGCCGCCCTGGCGGTCACCCTCTGGACCGGGTTCGCCTACGTGGTCGACGCGGTCCGCCTCATCCGCGCCAAGGGCGAGAACGCGGAGTGAGCACCGCGGACGCGACCCCCGGCGGTGACGCGCTCGCCGCGGCCGAGGGGGTCCACCGGGCGCTGCTCCAGGCCGGAACCACCTGCGCCACCGCCGAGTCCCTCACCGGGGGGCTCATCGGCGCCCACCTGACCTCGGTCCCCGGCGCCTCCACCACCTACCGGGGCGGGGTCGTGACCTACGCCACCGACACCAAGGCGGGCCTCCTGGGCGTCCCCGCGGACCTGCTGGCCGCCCACGGCGCCGTCCACCCCGACGTGGCCGCGCACATGGCTCTCGGCGTGCGGCGCCTGCTGGGCGCCGACTACGGGGTCGCGGTGACCGGCGTCGCCGGACCCGACCCCCAGGACGGACGGCCCGTCGGCACGGTGTTCGCGGCCGTCGCCGCACCCGCCGGGACCTGCGAGGTCAGGGAGTTCCGTTTCACCGGGGATCGTTCGGGTATCCGCTACCACACGGTCGAGGGCGCCCTGGCGCTCCTGGACGCGGTCGTCCGCGGGAGGGGAGCGGGAGACACCCGGAACTGACCCCCGTGGTCGGCTCCCGTCGCCCGCTCCGAGGGAACAAGACCACGTGAGGTGGCCGTTCCCCCTCCAGCGAACAGGATGGCAAGAGGTGCCCGAATCGGGCGTGGGGCAGGTACGGTGTTGTATATGAAGGTCGCTACCGGTGGGAGGGAGCGCGAATGATGGTCCTGCTTCGTCACCTACTTGGTGACGTGCTCAGGCGGCTGCGACAGCGCCAGGGCCGCACCCTCCGCGAGGTGTCGGCCGATGCCCGTGTGTCCCTCGGTTACCTGTCCGAGGTCGAACGGGGGCAGAAGGAGGCCTCCTCCGAACTGCTCTCCTCGATCTGCGGGGCACTCGGTGTCCCGCTTTCTCAGGTGTTGCGCGAAGTCTCCGACCAGCTCGCCCTCGCTGAGCTCCAGGAGGCCGCGCTCCTGGAGGACGCGGTCCCCACCGACCCCGTCCCCGCCCAGGAACTCGGCATCGAACCGGTACCGGATCGCGTTCCCCACGTCGCCGACATGGTGGGGGTCTGACCCCCTCGGATCCATCCGTTCAACACCGTGACCGCGTGAAGGAGCCGACCACCCCCGGGTGTCGGCTCCTTCACCGTGTCCGGTGCTGTCGGGGGTTCAGGGATGGGTGTGGTTCACCCAGGCGTCGGGGTCCTCGGCCAGGGCGCGGACGGTCTCGGGCAGCTGGTTGGTCACCAGGTGCTGGAGGTTGACGCCCTCCAGGATGGCGCGCTCGCTGGCGCGCAGGGCGATCCACACCTGTTGCAGGCTGCGTGCGGCGCCGTCGTAGTCGACGTGCTCCGGGCGTTCCCCGCGCACGTTGGCCAGGGGTCCGTCCACGGCGCGGATGATGTCGGCGAGGGAGATCTCCTCGGCCGGGCGGGCGAGCCAGTAGCCTCCGACCGGCCCGCGCTGGCTGCGGACCAGCCCCGCGCGGCGCAGCTGGGTGAGGATGTTCTCCAGGAATTTTCCGGGGATGGCCTGGGCGCGTGCGAGCTGCTCGGCGGTCACCGGCCCCTCACTGGCGACGGCGAGTTCTGCGGCCGCGCGTAGCGCGTAGTCGACCCGGGCTGAAAGGCGCATGCTGTGATTATGCCGTGGTTAGAAGGGCGAATGGGGCACCGGGAGCCGACGGGACCGTCCGCGCCCGGGGTGCTACACGCTAAGAATACTTCTCCGACCGGCTTTCGGGGACATGCCCGAGGTCGGTCCCGTCACAGGCGGGTGGAAGGGCGGCGCACAGGGCTCCGGCCCGGCTCCGGGAGGGAGGTCGGAGCCGGGCCGGAGGCGGTCCGGTGACACGAACGTTCACCGGGTGGACCGAGGCCGTCACGCGCCGCCGGAGGGGGCGGCGTCCATCACGCCGCTCGCGCCCAGCAGCTCGGCGGCGCTGCGCCCGTTGACGTGGGCGGCGCCGTAGGTGCGCACGTGCGTGCCGTGGTCGGGCCGCCAGACGGGCAGCCCCATCTCCACCACCACGGCGGTGGGGCGGGCGCTGAGCAGCCGGGTGACGAGCTCCCGGGCCTGCGCGTAGCGGTGCGCGTCGCGGACCACCACGACCAGGTCCCGGCCGCGCGCGTCGGCGAGCAGCCGCTCGGCGTGCGCGGGGTCGGGGGAGACCCGCTCCGTGCGGGGGAACCACGGGCTCAGGCCCCACGGCACCTCGCCCACGGCCATGCCGGCCGGGGCGTCCACCTCGACCACGTACGGGTCGGACAGGGGCGGCAGGTCGCCGTCGACCCTCACCGCCCGGCGGGCGCCCGACAGCCCGATGCCGTCGGAGTCTGGGGCGGCGGCGCGGTGGGCGGCCGACCCGCGGATCCAGGCGCGCAGCCGCAGCGTGTGCTCGGCGGCCTCCTCCAGACGCTCGCCGGGCAGACGCCCCTCGCGCACGGCCGCGACCAGTGCGGCGCGCACGGCGGCGATCTCGTCGGCGTAGACGAACCGGCCCAGGCACAGCAGGTCGCAGCCCGCGGCCACCGCCCGCACACAGGCCTCGGGGATGCCGATCCGCTCGCTGACGCCGCGCATCTCCATCGCGTCGCTGACGACGGTGCCGGTGAAGCCCAGCTCCTCGCGCAGCAGTCGGGTGACGACGTTCGGGGTGAGCGTCGCCGGGCCCACGCCGCCGAGGGCGGGGACCTCGATGTGCGCGGTCAGGACCGCCTGGACGCCCGCGTCCACCGCCGCGCGGAAGGGCAGGAGTTCGCGGCGGTGCAGCAGGTCGGCGTCGGCGTCCACACGGGGCAGGACGTGGTGGGAGTCCTGGGAGGTGGCGCCGTGGCCGGGGAAGTGCTTGGCGCACGCGGCCACGCCCGCCTCCTGGAGGCCGAGGACGGCGGCGACGCCGTGGCGGGCGACGAGTTCGGGGTCCGAGCCGAACGAGCGGGTGCCGATCACGGGGTTGTCGTCGGCGACGTTGACGTCCACCGACGGCGCCAGGTCGAGGTTGAAGCCGAGCCGGGCCAGGCGCCCGCCCAGGGAGCGGTGGGTGGCCCGGGTCAGGTCGGGGTCGTCGACGGCGCCGAGGGCGGCGTTGCCCGGGTAGTCGCTGCCGCGGGCCTGCCCGATGCGGGTGACGTCGCCGCCCTCCTCGTCGAGCGAGATCAGCGGGGTGTCGGCGGCCTCGGACAGGTGCGCGTTGAGGGCGGTCACCTGATCGGGGCCGTCCAGGTTGTTGTGGAACAGACAGACGCCCGCGATGCCGTCCGCCAGACCCTCCAGCACCCAGCGCGGTGCGTGGTGGGACTCGAATGGCACGAGGAGGGTGGCGTTGGCCAGACGCTCCAGGGTCGGGTCGTTCGGCATGGCGAACTCCGTTCGGTGAGCGAGGGTGCCCAGGGCAGGGCAGACGTGTGGCGGGGAGGAGGGCGGGACGAGGGGAGGAGGGCGGCGCGGGCACACGGGGAGCCGTCGCGGGCCCGCGCCGGGTGGAGGGCGGGTCAGCCCTTGACCGCGCCCATGGTCAGGCCGGAGACCATCCGTCGCTGGACGAACAGGAAGAAGATCATCACCGGGACGGTCAGCAGGGTGGAGGCGGCCATGATCGAGCCCCACTCGATGGACACCGCGCCGAAGTAGTACTGGAGCGAGATCGGCAGGGTGTAGGCCCCGGGGTTGTTCTGGAGGAACGTGAACGCGACCAGGAACTCGTTCCAGGCGGTGATGAACGCGAAGACGCTCGACGCGCCCAGACCGGGGGCCACCAACGGCATGAGGATCCGCCAGAAGACGGTCCACCCGTTGGCGCCGTCGATCGCCGCGGCCTCCTCCAGGTCCTTGGGCACGGCGGCCACGAAGTTGCGGACCATGAGGATGGTGACGGGCAGCGCGACGGCGACGTAGACGACGAAGACGCCCGAGAGGTTGTTGATCAGCTCCATGTCCAGGGTCCGGCCCAGGTGGAAGAAGTTGACGAACAGGGAGATGATCAGGGCCTCGATCGGCACCATCTGGATGACCAGCAGCATGACGATGAAGGCCGAGCGCAGCCGGAACCGGAACCGGGCGACGGCGACGGCGGCGAGCAGCGAGACCAGCGCGGCGAAGACCACCGAGCCGACGGTCAGGACGAGGCTGTTGGTCAGGAAGGACCAGAACGAGGTCCCCGGGATGAGGACGCCCGAGAGCACCCGCTCGAAGTGCTCGAAGGTGATCTCCCTCGGGAGCACGGTGGGCTCGCGGGTGAAGATCTCCCCGGTGGGGCGCAGCGCGGTGGCCAGGACCCAGTAGACGGGGAACACGGCGAAGACGAACACCGCGACGGCGGCGACGTACGTGCCGATGCTTCCGGCGATCTTGCGCGACCGGTGGACGTTGTTCATCGGACCTCCCCCTGGCGGATCATCACGCGCAGGTAGTAGGCGGTGATCGCGAGGACCAGGACGGTCATGATCACGGCGATCGCCGACCCCATGCCGTAGTTCGGCGGGGTCGAGGCGAAGCCCAGCTGGTAGATGTACACGGGCAGCAGCGCCACGTCACGGTTGTCGACACCGTCGGCGAGGACGAACAGCTGCGTGAAGATGCGGAAGTCCCAGATCACCTGGAGGATCAGGAGCAGGGCGAACAGCGGGCGCAGCATCGGGACGGTGACGTTCCAGAAGCTCTTCCACGCGCTCGCGCCGTCCATCCGCGCGGCCTCGTAGAGCTCGGTCGGGATGCTCTTGAGCCCGGCCAGCACGCTGACGGCCACGAACGGGAACGACTGCCAGACCACGGTGAGGATGAGGATCGGGAACAGGGTCGCGGGCTCGTTGAACCAGTTGAACTCCTCCCAGCCCGATCCCGTGAGCCAGTCCGGCAGGCCGCTCAGGATCGTGTTGACGAGCCCGTACCGGGTGTCGAAGAGCCAGCGGTAGACGATCGCGGCGCTGATGACCGGGGTCGCCCAGGCCAGCATCAGGCCGAGGCCGAGCACCGTGGAGGCCCACTTGGGGAGCTTGTTGAGCAGGATGCCGACGAGGGTGCCGAGCACCATCGTCAGGACCACCATGGCCAGGCAGACCACGATGGTGTTGCGGAAGATCGTCCAGAAGCGCGTGTCGGTGAGGACGGACGCGTAGTGGTCGAACCCGACCCATGCGGCCTCGTCGCCCCGGAGCTGGCGCAGGCCGTACTCGTGCAGGGACATCCAGCCCATCTGCACGATCGGCCACAGCAGGACCAGCGACAGCACGAACAGGGCGGGAAGGATCAGGAGGTAGGGGGCGAGTCTGCGGCGGGTCCGCGTCGCCAGCCCACCGGTACGCGCCCCGTTCCCCCTGCTCTCGTTCGCGGCGGAGGGGCGTTCCAGTGTTTGTGTCATGGGAAGTTCTCACCTGGCGGTAGGGCGGGGGCGGCCGCCGCGGTCGGCGGCGACCGCCCCCCTGCCGTGTGCTCCGGGCACGCGGACGTGACTAGTCGGTGGAGCGGTTGAGCGCCTCGGTGAGCTCTTCGTTCAACTCGGGCAGGACGTCGTCGGCGGACTCGCCCTCGGCCAGGCGCTGCACGGCGGTCTGGACGGTGGTCAGCTCCCACTGGACGTGGCCCCAGTTGGGGGTCTCCGGGAAGAGTCGCAGGTCACCGGTGGCCTGCGTGGCGGCGCCCGCCAGGACCGGGTCGGTCTGGAACTCCTCGCTCTCCAGGACGTCACCGTAGGTCGGGAACATCGAGGAGACCTCGTTGTACGGGAGCGCGTTCTCCTTGCTGTTCAGCGTGGTGATGTAGTCGAACGCGGCCTCGGGGTACTCCGTGGTGTTCCACACGGCCAGGTCGGAGCCGCCGCCGAAGGCCGGGGCCATGCCCTCGGCGCCCGGGATCGGCGCCGTCGCCCACTGGTCGGCGTACTCGTCGTTGATGTCCTCGATCTGGGCGCGGGCCCAGGGGCCGTCGATGAACATGCCCAGCTCGCGGTTGGCGAAGTCCGCGTGGGCGCAGTCGACCTCGTTGAGGCCGATGCAGGCGCTCGGGGAGACGCCGTCGACGGTCAGGCCCGCGTAGAACTCCAGGGCCTCGGCGGTGGCGTCGGAGTCGAGCCGGCCGACCCACTCGTTGCCCTCGAGGGTGGCGAAATCGCCGCCGTTGGACCAGACGAAGCTGGCGATGCCGTTCATGAAGTCCGTCGGTGCGGCGAACCCGGGGACGTCGTACTCGCCCTCGATGGCCTCGGCGACCTCGACGAGGTCGTCCCAGGTCTCCGGCGGCTCCTGGCCGAGCTCGCGGAGCCAGTCGGCGTTGTACCAGAGCGCGCGGACGCCGCTGTACCACGGAACGCTGTACTGGGCCTCGTCGAAGGTGCCGTTGGCGTAGGCGCCCTCGAGGATGTCCCCCCGCTCCTCCCAGTCCTCGGCGAGCTCGGCGACGTCGTAGAGGGCGCCGGCGTCGGCCCAGGTGGAGACCTGGTCGTTGCCGATCTCCACGACGTCCGGGCCACCGCTGACCAGGGCGGTCTGGAACCGCTGGGAGAACTCGCCCCAGGGGATCCACTGGACCTCGACCTCGGTGTCGGGGTACTGCTCCTGGTACTGGGCGGCGACCGTGTTCATGAACTCGGTCTGGGCCTCGGTGGCGTCGCCCATCCGCCAGACGGTGAGGGTCTCCGGGGCGTCGCCCGTGCCGCCGCCGCCGTTTCCGTCGTCGGAACCGCCGGAGCACGCGGCCGCGAGCAGCACCGCGGCCGTGGCCGCGGCGATCTTCGGGAACTTCATGTGTACCTGTCTCCCTTCGCACGACGCGCCGGGTACGACGCCTGTGCTCGAGGGGGCCTGGGATCATGGACTGATCCCGCCGCCTCGACGTCTGACTGGGGGATGTGCTCGGAGAGCACGTTGGCCGCCCCGCCGGCGCGGGTACCGGGGAGTCCGATCGTAGGTCGGACCTGCCGGGACGTGACCTCCTGTGAGGTTGTGAGCTAAATTAACAGGAAACTTTCCTAATAAAAACAGGGTGAGGTGTCACGGTTATGTCTCAACGTCCGGGGACTCCCCGGCTGCTGCGCCAGCTCAACGACCGCGCGGCACTGGAACTGCTGCTGTCCGCCGGTCCGCTGACCAGGACGCAGCTCGGGACGAGGACCGGCCTTTCGAAGGTAACGGCCTCACAGCTCCTCGCGCGGCTGGAGGAGCGCGACCTCGTCCGTGTCGTGGGGAGCCAGGCCGGAGGGCGCGGGCCGAACGCCGCCCTGTACGCCGTCGTGCCCGAGAGCGCCTACGTGGCCGCCCTCGACGTCAGCGCGCACCGCGTCACCGCGACCATCGCGGACATCACGGGCGAGGTCGTGGGAGACGTCACCGTCGACCCGAGCGCCTCCGACGACCCCGTCGCCCTCGTCCACACGGCCGTCATGCGCCTGGTCGACACGGCCGGGGTACCCCTCGACCGCGTCCGGGCGTGCGTCATCGGCACCCCCGGCGTGGTGGACCCGCGCACCGGCGACATCCGCTTCTCCTTCGACCTCATCTCCTGGCACGAGGGCGTCCTGGAGGCCCTGCGCGCCGACCTGAAGCGCTCGGTGGTGATCGAGAACGACGTCAACCTGGCCGCGCTCGCCGAACACGCCTCGGGCGCCGCCTCCGGCGTGGACGAGTTCGTGCTCATCTGGCTCAGCGCCGCGGGCGGGGTCGGCATGTCCACTATGATCGACGGCCGGATCCACCGGGGCCGCTCCGGCGGGGCCGGTGAGATCGGCTACCTCCCGGTGCCCGGCGCGCCCACCCCGGTCGAGGCCGGGGTCTCCGGCGGCTACGAGGTGATGGACTCGGCCGGTGAACTCCCGCACGGCTTCCAGGCCCTGGTCAAGGCCAAGCAGGTGGTCGCGCTCGCCCGGGAGCACGGGGTCGAGGGAACGGACGTCACCGAGGTCGTCGCCGCCGCGTCCCGCGCGGGCACACCCGAGGCCGACGCCTTCCTGGACCTGTTCGCCGAGCGTCTGGCGCGCGGCGTCGCCGCGGTCAGCGTGATCCTCGACCCCGGACTCGTCGTCCTGGGCGGGGACGTGGCCCGCGCGGGCGGGGAGAAGCTCGCCGAGCGGATCCAGGCCGCCACCGCGCGCATCGCCCCCAACGAGACCGAGGTCCGCCTGGGCACGGTCGGGGGCAGCCCCGTGGTGCGCGGCGCGCTCCTGCACGCCCTGGAACGCGCCCGCGAGGAGGTCTTCTCCTCCACCGTCTGAGCCCTCGCGCCGTGCCCCGCCCCTGACCCGCTCCCTCACCCGACGGGGCGCGGCCGCCGGCTCAGTCGGCGCACCATCGCGATCCGGGGCAGGACCCGGATCCCCGCGCGCTCCTCGGCCTCCCACACCCGTTCCAGCTCCGGGCCCCACTCCCCGCGCTCCAGAGGAACGAACCCGCGCCGCGCGTACCAGGGGCCGTTCCACGGCAGGTCGCGGAAGGTCGTCAGGGTCAACTCCCGGTCCCCGCGCCCGGCCGCCTCGGCGCACACGGCCTCCAGCAGGGCCGAACCGAGCCCGCGCCGCCCGTGGCCGGGGTGCACGGCCAACTGCTCCAGGTGCGTGCGACCGTCCACGACCACCGTGGCGGCCAGACCGCGCACGGGCTCGCCCGCGACCAGGATCCGGTCGGCGTGCTCGATCAGCTCACGCGGATCGTCCGGCGGCAGCACCACACCGGCGTCGGCGAACACCGTGTCGGCCGCCAGCGACGTCGACACCACGTCCGGCACGTCCTCCGGCCGCATCGGACGGATCCCCGCGTCCACGCCTACCTCCCGTACGTCGCACCGCCCTCCCCGGCGGAGGGCCGCTCGGATGCTATCCCAGGACGCATCCGCAGCCCCTTGGGCGTGACGTGGAACCCGGACGCCACCAGCGCCGCGTCCAGCGGGGTGCCGAACACCTCCACGCCGTCCGCCCGCTCCACCGTGACCGTGCCGAGCGCGCCCGCGCGCACGACCTCCGCCAGCGCGCGGGCGGCCCGCTCCAGCGACGCCGGGGAGGCACCGAAGGTCAGCACGGACCGTCCGCCCCGGGCCACGAACGTCGTGGGCCGCCCGCCGTCGACCACCACCACCGCGCCGGCGGTCCGCCCGGGGCGCTGGGAGACGTGGACGTCCTCCGCGCCCCGGGGCCACGGCAGCTCCGCGCCGAACGGGTTGGCCGGGTCCGTGGCCGCCAGGACCACCGGCGGCAGGGATCCGCCGGGCCCGTCGCCGGCTAGCGCCCGCAGCCGGTCCACCGCACCCGGCAGCGCGAACTGGGCGCCGCCGAGCCCCTCGACGAAGTACCCCCGCCGCACCCGGCCCGCGTCCTCCATCGACCGCAGCACCCGGTACTCGTCCGGGGAGACCCCCTGGCGCTGGCCCCGCACCCACACCCCCGACCGCTGGAGCCGCGCCTCCACGCGCGCCAACGCCACCCGGGTCGCATCCGTCTCCCGGTCCGGGAGCACCGACCAGCGCCCGGCCGCCGTGGGCGGACCCGTACGGGTGGGCATGACGGGCCTCCCCGGCCGCCCCGACCGCCGCCGCGTGTGCGACCGGGGCGCGGGGGCCGAGCCCAGCAGCGCCCGCAGCGGCGCCAGGCCGTCATTGGTCACCAGGCCCGACCACACCAGCTCCCACAGCGCCGCCACCACGTCCGCGTCCGCGACCGCCGCGCCGCCCGTCGCGCGGGCGGTCCGGTCGGCGAGGTCGCGGAAGAACAGGGCCCCGCCCTCGCGCAGCACGCCCAGGACGGTGTCCGCGAGCGTGCCCGGTTCGGGCGGCGCCGGGTCGGGCAGGAGCAGCGCGGCCTCGTCCGCGGGCACGAGGACGACCCACCCCTCCCCGCCCGGGAGGGACCCCGCTCCCGCCCACACGACCTCCCCGGCCTGGGTCAACTCGTCCAGACCCGTCGGCGCGTACCCCTCCACCCGGGCGGGCAGCACCAGCGACTCCAGCGCCGACGCCGCCACGGGCACACCGCGCAACGCCTCCACCGCCGCGAACACCGCGTCCGGCCCCCGCAGCCGCTCACCCGGCACCGCGTTCTGCCACAGCGGGAGGAACCGCGCCAGGGCCGACGGGTCCACCGGCTCGACCTCCCGGCGCAACCGGGCCACCGACCCCCGCCGCAGACGGCGCAGGACGTCGGCGTCGCACCATTCGGTCCCCGACCCGCCCGGCCGGAAGCCTCCGCGCACCACCCGCCCCGTCGAGGAGAGCGCGCGCAGCTCCGCCACGACCGTGTCCTCGGGCAGCCCCAGACGCGCCGCGGCCTCCGCCGGGACGAACGGGCCGTGCGTGCGCGCGAACCGCGAGACCAGGTCGCGCCTCGGCGCGGCCACCGGCTCCAGGAACGCCTCGGGCACCCCGGCGGGCGGCTCCACCCCGGCGCCGTCCCGCAACCGCGCCACGTCCTCCACCGCGCACCAGCGCTCCGCGCCCGCCACCCGGGCCCGCACCACGCGCCCGGCGGCCTCCAGCGCGCCCAGCCAGCCCTCGGCCACACCGCGCTCGGCGGCCTCGTCCGTGGTCAGGGGACCCACCTCCCGCAGCAGGTCGGCCGCCCCCTCCGCGTCCCGGACCGGCGGGGACAGCCGTTGCAGCTGCGCGTCGACCTCCTCCACCACGCGCGGGTCCAACAGCTCCCGCAGATCCGCCTGGCCGAGCAGGTCGGCCAACAGGGACGGATCCAGGGTGAGCGCCCGCGCCCGCGACTCCGCCGCGGGCGCGTCGCCCTCGTACAGGAACGCCGCCGTGTACTCCATCAACAGCGACCGCGCGAACGGCGACGGCCACTCCGTGCGCACCTCCACCACCCGCACCCGCCGCGCGCGGATGTCGGCCAACAGCGCCACGAGCGCGGGCACGTCGAACACGTCGCGCAGACACTCGCGCACCGCCTCCAGCACGATCGGGAACGACCCGTACCGCCCCGCCACCGACAGCAGGTGCGCCGACCGCAGCCGCTGCTGCCACAACGGCATCCGCCGGTCCGGACGCTGCCTCGGCAGCAGGAGGGCGCGCGCCGCGCACTCCCGGAACCGCGCCGCGAACAGGGCCGACCCCGTCAGCGCGTCCGTGACCAGGGCCTCCACGGTGTCGGGGTCGAGCGACACCAGTGCGGCGAGCTCACGCGCGACCACCGGGGAGTCGTGCTCCACGTCCGGCAGGCGCACCACGATCCCGTCGTCCCCGTGCACCACCTGCGCGTCCAGCCCGAGCTCCTCCCGCAGCCGCTGGCCGATCGCCAGCGCCCAGGGGGCGTGCACCCGCGCGCCCAGCGGTGAGTGCAGCACCACCCGCCAGTCGCCCACCTGGTCACGGAAGTGCTCCAGGACCACCGTCCGGTCGTCGGGCACCCGACCCGTGGCCTCCCGCTGCTCGGCCACGTACGCCGCCAGGTTGTCCGCGGCCCAGTCGTCGAGCCCCGCGGCAGCGGCGCGCTTCAGGGCCTCCGCGCGGTCGGCCGTGGCCAGCTCCCGGGTCAGCTCGCCGACCGCCCGGCCCAGCTCCGCCGGGCGGCCGATCGCGTCCGCCTTCCAGAACGGCATCCGGCCCGGCCGTCCCGGCGCCGGACTGACCAGCACCCGGTCGGCCGTGATCGCGTCGATCCGCCAGGACGACGACCCCAGCACGAACACGTCGCCCACCCGCGACTCGTACACCATCTCCTCGTCCAGCTCGCCCACCCGGGTGGGGGCGCGCGACCCCGACGGCGCGTCGGACAGGTGCACGGTGTACAGCCCCCGGTCGGGGATGGTGCCCCCGCTGATCACCGCCAGCCGCTGGGCGCCCGGGCGGGCCCGGAGCACGTCGGCCTCCCGGTCCCAGACCACGCGCGGCCGCAGCTCCGCGAACTCGTCCGAGGGGTAGCGGCCGGACAGCATGTCCAGCACCGACTCCAGCACCGGGTCCGCCAGACCCGCGAACGGAGCCGCGCGGCGGACCAGGGCCGCGAGGTCGGCCACCGGCCAGTCGTCCATCGCGACCATGGCCACGATCTGCTGGGCGAGCACGTCGAGCGGGTCGCGCGGCATCTCCAGCGGCTCGATGCCGCCCGCGCGCATCCGTTCGGCCACGACCGCCGACGCGAGCAGGTCGCCCCGGTGCTGGGGCAGGAACACCCCGCGCGAGACCTCGCCGACCCGGTGCCCCGCCCGCCCCACCCGTTGCAGGCCGCTGGCCACCGACGGGGGAGCGGCCACCTGCACCACCAGGTCGACCGCGCCCATGTCCACCCCCAGCTCCAGGCTGGAGGTGGCCACCACGCACGGCAGGCGGCCCGACTTCAGGTCGTCCTCGACCAGGGCGCGCTCGGACTTGGACATCGACCCGTGGTGGGCGCGCGCGACCACCGGTTCGGCGCCCCGCGACGCCCCGGACTGGGCGATGACCAGTGCGGGGACCTCCTCGTCCGGCAGCCGTGCCCCGACGCGCTCCGCGTACAGGTCGTTGAGGCGGGCGCACAGCCTCTCCGCCGTGTGGCGGCCGTTGGTGAACACGATCGTGGAGGTGTGCCGCTCGACCAGGTCGAGGACCCGGCGCTCCACGTGCGGCCACATCGACCCGCGCGAGAGCCCGCGGGTCTCCGCGCCGGGTGCGGGGCCGGGTTCGTCCATGTCGCGGACCGGGACGACCACCCCCAGGTCCATGTGCGGGGTGTCCGGCGGGGCGACGATCGCGGCGCCGCCGAGGAACTCGGCGACCAGTTCGGGAGGGCGCACCGTGGCGGACAGGCCGATCCGCTGCGCCGGCCGGTCGAGGAGCTCCGCCAGCCGTTCCAGGCTCAGCGCCAGGTGGGCGCCGCGCTTGGTGCCCGCCAGGGCGTGCACCTCGTCGACGATGACGGTCTCCACCCCGGCCAGGCCCTCGCGGGCACGCGAGGTGAGGACGAGGAAGAGGGACTCGGGCGTGGTGATGAGCACGTCCGGCGGGTGGGTGGCCAGGCGGCGGCGCTCGCTCGCGGGGGTGTCGCCGGTGCGGACGCCCACGGTGACGGGGGTGATCGGGGCGCCCGCCGCCTCGGCCCGCTCCGAGATCCCGGCGAGCGGCACGCGCAGGTTGCGTTCGACGTCCACGGCCAGCGCCTTGAGCGGTGACACGTACAGGACGCGGCAGCGCCGGGAGCGGTCCTCGGGCGGGGGCGTGGAGGTGAGGCGGTCCAGGGACCACAGGAAGGCGGAGAGGGTCTTGCCGGACCCGGTGGGGGCGACGACGAGCACGTTCCGGCCCTCGGCGACGGCGGACCAGGCCTCGGCCTGGGCGGCGGTCGGCCCCGCGGGGAAGGCCTGTTGGAACCAGGTGCGTGTCGCGGGCGCGAAGCGGTCCAGGGCGTGTGACGCGTGGCTCATGGGGTCAGTGTGCCCCTCGGCGGGGACGTTCTCCCGGCGGGGCGCGCAGGGGCCGCCCGCGGAGGAGTGGGACACCCTCAACCAATGCCTTCGGTGCGGTACCCGCCCTGGCGGAGACGTTCTCCCGGCGGGGGCGCGCGGGAGGCTCCGATCGCCGATACTGGGACCGATGAGACTCACGGTTTTCTGGCGGAACATGCACGAGCAGTTCGGCGAGGCCTACGCGGAGAGCCTGGCCAAGGACTACGTCATCGAGGGGCTCGGTTCGCGGACCGTCCAGCAGGCGCTCGCCGACGGGGTGGGCGCGAAGGACGTGTGGCGCGCCGTGTGCGACGCGTTCGACCTCCCCCGGTCCGTCCGCTGAGGCCGCCCGGGAACGGCCGTCGGCGGATGCGGGACTCGTTCGAACAATCGAACAGAGGTTCGGGTAATGTGGGTTGTCCACAGACGAAGGTCGGGCGTCGCGTTTGTCGTACCGACCGCGTAGCGTCGTGCGCATCATGAAGAAGAAGGCATCGACCCAACAGGGGTACCCCGTGGCATCTGGAGACCGAGACAAGGCTCTCGAAACAGCGCTCGCGCAGATCGAGCGGCAGTTCGGCAAGGGCTCCGTCATGCGTCTGGGTGACGACGACCGCCCGCCGATCGAGTCGATCCCCACCGGGGCGATCGCGCTCGACGTCGCGCTCGGCATCGGGGGCATCCCCAAGGGCCGGATCGTGGAGGTGTACGGACCCGAGTCGAGCGGTAAGACGACCGTCGCGCTGCACGCCGTGGCCAACGCGCAGAAGGCGGGCGGGATCGCCGCCTTCGTCGACGCCGAGCACGCGCTCGACCCCGCCTACGCCAAGAAGATCGGCGTGGACACCGACAATCTCCTGCTGTCGCAGCCGGACACCGGTGAGCAGGCGCTGGAGATCGTCGACATGCTGATCCGCTCCGGCGCGGTCTCCATCATCGTCATCGACTCCGTGGCCGCCCTGGTGCCCCGCGCGGAGATCGAGGGCGAGATGGGCGACAGCCACGTCGGCCTCCAGGCGCGGCTGATGTCCCAGGCGCTGCGCAAGATCGCCGGTGCGCTGCACCAGACCGGCACCACCGCGATCTTCATCAACCAGCTCCGTGAAAAAGTCGGTGTGATGTTCGGGTCTCCCGAGACCACCACCGGTGGTAAGGCGCTGAAGTTCTACGCCTCGGTCCGGTTGGACGTCCGCCGCATCGAGACGCTCAAGGACGGCACCGACGCGGTCGGCAACCGCACCCGCGTCAAGGTGGTCAAGAACAAGGTCGCGCCGCCGTTCAAGCAGGCGGAGTTCGACATCCTGTACGGCGTGGGCGTCTCCCGCGAGGGCAGCCTCATCGACCTGGGCGTGGAGCACGGCATCGTGCGCAAGTCCGGCGCCTGGTACACCTACGAGGGCACCCAGCTGGGGCAGGGCAAGGAGAACGCCCGCCGGTTCATGCGCGACAACGTCGACGTGGCCAACGAGATCGAGAAGAAGATCAAGGAGAAGCTGGGCGTGCCCGGCGCGGGTGACGACAGCTCCTCCGCCTCCGACGTCGCCGACCCCGTCAAGGAGGCCGCGGCGAAGGACGCTTCCGCCAAGGACGCCCCGGCCAAGGAGGCCCCCGCCAAGGCTCCGACCAAGCGCGCCCCGGCCAAGACCACCAAGGCGCCCGCCCCTGATGCGTGACCGGCGCCGGTCCGCGGACCGCTCCGTGTCACCCGAGGACGAGATCTCCCCGGGCGGGTCCCGCCCGCCCGGGGAGGACCCCGAGGCCAGGGCGCGGGCCCTGTGCCTGCGCATGCTCACCCACTCCCCGCGCACCCGGGCCCAACTGGAACGGGCCCTGCTGCGCCGGGAGTTCCCCCAGGAGACCGTCGAGTCCGTTCTCGGCACGTTCGGCGACGCCGGACTCATCGACGACGCCGCCTTCGCGAACGCGTGGGTGACCTCCCGCCACCACGGGCGGGGCCTGTCCCGGCGGGCCCTGGCCAGGGAACTGCGCACCCGCGGGGTGGAGGAGGACACCGTCCGCGACGCCGTCGCCCACCTGTCGGACGAGGACGAGGCGGCGGCCGCGCGCGAACTCGCCCGCCGACGGCTGGAGATGTCCCGGGGCAAGGACCGCGACACCCGGATCCGCCGGGCCCTGGGCGTCCTCGCCCGGAAGGGGTACTCGTCCGGCCTGGCCTACCGGGTGGTGCGGGAGGAGCTCGAACGCGAGGGCGTCGAGGTCGAGCTGGACGATCCCGAGCTGTAGCCGCTGACCGCACGGGCGACGGGCTCGCCGCCGCTCGTGCCGCACGCGCTCGACGCGACGGTCACGCGCCCACGGGCGACGCGCGTTCCCCCGGTTCGAGCGCAGGCGCGGTCCGCTCGTCCCGTCAGATCGCGCCACCGCCTGTGGACGGCCGTCAGTCGGCGGTCCCGCCGCCCTCGGCCGGTGACGGCGCGACCGCGTCCCCGACCGGTGCGTCGGCGGTGTCCGGAGCCGCCTCGGCCGCCGAGGTCTCCGCGTCCCCCGTCCCCTCGGCCGGTGTCCCGTCCGACTCCTCGGCGCCTTCCGGCGCCTCCGGCTCCGGGCGCGGCGCGGGCGGTTCGGTCTCCAGGGCCAGCGGCGCCACGTCCGCCTCGAACCCGAACACCCGCGCGTAGAAGGCCAACTCCGACTCCAGCGCGCGCACGCGCGAGGCCGCCGACCGGAACCCGTGCGCCTCGCCCTCGAACTCCAGCAGCGCGTACGGCACCCCCCGCTTCCCCAGGGCGGTGGCCATCGTGAACGCCTGGTCGGGCGTGACCACCCGGTCGTCGGTCCCCTGGAGCAGGAGCACCGGCACGTCGATCTCGTCGGTCCGGTTGATCGGTGACCGCTCCCGGTACCGTTCCACGAACCCCGGCAGCGTTCCCACCAGCGAGTCCAGGAACCGCGACTCGAAGTCGTGCGTGGTCTCCACCAGCCCCAGCAGGTCCGCCACCCCGAAGTAGGACACCCCGCAGGCGAACGTGTCCCCGGTCAGCGACAGCAGCGCCGTGAACCCGCCCGCGCTCGGCCCCCGGATCGCCAGCCGTTTCGGGTCGGCCACCCCCTGGTCGACCAGGGCGCGCGCCGCGGCCGCCGTGTCCTCCACGTCGACCACGCCCCACTCCTTGTGCACCCGGGTGCGGTAGGAGCGGCCGTAGCCCGTCGAGCCCCCGTAGTTGACGTCCACCACACCGATGCCGCGGCTGGTGAAGTAGGCCTTGGCCAGGTCCAGCTCGTGCGAGGCGTGCGCGACGGGGCCGCCGTGCGCCCACACCACGAACGGCGCGGGGCCCTCGGCGGTGACCTCGGGGTGGGTCGGCCGGTACACGTTGGCGTGCACCGGCGAGCCGTACCGTCCGGGCAGCGTCACGTGCTCGGGCACGGGAAGGTAGGCGGAGTCGGGCAGGGCGTCCAGCGACTCGCGCAGCACCTCGACCCGCCCCGACTCCGGGTGCAGCCGTACCAGGCACTGCGGGCGCGTGGGGGAGGCGGCGACCGCGACCACGCCGACCCCGTCCGAGTCCACCTGGGACCACGCGGTGAGGTCGGTGGTCACGGGGGTCAGCTCCAGGGTGTCGGGGTCGTACACGCTGGGCGACAGGTCCGCGTTCCCGTGCAGCACCACGACCCTCCCGGAGTCCAGCACCGCGAAGGACCGGTGGCCCAGGCGCCCCGGCGGGGCGTGGAACTCCTCCTCGGCCGGGTAGAGCGCCATCGCCTGCCCCGTCACGCCCGCCTGGTACAGGTTCCAGAACCCCGGCCAGTCCGAGGCCAGGTACAGGGTGTCGGAGTCCACCCACGTGGGCGAGACGACGGACTCGTCGACCCCGCCCTTGAGCGTGACCTCCCCGGTCAGCGCCGAGCCCTCCAGCCGACCGATCCGCAGCTCGGTGCCGTCCCAGGGCATCCTCGGGTGGTTCCACCGCACGTACGCCAGGCGCCGGCCGTCGGGGGAGGGGACGGGCGAGGCGTAGAAGTCGGCGCCGGAGGTCAGGACGCGGATCGCGGCGGGGTCCTCGGCGCCCCGGCCGGACAGGGGGACCGTTACCACGGCCCGGCGCACGCCGTCCGCGACGTGTTCCTCGCGCACGCACAGGATCTGCTTGCCGTCGGCGCTCAGCGCCGGGTCGGCGTAGCGCAGGGCGGCGGGGCGGTCGGGCTCGGGGGTGAGCGGAGTCGGCGCGGCGGCGTCGCGTTCGAGCAGGTAGAGGCGTTGGTCCTCGGCGTTGGCGAAGACGATGCCCATCCGGGTGAGGGCCTTGTCGTCGCGCCGGGGCACCGGGAGGTAGGAGCGCCCCCCGTACTCGTGCACCCGCGTGCCCGCGCCCCAGGGCGCGGGAAGCAGTTCGACGACGGCGCCGTCGGCGTTCCGGCGCATGACGGTGGAGCGTCCGCCCTCCGCCGGGCGCTCCTCCTCCCACCAGACCTCGTCGCCGACGACGGAGGGGAAGGACATCCGGTGCACGCCGCGGGCGACGTCACCGGCGCTGATGGGCGAGGGCCATGAGCCGTGGGGGCTCGACAGTTCAGACATGTCCCGCTCAGGAAGGGTCGTGAATGGAAAACTGATGACATGTCGACCTTAGTCGTCCGGGCCCCCTTTCGGGAGATCAGATCGCCGGTGCGTGAATACCGGCTGGCCATAGCGTGTGACGCGGAGGAGGCGAGTTCGACCGCTGAGTATCGTTCTCTATTCGTGACTGGCGCGACACGGCGGGGATCGACGCGCCGTTCTATGCTTTCGCGGATATCACCTGGTGATGAATGGTCGAGGGAACGGCGGTGGATCACCGTGCGCGGCCGAGGCCCCGTCGTCACCCACACTGCGAGAGAGGAAGCCAGCGATGAGCAAGGGACGCGGGACCATCCGGGCCTCCGTGGCGATCGCCGCGGCCGGTGTGGTCGCCCTGTCGGCCTGCGCGGCCCCCGAGGACGTCGAAGGCCCCGGCGGTGACGATTCGGAGACCACATTCCTCCAGCTCGCCACGGGTTCCACCGGCGGTACCTATTACCCGCTCGGTGGCGAGATCGCGCAGTTGTGGAGCAACAACATCGAGAACGTCCAGGTGGACACGTTCGCCACCGGCGCCTCGGTGCAGAACCTGCGTTCCCTGGAGGGCGAGACCGAGGACGACGAGGGCACCCAGGCCGACCAGAGCGAACTCATCATGGCGGTCAACGGTGTGGCCATGCAGGCCCAGAGCAGCACCGGGCCGTTCGAGGAGGAGCCGCTCGGCAGCCCCGACGGCATCCGCGCGCTCGGCAACATCTACCCCGAGGTCATGCAGGTCGTCGTCCGCGCCGACTCCGACATCGAGTCGATCGCGGACCTGGAGGGCATGAACGTCGAGATCGGCCCGCCCGGCAGCGGCACCGAGGTCGCCGCCCGCCAGATCCTGGAGGCCTACGGTCTGGACCCGGACGAGGACATCAACGCCTACGACAGCACCTTCGGCGACGCGGCCACCGCGCTCGGCGACGGCCAGGTCGACGCCGCCTTCGGCATCCTGTCGGTGCCCGCGGCGGGCATCGTCGAGGTCTCGGCGAGCAACGACGTCCGGCTGCTGCCGCTGGACGGCGAGGAGGCCGAGACCCTCATCGCCGACGACCCGAGCTACAGCCCGCTGACCATCGACGGCGGCACCTACAACGGCCAGGACGAGGACGTCGTCACCCTGACCCAGTGGGCGACCCTGTACACCACCTCGGCCCTGGACGAGCAGCTCGCCTACGACCTGGTCCGCGTCATGTACGAGGAGGCGGGCGACATCGGCCACGACGTCGGCGGCCAGGTTCTGCTGGCCACCGCCATCGACGGCCTGGGCTCGATGGCACTGCACCCCGGCGCCCAGCGCTACTACGAGGAGCAGGGGCTCCTCGACTGATGACCCGTTCGCCCAGGGCCGCTCGGTGGATTCCGGGCGGCCCTGCGCTTGTGACGGTCCTGCTGGGGTGCGCGTTGCTCCTGAGCGGCTCCGCGGACACGGGTTCGGCCTGGTTCGTCGTCCGCGTGTACGGCCAGGACTCACCCGTCCTCAGCGTCCCGGTCGAGATCGGGGACCGGATCGAGCTCAGCCACACGCACTCCGTGCACCGGCGTCCGGTGTACGAGGTCTACTCGGTCTCCCCCTCCTCGGGGCTGGCGATGGAGGAGATCCGCGCCGACGCCCACGGAGCCAACCTCCCCTCGGGGCCGGAGACGGTCGACGGGGTCACCTCGACCTTCGTCCGGGACGGCGAGGGTTACCGCGTCGACCACCACGGACGTCCGCTCGGCACGGTGCGGATGGTCGTGGGGACGCCCGACGTCGACCACCGGCTGACCCTGCGGGGTCGGGAGTTCCGGCTCCTGGACCTGGTGGACCCCCGTGCGAGTGTGGAGCTGTACGTGCAGACCCATCCGGGCGCGCACCTGATGTGAAGGCCGTGGGGTGCCCCCCACCGATGACGAGGATGAGGGTGATGACGACCGACCCCAAGGGCGCCGGCGAATCCGGTGCCGCAGTGACCGCGGGCGGGGCCTCCGCCGGCGGTGAGCCCACCCCCCGGGCACTGGAGGAGATCGAGCGGGATCTCGAAGCCTTGGAGGAGCACGACTTCACCGAGGACACGGGGGTCGAGGGCGTACGCACGGACCTGCGGGCGGTGTGGCGGTGGGGTGTGTTCGCCGTCGCCCTGGCCCTGGCCGTCTTCCACCTGTGGACCGCGTTCACCCAGACGCTCCCGCCCCTCCAGCAGCGCTCGTTCCACCTCGCGCTCGGCCTCGGCCTGGTGTTCCTCCTCTACCCGACCAAGCCGCGCGCCGAGGGTCCCCACGGCCCCTTCTACGGCGGCGCGATGGCCTTCAGCGGGCTGCTGGTGGGCTACATCGGCGTCGGCGTGCTCTCCGGCGCGAACGCGAGCATGTACCTGTACCTGCCGCAGTGGGTGTTCGGCCTGGTCGCGGTCCTGCTGTTCGGCGCGGTCGGGGCGTTCCTGTGGCGCACCCGCGGGACGGCCACCGCCTCCAGGGCGCAGCGGGCCGCGGGGTGGACCCTGCTGGTCGGCGCCGCCCTGGTCGCGCTGGACCTGGTCACGAGTGAGGCGCGCGGCGGATTCTTCTTCCTGCCGATCCTCGGCCTGGTGCTGGTCGTGGTCGCCGTCGCGGCGGCCGTGGCGCTGACGCGGTTCCCGTCGGCGTTCCCGGTCTGGCTGTGGCCGGTCGTCACCCGGTGGGGGCTGACCGCCGTCGGTGCGGTGACCCTGGGCTACATGTGGCTGGCGGGGATCGCGGAGTGGAACGTGCTCGGCCCGGCGCTCGTCGTCCTGGTCGTGGTCCAGGGCGCGCGGCACGTCCCCTGGAACCTGTGGGGGATGCCCCTGTTCGACGTCGCGCTGGCCGGGCTCGGTCTGTTCGCCGGCCTGTACATGTTCGTCAACTACGAGGAGATCACCCGGTCGGTCGGCATCTACAACCCGACCTACGTGACGGTCGGGACGATCGGCCTGCTGCTGATCCTCGTGGCCGCCTCCCGGGTGCTGGGTCCGGCGCTGGTGGTGCTGGCGGGCTCGCTGATCGCGTTCGCCTACTTCGGCCAGTCGATGCCCGGATTCCTGCGCCACCGCGGTTCCAGCGTCGACCAGATCGTCACCAACCTGTACGTGGGCACGGAGGGCGTGTTCGGGACGCCGCTCGGCATCTCGGCGACGTTCATCTTCCTGTTCATGATCTTCGCGGCGATGCTCCAGCGCACGGGCATGGAGCGGTTCTTCACGGACCTGGCGCTGGGCGCGACGGGGTCGTCGGTCGGCGGCACCGCCAAGGTCGGCATCGTCACCAGCGCCTTCTCCGGGACGATCACGGGCAGTTCGGTGGCCAACACCGTCTCCAACGGCGCGTTCACCATCCCGATGATGAAGAAGTCCGGGTACAAGCCCGAGTACGCGGGCGCGGTGGAGGCCGCCTCGTCCACGGGCGGGCAGATCATGCCGCCGATCATGGGCGCGGGCGCGTTCATCATGATCGAGTTCACGGGCGCCACGTACCAGCAGATCCTGACCGCCGCCGCGATCCCCGCGGTGATGTTCTTCGTCTCGCAGTACGTGGTCGTCCACTACGACGCCAAGCGCATGGGCATCGGCGGACTGCCCAAGGAGCTGCTGCCGAACCTGCGGCGGCTCATGATCACCCGCGGCTACCTCATCGCGCCCGTCGTGGCGATCTTCGCCCTGCTGTCGATGGGGTTCTCGCCGATGTTCTCGGCGATGGGCGCCGTGGTGGCGACGGTGGCGGTGAACATCATCACGCAGTTCCTCGTCATGCCGTTCCAGCGGGTCGAGGAGACGGGCAGGCTCGGCGCCCGGCCGATGCGCGACGTCCTGGGCTCGGCGATGCGCCTGTCCCTGCCGATCGTCGTCGCGGCGGGCGCCGCGGCGGTCCTGGTGACCGTCGCCCAGGCGCTCATGGCCGGAATGAACCGGGGGATGGTGGCCCTCGGCGCCACCCTGGTCCTCACCCTGGCGGGCATCGCCGTGTCGGTGGCGTTCCACCGCTGGCGCGCCTCGGGTGAGGACCAGCTGAACCTGCACTCGTTCCTGGACGGGTTGGTGGGCGCGGCCCGCCTGGCGATCCCGATCATCGTGGCGTGCGCGTCGGCGGGCATCATCGCGGGCGTCATCACCACGACCGACCTCGGCCTCAAGCTCAGCAGCGGTCTGCTGGGGATCGCCGAGTCCATCAGCGCGGGTCTGGCCTCCCTGCTGACGTCGGCGGCCACCTCGCCCGTCCTGGCCTGGACGGGCGCGGGCGCCGACTTCGGGGCCGCGGCGGTCGGCACGATGCGGGTGGACCTCTTCCTGGTCCTGTTCATGTCGATGATCGCCTGCCTGATCCTGGGCATCGGTCTGCCCACGACCGCGAACTACGTCATCACGGCGACCCTGGCCGCTCCGGCGATCGTGATGATCCTGGAGGGCGAGGTCGACGAGCGGCTCGCGATGCTGCTGATGGCGCACCTGTTCGTCTACTACTTCGGTGTGCTCGCCGACATCACCCCGCCGGTCTGCCTGGCCGCCTACGCGGCGTCGGGCATCTCCGGAGGCGACCCGATCCGGACCGGGTTCTACGCGGTGCGCATCGCCGTCGCGGCCTTCGTGATGCCGTACATGTTCGTGTTCTCCCCCGAGCTGCTGTTGCAGGAGGTGGACTGGTTCACGGGCACGGTGGCGGCGGTCACCGGCGTCGTCGGCGCGGTCCTGGTGGCGCTCGGACTGGTCGGGTACCTGGACCGGCCGCTGCCCTGGTACAAGCGGATCGGGCTGGTCGTGGGCGGTCTGTGCCTGGTCTCGGGCAGTCTGGCCACCAACGTCGTCGGCCTGGTCCTGCTGGTCGCGATCATCGGGCACGAGAAGCTGGTCACCCGCCGGGAGGGCGGCGCGAAGGTCATCGCGTCGGTGGGCTCCGCGCCCGTCAGGACGGAGGCGAACAGCGGAGCCGGCGCCTCCTCCGGCCAGGGAGCGGCCAAGGAGTCGGCCGAGGGCGAGGACTGAGCCGCGTCCGACCCCCGTGTGCGGCCCGTGCCGCCGACCCGTCGCGGTCGGTGACACGGGCCGTCCCGTGACCGGGATCCGCGTCCCGAACGTGGTTCGCGTGTTCGCGTCACCGGTTAGCCTGGGACGGTGAGCCAGAGTCGTACCTACCAAGTGCGGACCTACGGCTGCCAGATGAACGTCCACGACTCCGAGCGCCTCTCCGGTCTGCTGGAGGACGCTGGGTACGCGCGTGCAGCCGAGGACACCACCGCAGACATCGTCGTCTTCAACACCTGTGCGGTCCGTGAGAACGCCGACAACCGCCTGTACGGCAACCTCGGGCACCTGCGCCCGGTCAAGGACGCCAACCCCGGCATGCAGATCGCGGTCGGCGGCTGCCTGGCGCAGAAGGACCGCGGTGAGATCGTGCGCCGCGCCCCGTGGGTGGACGTGGTGTTCGGGACCCACAACATCGGATCCCTGCCCGCCCTGTTGGAGCGCGCCCGCGTCCAGCGTGAGGCGCAGGTGGAGATCGCGGAGTCCCTGGAGCACTTCCCCTCCACCCTGCCCAGCCGCCGCGAGTCCGCGTACGCCGCGTGGGTGTCGATCTCCGTCGGCTGCAACAACACGTGCACCTTCTGCATCGTGCCCGCGCTGCGCGGCAAGGAGCAGGACCGGCGTCCCGGCGACATCCTGGCCGAGGTGCGCGCCCTGGTGGACGAGGGCGTCAGCGAGATCACCCTGCTCGGGCAGAACGTCAACGCCTACGGGAGCGGGTTCGGCGACCGCCAGGCCTTCTCGAAGCTGCTGCGCGCCTGCGGTGAGGTCGAGGGCCTGGAGCGGGTCCGCTTCACCTCCCCGCACCCGCGCGACTTCACCGACGACGTCATCGAGGCGATGGCCGAGACCCCCAACGTCATGCCGCAGCTGCACATGCCGTTGCAGTCCGGGTCGAGCAAGGTGCTCAAGGACATGCGCCGCTCCTACCGCCAGGAGCGGTTCCTGGGCATCGTGGAGAAGGTGCGCGCCGCGATGCCGCACGCCGCGATCACCACCGACATCATCGTGGGCTTCCCCGGCGAGACCGAGGAGGACTTCGCCGAGACGCTGCACGTGGTGCGCGAGGCCCGGTTCGCGATGGCGTTCACCTTCCAGTACTCCAAGCGGCCCGGGACCCCGGCGGCGACGATGGACGGCCAGGTGCCGCCCGAGGTGGTCAAGGACCGCTACCAGCGCCTGGTGGAGCTCCAGGACTCGATCTCGTGGGAGGAGAACCAGAAGCTGGTGGGCCGCGAGGTCGAGCTGCTGGTCTCCGAGGGCGAGGGCCGCAAGGACGGCGAGCACCGCCGCCTGTCGGGGCGGGCGCCCGACAACCGACTCGTGCACTTCGCCGTGGGCGAGGGCGGGGAGCCGCGCCCCGGCGACATGGTGACCGTGGAGGTCACCTACGCCGCGCCGCACCACCTGGTGGCCGACTCCGGTGTCCGGAACCTGCGTCGCACGCGCGCCGGGGACGCCTGGGCCGCGCGGAACGGCCGACCGGCCGAGGACCCTGGTCCGGGCGTCCTGCTGGGCATGCCGAAGGTCGGCGCTCCGGCGGTCGAGCCCGCGGCCCCCGTCGGCGGGTGCTGCGACGCCTGACCCGGGCACACGCCGCACGCGGCCCCCGGCACGACGCCGGGGGCCGCGGCCGTGTCAGTCGCGGGTGAGGCGTACGTACAGGTCCTTGAACCGCATCGCCCCGGGCGAGGGCACCCGCTCGGGCTCGCGCCCGGGCACGAGGTCCAGGTCCGGATAGGCCCTGACCAGCGACCCGAAGGCCACCTGTCCCTCCTGCCTGGCCAGGGCCGCGCCCAGGCAGTAGTGGATGCCGTGGCCGAAGCCCACGTGCGCCTCGCCCGGCTTGCCGTGGTGGCGGGTGATGTCGAACCGGTGCGGGTCCGGGTACACGTTGGGGTCCCGGTTGGCGCCCGCGAGCAGGGCCACCACGCGGTCCCCGGCGGCCAGCCGACCGCCCTTGAGCTGGACGTCCTCGGCCGCGTAGCGAAGCTGGGTGAGGAGCGCGACACCGCACCAGCGCAGCATCTCGTGGACGCCGGCGGGCAGGAGTCCGGGATCGGACCGCAGCAGGTCCCACTGGTCGCGGTGCGTGAGCAGGGCGTGCGTGCCGTTGGCGAGCAGGTGGGCGGTGGTCTCGTGTCCGGCGATGACGAGCGTGAAGACCAGGGTGATCAGTTCCGCCTCGCTGAGTCGGCCGCCGTCCTCGTCCTGTTCCCTGATCAGCGCGTCGAGCAGGGTGTCCTGGGGTTCGGCTCGGCGCCGCGCGATCATCGCCCCGATGTGGTCGATCATCGCGCCCAGCACGGTGTTCATCCGTTCGGGCCTGGTGGGGTCGAACTCCTGGAGGGTGCGGCTCCACTCCCGCCACGCGGGCCGGTCCTCCTCGGGAACGCCGACCAGGTCGCAGATCACCGTGATCGGCAGCGGGTAGGCGAAGTGTTCGAGGAGGTCGACGGCCCCGTCCTCCTCCGCGTGGTCCGGCAGGCGGGACAGGAGGTCGTCGGTGATCCGCTGGACCTGGGGACGGAGTTCGTTGACCCGGCGCACCGTGAAGGTGCGTGAGACGAGCTTGCGCAGGCGCGTGTGGTCGGAGCCGTCCATGCCGAGGATGCTCTCGGTGACGTAGACGGCCAGGTCCGGGGTGATGCCCATGGCCTCGAGGAGATCAGCCTTCCTGCTCTCGGTCGCTCCCTCGCGCACGTTGGCGGGGTCGACCACGAACCGTCGGTCGCTCAGGATCGTGCGCACGTCCTCGTCGTCGGCGAAGAGGACGACCTCGAAGCCGTCGGCGAACAGGGCCGGAGCGGACCCGCCCGCCCCGGCGACCCGGTCGACCAGGGAGCGGGGGTCGCGGGTCCAGACCGGGTCCAGGAGGTTGATCACGTCGTGGGTCGCGGATGGTGTGGCCGTCATGGGCACTCCAGTGTCAGGTGTCGCGAGTGGCGTGTGTGTAGCGGTCGATCTCGGCCCGGGCGTCCCGGGCGAGGTCCTCGAACAGGGCGGTCACCTTCGGCCAGGCGACGTGCAGGGTGTCGTCGGCGTCGGACTCGCCCAACGTGGCGCGGATGGTGTCGGCCAGGACGTCGGCGTGGTGCTCGACGGACGGCGGTGTGGAGGCGGGCTGTTCGCCCAGGAGCGGCTCGGCGACGAGGAAACCGGTCAGGATCGAGGAGTAGGCGTACATCTGGTCGCCGAGGGGCCGGTCGGTGCGGATCAGGCCGTGGTCGCGGAGGACGTCGAAGTAGGTCTGCGCGGTGGTGCGCCGCCGTTCGACGAGCTCCGTGCTGTACTCGGCGGCGGCCCGTGCGAAGGTGCCCAGGGTCTCGGTCCGGCCCTTCATCACCGTGGCGATGATCGGCGACTCGTGCAGCGCCAGGGCGGTGGTGCGGGCGAGGGTGCTGGGCCAGATCCCCTCGGGTCCCTGGCGCAGGACCTCCAGCGTGCGCTCGATCATGGCGGTCTGGGCGCGGAGCAGGACCACCAGGAACAGCGCCTCCTTGGTGGGGAAGTGCAGGTAGACGGTGCCCTTGCCGACACCGGCCCGGCGGGCGACGTCCTCGACGGTGATCTTGGCGTAGCCCCAGGAGACGAGCAGGTCGCCCGCCGCGTCGAGGATGCGTTCGGCTCGGGCGACGCGGTTGGCGGTTCTGTTCGTCGACTGGGTGGGGGAGGGCACGGCGTACTCCTGCTCATCGGGGTCACGGTGGTGGTTCGCGGGTACCGGTGCGGTCGCAACGACCATAGCCATGCCTCCCCTCGGGTCGTGACTCCGTGACCAGATTTCGAATCCGGTCACGGAGTCAACGCTAGGCGAGAACGGGGCGCCTGGCAAGCGTCCAGGTGACGGGTCGATGCGGCTGGATCGCCTGGGGCGACGGCGATCCAGCCGGGGAGGATCAGCCGCTGGCCGGGCGCTGGGCGTGGGGGACGAGGGTGGCCACGTCGACGAGCGTCTCGCCCGGTTCCTCGCTCGGTCCGGTCATCGCGGTCTCGACGTGGGCGAGCGCGCGCTCGACGAGATCGGGGGAGTCGTGGGGGAGCCACCGCACGCGGGGGTCGCGGCGGAACCACGACTCCTGTCGGCGGGCGAACCGGCGGGTGGCGCGGGCGGTGCTCTCCCGGGCCTCCTCCTCGGTCAGGTCGCCGTCGAGCTGGCCGAGCGCCTGGGCGTAGCCGAGCGCGCGCGAGGCCGTCCGGCCCTCCCGCAGGCCCAGGGCGTCCAGGCGGCGGACCTCGTCCAGCAGCCCGCGCTCCCACATGCGGTCCACGCGGGCGTCGATCCGCGCGTCCAGTTCCTCGCGCGGGGCGCGGAGCCCGACCTGCGCGCACGGGTAGTAGGGGGTGTGGTCGGGCAGGGTGGCGGTGAAGGGGCGGCCGGTGAGTTCGACGACCTCCAGGGCGCGCACGATCCGCCGCCCGTTGCCGGGCAGGATGCCGCGGGCCGCCTCCGGGTCGATCTCGGCCAGCCGGGCGTGCAGGACGCCGGGGCCGACCTCGGACAGCTCGGCCTCCAGGCGGGCGCGCACCTCGGGGTCGGTGCCGGGGAACTCCAGGTGGTCCAGGACCGCGCGCACGTACAGCCCCGAGCCGCCGACCAGGACGGGCAGGACGCCGCGTTCGGCGCACTCCTCCACCCGGTCGCGGGCCATCTCCTGGTAGCTGGCCACGTCGGCGGGCTCGCTGACCTCCCACACGTCCAGGAGGTGGTGGGGGACGCCGCGCATCTCCTCGCGGGTGACCTTCGCCGTGCCGATGTCCATGCCCCGGTACAGCTGCATGGAGTCCGCGTTGATCACCTCGCCGCGCAGCCCCGTGCGTTCCTCCAGCCGGAGGGCCAGCTCGACGGCGAGGTCCGACTTGCCCACAGCGGTCGGGCCGACGACCGCGATCACCTTGATCATGTCCCCAGCCTAGGGGGCCCCGGGCACCGGCGCCGCTGCCTCGGCGGCACACCCTGTCGGGCCGCGCGGCCGGACACGGATCCGTGCCAGCGCATAGCAATAATCACGCCGTTATGGAATATCTGCTTCTCCGGGGCGCACAAAGGAAGAAGACATGCCACCCGGTCCAACGCATGATTGGTCTGTGTTCCCTGCTGTACGGGTCATTTTCTGAAAACGTCTGCGGGTAGGTATGGAAAACACCAGAATTGCTGTTGTGGGAATCGGTCTCTGCTATCCGGACGCGAATTCTCCGATGGATCTTTGGGACAACGTTCTGGCTGGCAGGAGGGCTTTCCGTCGCCTGCCCGACGAGCGGATGAACCTGGATGACTACTGGTCGAAGGATCCGGCGGCGGAGGACCGGTTCTACTCGGAAAAGGCCGCCGTGCTTCGCGGATTCACGTTCGACAGAGCACGGTACCGGGTGTCCGGGAGTTCCTTCAGGTCCACGGACATGACGCACTGGCTCGCTCTCGAAACGATGTCCCGCGCCTTGGCGGACGCCGGTTTCCCCGAGGCTGAGGGGCTTCCTCGCCGAGCCACGGGAGTGGTCATCGGAAACAGCCTGACCGGTGAGTTCTCGCGCGCGAACACCCTGCGGCTGCGCTGGCCCTACGTTCGACGGACGGTGGCCTCCGCACTGCTGGACCACGGATGGCCGGAGGAGGAGACGGACGCCTTCCTGGCCGATCTCGAGAAGTCCTACAAGGCGCCCTTCCCCCGCATCGACGAGGACACGCTCGCCGGAGGGCTCTCCAACACCATCGCGGGCCGGGTCTGCAACCACTTCGACCTCGGCGGCGGCGGGTACACGGTCGACGGTGCCTGCTCGTCGTCCCTGCTGTCGGTCGCCACCGCGGCCAACGCCCTGGCCTCGGGTGACCTGGACGCCGCCCTCGCGGGTGGTGTGGACCTGTCCATCGACCCCTTCGAGGTGATCGGCTTCGCCAAGACCGGGGCGCTCGCCACCGGCGAGATGAAGGTCTACGACAAGGACTCCAACGGCTTCTGGCCGGGTGAGGGCTCCGGGGCGCTCGTGCTCATGCGCGAGGAGGACGCACGCGCGCAGGGCAAGCGCGTCTACGCCGTCATCACGGGCTGGGCGGTCTCCTCCGACGGCAGCGGCGGCATCACCCGGCCGGAGGAGAGCGGGCACCGCCGCGCCCTGGAACGCGCCTACGAACGCGCCGGGTACGGGATCGAGACGATCGGCTACTTCGAGGGGCACGGCACCGGCACCGCCCTGGGCGACGCGACCGAGTTGGCCGCGCTCGGCGGGAGCCGGGCGGCGGCCGACCCCTCCGCGCCGCCGGCGGCGCTCAGCTCGATCAAGGCCAACATCGGCCACACCAAGGCCGCGGCCGGTGTCGCGGGCCTGATCAAGGCGATCCTCTCCGTCCACCACCGGGTCATTCCGCCGGCCACCGGCCACCACGACCCCCACCCGCGACTGGAGGAGGAGGCGGCGCCCCTGCGCGTCCCGGACCGGGCGCTGCCCTGGCCCGAGGACCGCCCCGTCCGCGCCGGCGTGTCGGCGATGGGCTTCGGCGGGGTCAACACCCACGTCACCGTGGAGTCGGCGGCCGACCACCAGGGGGCGGGCGTCACGGCCCGGGTCCGCGAGCTGGTGTCCGGGCGCCAGGACGCCGAGATGCTGGTCGTGGACGGCGGTGACCTCTCCGACGTACGGGGCCGCCTGGCGGAGCTCGCGGAGCTCCTGCCCAAGCTCTCCTACGCCGAACTGACCGACCTGGCGGGCGCGCTCGCCGCCGAGGCCGGCCAAGGCGCCGCCCGCGCCGCGGTCGTCGCCTCCTCCCCGGAAGCCGCCGCGCACGCGGTACGGGCGCTCGTCGAACGGATCGACGCGGGCGACGACGAGGTCATCGCCCCAGCCCGGGGCATGTTCCTCGCGCACCGCACCGCACCCCCCGTCGTCCGCTACCTCTTCCCCGGCCAGGGATCGGGGAGCGGTCGTGTCGGGGCGTTCCGGCGCCGCTTCGCCAGGGCCGAGGAGGTCCTGGCGTCGGCCGGGCTGCCGGAGGGCGGGGACCAGGTGGCCACCCAGGTCGCCCAGCCGCGCATCGTGGCCGGTTCCCTGGCCGCCCTCGCCGTCCTGGGGGACGTCGGCGTCAGGGCCGACGGAGCCGTCGGGCACAGCCTCGGCGAGCTGACCGCGCTGCACTGGGCGGGCGCCCTCGACGCCCCCGCCCTCGTCGGCCTCGCGGCCGCCCGGGGCCGGGCCATGGCGGAGACGGGGCGCGGCGACGGTGCCATGGCCGGACTGTCGGCTCCGCCGGAGCGGGTGGAGGCCCTGATCGAGGGCGAGCCGGACGTGGTCGTCGCGGGTTACAACGGGCCCCGGCAGACGGTGGTCTCCGGGGCGTCCGACGCCGTGGAGAGGGTCCGCGAGCGGGCCCGGGCCGACGGGATCACCGCCACGCGCGTGAACGTCTCGCACGCCTTCCACTCCCCGTTCGTCGCGCCCGCCGCCGAGGTGCTGGACCGCGAGCTCGCCGAGACCGACTTCGGTCGGCTGTCCCCGGGCGTGGTGTCCACGGTGACCGGCTCGGACCTCGGCGCCGACACCGATCCGCGCCGACTCCTCCGGGACCAGGTCGTGCTCCCGGTGCGCTTCCACCAGGCCGTCACGCGGTTGGCCCAGGGGGCGGACCTCCTCATCGAGGCGGGGCCGGGACGGGTCCTCACCAGCCTGGCGGGTGCGGCCGTCCCGGACGTCCCCGCCGTCTCCGTGGACACGGACTCCGACTCGCTGAAGCCCTTCCTCGGCGCGGTGGCCGCGGCCTACGCCCTCGGCGCCCCCGTCGACGTGCGCGCCCTCTTCTCCGGGCGGCTCGTCCGCGAGCTCCCGGAGGAGTTCGAGTTCCTGGCCAGCCCGTGCGAGACCGCTCCCAGTACCGGGGTCGGACGCACCGACGGCGGGACGCCCGTGTCCACCGACACGGGTGGAACGGACGCCGCGGTGGAGGACGCGGACACGCTGGGGCTCCTGCGCACGCTCGTGGCCGAGCGGGTCGAACTCCCCGAGTCCATGGTGGGCGACGACACGCGGCCCCTGGACGACCTGCACCTGAGCTCCATCACGGTCGGGCAGATCGTCAACGAGGTCACCCAGCGCCTGGGCATGCCCCCGATGGGGGCGACCTCGGGGTACGCCACGTCGAGTCTGCGCGAGCTGGCCGAGACCATCGACGCGTTGGCCCGGACTGATGACGGCAGGGCCTCGGCGGGGCAGGCGCCGGGCGCGGCCCCCTGGGTCCGTGCCTTCGAGGTCGCCCGCGTCGGCGCGCCCGTTCCCGCGGGCGTGGCGTCCGACGCCGCCGACGCGGACGACACGGGATGGAGCGTGTACGCGTCCGCCGGCCACCCCCTCGCCGAGCCGTTGCGCGAGGCGCTCTCCGGGGTGGGCGGCGGTGTCCTGCTGTGCCTGCCCGCCGAGGGCGGCGAGCACCTCGTGGGCACGTTCCTCGACGCCGCCCGCTCGGTCCTGGCGACCGGGGCGCGGACGCGGTTCGTCGTGGTCCAGGGCCGACGCGGCGCGTCGGGGGTGGCCCGGACCCTGCATCAGGAGCTGCCGGGGGTGACCACCACCGTGGTCACCCTCCACGACCCCGTCCCCGACTCCCCGGAGGCGCGTGCGGAGGCGGTGCGCCGGGTGGTCGCCGAGGTCGCCGCCACCCCCGCCTCGGCGTACGCGGAGTCCCACCACGACGCCGAGGGCCGCCGCACCGTGCCGGTCCTGCGTGCCGTGCTCCCCGCGGACGCGGACGCGTCGGAGGGGGGCGCGCCGCTCGGTCCGGACGACGTGCTCCTGGTCACCGGCGGGGGCAAGGGCATCACCGCCGAGTGCGCCCTGTCCCTCGCCACCGAGTACGGGGTCGGGCTCGCCCTCCTGGGCCGGGCGGCCCAGGAGGAGGACGCCGAGCTGGCCGCCAACCTGGAGCGCATGGCGGCGGCGGGTGTCCGCCACGCCTACGCCCGCGCCGACGTCACCCGGCGGGAGGAGGTCCGGAGCGCGGTGCGGTCCCTTCAGGAGGAGCTGGGAACCGTGACCGCGGTCCTGCACGGGGCCGGGCGCAACGAGCCCACCGCCCTGGGCGGCCTCACCGAACCGGCCTTCCGGCGCACCCTCGCGCCCAAGACCGACGGGCTCGCGGCCGTCCTGGACACCCTGGACCCGGAGCGCCTGCGGCTGCTCGTCACGTTCGGCAGCATCATCGGCCGGGCCGGACTGCGCGGTGAGGCGCACTACTCCACCGCCAACGACTGGCTCACCGAGATGACGGTCGAGTACGGGCGGGAGCACCCGCACACACGGGTCCTGGCCCTGGAGTGGTCGGTGTGGTCCGGCGCGGGGATGGGCGAGCGCCTCGGCGTGGTCGAGGCCCTGATGCGGGACGGCATCACGCCCGTGTCGGCGGAGGAGGGGATCTCCGTCCTCCACCAGGTGCTGGCCGATCCCTCGGCGGGCCCGGTCCTGGTCGTCAGCGGCCGCACCGGCGGGCTGCCGACCCTGGCGACCGAGGAGCGCGAACTCCCCCTCGGCCGCTTCGTGGACCGGGTCCTGGTGCACTACCCCGGGGTCGAGCTGGTCACCGAGGCCGCGTTGTCCTCGGCGGACGACCCCTACCTGGACGATCACCTGCTCGACGGCGACATGCTCTTCCCGGCCGTGATCGGCATGGAGGCGATGACCCAGGTGGCCGCCGCCGTGAGCGGGCACGAGGGCCCGCCCGTGATGGAGGAGGCGCGGTTCCTGCGTCCCGTCGCGGTGCGGCCCGGTGGGAGCACCACGGTGAGGGTGGCCGCGCTGGTGCGCGACGCCGGAACGGTGGAGGTCGTCATCCGCAGCGAGGAGACGGGCTACGACGCCGACCACTTCCGCGCGCTCCTGCGCTGGCCGCGACCGGAACAGGTGGAGGAGGGGTCCTCGTCCGCGGACGCGGCGCCGGTGCTGCCCCGGGTCCCGATCGATCCCGACGAGATGTACGGGGGCGTGCTCTTCCAGGGCAAGAGGTTCCAGCGACTGCTCTCCTACCGCCGGGTGAGCGCCCGCCACGTGGTCGCGGAACTGTCCACGGCCGCCCCGGGCGACTGGTTCGGGTCGTTCCTGCCCCAGGAACGCCTCCTGGCCGATCCGGGCGTGCGCGACGCCGCCATGCACGTCCTCCAGGCGTGCGTCCCCGACGGCACCCTCCTGCCCGAGGGCGTGGACAGGATCGTCCTGTCCCGGCCGCGGGACCAGGAGTCCGACCGCGTGCTCCTGGACGCCCGAGAGCGGTTCCAGGACGGCGACTCCTACGTCTACGACGTGGACGTGCGGGATCCCGTCGGGACCGTGGTCGAGCGGTGGGAGGGCCTGCGGCTGCGCGCGGTGCGCAGGAGCGGCGGGGCCGGGCCCTGGGTGCCCGCGCTGCTCGGCTCCCACCTGGAGCGGGAGTTGGAACGCGTGCTCGGCGGCTCCAGGGCCGTGGTCGTCGATCCCGACCCCGAACCCCGCCCCGGAGAGGTGTCCGAGGACCGCGGGGACAGGACCGAACTGGCGGTCGGCAGGGCGCTGAACCGGCCCGTGAGGGTGCGCCGCCGGCCGGACGGTCGCCCCGAGGTCGAGGGTGCGGTGGTGTCCGCCTCCCACGGAGCCGGGGTCACCCTGGCCGTCGTGGGGCGGGAGCGCCTGGCCTGCGACGTGGAGACCGTTCTCGACCGTTCCGACCGGGAGTGGGACGGGCTGCTCGGCAGGGACGCCGTGTCGGTGCGGCACCTGGTCGCCAAGGAGGCGGACGAATCCGTCCACGTCGCGGCGACCCGGGTGTGGGGCGCCCTGGAGTGCCTGCGCAAGGCGGGCGGCACCGGGGGCTCGCTGACGCTGGAGCGGGTCCTGGAACACGGGTGGGTGGTCCTGGCCTCCGGCGGCCTTCGGATCGCCACCTGGGCGACCACCCTGAACGGCGACCCCGAACCGGTGGTCTTCGCCGTCCTGGCCGGAGAGGAGAGCTGATGTCCGACTACTACGAGATCCGCCACACGGTCGGTTTCGAGGAGACCAACCTCGTGGGCAACGTCTACTACGTCAACTACCTGAGATGGCAGGGGCGCTGCCGGGAGATGTTCCTCAAGGAGCGCGCGCCCGGTGTCCTGGCGGACCTGCGCGATGACCTGAAGCTGTTCACGCTCCGGGTGGACTGCGAGTTCTTCGCCGAGATCACCGCCTTCGACGAGCTGTCCGTCCGGATGAGGCTGGGGGAGCTGACCCAGACCCAGGTGGCGTTCTCCTTCGACTACGTCCGGTTGGACCCGGAGAGGGAGACGCTGGTGGCCCGCGGGTCCCAGCGGATCGCCTGCATGAGGGGGCCGAACACGGCGACCGTGCCCACCCGCGTCCCGGAGGAGCTGCGCACCGCCCTGGCCCCCTACGCCTCGGACGGCACCGGACTGACGGCCGGTCGCGGCTCCGAGCGAGGGGCGGTGGCCTGACGTGGTGGACCTGCGCCGGGTGATGTCCACGTTCGCGACCGGGGTCACGGTGATCTCGGTCGGCGGCGACACCCCCCACGGCATGACGGCCAACGCCTTCAGCTCGGTCTCCCTCGATCCTCCGCTGGTCCTGTGCTGTGTCTCCGGTACGGCCCGGATGCACAAGGCGGTCGTGTCCGAGGGGCACTTCGCGGTGTCGGTGCTGTGCGCCGAGCAGGAGGACACCGCCCGGTACTTCGCCGACCGGGCGCGGCCGGAGGGCCTGGACCAGTTCGCCGCCGTGGAGTGGTTCCCCGGACCGGGCACCGGCGCACCCCTGATCGCCGACGCGCTGGCCTGGCTGGAGTGCGACGTGACGGAGGAGATCGTGGCGGGCGACCACTCGGTGTTCGTCGGCCGTGTCCTCCACGCGGTCACCGGGCCGGAACGGTCGGCGCTGCTGTTCCACGGGGGCGCCTTCCAGGGCCTGGGCCGTGCCCGCCCGGCGGACGGAGCCGGCGGTCGGGTGAGGTCGGGATGAGCGCCTCCGCGGCCGGGCACACGCCCTAGTCCTCGGACGGGGACGGCAGCAGCCCGGAGGACGCCGCGATCGATCCGCGCGCGTCCTCCGGGCAGTCGCCGCACCCCACCATCAGGGAGACGAGTTGGTCCTCGAAGCAGCGGGCGGCGTCGTAGGGCGGGATGAGGTAGGAGCCCAGATGCAGGGCGGTGAGGCCGTGCATCGCGATCCAGAGCCGGTGGGCGACCAGTTCCGGGTCGGCGCGGTCGAACCGGCCGGACGCGATACAGCGGTCGACGCACGCGGTCACGTGGCGGAGTGTGTACCGCCCGTACTGCCGGTCCTCCTCCGAGAGGCTGAAGCCCGCGAGCGAGCAGCCGCCGAACATGACCGGATACAGGTGCGGATTCCGGGCGGCGTTGTCGAGGAAGGCCCGGCCCAGGAGGCCGAGGTCGCGGACGGGGTCGTCGGTGGCACGGACCCGGGACAGGCTCTCCTCCAGGCGGGCGAAGCCCTCGCGGACCATCGCGTGCACCAGTCCGCCGATGCCGGAGAAGTGGGTGTAGACGGCCATGGTGGAGCTGCCGGACTCGCGGGCGATCCTGCGGGTGGACAGAGCTTGGGGCCCCTCCAGGGAGAGAAGCCGGGCGGCCACGTCGATCAGTGACGTACGCAGTCGTGGGTCTGCCTTACGTGGGCTCATGGAATCAATATCGGTCTTCCGGGCCGAACCCATCTACTCGTGGTCGACCTTTTCCGATCCCACCTCGGAGGGCGTCTTCGCACGCCGATTGTTCGGCTCATATTCCAGGCCGGTTTGCCCGAGGGTCTCATCCAGAGGACCTTGACACGAAGTGATTACTCCATGACCGGGTGACTGGAGGCTGGTATGTCATGAGGAAGGATGATTTTTCCCTGTTCTGGGCAACCTAATCTTCGTTGTCCGGAGGTGGTCAGAGTTGTTGACAGGGCTCATGTGACCTCTGTGGCGATGTCTTGCCCACCCTGGACTCTCACTATTCGTGGATGGGCTGTGACATTAGGTGTCGGCTCTTTTTCGGGTTCGACACTGTGTTCGAGTCTATTTTTATCTGGTTTCCACGCTGGTGCCGCAATTCTGGAGATGAGGTGCGGGGGTCGGGATGTGACGATGGACCGGTGCCAGCGTCGAAGGGTGAGGATGTGGTGGCGTTATGGAAGCGGCGGCGTGTCCGTTCGGCCGGAAGGAACTCACAGAGCGTGACCATCGCGTTTCTTGAAGTTTCGTGAGTGTTTCCCGGTCTGGACCGGTCGAGTGCGATTCTGCCGCCGGCGGGGTCGGATTCGATGGTTGCGGCCTTTCCTGTCCGATGACGCTGTTCACTCCGGCTGTCCCCATTCTGTTCTGAGTTTTCCTGTTCCCTGATGTTCGACGGCTGATCTCGAGTTGGGAGATAGCAGTGGAGAGATCTGTACGCCAGGCTGTCGCATTCATTCGTAGTCGATATTACGAGCCCATCACCCTCAGCGACGTGGCGGCTGAGGTCTTCGTGAGCCCCTACCACTTCTCCAGGATCTTCTCGCGCGCCGTCGGCCTCACCCCGGGCCGCTACCTCACGGCCGTCCGCCTGTTCGCGGCCAAGCGCATGCTCCTGACCACGGACCTCACCGTCTCCGACATCGTGTGCAGCGTCGGATACAACAGCGTGGGCACGTTCACCAGTCGGTTCACCCGGGCGGTCGGCATGTCGCCGACCCAGTACCGGGACCCCGCCGTCGCCCGGCTGACGGTCGCCGCCTCGGACGACTTCGCCCGACTGCCCGATCTCGGGGACATGATCGAGGCCAGTCGCGACAGGCGGGTCCCGCCGGGGGCCGCCGGCGTGCTGCACGGATCACTCGACATCCCCACGACCGTCGGCGGGGTCGACGCCCTCGTGGGGGTGTTCGACGACGCCGCTCCCCAGGGCGCGCCCGTCGCGTTCGAGGCCTTCACCGCGCACGGGCGGACCGAGTTCGAGGTGACCGGGGTGCCGAACGGCTCCTACCACGTCATCGCCGTGGCCATGCCCTACGGGGTCAGGGCGGACACCTCGCGAGCGCTGACGGCGGGGACCCGCGCACACGTCACGGTCGCCTCCGGACTGAACACGTACGTGTCCCTGTCGATGGGTCGGGCCGAGGAGACGGCTCCGCCGATCGCCGTGACGCTGGCCGACGCCTCGGCGGCGGGCACGGACTTCCGGCGGACCGGCGACCGCGGACTCCAGCCGACGGTGGCCTGAGGCATGGCGGGCCGTATCCTGCGCGCGATGTCCCGCGCACTGCTGGCACCGCCCCTGGCCGACGTCGGATTCGCGCGTCGGGGCTTTCCCGGTCGCGACGCGCCGGCGGCCCGACGTCTGGAGGCGATCCCCGAATCCGTCGTCTGCGGGTTCGAGTGGGGCATGGAGGCGCGTCGGCTGTGGGAGGTCGAACACCGCCTGGAGACCGTGGACGCCGCCCTGCGGGGATTCGCCTACGAGGGCGCGACCATGGCCTTCACCGTGCTCGACGCCCTCCCCCTCGGCGGGTCGGAGCGTACCCGCGAACTCATGGACGGACCGGCCAGGCCGCACACGTTCCTCGCCTACATCGGGATCGGGTTCGCCATGGCCCGGCTGCCCCGGGGCCTGTGGAAGGGGGTCCTGCCCGAGCTCTCGGACAACCCCTACCACCCCACGATGAGCTGGCTGGCCGTGGACGGCTACGGGTTCGATCTGGCCTACTTCGACACACCGCGCTGGGTCGGGCGCCAGGAGACTCCCCGCCCCTACCCCTGGCTCGGCGCCCCCGCCTACTTCCACCGCGCCTTCGACCAGGGGGTCGGCCGGGCGCTGTGGTTCATCCACGGAGCGCGCCCCGCGGCGGTCACCGATGCCGTGCGCGCCTTCCCCGAGGAGCGCCGAGCCGACCTGTGGGGCGGTGTCGGACTCGCCGCGGCCTTCGCGGGAGGAGCCGAGCCCGAGGAACTGAAGGCACTCCTGCGGGACGCCGGGGCGGCCGCGCCCCACGTCGCGCAGGGAGCGGTCTTCGCGGCCAAGGCCCGGGTGTTCTCGGGGTGCGTCCCCGAGCACACCGAGACCGTGGTCCGGGCGCTCACCGGTACGGACTCCGCGGGGGCGGCGGCCCTGGCCGACGACCACGCGGTCGAGCCGGGAGCCCGCGGCGGCGTACCCGCCTACGAGATCTGGCGCGCCGGAATTCGGGGGCATTTTCGTTGAGGGAAGTCCGGCGTCGGGCAATCGCGAAGTAGACCCCGAACTTCCGCACCGGAAACATGGAAAAAGAGAACGACGATATGCGGCACGCGTAGGTCGGGAGGACGAAATGGCCAGTGTATTCGGCGTGCTCAGACGCCGGATCATCACTCCGAGCCCATCCGAGGTCACCGTGGAGACCCGTGGTTTCCACGACAAGAATCCCGCCGGCCGCGAAGTTCTGGAGACGGTGGGACAATCCTTTCTCACCGGTCTCGGCGACGCGTTGGAAACGGGATCCGCGGAACGCACCGACCGGCGCCTCGCCACCCTGTCGACGCGCTACAGGGGGTTCGCCTACGAGGGCGCCGCGATGGGGCTCGCGCTGGTGGACGCGCTGTCGCCGCGGAAGGGGCGGACCGAGCGCTTCCTGGAGGGCCCCGGCGCACCCCACCTCTACATGGCCTACGTCGGCATCGGTTGGGCCATGGCCCGGCTGCCCCGGCCGCTGTGGCCGCGCACCGACCGCCTCGACCCCGTGCTCCGGTGGCTCGTCCACGACGGCTACGGCTTCCACCAGGCCTACTTCCACACCGACGCGCACGTGCGCCGCCGGATGCGGGACGGGCGCGCGGCGCGGTACACCGGAGACGGCGCCTACGCCCTCCGGGCCGCGGACCAGGGTGTCGGCCGGGCCCTGTGGTTCGTGGGCGGGACGGACGTCGACCGCGTCGCCGAACTCGTCGACTCCTTCGCCGAGGGCCGCAGAGCCGACCTCTACGCCGGGGTGGGGCTGGCCGCCGTCTACGCGGGCGGCGCGGACGCGGACGAGCTGCGCCGCCTCCGCGAGCACGCCGGAGAACACACCCCGCACCTCGCCCAGGGCGGTTCCTTCGCCGCCGAGGCCCGGGTCCGCGCGGGGCTCGTCGTCCCGCACACCGAGGTCGCCAGCGAGGTCCTGTGCGGCATGGACGCCGAGAAGGCCGCCCGCCTCTCCCGCGACCTGCGCCCCGAGGCGGTGGGCACGGAGGACCCCGACCGCCCCTGGTACGAGGTGTGGCGCTCCCGCCTGGCCGAGGAGTTCGCGCTCCGGGACGGAGGAGGTGCGCGCCCGTGACGGCGACGGACCGGCGCCACCCCCCGCGCACCCCGCCCTCGGCGGTGCCCGGAATGCTGCGCGACCTGCTCACCGACCGGCTCGCCATGATGTCCACGGCGGTCGAACGCCACGGCGACGCCGTGCGCATGGCGGCCGGACCCAAGACCCTCTACCTCTTCAACCACCCCGACCACGCCAAACACGTACTGGCCGAGAACCACGGCAACTACCACAAGGGCATCGGACAGGTCCACGCCAAACGGGCCCTCGGCGACGGGCTGCTGACCAGCGAGGGCGAGCTGTGGCGCGGCCAGCGCCGGACGATCCGCCCCGTCTTCCAGCACCGCAGGATCGCCGCCCAGGCGGACGCGGTGGCCAAGGAGGCCGTCGCCCTCGTGGACCGGTTGCGGTCGCGGGCGGGGCGCGGTCCCGTCGACGTCTCGGAGGAGGCCACCGGGCTGACCCTGGGCGTGCTCGGCAGGACCCTCCTCGACACCGACCTGCACGCCTTCGACACCATCGGCGCCGCCTTCGAAGCGGTCCAGGACCAGGCCATGTTCGACATGGTCACGATGAACAAGCTGCCGGTGTGGCTGCCCCTCCGCACGCAGACGAGGTTCCGGCACGCCCGCGCGGAACTCCAGAGGATCGTGCGACGGCTCGTCCGGGAGCACACCGCCGACGACGACGCGGACGACGCGCTCTCCCGCGTGCTCGCCGACACCGCGGGGGAGGCCGACCCGCGGATCCGCTCCCGCCGGGTGCGTGACGAGCTGGTCACACTGCTGCTGGCGGGGCACGAGACCACGGCCAGCACCCTGAGCTGGGCGCTCTACCTCGTGGACCGCAACCCCGGTACCGCCGAGCGGCTCAGGGAGGAGGCGGTGCGCGTCCTCGGGACCCGGGCGCCGACCCACGAGGACCTGCACCAGCTGACCTTCACCACGATGGTCGTGCAGGAGACGATGCGGCTGTATCCGGCCGTGTGGATCCTGCCGCGCGTGGCGCTGGACGACGACGAGATCGGCGGATACCACGTGCCCGCAGGATCCGACGTGCTGATCTGCCCGTACACCCTGCACCGGCGCGCCGACTCCTGGACGGACCCCGAGCGGTTCGACCCCGAACGCTTCTCCCCGGACCGCCGTGACGACCGCCACCGCTACGCCTACATCCCCTTCGGGGCCGGACCGAGGGTCTGCGTCGGCAGCAACCTGGGGATGATGGAGGCCGTCTTCGTGCTCGCGGTCATCGCGCGCGACCTGCGCCTCACCCTCCCACCGGGCCACCGGGCCGTCCCCGAGGCCATGCTCTCGCTGCGCGTACGCGGCGGCCTTCCGATGAACGTCCACACGGTCTGAGTCCCCGCACGCGCCCCCCACCCCACCACGACAGGAGACCACCATGACCAGTGGCACCCCCGACACGGACGGTGTCGAGACTCTGACGCTGGAGGCGTTCGCCGACACCATCCTCCCGGGTGCGAAGCGCAGACCGGACGATCCGAGCGTCGCGGGTCGCTCGCACGACGCGGGGTCGGTCGAGGCGGGAGCGCTGGAGCTGCTGCGGACCCCGGCCACGGGTCTGACGTCCGGTCTGCCCGAGTTCGTCGAACTGCTCAACCGGCACGCCGAGCACTACGCACGCGAGCACGGCCTGGCCGCGGACGGGGAGCTTCCGCCGTTCGTCCGGTTGTCCTTCGACGACCGCACCGCCCTGGTGCGCGCGCTCACCGCGCCCGGTCACCCGGAGAAGGAGTTCTGGGTGATGCTCGCTCTCTTCTGCAACATGGCCTTCGACAGCGCGGCCCACATGAGCACCCCGACCGCCATCGCGGAGGGCCACCCCGGGCTGACGGCGATGGGCTTCGCCGCCCCGGACGCGGACGGTCTGCTGCGCTTCAAGGAGTACTCCTACGGCAGGCCGACGGCCCGCCTCCACCCGGACACCACGGCCTCGGGGAGCCTCGCATGACCACCACGGAGAAGACCGACGTCCTCGTCGTCGGCAGCGGTTTCGGCGGCGCCATCACCGCCTACCACCTCGCCGCGGGCGGGGCGCGGGTCACCGTCCTCGAACGCGGCCCCTGGCTGGAGACCGAGGAGCTCCAGCACGACTTCCTCCTCGGCTCCTCGTACACGCGCGCCTTCGACTTCACCGTGGGCGACGGGATGAGCGTGCTGGGCGGCAACTGCGTCGGCGGGGGGAGCATGGTGTACTTCGCCGCGCTGCCCAGGGCGCCCCGGTTCGTCTTCGAGCGCCGCGGCTCCATCGGGCGGCGCATGTGGCCCTCGGCCATCGACCGGGACACCCTCGACCCCTGGTACGACCGGGTCGCCGAGGCGCTGGGGGTGCGCACCCAGGACTGGTCCGACGTCAGTTACGCCGGGGGACTGTGGGGCGCCGCGTGCGACCACTCCGGACGCACGGCCAACCCGGTACCCGTCGCCATCGACAAGGACACCTGCGTCAACTGCAACTGGATGATGGCGGGCTGCCGGTTCGAGGCCAAGAAGTCGCTGGTGTTCAACTACCTGCCCGCCGCCGTCGCCCACGGGGCGCGGATCCGGCCGCTGCACGAGGTCCAGCGGTTGGAACGGCTCGACGACGGCGGATACCGGGTCCACTACAACGTCGTCGACGACAGCGACTACCGGGTCACCACCGACTCGGGCGTCATCGACGCCAAGATCGTCGTCCTCGCGGCCGGGGCGGGGGCCACGCCCGTCATCCTCAAGCGCTCCGAGGAGCACCTGGGCGCCATGCCGCACGCGGTGGGCCGCTACTTCTCCGGCAACGGAGAACGGCTCAACACCGCCGTCGTCAACGAGGACCGGGTCCGTGACGTCCTGGGCCTGTCCCGGGACGACGAACGCGCCTACGAGGCGTTCCAGATCGGCAAGGGCCCCTGCGTGGCCAACTGGGACCGGCTCGACCCGGCGCTGCCGGAGTACTCCCGGTACTCGCTCGAACAGCTCTACTTCCCCCCGGCCCTGGGCACCATCCTCGCCCAGACCCCCGGCGTCCCCGGACCGTCGTGGTTCGGCGCGGACAAGAAGGAGATGCTCCGCCGCTGGAAGTCCTGGCTGATCATCTTCACCATGAGCGAGGACGACAACGAGGGCGTCTTCGGCGCGCCCCCGCCCACGGGCAACGCCGTACGCCTGTCCCAGCAGATGCTGGGTCGCGGCCCACTCACCTACCGGCCCACGGCCAACACCTGGCACGGCTGGAACAGCGCCGACGCCGAGGTCAAGGAGATCCTCGAAAAGGACGGCATCGCGAGCGTCGCCCCCTGGACCAACGACCTGGTCGGGGCCTACACCGTGCACCCGCTGGCCTCGTGCCGCATCGGCGACGACCCGCACACCTCGGCCCTGGACGACCGCCACGAGCTGCGGAACCACCCCGGGATCTTCGTCACCGACGGCTCCTCGGTGCCCGGCGCCCTGACCGTCAACCCGGCGATGACCATCGCCGCCCTCGCCGAGCGCTCCGTGCCCGGCATCGTCGAGGCCGCCCGTGCGCGCGGCGTCGACGTCACCTACGGCGCTCCCGCTCCCGACGGCGCCACGTCGGGGCGCGGGGGCGTCCTCCACCTGGCCGGTCGGACCTCGGCCTGACCGGACACGCCGAGACGGGAGGAGGACCCGTGCTCCGTTCCATCCTGCGGGCGGCCGTGCGCCGGTCGCTGAACGAGGTGCGCCACATCCGCCCCGACCCCCCGGGCCGGGCGCGCGGTGGGGTCGCCGACCTCCACCGCCGGGTGGAACGGGACTTCGGCGTCCTCGCCCCGCCCGTGGTCATGCTCTCGCCCGCCCCGGAGTGCGCCGCGGCGACCTGGACGGCACTGCGCGAGTCGCTCCTGGTGCCGGGGCGCACCGGACGGGGCGAGCGGGAGGCCGTCGCCACGGCCGTGTCCCGGGCCAACGCCTGCCCCTACTGCGTGGAGGTGCACGGAGCCACCCTCGGGTCCCTCGACGGGACCGGGGACGGCTCCGAGGCCCCCGATCCGCGGCCGCTCGGGTCGCTCACCCCCGCCGAACGCGCGGAGCTGGGCGCGGTCGAACTCACCTTCCAGCACATCAACCGCCTGGTCAACGTGTTCCTGCCCGACTCGCCCCTGCCCGACTTCGCGCCCGCTCCGGTGCGGGGGACGCTGCGGCGCGCCACGGGGGCGGTGATCGCCGCCCGAACGGGACCACCGCTGTCCCCCGACACGTCGCTGGAACTGCTGCCCCGGAACGCCCGGAACGCCCGGAACGCGGCCGTCCCCGACGACCTGCGCTGGGCGCTGGGGGAGCCGCGGATCGCGGGCGTCCTGGCCGCGGTGGCCGCCGCCGTCGACGAGGCCGGGTCCCGGGTCCTTCCGGGCGCCGTGCGCGCCCTGGTCCACCGGCACCTCCACGAGCACGGCGCCGCACCCGCCGGGGTCAGCCGCGCCTGGGTGGAGGAGCCCGTCGCCGCGCTGTCCCCGTCCGACCGCGCCCTGGGGCGGCTGGCCCTGCTCACCGCGCGCGCCTCCTTCCAGGTCGGCGACGACACCGTCGCCGCGTGCCGGCGGGCCGGAGCCGACGACGCCGACCTGGTCAGAGCCGTCTCCTGGGCCGCGATGGCCGCGGCCCGCCACGCCACCGCCCGCAATGCCGCATCCGTTCGCCGCATCGAACCGAACCGAGGGAAACAGACGTGAACAACCTGCCCAACGTCATCACGGAACTGCCCGCCGTCATCGACCACCTGGCCGCGGAGGCGGCCCAGATCGACGCCCTGGTGGCCGACCTGGACCCCGCCGACTGGGCGCGCGAGACCCCGGCCCCGGGATGGACCGTGGCCGACCAGGTCGCCCACCTGTGCTTCGTCTTCCGGCTGGCCGGGACCGCGGCCTCCGACGCGGAGGCGTTCGCCGCCATGACGGCCGAGGCCGGCAAGGACTTCGACGGAGCGGTGAACGCGGTCCTGCGGACCTACCCCCTGGACGACCCCGAGAAGCTGCTCGCCCGCTGGCGCGCCGACCGCGACTTCGCGGTGGAGGCGCTCGCGGCGGCCCCCGCCGACCAGCCGGTGCCCTGGCTCGTGCGCCCCATCCCCCCGGGCATCCTGGCCTGCGCGGGCATGATGGAGGCCCTCGCCCATGGGCAGGACATCGCCGACGCGCTGGGCGTCGTCCCCGAGCGCACCGACCGGATCGGCAACGTCGTCGGGTTCGCCGTGATGGTCTGGGAGTTCGGCTACCAGTCCCGGGGACTCACCCCGCCCGACACCGAGTTCCGCTTCGAGCTGACCTCCCCCTCCGGACAGAAGTGGGAGTTCGGCCCCGCCGACGCCGAACAGCGGATCACCGGGGACGCGGCCGACTTCTGCCTGCTCGTCACGCGCCGCCGCCACCGCGACGACCTCGACGTGACCGCCGTCGGAGCCGACGCCGACCACTGGCTCGACATCGCCCAGGCCTACCGCGGCCCGGCCGGGCCCGGCCGGAAGCCCGGTCAGTTCTCGTCCTGACCCCGCGGCCGGTCCGCGCACGCCCCGGCCCGACCCGCGCACCGCCGGGTCGGGCCGTTTCGTGTCCGCTGGTGAAGGAACCCCCGGAGGCGTAACGTGTCCGCGTGACCACCGTGGTGACGTCCACGGTGGCGTGGAACGCGCGGGGAAGGGGAGCGGGGACGACGGACGCGGGAAGCCCGCCGAGTCCCCCGGTGCTATGAGGTTCGGAGTTCTCGGCCCCGTGGCCGTCTGGACGGGCGCGGGTGATCAGGTGACCGTGCCGGGCCGCAAGGTCCGTGCACTGTTGGCGTCCCTCCTGGCCGCGGAGGGGCGGCCCGTCCCGCCGCCACGGCTCGTCGAGGAGATCTGGGAGGGACGCCCACCGCAACGCGCCGGAGCGGCCCTGCACGCCAAGGTGTCCCAGCTCAGGCGGGTCCTGGAGGGGGCCGAGCCCGGCGGCCGGGAACTCGTCGCGCTCAGGGACTCCGGCTACCTGCTGGCCGCCGACCGCGACTCCGTGGACGCCTGGCTCTTCCGCGACCTGGTGGGGTCCGCGCGCGACCGCTCCGACGCGGCCTCCCGCGCCGCCGACCTCACCGAGGCCCTGGCGTTGTGGCGGGGTTCCGCCTACGCCGACTTCGCGGACGAGCCCGCGCTCAGGGCGGTGGCCACGCGACTGGACGAGGAGCGGGTGGAGGCCCTGGAGGCCCGCGCCGAGGCCCTGGTCGACGCCGGGGAGTACACGCGCATCATCGGGGAGCTGGAGGAGTTGGTGCTCCGCCACCCCCTGCGCGAACGCCTGCGAGCGGCCCAGATGCGGGCACTGCACCACGCGGGCCGGCGCAGTGAGGCCCTGGACAGCTACGCCCGGTTGCGCGCCCTCCTGGCCGAGGAGCTCGGCCTGGAGCCGGGTGAGCGGGTGCGCCGGCTCCAGGAGGCGATCCTGCGGGGGGACCTTCCACCGGTGTCCCCTCCTCCGTCCGCGCCCTCCGCGCCGCCGACGCGGCGCGGGGTGCCACGGGGGCTCGCCCGGATCGTCGGCCGCGAGGCGACGGTCGGGGAGGTGCGCGAACTCCTGCGGGCGCACAGGTTGGTCACCCTCACCGGCCCGGGGGGTGTCGGCAAGACCCGGGTGGCGTTGGAGGTCGGCGCCCGGGAGCAGGACGCCGGCCGCGACGTGGTGCTCGTGGAACTGGCCGCCCTCGGCCCCGCGCCCGGGCCCGAGGACGCCCCCCGCCTGGCCACCGAACTGGCCCGTGCCCTGGACCTCAGGACGGGCCCGGGGCCGACCACGGCCGAGGAGGCGGTGGCCGTCGCCCTCGGTGACCAGGAGGTCCTCCTGGTCGTCGACAACGGTGAGCACGTCGTGGAGGCACTCGCACCCCTGGTGGAGTCCCTCCTGGGCGGCGCCGCCGGGACACGGGTCCTGCTCACCAGCCGGGAGCCGCTGGCGGTGGCGGGGGAACGCCGGTACGAGCTCCACCCCCTGGAGCTGCCCGCCCCGGAGGACGCCCTCGGCACGGAGAGGGTGAGGGAGAGCGCGGCGGTCCTGCTGTTCGTGGAACGGGCCTCGGCGGCCTGCCACGGGTTCACCCTCGACGACTCCAACGCCGCGGACGTCGCGGCCCTGTGCCGTCGGCTGGACGGGCTGCCCCTGGCCCTGGAGCTCGCCGCGCCGCGCGTGTGCTCCCTGGGCGTGGCGGAGGTGCTCGACCGCCTGGACGACAGCTTCCGGCTCCTGGACGGCGGACGGAGATCGGCGTCGCCACGGCAACGGACCCTGCGCGCGGTCACGGACTGGAGCTGGAACCTGCTCACCGACGGAGAACGCGCGGTGCTGCGCCGGCTCGCCGTCTTCGCGGACGGGTGCGACCTGCCCTCCGCGGAGTCGGTGTGCTCCGGTGACGGCGTCCGGTCGGGCGAGGTCGCCGGGACCCTCGCCCGCCTGGTCGACCGGTCGCTGGTGGTCTCCGCGGCGCCCGGGCCGTCCGGGGCCCGCCCCCGGCGTTTCCGGCTGCTGGAGACCATCGCCGCCTACGCCGACGAACGGCTGGACGACTCGGGAGAACGCCGCACGGTCCGCCGTCGGCACCTGGCCCACTACACGGACATGGCGCGTCGGTGCGCGGAACTCCTGCGGGGAGGGGAACAGCGCTCCGCGCTCGCCCGTCTGGACGCCGAGTCGGCGAACACACGGGCGGCGTTGGAGAGGGCGTTGCGGGCCAAGGAGACCGAGGGAGCGTGGGCACTGGCCGCCTCCCTGACCTGGTACTGGCTCTTCCGAGGGCGGCTCGCGGAGGGACGCGCCCTGCTCGACGACCTGGTGGGCCAGGGGCACGCCCTGCGGCAGGGGCCGAGGAACGACGCGGAGGGCTGGTGGGCCGGGCTCGCCCTCCTGGACGGGGCCGGGCTCGACACCGACGGCCGCGTGGGCCGTGTCGTGGAACGGTTCCGCGACGGAGCGACCGAGTGCTCCGCGTCGACCCGCTGGTTCCTGGCGCACGCGCTGTTGAACACCGGGGACGCGGGGGCGGGCGGGCCCGTGGCCGAGCGGGCGCTGGCGGACGCGCGGCGTGCGGGCGACCGCTGGACGGAGGCGGCGGTCCTGTGCGTGCGGGCGGGTCAGGCGCAGGCGCGCGGCGACCTGGAGGTCCTGCACCGCGACGCGACGCGGGCGCGGGCCCTGTTCACCGAACTCGGCGACGGCTGGGGCACGATCCAGGCCTCGTTCGTCCTCGCCTCGTGGGCCGAGGTGGTCGGCGACTACGACCGCGCCCGGGAGCTGCACCAGGACAGCGCCCGACAGGCCCGCGACCTGCGGATGTGGCCGGAGGAGGCGGACGCGGTCACCGGTCTGGCCAGGATCGACATGCTCACCGGAGACTTCGCGGGAGCACGGGCGCACCACGAGCGGGCCGTGCGGCTCGCGACCGACAGCGGATACAAGGTGGGGGAGCTGTTCGCCCGGATCGGGCTCGGGCTCGGTTCGCGCCGGGAGGGCAGGCTGGACGAGGCCCGGGAGCATCTGAGCGGAGTCCTGGAGACCAACCGCCGCTCCGAGGTCGACACCGACGTCGTGGACGGCCTCCTCCTCACGGAGTTGGGCTTCGTCGCCGAGTCGGAGGGGCGGGTCGACGACGCCCTCCGGCTCCAGACGGAGGGGTACGAGGTCGCCCTCAGACTCGGCGACCCGAGGGCGCTCGCCCTCTCCCTGGAGGGGCTGGCGGCGGCCACCGCGGTCGGGGGCCGCCACACCGTCTCCGCGCGGCTGCTCGGCGCCGCCCACGCCCTGCGGGAGTCCGTCGGAGCCCCCCTCCCCGAGGCGGAGAGGGGAGACGTCCGACGGGTGGAGCTCCTGCTGAGAGGGGTGCTCGGCGACGAGGGCTTCGAGAACGGACTCGCGCTGGGTCGGCGGACCCGCCCGGCGGAGGCCGTCACGCTCGCCGTCCCCGAGCCGCGGTGATCGTCGTCCGGTTCAGCAGGTGATGGTGACGGAGTCCGACGTGCGGCGGAACATCATGTTCGGGTCCCACACCATCGCCTGGTAGGAGTGCGTGCCGCTCCGGCGGCAGTACATGCTGACGGTCTGCTCGGTCCCCGGTTCGAGGTAGCGCTCCTGGATGGTGCGCGGTCGCGTCGCGGTCGCCTCCCGTACGAGCCACAGCACGGTCAGGGCGCCGCACTCGCTACGGGCGGTGGCCTGGACGTGCGACCCGGAGGAGGTGAGCACGGGGTCGGTCGGAACGGACAGGCACGAGGCGTCGGCCAGCGCGGGCGGGGCGCTCAGCGTGGTCGTCACCGAGACCGCGGCCAGCGCGGTCGCCAGGAACGGGCGGAGCTTGGGCAACATGGGAACCTCCCTGGAAGGCGGTGCGGATGCGGTTCAGTCGGACAGGCGCACGGCACGGATGATCGTCTGCTCGACGGAGTTGCCGTCGGAGTCCGTCAGGTGGGCACGGAGCGAGAGGTACTCGCCGGCGGGTCCGCCGGGTGTCCGGATCAGCGCCATCCGGCGGTCGCCGCCGCGCCTGACGACCCGGGCCGCCTCCCACGTCTCGCCGTCGTCGGTGGAGGTCTCCACCGTGAGTTCCTCGACGTCGCCGTGGACCGAGTCGGGGTGGGCCTCGACGGTCAGCGGCAGCCGGATCAGGCCCCGTGCGCGCACGGTGTTCCACGCGTCGACCTCGGGCTGGTAGCGCACCACCCAGAGGGGCAGGCGTTCCCGGCCGGAGGCGACGGTGTCGGAGGAGACCGTCCACTCGGCCTCGATACGCGTGGACAGGTCCGCCACCGACGCGCGCGACGTCCTGCTCTCCAGGCGCAGCTCGCTCTCACCGGGTTCCAGGGTCGCCCGCAGGTGTCCCGTACCCGACTCGGCGACGAGGTCGCCGTCCTGGAACAGCCGGATCGAGGCCTCGTCCGTCCTCGAACCACCCTGGTGGCGGTCCTGGTCGGAGTACATCGGCATGCCGAACCACAGGTCGTCGCCGGTGCGCACGGCGTGCTCGCCCCACAGGAACATCGGCCCGATCACGGCGGCGTTCCATCGTTCCGTGTAGCTGCCGCCCGCCTCGTAGGAGCGGGGGACCGAGCCGAGCGCGGTGACGTCGCGGACGGTCCCGTCGTCCGTGACACGGTTCTCCCCGAAGGCGCTGCTCCACATGGTCGCCCCGGCCTCCAGGCGGTGGACGGTCGAGGAGGGCAGGGCGTAGGGGAGGAACACCGTCGCGGTGCCGCTCACCCCGGGTGCGCTGCCGAACAGCGCCTTCGTGGCCGCGCTCCCGGGGGTCTGGGCGAAGTGCTCGACCGTGACGGCGGCGAGGTCGCCCGGTTCCACGGTCCGGTCGTACCCGGTGGGGAAGGCCCCCTCCACCGTGTCGAGCAGGTGGACGGTCTCCGGGGAGCCGCGGAGCTCTCCGGTCTCGTCGCGGTGCGCCCACGTGGAGGCGACGAACGAGGTCAGGCCGTCCACCGGGGCCGACGGGCCGACCTGGGCCGTGTACAGACCGGAGAAGTCGTCGGCCTGGAGGGAGACGCGCACGTTCTCGGTCCCGGCCCGGTTCTCGACGCCGATCTCCACCAGGGCCGTGTCCGTGCCGTCCGCCCCGGGGTCCGTGGTGACGGGTCGGGTGGTGGTGGCGTCCATCACGACCTCGTCGTCGCCGTCGAGGACGATCAGCGGGTGGACCAGACGGTGCCAGTCGGCGTCCGGGTCGGTGAAGTCGGAGACGTCGGTGATCAGCATGTAGCGGCCTTCGGGCAGCGTGAACGTGGCCGTGGCGGAGCCGCCGGCGAACTCCAGCACGTCGCCGTCCAACCCGAACACCATCGACTCCGCGTCGTCCGTGGGCGCGCCGTCCGGGCCCAGGTGGCGGACGGTGAGGTCGTGGCACTCCTCCTGCCCGCACCCCGCACCGGCCGCCGAGAGGGTGCGCGCGGCCGTCGCGGCCGCCGGGGCGGGCGTCTCCGGCGCGCGGGGCAGGTCCGCGGGCAGGACGAGGCGGCGCTCGCCCGCGTGGACGGAGGTGAAACGCGTGCCCTCACGCCCCTCCCCGGGGGTGATGGCCACGTGGTCGCCGTCGGGGGACACCGTCACGGTGTCCCCCGTGTCGAGAACGGTCTCCTGGAATCCGTCGGCGGGTTCGAGGGGGGTGGATTCGGTGTGCGCCGATGCGTGAGGGGCGGTGGAGAGTGTCAGGGCGGTCGTGACCGCCAGCCCGGTGGTTCCGATGATCCGGTGCGTCCAGAGACGGGGCGCAAGGGAAGGGTGAGTCAACAGCTGTGCCTCTCTCGCTCTTGTGACTGAGGGGGCGACCCTCGCACATCCTGCGGCGCGCCCTCCCGCCCTGGCTTCCTCCCGGTTGTGCGACTGCCGCACACTCCGTCAGCAGAGCAAGGAAGGAGACGTTCGGTCCGCGGGGCGCTGACAAGCATGGGGTGGCGTTCGGCGGGCGCGCGCCCGCCGTCGGCGGCGTAGGAGAGGAGAACCGAGCATGGTGGAAGACGCGCGGACCGGTACGGACGAGAAGGCGGTCCGAGCCGTCGTGGACGGTGTGATGGACGCGTGGGCGGCCAACGACGCGGACGCGTTCGCGTCGCTGTTCGACACGGACGCGAGCCTGATCGGCGACACGTACATGCGTGGACGGGAAGGAATCCGCGCCTTCATGGGCCAGGGCTTCGAGGGCCCGTACAAGGGCTCCAGCGTCGTCGTCGAACCGCTGGACGTGCGGTTCGTCCGCGACGACGTGGCGTTGCTCGTCACCAAGGGCCGGGTCCAGATCCCCGGTGTCCCCCCGGAGGCGCCGGACCTGGCCTTCTTCGCCACGTGCACCCTGGTCCGCGGCGACGACGGGTGGCTGATCGCCGCCTACCAGAACTCCAAGGCGACGAGTGAGGACGGCTGACGCCGATCGCGCGCGGACGGTAAGTCCGACGCACAGGGAACCGTAAGCGGGCGGTGCGAGTGTGGACCCCATCCCGGGGCGGGCACACACGCACCGCCCGCGTTCGCGCACAGGATGAGGAGGAGTGCCATGTATCCGCCCAAGGCGGTGTCCGAGCAGGAGTGGCGGGCCGGCCACGAGCGCCTGCTCGCACAGGAGAAGGAGCTGACGCGGCTCCAGGACCGGCTCGCGGCGGAGCGCCGGCGACAGCCCGCGGTCCGCGTCGACAAGGAGTACGTGTTCGACGGCCCGGCCGGGGAGAGCTCCCTGGAGGACCTCTTCGAGGGCCGTCGCCAGCTGATCGTGTACCACTTCATGCTGCCGCCCGGGTCCACCCACCAGTGCGAGGGCTGCTCCATGTTCGTGGACAACCTCGGCCACCCCGCGCACCTCAACGCCCGCGACACCACGCTCGCGCTCGTGTCCCGGGCGCCGTACGAGGAGATCGCCCGTGTCCGGGACCGGATGGGGTGGACGGTGCCCTGGTACTCGTCGTTCCGCGACTCCTTCAACGAGGACATGGGCGTCACGGTGGAGGGCTCCGACAGCTTCGGCCTGAGCGTCTTCCTCCGGGACGGCGGCTCGGTCCACCGGACGTACTTCACCGCGGGGCGGGGCGTGGAGAAGCTCGGCACGAACTGGAGCCTGCTCGACCTGACCCCCCTCGGCCGACAGGAGACCTGGGAGGACAGCCCCGACGGTGTCCCCCAGGAGTCTCCGTACGCCTGGTGGCGGCTGCGCGACGAGTACGGGAGCTGATCGGACATGGACACGGACACGAGTACCGGGCCCAGAGCGGGCGCGCGCGAGTGGACGGTGCTGGCCGTCCTGGCGCTTCCGACGCTGCTGCTCTCGATCGACCTGAGCGTCCTGCTGCTGGCGCTCCCGCACCTGACGGCAGACCTCGGCGCCAGCGGGGTCCAGCTGCTGTGGATCACCGACATCTACGGGTTCATGGTCGCGGGCTTCCTCCTCATCATGGGTTCGCTCGGCGACCGGATCGGGTGCCGCAGGCTCCTGTTCATCGGAGCCGTCTTCTTCGCGTTGGCCTCGGTGGCGGCGGCGATGTCCACCAGCGCGGGGATGCTCATCGCGACGCGCGCCGTGCTCGGGGTGGCCGGCGCCAGCCTGATGCCGTGCACGTTGGCCCTGGTCCGGACCGCGTTCCGCGATCCGCGTCAGCGGGGCGTCGCGGTGGCGATCTGGATGAGCTGCTTCATGGTCGGCATCGCGGTCGGCCCGATCGTGGGAGGGGTCCTGCTCCAGTACTTCTGGTGGGGCTCGGTCTTCCTCCTCGCCGTGCCGATCATGGTCCTGCTGCTGGTCGTCGGTCCCTTCCTGCTGCCGGAGACACCCGCGGGCGGCTCGGCCCGCCTGGACCTGGCCAGCACCCTGCTGGTCCTGGCCACGGTGCTCCCGGTGATCTACGGGATGAAGGAGATCGCGGCGGAGGGCGCCACCGCGCTCCCCCTGCTCGCCATCGCCCTCGGCCTGGCCATGGGGGTGGCCTTCGTGGTCCGTCAGCGCGCGCTGGCCAGTCCGCTGCTGGATCTCGGGCTGTTCCGGAACCGGTCCTTCAGCGCCGCCCTGGTCGGCCTGCTGTTGGCCACCGCCGCGGTGGGAGGGGTCTCCCTCTACGTGACGCAGTACCTCCAGCTGGTCGGCGGGCTGTCCCCGCTGACGGCCGGGCTGTGGCTGCTGCCGGCGGCGGGCGGCATGATCCTCGGTTCCATGTCGGCGCCCGTCCTCATCGACTGGGTCCGCCCGGCCTACGTCATCTCCGCGGGCCTGGTCGCGGCGGCGGTGGGCTGCGCGGTCCTGGTCTCGGTCGGCCCGGGCGCCGGGCTCGCGGTCGTGGCGGGCGGCTACGCCCTCGTCTACTTCGGCACGGGCCCCATGGGCGCGCTCGGCACGGATCTGGTCGTCGGGTCGGCCCCGGAGGACAAGGCCGGTGCGGCCGCGGGCATGTCCGAGAGCAGCGGTGAGTTCGGCATCGCGCTGGGCGTGGCGGTGCTGGGCAGCGTCGGCACGGCCGTCTACCAGGGCACCATGGGCGGTGGGGAGCACTCCTCGCTCGCCGCCGAGGTGTCCGCGACCGAAGGGATGTCGGCCGCCGAGGCCGCGCGGGTGTTGGAACCGGCGCGGGCGGCCTTCGTCGACGGAATGAACGCGGTCTCGATCGGCAGCGCGGCGCTCCTGGTGCTGCTCTCCGTCGTCATCGTCTTCGCGCTGCGCCACGTGCCCCCGGCACGGGCCGCGGCGGACGCCGGACCGGGGGCCGGGGAGGACGAGGGAGACCGGCGGGAGCGGGTGGCGCCGGAACGTCCCTGACCGATGCCGTCCCCCGTCCGGCACGGTCGCCGGACGGGGGACGGACCCGTGGGGACACCGTCCGTCCCCACACGTACGGGGCCGCCGAACTCGGTTCGGCGGCCCCGGTCACGCGTTCGGGCTCAGGCCGCGGCGCCCCGCCCCCGCCGATCGATCCCCCGAACCAGGTCGGCGGCGCGCTCGGCGATCGTGATCGTCGCCGCGTTGGGGTTGCCCCGGACGAGGGTCGGCATCACGGACGCGTCGGCCACGCGCAGGCCCTCCACACCCCGGACCCGCAGGTCCGCGTCCACCACGCTGCCCATGGCGCACGTGGAGGAGGGGTGGTAGATGGAGTGCGCGTACCGTCGGACGAACTCCCTCAGGTCCGCGTCCGACTCGGACGCGGGCACCTGGTGCGCCGTCTTCGTGTAGTCGCGCAGGGACTCCTGCCGGGCGATGTCCAGCGCCATGCGCAGAGCCTCGACGGCCGAGTCCATGTCCTCGGGGGCGTCGAAGTAGTTGTGCACGATCCGCGGTTTGGCGGTGGGCATGTCACTGGCCAGCTCCACCCTTCCCCGGCTCGCGGGCGTGAGCATGGACGGCCCGAAGGACAGGGCGTGTCCGGTGGGCGCGGCCAGACCGCTGTCGACGAACATGATCGGCGCGGTCAGGAACTCCACGTCGGGCGCGGGCAGGTCACCGCGGGTGCGGGCGAAGCCCCCGACCTCCGGCCCGTTGGACGTCATCGGCCCGGACCGGCTCTCCTGGAAACGGCGGACGTTCTCGGGCGAGCCCGCCGCCAACAGGCTGACGGGGTGGTCGTGCGTGTAGACCAGCGGCAGTAGCACGTGGTCCTGGAGGCCGGCGCCCACCGCCGGCAGGTCGGCCACGACGTCGATCCCCAGCGGGGCCAGGGCCTCCGGCGCACCCACGCCGGACAGCATGAGCAGTTGCGGCGAGTTGTACGCGCCTCCGCACAGCAGGACCTCGCGCTCGGCCCTGATCACCTCCTCCCCCTCGGGCCCGCCCACCGCGACGCCCGCGGCCCGGCCGTCGTCGATGACGACCCGGTGGACGGTGGTGCCGGTGCGGACGGTGAGGTTGGGGCGGTCGGCCGCCGGGTGCAGATAGGCGGTCGCGGTGCTGCACCGCATCCCGTCCTTCTGCGTGAGCTGGAAGAAGCCGAAGCCGTCCTGCTCGGCGCCGTTGAAGTCCTCGTTGGCCGGGTGGCCCGCCTGCTCGGCGGCCGCCAGGAACGCCGTCGACATCGGGTTGCGCGACCGGTTCTCGGAGACCGACAGGGGGCCGCCCACCCCGTGGAAGCGGGATTCGCCGCGTTCGTTGTCCTCGGCGAGCCGGAAGTAGGGCAACAGGTCCTCGAAGGACCAGCCCTCCTGACCCCAGTCGTCGAAGTCCGTCCGGTTCCCCCGGATGTAGATCATCGTGTTGATGGAGCTGGTGCCGCCCAGGACCCGGCCCCGGGGCAGGTACACCTTGCGCCGCCCCAGGTGGGGCTCCTCGTGCGTGTGGTAGTCCCAGTCCACCTCGGTTCGGAACAGGTGCCCGAAGGTCGAGGGGATGTGGATCCGTTCGGAGGTGTCCGCCGGGCCCGCCTCGATCAGGCACACGGTGGTGTCGGGATCCTCGCTCAGGCGCGCCGCCAGCACACAGCCGGCCGACCCCGCGCCCACGATCACGTAATCGAACACGGTGTTCTCGTCCCTTCCGGTCGCCGCGGAGGCCATCAGATGTAGAGGGTGTTCGGTTCGAGCCCGGACAGGACGCGTCCGTACAACTCGAAGCCGGTGTCCGGATACATGAGGGCGTGCAGGTTGAGCGCGGTGATGTCGCGGACCATCCGCTGCATCGGGTGCTCGGTGTACACCGAACGCCCACCGCTCGCCTCACCGAGGAGGGTCACCGCGTCCTTGGCCCGACGGCACAGCGCCGACATGTCCGCACGGCACCGGGCGCGCTCCAGCAGCGACCACTCCTCGCCGAGCGACCCCTTGGCGTCGACGACCGAGGTGAGCCGCTCGGCGTGGAACCGGGCCTCGTCCGCCATCAGGGAGGCCTGGGCCACCTGGAGGTGGGTGACCGGTGCGTCGGCCTGGCGGCCGTAGTCGGTGTAGGTGATCCCGCGTTCGGTGGAGCGCTCCAGGAAGAGTTCGAGGGCGCCCTCCGCGAGACCGGTCGGGGTGCCGGCCGAGGTGGCGGCGGCCACCGCCAGCAGCGGGGCCCGGTACATGGGCAGTTCCCGGTTGGCCTCGGAGACCGTCTGCCCCTGCATCACGGCGCCCAGGGGCAGGACGCGGTCGGAGGGGACGAAGACGTTCTCCGCCACGGTGGTCACACTGCCGGAGCCCCGCAGGCCCGCCGCGTGCCAGTCGTCGACCAACCGAAGGTCCGACATCGGCACCAGCGCCATGATCGGCTGCATGCCCGAGCCGTCGGGGGTGGGGGTGACCGCGATGATCGACTGCCAGTGGCTGTGCGGCGCCGCGCTGATGAAGCCCCACCGGCCGTTGACGACGAACCCGCCGTCCGTGGGCTCGGCCGCGCCCCCCGGGCTGAGCGTGCCGCAGACACGGCCGCCGTGCTCGGACAGGACCTCCTCCTGGACGTGGTCGGGGAACATGCCGACCATCCAGGTGGGGATCCACCACACCGACGTGTTCCAGGCGGTGGCGCCGTCCGCCTGCGCCAGGACGGACGCCACCTCCAACGTGGTCCGGGTGTCGGACTCGTAGCCGCCGTACCTGGTCGGCACCCGCATCCGGAAGACGCCGGCCTCGTCCAGCGCCTCGACCACCTCGTCGTGCAGCCTCCTGTTCTCGTCCTGCCAGGGCGCGTGCTCGCGAACGAGGGGCACGATGGCCCGCACGCGCTTGACGATCTCCTCCCGGCCGGGATCGTTGTCCATCCGGTGCTCCTTCTGCGTCTCGGTGGTCGGCGGCCCGAGGGCATTTCCACGAATTCCCTTGGGGCACACGTTTCACCTCGGAGAATCACACCTTTTCCGTGCGGCGGCGACTTCTCCATTGCGGGGGTCGGAATGCGGTCCCTTTCCCGTGGGGGGAGGAGGACAATCCAGGAGATGTGGTCGGGCGAATCGGCGGAGAGCATGGAGGAACGGCGGGGCCGGAAACCCGGAGCGACGGATCTGAGGCCGTTGCCCCGTCCGGAACCGAGAACACCCGACGATGGAGGCACGTGTGTCAATGAAGGCACCAGCCAACGCAGGAAACCTGGACGCCTACTACGGTTCCTTCACCTCCGACCGGGAGAAGGAGGCGCTCAGCGTCCCCCTCCGCCTGGTCGCCGCTTGGTCGGAGAACGACGGCGACAAGGTCGCCGACACCTTCGTCGAGGACGGGGTCATGATCCTGCCCGGCGACGTCTACAAGCAGAACCGCGAGGAGATCCGCGCGTTCATGACCGCCGCCTACGCCGGCCCGTTCAAGGGCACCGGCGTGACGGGCGCCCCGGTGGACGTGCGCTTCGCGGCCGACGACGTGTGCCTGGTCCGCACGCACGGCGGGATCCTGGCGCCGGGGGAGACCGAGATCGCCCCCGAGCTCGCCGTTCGGTCCACCTGGGTCCTCGTCAAGCGGGACGGTGAGTGGAAGCTCGCCGCCTACCAGAACAGCCCGCGTGGCGAGGGCGCGACCCTGCGCTGGTGAGCGCACCGCTCTCGACACGGAGCACCGGAGACTCCGGCCGCCTGGCCGGGAGAGGAGACCATTGATGTCCAACGACGCTGCCTCACTCGTCGCCCAGGCGAAGGAGTGGGCGGGAAGCTACGGCCCCTTCCCCAACGGTGAGGAGGGGGCGGCCCTGAGCGCCGTCCTGCGTGCGCGGGCCGCCTGGGCCGAGGGCGACGCAGACGCGCTGGCCGACGTCTTCGTGGAGAACGGCAGTCTGCTCCTGGGCGACGACCAGTACACGAGCCGCGAGCAGATCCGCGGCGCGATGTCGGAGGCCCTGTCGGGCCCCTACAAGGACACCCGCCTGGTGGAGCAGCCCATCGACATGCGCTTCCTCGGAGACGACACCGCGGTCGTCGTGACCGAGGGCGGGGTGGCCCGCTCCGGCGAGGAGTCCCCGGCCAAGGAGTACCGCTCACGCACCGTGTGGGTCTCCGTCCGCCGGGACGGGGAGTGGGTGCTGCTCTCCTACCAGTCCAGCCCGCTGGCCTGACGAGCGCCGGTCGCCGGGAGCCGGCGGAGAGGAGGGGGCGCCCCGCGGGGCGCCCCCTCCTTCTCGTGTCGCGTCGCGCCGGAGACTCCGGAGGGCGGGGGCGTCAACCGGACCGCACCCGCCCTCCGCCCGGCTCCTACAGGAGGTCGCGTACCGCCGCCAGGATCTCCTCGTGGTCCAGGGGCTCGTCCGAGGCCGGAGCGTACCGCGCGTACCGGACGGTGTCCCCCGCGTCGACGACGAACACGGCACGGCACAGCAGACGCAGTTCCTTGACGGCGACGCCGTAGGCCAGCCCGAAGGAGAGGTCGCGGTGGTCGGAGGCGACGATCCCCTCCTGTCCGGCGGCCCCGCACCAGCGCCGCTGGGCGAAGGGCAGGTCCGCGGAGACCGTCAGCAGCTCGACGCCGGGGAGGGAGCCCAGCGCCTCGGCCAGGAACCGGGTCTGCCGGTCGCAGACCGGGGTGTCCACGGACGGGACCGAACACAGGACCCGTACCGCGCCCGGCGCCCAGGACAGCCGCACGGGCGCCATGTCGGGGGTGATGACGGTGAAATCGGGTGCCGGGTCGCCCTCCTGGACGGGCTGACCCAACAAGGTCACGGGACGGCCCCGGAAGGTCGTCGTCCCCAGGCTCTCTCTCACGGTGTCCACGGTCGTACTCCTCACGTCGTCGATCGGCCGGTGGTTCCAAGGGGGTGCGGCGGGGCCGCGCTCGGCGGACTCACTCGGCCCCGGTGTCGTCCAGCGCCAGCCACGCCGGGGCGGTGCGCGCCCACGCGACGGTCCGGGCCAGTCCGTCGCGCAGGGGTGTCCGGCACTCCCAGCCCAGCAGGCGGTGCGCCTTGTCGGTGTCGGGTATCCGCCGCCCCAGGTCCTCGTAGGCGCTGCCGAGGCTCGCCTCCGTGTCCACGTAGCGGAGGGGGACCCCACCGCCCGTCAGTTCGCCGATCAGCTCGGCCACCTCGGCCACGGTGCTCTCCCGCCGACCGCCGATGTTGAACGCCTCGCCGATGGCGGACTCGGCGGTCCCGGCCGCGACCGTGGCCTCCACCGCGTCGCCCACGTAGGTCAGGCACCGGGTCTGCCGGCCCTTGTCGTAGACGGTCAGGGGACGGCCGTTCAGCGCCCGGTGGACGAGACGGCTCACCAGGTAGGCCGGTCGCTGTCCGGGGCCGAAGGCGTTGAAGTAGCGGACGACGGAGACCGGCAGCCCGTACCGCTCGGCGAACGCGAACGCGAGGTGTTCGGCGAGGGCCTTGCTCGTCCCGTAGCTCCACCGGGCCTTCGAGGTCGACCCGAGCACCCGGTCGTCGTCCTCCGCCCAGGGGACGGCGGGGTTCTTGCCGAACACCTCGCTGGTGCTCGTCATGACGAGCCGGGCGTCCGCTCGGAGCGCGGCCTCCAACACGTGGCGGGTGCCCGTGAAGTTGACGTCGATGACGGCCAGGGGATCGGCCAGGTACTGGTCCACTCCCACGATGGCGGCCAGGTGGTAGACGACGTCCACGCCGCCGTGCAGGGCACGCGCCACGTCCTCCGGGTCCCGGACGTCACCCGGGATCCACCGGACCCCCTCCGGGGCCCGGTGGCCGCCGGCGGCGTCGGCGCGGTCGAGGACGCGGACCTCGCAGCCCTGCTCCAACAGCCGTCGCACCAGGTGGCGGCCGACGAACCCGTTCCCTCCGGTGACCACCGCCCGCCGGTGTGCGGCCCCGGTCACCGCCCGATCCCCTCGTAGTGGAATCCGGCGGCGCGCAGGCGGTCCACGTACGCACCGGCCAGGTTCGCGCGGCCGTCGAAGAACAGGCACGGCCGGGTGACCGGCAGGGCCGTCAGGTCCACCGACTCCATCTCCCGGTGGTAGGCGAGGACGGCCACACAGTCGGCGTCGGTCACGGCGGCCTCCAGGGACGGGGCCGGGGCGCGACCGAACACCCGCTCGGTGTCCGCCGGGTCGACCAGCGGGTCGAACAGGGTCACGTCCGCGCCGGACTTGTCCAGCTCCGTGACGACCGGCAGGACGGGGGTCTCGCGCAGGTCGGCGGTGTCGTTCTTGAACGACAGGCCCAGCACGGCGACGCGGGCGCCCTCCGTGGTCCTGCCCAGGCGTTCGAGCCCGGCGAGCATGCGGCCCGCCGCGTACCCGGGCATCGCCGTGTTCGCCTCCCGGCCCGCCACCGGGGTCAACAGGTCCAGTCCGTGCTCGCGCGCCGAGTGCCAGACCATCCAGGGGTCCTTGGTGAGGCAGGAACCGCCGACCCCCACGCTGGGCATGAGCACGTTGACGTTGCCGGAACCCTTGGGGACGGTGTTGGCGGCTGGGATGACCTCGTGCGCGTCGACGCCGAAGAGCGCGCAGTAGCGGGCGAGCTCGTTGGCCAGGGCGATGTTCAGGTCGATCCACCAGTTGTCGGCGAGCTTGACGATCTCGGCCGCCTCCGCGGAACCCACGGTGATGACCCGGACCCCGAGTCCCCGCCGCCAGAACTCCGCCGCGTCGGCGGTGCTGTCCGCGTCCAGACCGCCGACGACCATCGGCAGTTCGCGCAGCTCGCGCATCGCGGCGCCCTCGGCCAGGCGCTCGGGGGCGAACGCCAACCCGAAGTCCTCACCCGCCACCAGTCCCGACCGTTCCAGCGACCGCCGCACCCTCGCGGAGGTCGTGCCGGGCGGAACGGTGCTCTTGAGGATCACCAGTTGACCCTCGCGCAGGTGCCGGGCGAGTTCGTCGCAGGCCCCGGCGAGCTGGTCGTCCGCCATCGAGCCGTCGTCCCTGACGGGTGTGCCGACGGTGATGAGCACGACGTCCGCCGCGCCGACGCCGGTCTGGTCGGTGGAGATCCGGATCCGTCCCGCCGCCAGCCCCCGGGCCAGGCTCTGCGGCAGTCCCTCCTCGCGGAATCGGCAGTGCCCGCGGGTGAGCTCGTCCACCAGGGTCGTGTCGGTGTCGACGCCGATGACGTCGTGTCCTCGATCGGACAGCGTGGCCGCGACGCACGATCCGACGTAGCCGAGACCGATCACCGCCACGGTGGGCAGCCGGTCATGGGGTATCCAACGCATGGTCCACCTCGTGTGAGTGGTCGAGTGGGGGCACCCCGGCCCGGTGCCGCCGCACGGGCGGCACCGGGCACGAGGGTGCCAGGGGGGTGGTCCTTCAGCGCCGCGACGCGGCGAACTCCTTGACCGAGGCGACGACGTAGTCGATCATCTCCTCGGTCAGACCGGGGTAGACGCCCAGGTGGAAGGTGCTTTCCATGACCCGGTCGGTGTTGACCAGCTCCTCCGCCACCCGCCGTGGCCGGTGGGTGTAGGCCGGGTGGCGGAGGAGGTTGCCCGCGAACAGGCGCCGTGTGCCGATCCTGCGCTCCTCCAGGAAGTCGATGAGGTCCGCGGCGGAGAACGGGGCGTCGTCGGCGACGGTGAGGACGAAGCCGTACCAGCTCGGGTCGCTGTCCGCGGTCGCCTCGGGCAGGAGCAGGTGCGGGACTCCGTCCAGGCCCTCGCGCAGCCGCGCCCAGTTGGCGCGTCGAGCCGCGCAGAAGACGTCCATCTTGCCCAGCTGGGACAGGCCGAGGGCGGCGGCGGTGTCGGTCGTCTTGAGGTTGTAGCCGACGTGGGAGTAGATGTACTTGTGGTCGTATCCGGGTGGGAGGTCGCCCAGTTGCCAGGAGAACCGCTTGAAGCACGTGTTGCTCTCGCCGGGAGCGCACCAGCAGTCGCGTCCCCAGTCGCGCAGTGACTCCACGACGCGGGCGAGGTTCAGGTCGGAGGTCAGCACGCAGCCGCCCTCGCCCATGGTGAGGTGGTGGGCGGGGTAGAAGCTGACCGTGGCCAGGTCGCCGAAGGTGCCCGTGTACCTCCCCCGGTAACGGGATCCCAGCGCGTCGCAGTTGTCCTCGATGAGGAAGAGGCCGCGGTCGGCGGCCAGTCGCGCGATCTCCTCCACCTCGTAGGGGTTGCCCGCCGTGTGGGCGATCGCGATCGCCTTGGTGCGCGGGCCCAGTGCCCGCTCCACCCGTTCGGCCGTGGTGTTGTACGTGCCGAGTTCGATGTCCACGTACACGGGGACGAGCCCGTTCTGGAGGATGGGGTTCACCGTGGTCGGGAAGGCGGCGGCGACGGTCACCACCTCGTCTCCGGGCACCAGCGCGCGCTCGCCGAGTTGGGGCGAGGTGAGCGCGGTGACGGCGAGGAGGTTGGCCGACGAACCCGAGTTGGTCAGGTGGGCCTTGCGCACGCCGACCTTGCGGGCCAGCGCGCTCTCGAACTTGCGTGCGCTGGCCCCCGAGGCGATGCGCATGTCCAGCGCGGCCTCGACGAAGGCCACGCGGTCGTCGGCGTCCAGCACGGCGCCGGAGGGCCAGATCTCGGTCTCGCCGGGGACGAAGGGCCCCTCGGACCTCGTCTTGTCGTGGTAGGCCAGGACGGCGTCCAGGATCTCCTTCTTCGCTTCCTCCATGACGGCACCCCTCGTCCCTTCCTCGTGCGGTCGTGATGTGTCAAGAATCCGTCTCGATGCGGCTGTGGTCCCCGACGACGAGCCGGTGCCCGATGGGGGCCGCGGTCCTCGTGGACCGGACGACGGACTCCCGTCCGACCACGGAGCGTCTCAGGGGGGCGGGGCCGTCGATCCGGGCGCCGTCCATCAGGACGCTGTCGGCCACGTCGGCCCCGTTCAGTGAGCAGTGCGCGCCGATCGACGTCCCGGGGCCCAGGACGGAGTCCGTCACCACGGTCCCGGGACCGATCACCACGGGTCCGACCACGGTGGAGCGGATCACCCTGGCGCCCTCGCCGAGGGAGACCACGCCGTCCAGGCGACTGTCCGGGTCGACGTCGCCCTCCAACGCGGGCCGGGTGAGCGTGCCGAGCAGGTGGCGGTTGGCGCGCAGGACGTCGTCGGGCCGTCCGACGTCCGCCCAGTACCCCGTGTACTCACCGGCGCTCACGCCGTATCCGTGCTCCAGGAGCCACTGGATCGCGTCGGTGATCTCCAGCTCTCCCCGGCCGCTCGGTTCGATCGCGCGGACGGCCTCGTGGATCGCCGGCGAGAAGAAGTAGACGCCGATGATCGCCCAGTCGCTGACGGGGACGGTGGGTTTCTCGACCAGCCCGCCGACCTTGCCGTCCTCGCCCATGTCCACGACCCCGAACGCGGAGGGGTCCGCGACCCGCTGTACCGCGATGTGCGCGTCCGAGCGCCGGAGCCGGAACTCCTCCGCGAGCTCGGTGAATCCGGAGGGCAGCAGGTTGTCGCCGAGGCAGAGCACGAAGGCGTCCCCGCCCAGGAAGTCCCGTGCCGCCCGGACGCAGTCGGCGAGCCCGAGGGGACGGCTCTGATGGATGTAGGTGAGCCGCGCCCCGAACCCGCTCCCGTCCCCGAGCGCGTTTCGGACGTGGTCCGCGCCGTCGCCCGTGATGACTCCGATGTCGGTGACCCCCAGTTCGCGTACGCCGCGGACCACGTGTTCGAGGACCGGGCGTCCCGCGACGGGGACCAGCTGTTTGGGTCGGGTGTGGCTGAGCGGCCGCATCCGCGATCCGGTTCCGCCCGCCAGGACGAGGGCCCTCATCGGCGGCTCTCGTTCCGTGTCCGGGGCCGACGCGCGACCGAGGAGACGAGCTCCTTGGCCACGCGCTCGACGTCGGCGTCGGAGAGCCCCTGGTGCTGGGGGAGCAGCAGGGTGCGCTCGGCCGCCTCCTCCACGCCGGGGAGCCGGACCCCGTCCGCCCCGTAGGCGGACACACGGTGCAGGGGCGCGTAGCGGAAGGTGGTGTAGACGCCCCGCTCCAGGAGTTCGGCCGCCACCCGGTCGCGTTCCCCCGGGTCCAGACGAACCCAGTGGAAGTAGTGGGACGAGGCGTGGTCCTCGGGCGCCGGCGGCGGCGCCGCCACGCCCTCGACCCCGTCCAGGAGGCGGTCGTAGGACGCCGCCACGTTCCTCCTCCGGTCCACGAACGCGCGCAGCCGGCCCAGCTGCACGAGCCCGATGGCCGCGGTCAGGTCGTTGCCGACGATCCTGCGGCCGAATCCCTCCACGTCCAGGTCCCACCATCGCCGCGCGACCGACCGTGACGCGCTCATCCCGCTGTGGTGGCGCAGCCCGTGGTAGGCGAGGCGCCGCGCCCGGTCGGCCTCGTCCGGGTTCCGTACGAGGACCATCCCCCCGTCGCCCGTGCTGAGGATCTTCATGGCGTCGAAGCTCCACACGGCGATGTCGCCGAAGGTGCCGCAGGCCCGGTCCCCGACCCGCGAGGCGACGGCGCACGCGGCGTCCTCCACCAGCCGTACGCCCCGCTCACGGCAGAGCGCGGCGATCCGTTCGACGTCGCCCGGCAGACCGCCGTAGTGCAGCAGGACCACCGCCCGGGTGCGGGCGGTCAGGCTGCGCTCCACATCCTCCACGGTCGGGTTGAGGGTGCGCGGGTCCACGTCGCAGAAGACGGGGCGCGCGCCCGCCGCGCACACGGCGTTCGCCGCCCCCACGAAGCTGATACTCGGCATCACCACGTCGTCGCCCGGGCCCAGGCCCAACAGCTCCACGGCGAGGAAGAGCCCCGCGGTCGCCGAGTTGACGAACAGCACGCCGTCCGGTTCGACGCCCAGATGGTCGGCGAAGGCCGCCTCGAAGGCGGTGGTGCGCGGGCCCATCCCGGGCCAGGAGTCGCTGAACACGGCCTCGACCGCGGCCAGCTCCTCCGGGCCCAGGCTGGGCTGGAACACGTTGATCATGAGGTGCCCTTGCGCATGGCGGTGAGCGCTCGCAGGGTCGGGATGACGGACGCGGGCGAGGGTGACGCCAGGACCTCGCCGCGCACCCGGTCGGCCCCGGCGCGGAAGTCGGCGTCCTTGAGCACCCTGCGCACGTTCTCCCTGACGTCCTCGACGTCCTGGGTCCGGTGGTCGATCCGAAGCCCCGCGGACCGGGAGGTGACGTAGCCCGCCGTGATCGAGGACTCGGCGTGCTTGGACGCCTCCATGCCCTCGCCGGGCGCGGCCATGACGCCGTGGTCGTCGTCGGTGTCGGTGATCAGCTGCGGCACCCCCAGCGCGGCGGCCGCGGCGAAGGTGCCCACCCCTCCGTGGTGGATGATCGCGTCACAGGTGGGCAGCAGCTGGTTCAGCGGCAGGTAGTCGATGGTGCGCACGTTCTCGGGGACGGCGGCGCCCTCCAGCTGGGTGGCGTCCAGCGTGGCGACCACGTCCACGTCCAGCCCGCCGACGGCCTCCAGGATGCCGGGGACGTGCCCCCAGCCGCCCTTGAGGAACATGCGCTGGGACAACCCCAGGGACAGGGCGACACGGGGCCTGGCGGGCCTGCCCCGGAGCCAACCCGGTACGGGCGTCTGACCGGCGTAGGGCACCCATCGGACCGGGACGGTCAGGGCGCTCGTCGGCAGACGCATGGCCTCGGGAAGCGGGTCCATCGTCCATTGGCCCAGGAGCAGTTCGTCGTCCACCCGGACCCCGTGCCGCTCGGCGATCGGGCGCACCGAGGCCGCCAGGGGCTCCTGCGCGGCGTCGGCCGACGCGGTGGAGAGGAACAGCTCACGGCTCCACCCGAAGTAGTCCTGTCCCCACAGCAGTCGGGCGTGGGCGGCTCCGCACGCCGCGGCGGCGACGGCGCCGGCCGGGAAGCACGGGTCCCACAGCACCAGGTCCGGTTTCCAGTCCCGGGCGAAGTCGACGAGGTCGTCGACGGCCGTGAACTGCTCCTCCCCGGTCGGGTTCATGGGGGAGAAGTCCCAGATGGAGGGCAGCATGAAGTGGGTGAACACGTCCCAGGTGTCGCGTCCGCCTCCGGACGGGGACACCGTCGCGCTCAGCTCCGCCATGCGGCGGCGTTCCTCGGGATAGGGGTTGCCCGGACCCATGGGGATCATGTCCGGCGCGCCCACGGAGACGGCGGGCAGGCCCACCTCCGCCGTCCTCCCCTCGAGCGCGTGGTGGGAGACGACACGGACCTCGTGCCCCTCGGCCTGGAGCGCCCAGGCGAGGGGGACGAGCGGGTACAGGTGGGCGGCGTTGGGCCAGAGGCAGAAGACGACTCTCATGGGTCCGTTCCAACTCGTCGGGGGTGTGGTGAGGGGCGGGTCAGGACACACGGCCCACGGCGCTGAGGAAGCGCCGGGTCGACTCCTCCCGGCCCGGCTCCGGCCGCCAGAGGCCGGGCGGCACCAGGCCGGGTTCGAGCAGCTCGAACCCGTCCATCAGGGAGCCGATCTCCTCGCTGGTGCGGTACACCATGGGAGCCGGGGAGTTCTTGTACGTCTCCATCATCAGACGGCGCTCGTCGTCGGGTGAGTCGTCGGTGCACAGGTGGGTCAGGGCCGCGAAGGAACCGGGGGCGAGCCCCTCCCGGTAGCGGGCCATGAGGCCTCGGGGGTCCTCCTCGGGCTTGATGAAGTGGAAGACCGCCACGAAGAGCAGCGCCACCGGCTGGGAGAGGTCGATCAGGTCCCGGGTGACCGGGCTCTCCAGGATCGACTCGGGCTCGCGCAGGTCGGCGGTCAGGGTGCGGGCCCGGTCCCCGGCGCCCTTCAGGAGCCGTTCACCGTGGGCGGCCACGACGGGGTCGTTGTCGACGTACAGGACACGCGCCTCGGGGGCCACGGCGTGGGCGGCCTGGTGGGTGTTGTCCACACTGGGCAGTCCGGCCCCGACGTCGATGAACTGTCGAATGCCGTGCTCGGCGGCCAGGTGGCGGACGACCCGGCCCAGGAAGTGCCGGTTCTCCCAGACCACCGATCGGGTCAGCGTGACGCCGAGCCGTTCGATCACCCGGTCGGCGGCCTCCCGGTCGACGGGGAAGTTGTCGGTCCCGTGGAGGAAGTAGTCGTACATCCGCGCCGGCGAGGGGCGGTCGGGGGAGAAGACCTCGTCCTCGGGGATGCTGCCTGTGGTCATCAGACGTCCTTTCTCTGTTGCTGCGTGCGATTCCTCGCCGTTCGGACGGCCGGGGTCACCCCCGGATGGGGCTGCTCTGGTGGGACATCAGATGCCAGCGGCCGGATCGACGCACGATCACCCACACCGCCCGGATCTCGCGCTCCGGGGCGACCGCGTCCTCACCGGGCATGACGATGCCGCCCTGGGTGACCACGAGGGCGACGTCGGGGGCGAGGAAGCGCATGGCCAGGGGCCATCCCTTGACGTGGGCGCCGCGCAACGGGCCCCGGAAGCCGGCCGCCATGAACGCGTGGATCGCCTCGCGGTCGGGCAGCTCCTCGTCCTGGATGAGCAGGCTTCCGTCGGGGGTGAAGATCGAGGCGAAGAAGTCGGCGTCGTTGGCCAGCCACGCGGCCTGGATCAGCTGCGGGACGGTGAGCACCTCACGGCTCAGGTCGCTCGGGAAGTCCTTGTAGTACTCCGGGTCCTCCTCCACCCCCGCCTCGGCGAGAATCAGCGCGGCCGTGCTCTCCCCGGAACCGGGAGACGACCCGTTCCGGGTCGTCGTTTCTCGGGGCATGGTCAGCCTCCTCGTGAACGTGGGTCGCGGCCGAATTCCCGGACGCGTGCTCATCGTCACGGCCTTTTCGCACCCGTCGCGTCTCCTGGATTGCCGGCCGGGGAAAGGCGCGCGGCGAGCCATGGTCGCAATTCCGGAGACGCGGCTGACCGGGAATGGGTGCGAGATTCGAGCATCGGGCGATCCGATGCCCGCGGATGCGCCGAAACGTACACGTAAGGAGGCCGGCACGATGACCGGAGCCCGGAAGGGGACGGCGGTGGTGCTCGGGGCGAGTATCGCCGGGCTGTTCGTCGCGCACGTCCTCGCCCGAGTCCACACGAGGGTCGTACTCGTGGACCGCGACGAGGTGGTCGGTACGGACACCGCACGCCGTGGCGTCCCCCAGGGACACCACGTGCACGGCCTGCTCGCCAACGGCCAGCTGATGGCCGAGGACCTCATGCCCGGACTCAAACGCGACCTGCTGGAGAACGGCGTCCCGATGGGGGATCTCGGCGGGCAACTGCGCTGGTACTTCAACGGCAGGCGGTTGGCGCCGGTACGCACAGGACTCGTGGTCATCGGCGGGGACCGGGCGATCCTGGAACACCACGTGCGCCGACGTGTCGCGGAATTGCCGAACACCGAGTTCCGGCAGGGCACGGACATCGTCTCCCTGGTCCACGACGACGCGGCCGCGCGGGTGACCGGGGTCCGCGTCCAGTCGCGCACCGGGGGGCCCGAAGAGGTGATCGACGCCGACCTGGTGATCGACGCGTCGGGCCGCGGCTCGCGCACCCCGGTCTGGTTGGACTCGCTGGGGTACGGGCGGGTCCCCGAGGAGACCGTCCGGATCGGGTTGAGCTACACCACCCGCCGGTTCCGCCTGCGGTCGGACCCCTTCGGATCGGACGTGTCGGTCAACCCGGTCGCCACTCCCGACCATCCGCGCGGCGCCTTCCTCACCACGTTGGGCGGGGACCTGTGCGCCGTGTCCCTGACCGGAGTGCTGGGGGACACGCCGCCCGGAGACCTGGAGGACTTCCTGGACTTCGCCCGGTCCCTGCCGGTGCCCGACGTGTACGAGGCGCTCAGGGACGCGGAGCCCCTGGGCGACGCGGCCACCTTCAAGTTCCCCGCCAGTGTGCGCCGCAGGTACGAGGCGATGGACCGCCTGCCCTCCGGGCTGCTCGTGGTGGGCGACGCGGCGTGCACGTTCAACCCGGTCTACGGGCAGGGGATGACGATGGCGGCGCTGCAGGCACGGGTCCTGCGCGAACACGTCGCCGACGGCGCCGCCCCCTCGCCGCGGGCGTTCTACCGCGCCACCCGGCGTGCGCTGGATCCGGCCTGGTCCATCGCGACCGGCGGCGACCTCGCCTTCCCCGAGGTCGAGGGGAGGCGCACGCCCCTGGTGCGCTTCGTCAACGCCTACCTGGACCGTCTCCGCCACGCCGCGCACGACGACGTGCGGCTCTCCGAGGCCTTCCTCCGCGTGATCGGCCTCGTGGACCCGCCGGAGAGACTCCTCACCCCGAGCCTGGCCCTCCGCGTCCTGCGCCGGGGGGCGAGGCGCGACCGAACCCACTCCGAGCCGACCCGGATCGGTCAGGGGCCGATCCCCTGACCACAAGGGCGGCCTGGGCGTTCCCCTCCGCCCGCACACCCGTGCACGTCGAACATCCTCTTCTTTGGAGCACCGAATGCGGCTGATGTACCGCGTCGCGACGGTGGCGGTGGCTCTGGCGCTCATGGGCGCCCTCGCCGCCTTCACCGTCCGTCCCTCCGCCAGTGAGCAGGAACGGGCGGAACGGGCCGCGCCCTTCGCCTTCGAGACACTCGCCCTGAACTCCGAACCCGACGACGCCCGACACGAGCGGGACGTGGCGCCCGCCCTGGACCACTTCCGGGGATGGATCTCCTCGGTGGGCGCGGGCGGCGCCCTGCTGGACCTGCGCGGCCTGGGCACGTCCTCGGACGCCTGCCTGGTCGACCCGCGCGACGACAGCGTCACCCTGCGCAACGCCCCCGGCAGCGGACAGGACGACTACCCCGTGGTCGAGCTCCTGCCCGACGGCCTGCCCTACGACCACACCATGGCCCCGATGGGCTGTGTCCCCGCCGACATGGACGAGGACGGCGACCAGGACCTCATCGTCTACTACTGGGGTCGGTCACCCGTCCTGTTCCTGAACACGGCGGAGCCCGGGGCGGCCCCCTCCGCGGCCGACTTCACCGCCCACGAGTTCGTGGCGCCGATGCAGGTCTGGAACACGACCGCCCTGAACGTGGCCGACATCGACGGCGACGGCGGACTCGACGTCCTGGTCGGCAACTACTTCCCGGACGGCGCCCGCGTCCTCGACCCCGAGGCGGACGACGAGACGCGGATGGAGATGCAGCAGAGCATGGGGCTGGCCACCAACGCCGGCCGCAACCGCGTCCTGCGCACCGAGCCGACGGGCGAGGCCGACACCCCGCCGACCGTCACGGACGCCACCACCGCGCTCCCCGAACGGGTGATGACCGCCTGGACACTGGCGATCGGCTTCCAGGACCTGTCCGGCAACGGTCTGCCCGACATCTACCTGGGCAACGACTTCGGCAACGACAACCTCCTCGTCAACACCTCCACCCCCGGTGACGTGCGGCTGGAACTGGTCGAGGGGGAGCGCGACATGACCACCCCCAAGTCCCAGGTCCTGGGCAACGGGTCGTTCAAGGGCATGGGGATCACGTTCACCTACGTGGACGGCCAGGACCTGCCGATGATGGTCGTCAGCAACATCACCAGCCCCTACGCGCTCCACGAGAGCAACTTCGCCTTCGTGCCCGACGGGGACGGCGCCGACCTCCTGGAGGGGTCCGTGCCCTTCGACGAGACCAGCGAGGAACTGGGCCTGGCGCGCAGCGGCTGGTCCTGGGACGTCAAGGCGGGCGACTTCGACAACGACGGCACCGACGAGCTGTTCCAGGCGACGGGCTTCCTCCAGGGGGAGAACACCCGCTGGCCGGAGCTCCAGGAGATCGCCATGGGCAACGACCAGCTGCTCAGGTACCCCTGGGTCTGGCCCACCTTCGCCGAGGGCGACGACCTGTCCGGGCACGAGTCCAACCCCTTCTGGGTGCGCGGTGAGGACGGTCGCTACGACGACCTGGCCGAGCCCCTGGGGATCGCCGAGGAAGACGTCACCCGCGCCTTCTCCTTCGGCGACGTCAACGGAGACGGACTCCTGGACGCCGTGGTCGCCAACCAGTGGCAGGACTCGCGCCTGCTGCTCAACACCGCGCCCGACGCCGCGCCCGGCGCCGTGCTCCGCCTGATGCGGCCGGGGGCGGTCGACGGCGCGCCCACCCCGGCGATCGGCGCCTCGGTCGTGGCGGACGACGAGGGCCACCCCCCGCAGATCCGCCAGCTCTTCCCGGCCAACGGCCACGTGGGGGCCTCCGACTCCATCGTCCACCTGGCGGCCCCGGAGGGCGACCTCCCGGTCACCGTCTCCTGGCGGGACGGTGACGGCGGCACCCACACCGCCGACCTCGTGGTCGAGCCGGGTACCCACACGATCCTCCTCAACGACGACGGAACGGCGGTTGTCCGATGACTGTCACCCGATCCGACGGCGGTCCGGCCGCCGGTGCCGCGGAGGCGCCGACCGAGCCGCCCGCCACCCCCTCCGCACCGACCACGAGACCGCCGGTGGACAGGCGCCTGAAGGCGCTGCGCATGTTCGCCGTCTCCATCACCGTGTTCAACATCGTGGGGCACCTGTTCCTGGGCTTCGAGCAGTCGCCCGTGACGCCCATCGTCGCCCTCCTGTTCGGCTACGCCCTCGACCTCCTCCTGGAGACGTTGGACGCGCGCGCGGCGAACCGGGCGCCCGGGTACGCCGGCGGATTCGGCAAGGCGGTCGACTACCTGCTGCCGACCCACATCGCCGGTCTGGCCTGCGCGATGCTCCTGTGGGGCAACACGTCGCTGTGGCCGTACCTGTTCGCCGTGTCCATCGCGGTGAGCAGCAAGTACCTCCTGCGTATCCCGGTCGGCGGGCGCAAGCGGCACTTCCTCAACCCCTCCAACCTCGGGATCGCGGTGACGCTGCTGCTCTTCCCGTGGGTGGGGATCGCCCCCCCGTACCACTTCACGAACGACACCTTCGGCACCGTGGACTGGCTGATCCCGCTCGGCATCCTCATGGCCGGGACCATGCTCAACGTCAACCTCACCAAGCGGTGGCCGCTGATCCTCGGCTGGGTGGGCGGCTTCGTCCTCCAGGCCGTGCTGCGGTGGCTGATCCTCGACCACATGCTGGTGGCGGCGCTGGCGCCGCTGACCGGGGTGGCCTTCATCCTGTTCACCAACTACATGATCACCGACCCCGGGACGACGCCGAACCGGCCGCGCAACCAGATGGTCTTCGGCCTGACCACGGCCCTGGTGTACGGCGTCCTGGTCAGTTTCCACGTCGTCTTCGGGCTCTTCTTCGCGCTCATCATCACCTGCCTCCTGCGCGGAGCGGTCCTGTTGGCCGCCCCCTGGTTCTCCCGATCGAACACTCCGGTGCCCGGGGGAGAACGCGCCGGTGGCGGCGCTCCCGCCTAGACGGGCCGGGACGAACAGGGGCCGTCCGGCCTCGGGAGGGATCCGAGGCCGGACGGCCCCGACGTCATGGGCTCTAGGATGGGCCGCATGCGATTCGCCAAGGGCCACGGAACAGAGAACGACTTCGTGATCCTCCCCGACCCGGACGGGGAGCTCGACCTCACGGAGGGGACCGTCCGTCTGCTGTGCGACCGCCGGGCGGGGATCGGCGGGGACGGGGTCCTGCGCGTGGTCCGCACCCGTGCCCTCGGCGAGACCCTGGCCCCGGCGGCCCGAACCGCCGAGCGGGCCGAGTGGTTCATGGACTACCGCAACGCGGACGGAACCGTCGCGGAGATGTGCGGCAACGGGGTTCGGGTGTTCGCGCGCTACCTGCTGCACGCCGGACTGGTCGACCGGGACCGCTTCGAGGTGGGCACCCGCGACGGGGCCAAGGAGGTCCGGATCGAGGCCAGCGGTGACGTCACCGTCGACATGGGCCGGGTGGAGATGCAGGGCGCCTCCTCGGCCAAGCTCGCGCGTCAGGTCGTGCACGGCGCGCAGATCTCCGTCGGCAACCCCCACCTGGCCTGCGAGGTCGAGGGGCCGGTGGCCGAGGTCGACCTCACCCGGGCGCCCGAGCTGGACGGGGAGGCCTTCCCGCAGGGCGCCAACGTGGAGGTGTACGCCGAGGTCGCGCCGGGGGTCCTGGAGATGCGCGTGTACGAGCGCGGCTCGGGGGAGACCCGCTCGTGCGGGACGGGGATCGTCGCCGCGGCGGCCGCCGCGACCCCCACCGGGGAGGGCGCCACGTGGACCGTGCGCGTTCCCGGCGGCGAGTGCGTCGTGTTCCTGGACGCCGGCGGCGCGCGCCTGAGCGGCGCGGCCGTCATCGTGGCCGAGGGAGAGACCTCCCTGGTGTGACCGCGCCGCGATCGGCCGGTGTCAGATCCCTCCGACGAAGCGCCCGGGAGCCAGCCGGTGCTCGGGGTCCAGCGCGTCCTTGACCGAGCGCATCAGCGCGATCCCGGGGACCTCGCCCCACGGGTCCACACCGGCCTCGCGCACGTGGGGCTCGGCGCGTGTCAGCGTCAGCGACCAGCCCGGGCGGGAGCGCACGGCCTCGGCGACCCCCGCGATCACGGCTGTGCCGGTCCCCGGCGGGAACGCGGCGTACAGCGCGCCGCTGGGGACCGAGCCCCGCACGAGCACGTCCGCGTCGGCGGCCCGGACGAGTTCGCCGATCCACGCCGCCGCCGCGACCGAGTCGGCGGGGGGACACGCCACGAAGCCGAGCGTCCCCCGCGCGGGGACCAGCCCCCACCCCTCGGGGAGCCGTTCCGAGACGACCGTGTCGCCGCCCAGGGCGGCGCGCACCCCGTCGACCCGCGCGCCCATCCCCTCGGCCATTCCCTCCAGGACCACGTGCAGGCGGGCGCCGCCCTCCGACGGCCAGTCCAGGGCCACCGCCGAGGGCGCCACCGGTCGCGCGCGCAGCGCCGCCGCCATGCGCTCACCGTGGGCCCGGGAGGAGACGGCGGCGGTCACCACCCGCAGGGCGGGCGGAGCCGGGTGCAGCCGGAAGGTCACCGACGTGATCAGGCCCAGGGTTCCCAGCCCACCGGTGTGCAGTTTGGCCAGGTCGTACCCGGCCACGTTCTTCACCACCCGGCCGCCGGTGCGGGTCACCACGCCGTCCGCGCGGACCACGGTCATGCCGATCACCAGGTCCCGCAGCGCGCCGAACAGCAGGCGGCGCGGCCCGCACACGCCGGTGGCGACCATCCCGCCGACCGTGCCGCCCGCGCGGACGGGGTCGGCGGACAGCCGCTGACCGGCCGCCGCCAGCACGTCCGTCAGCTCCGCCACGGGCGTCCCCGCGCCCACCGTGACCACCAGGTCGTCGGCGGTGTGCTCGATCCCGGTCAGGGCGGCGGTGTCCACGAGCAGGTCCGCCGAGCGTGGCGGGCCGCCCCAGTCCAGGGCGGTGCCGCCGCCCCGGAACACCGCGCTCAGACCGTGCCGGGCCGCCACGGCCATGACCCGGGCCGCGGCGGCCTCGTCCGGAGGGCGTACCACCAGGGCGGGAACCACACCGCCGACGGCGTCGTCGGGCGTGCCGGGGCGCGGTTCGGCACCGGCCAGGTCGTCGAGCACGGACGGTTCGACGGCGTCGGGTGTCGGTCGGGCAGGCCGCACGTGGCTCCTTCGGATCGGCGGATCAGAACTGTGTCGCCCGGCCCGACTCCACCAGCGGGTGCACGCCCTTGCGCACCCCGGGCCGCTCACCGCACAGGCGCGGGGTGGGCAGGAGCTTGTCCGGGTTGGCGATCCCGTGCGGGTCGAAGGCCCGGCGGAACCGGTCGAAGGTGTCGAGGTCGTCGGGGGAGTACATGCGGGGCATCGAGCACGCCTTGTCGGTGCCCACGCCGTGCTCGCCGGTGATCGAACCGCCGTACTCCACGCACAGGTCCAGGATCGCCGCGGACACCTCCTCGGCGCGGCGGTAGCCGTCGGGGTCGGCGTCGTCGAACATCACCAGGGGGTGCAGGTTGCCGTCCCCGGCGTGGAAGACGTTGGCCACGCGGATTCCGGACTCCGCCGACAGCGCGGCGATGCGGCGCAGCACGTCGGGCAGGGCGGTTCGGGGGACGACGCCGTCCTGCACGATGTAGGCGGGGCTCATCCGGCCCACCGCGTCGAAGGCCGCCTTGCGACCGGCCCAGATCCGCGCCCGTTCGTCGTCGCCGCCGGCCGTGCGGGTCTGGCGGGCGCCATGGGCCGTGCACAGCCCCACCACCTCGGCCAGGTGCGCGTCCAAGTCCGCCGCGGGCCCGTCGAGTTCGACGATGAGCACGGCGGCCGCGTCGGCGGGGTAGTCGCAGTCGACGAAGGCCTTGACCGCCTCGATGGACAGGGCGTCCATCATCTCGACGGCCGAGGGCAGCACGCCGGAGGAGACGATCGCGCTGACCGCCGCGCCGCCCGCGTCCAGGGAGTCGAAGGCCGCGAGCAGGGTCACCGTGCGCTCGGGCAGCCGGGTCAGTCCGACGGTGACCTCGGTGACGACGCCGAGGGTGCCCTCGGAGCCGATGACCGCGCGGACCAGGTCGTAGCCGGGGCCGTCGGGGGCCTTGCCGCCCAGGCGCACCACCTCGCCCTCGGGGGTGACCAGCTCCAGTCCGCGCACGTGGGTGGCGGTGAACCCGTACTTGAGGCAGTGCGCGCCGCCGGAGTTCTCGGCGACGTTGCCGCCGACCGAGCACACCGCCTGGCTGGAGGGGTCGGGGGCGTAGTAGTAGCCGTGCGGCGTGGCCAGGGTGGTGATGTCGAGGTTGGGGACGCCGGGTTCGACGACGGCGCACTCGTTGGGGATGTCGATCTCCACGACGCGGCGCATCCGGGCGGTGGTGAGCAGGACGCCCTCGCGGTGCGGGAGGGCGCCGCCGCTCAGGCCGGTCCCGGCGCCGCGGGGGACGAACGGGACGCCGGTCTCGGCGCACAGGCGGATGACCGCGGCGACCTGCGCGGTGGTGGTCGGCAGGACGACCACGCCGGGCAGCGACCGGCGGTGGGTGAGGCCGTCGTGGTCGTAGGCCCGGCGCTCCCGGGCGTCGGTGAGGACCCCGTCGGGTCCGCAGATGTCGCGGAGCCGTGGGATGAGGGCGGTCAGGGCCTCGGACATGGGTGCCCCCGGTGCCGTCGTCGCAGCGTGTCGATCGCAACGTATGACGGCACCCCTCGCCGGGGCAAGGGGTGCCGTGGGGTGTCGACCCCGTTGGGGAGAGGGCCGCGCGTGTGGTTACGGCATGCGCTCGTAGGCGGGCAGGGTGAGGAAGTCGACGTAGTCGTCGGCGAGGGCGACCTCGGCGAACAGCTCGCTGGCCTGCTGGTAGAGGGCCTCGTCGAAGGCGTCGCCGAGGGCGCCGCGGATCGTGGTGAGCTCCTCGTCGATGATCCGCGTGACGAGCTCGGCGGTGACCTTGGGGCCGTCGTCGAGGGTGACGTCGTTGTGCAGCCACTGCCAGATCTGGGAGCGGGAGATCTCGGCGGTCGCGGCGTCCTCCATGAGGTTGTGGATGGCCACCGCGCCGTTGCCGCCCATCCAGGTCGCCAGGTACTGGAGGGCGACGTTGATGTTGTTGCGCAGACCGGTGAGCGTGACGCCGCCCTCGGTCTTGTCGACGGCGAGCAGGTCGGCGGCCGAGACCTCGACCTCGGGGCGCTGCTTGTCGATCTGGTTGGGGCGCTCGCCCAGGACGCCGTCGAAGATCTCCTTGGCGACCGGGACCAGGTCGGGGTGGGCGACCCAGGAGCCGTCGAAGCCGTCGCCGGACTCGCGGGACTTGTCGTCGCGGACCTTGGCGAAGGCGACCTTGTTCACCTCGGCGTCCTTGCGGGACGGGATGAAGGCCGCCATGCCGCCGATGGCGTGCGCGCCGCGCTTGTGGCAGGTCTTGACCAGCAGCTCGGTGTAGGCGCGCATGAACGGCGCGGTCATGGTGACGGCGTTGCGCTCGGGCAGCAGGAAGCCGCGGCCGCGGGTGCGGTGCGTCTTGATGATGCTGAAGAGGTAGTCCCAGCGGCCCGCGTTGAGACCGGCGGAGTGCTCGCGCAGCTCGTAGAGGATCTCCTCCATCTCGAACGCGGCGGGGATGGTCTCGATGAGGCAGGTGGCGCGGATGGTGCCGCGGGGGATGCCGAGGCGCTCCTGGGCGAGGACGAAGATGTCGTTCCAGAGGCGGGCCTCGAGGTGGCTCTGCATCTTGGGCAGGTAGAAGTACGGGCCCTTGCCCTTGTCCAGCTGGCGCTGGGCGCAGTGGAAGAAGTAGAGGGCGAAGTCGACGATGCCGCCGCTGGTGCGCTGGCCGTCGACGAGGACGTGCTTCTCGTCCAGGTGCCAGCCGCGCGGGCGCACGACGATCGTGGCGAGCTCGGAGTCCTCCTTGAGCGCGTAGCTCTTGCCCTGGGGGGAGGTGAAGTCGATCTGGCGGTCGAGGGCGTCGCGCAGGTTGAGCTGCCCGCCGATCATGTTCTCCCACAGGGGGGTGTTGGCGTCCTCGAAGTCGGCCAGCCAGACCTTCGCGCCGGAGTTGAGCGCGTTGATGGTCATCTTGCGGTCGGTGGGGCCGGTGATCTCGACCCGGCGGTCGGTGATGCCGGGGGCGGGGTCGGCGACCTTCCAGCTGTCGTCCTCGCGGATGTGCTTGGTCTCCGGGAGGAAGTCGAGGTCCGTTCCGGCCGAGATCTGCTCCTGGCGCGTCCTGCGCGCGGCGAGGAGCTCCTGGCGGCGTCCCTCGAAGGTGCGGTGCAGCTCGGCGACGAGGTCGAGGGCCTCGTCGGTGAGGATCTCGTCGAAACGGTCGTGGAGGGGGCCCGTGATCTCGACCCCGTGCGTGGCGCCCATGGATAACCTTCCGCAATACGAAACAAGCTTCTGGTATGTGGAAAAGAAGCTACTCTCTTGATGTCGAGCGGTCAACGCGCGGTGCGTGTTGCATGCCGGGTGAACTTTCGCTGATGTGAAGGTTTGCGAAACTTCTTCCGGGAAGTTGCGCGTTTCTTCAGTATCTCATCCGATGCGGTGGCTGCATCTCACCCTCTCGATCTCGAGAGTTTCTGGGGATGCCTGGGATAATCACGTGCCTGGACACGGCCGAGGTGGGACCATCGACCCACGGCCACCGGCGCACGCCCGACCGGGAAGATCCGCGGCGGCCAGGACGTTGACCCACCTGGAGGGATATGAATACTTCTGACATCCGCGGAGCCGCCCCGACCGGGCCCACGACCCCCGGCGAGGACGAGTTCCGCGAGGCGATCGCCACCGGGGACGCGGACGACCGCGGCGACGAGACCGGCGGCGGCCGTGGCACCGCGTCACGCGACACCCCCGAGCGGGGCGAGATGGAACTCGCCGAGCGGCACGCGCTGCGCCGCGTCCAGGGGCTGTCCACCGAGCTCACCGACATCACCGAGGTCGAGTACCGGACCCTGCGCCTGGAGCGCGTCGTGCTCATCGGCGTGTGGACCAGCGGCACGCAGACCGAGGCGGACAACTCGCTCACCGAACTCGCGGCCCTGGCCGAGACCGCCGGGGCGCTCGTGCTGGAGGGTGTGACCCAGCGCCGCCCCAAGCCGGACCCCGCCACCTACATCGGCAAGGGCAAGGCCGTCGAGCTGCGCGACATCGTCGAGGCCACCGGGGCCGACACCGTCATCTGCGACGGAGAGCTCACCCCCGGCCAGCTCCGCCAGCTGGAGGACGTGGTCAAGGTCAAGGTGATCGACCGCACCGCGCTCATCCTGGACATCTTCGCCCAGCACGCGCGCAGCAGCGAGGGCAAGGCCCAGGTCGAACTCGCCCAGCTCAACTACCTGCTTCCGCGACTGCGCGGTTGGGGTGACTCCCTGTCCCGGCAGGCCGGCGGCTCCGGCGGCGGTTCCGGCGGCGGCGTGGGCCTGCGCGGTCCCGGTGAGACCAAGATCGAGACCGACCGCCGGCGCATCAACGACCGGATGGCCAAGCTGCGCAGGCAGCTCGCCCACATGCGCACCGCCCGTGACGTCAAGCGCGACGTGCGCCGGACCCGCGAGGTCCCGTCGGTGGCCATCGCCGGCTACACCAACGCGGGCAAGTCGAGCCTGCTCAACCGGCTGACCGGCGCCGGGGTGCTGGTGGAGAACGCCCTGTTCGCCACCCTGGACCCGACCGTCCGCCAGGCACGCACGCCCGACGGCCGCGGCTTCACCCTGAGCGACACGGTCGGATTCGTCCGGCACCTTCCGCACCAGCTGGTGGAGGCGTTCCGCTCCACCCTGGAGGAGGTCGCCGACTCCGACCTGATCCTGCACGTGGTCGACGGATCCCACCCGGACCCCGAGGAACAGATCAGGGCGGTCCACGAGGTCTTCGCCGAGATCGACGCGACCGACGTGCCCGAACTCATCGTGGTCAACAAGGTCGACGCGGCCGCCCCCGACACGCTCAAGGTGCTGCGCAGCCGCTACCCCGACGTCGTCGAGGTCTCCGCGCGCACCGGTGAGGGCGTGTCCGACCTCGTCGCGGCGGTCGCCGACGCGCTGCCCGAGCTGGCGCACGAGGTGCGCGCGCTGGTGCCGTACTCGCGCGGGGACCTGGTCGCCAAGGCCTACGAGGAGGGGCGGGTCCTCAGCGAGGAGCACACCGGGGAGGGCACGCGGCTGCACGCGTTCGTCCCCGAACTGCTCGCCGCCAAGCTGGGGGAGTTCGCGCCCAGCACGGCCTGACGGTCGGGGGCTCCGTTCACCTGGAACGACGCCGAGCGGCCGGGGCACCCCGCGGGGTGCCCCGGCCGCTTCGTGTGTGCGTGGTGTTCGTCACGCGAGACGACTCGCGAGTATTGGCGGCAAACGCTCGCATTCGTCCCGCAGGGGAGGTGTACAGGGGGTCGGAGAATGGACTACGGTTTTGGAGCACCGGCCGTCAGCGGCCGCTGTCCCCTCCGACAGGCGACGCCCCCAACCGCTGACACGGCCCCCGGCGGCCTCGCCGCCGCCCCGGCTCAGTCGGATCGCTCCAGATACGAGGTCGCTATGTCCGCCCGTGCACCCCACGACCGTGTCGCCAGCCGTCATCGGCGGATCTGACCGGCGGACACGAACCCATGACGCTGGTACTCCTCACCAACATCGGTCGGCTGTGGACCGGGAACGAGCTGTTCACCAAGGCCGCGCTGCTGCTCAACGGTGACCGCGTGGCCTGGGCCGGCCCCGCCGCCGACCTGCCGCAACGCATCCCGGGCGTGTTCGACGACCTCACCGACGTCGACGAGGTCGTCAACATCGGCGGCGGCCTCGTCACGCCGGGACTGGTCGACGCCCACTGCCACCCCGTGTACGCGGGCGACCGGTACGCCGAGGTCAACATGTGGGCCAAGGGCGCGTCCAAGGGGGACATCTTCGCGGCCGGCGGGGGAGTGTCGACCACGGTGACGATCACCCGTGGGACCGACCCCTGGACGCTGTGCAACGCGGTCCGCGAGCGCCTGCGCCACTGGGTGCTCACGGGTACCACCACGGTGGAGGCCAAGACCGGGTACCACCTGACCAGGGACGGGGAACTCGCCGACGTGCGCCTGCTGCGGGCCCTGGAGGAGGAGCCCGGGATGCCGCGCCTGCACGTGACGTTCTTCCCCGCGCACGGGGTGCCGCCCGAGTTCTTCGGCCGCCCCAAGGAGTACGTGAGCACCGCCGCGTCGTGGCTGAGCGACGCCGCGATGGCCGGGGCCGACGGGGTGGACGTGTACTGCGACAACCAGCAGTTCACCACCGACGACGCGCACATGCTGCTGAGCGTGGGCCAGTCGGTGGGGCTGCGCACGACCCTGCACGCCTGCTCGCGCCCGCGGCACGGGGCCGTGCGGATGGCCGCCGAGCTGGGGTGTTCCTCGGTGGACCTGCTGCACGAGACCGACCAGGAGGACATCCTGGCGCTGGCCGCCACGCGGACACCGGTGGTGGCCTGCCCCACCACGTCGCTGCACGAGCGGCGGACGCCGCCGGTGCGCACACTGCTGGATCACGGGGTGCCGGTCGGACTGGGGACCGACCACAACCCGGGCCAGTCCGGGGCCACGTCGATGCCGCTGATCATCTCGCTGGCGATCTCCATGTTCGAGATGACCGTCCAGGAGGCGCTCAACGCCGCCACCACCGGCGGGGCCCGGGCGCTCGGCCTCGCCGACCGGGGCGCGCTCACCCCCGGCAGCGTGGCGGACCTCGTCCAGTGGGACGCCGACCACGAGGGCGCGTTCGCGTGGTCCATGGGCCTGAACGCGCTGCGGGTGTGGCATGGCGGGCGGGCGATCAACTAGGGCGCGGTCGGCCTTGGGGATCAGCGGGCGGCGCGGGCGCGGGCGATCTCGATCACGGCGCGCTCCAGGGCGTACTCGGGATCGCGACCGGCTCCCTTGATCAGCGCGTCGGTCTCGGCGACCACGCTCATGGCGCGGGTGATTCCGGCCGGGGACCAACCGCGTGCCTGCTGGCGGAGGGTGCGCATCTTCCACGGCGGCACCTTGGCCCGCTTGGCCAGATCCGCCTCGCTCATGCCCCGCTGCGGCTGGGCGGCCACGGCGATGCCGCGCACCGCACCCGCGAGGGCGCTGTTGATCAGCACCGGGGCGGTGCCCACGGCCAACGACCAGCGCAGCTGCTCCAGCGCCTCCGGCAGGCGGCCCTCGACGGCGCGGTCGGCGACCGAGAACCCGGACGCCTCGGCCTTGCCGGAGTGGTAGCGGGCCACGGCGGCGGCGTCCACCCGGCCCTCGGTGTCGGCGATGAGCTGCGTGCACGCGGCGGCGATCTCCCGCAGTTCGGTCCCCACCGCGTCCACCAGCGCCTGGGCCGCGTCCGGCGTGATCTGTCGCCCGGCGGCGGAGAACTCGCCCTTGACGAACGCCACCCGCTCCGGACCCTTCGTCGGCCCCTTGCAGTCCACCCGCTGGGCCCCCGCCTTCACCGCCGCCTGGAGCAACGCCTTTCCCTTGGCGCCGCCGGCGTGGGTGAGGACCAGGTGGACGTCGTCGGCCGGCGCCTTCAGGTAGTCGGTGACGGTCGCCGCCAGATCCTTGGTGAGGTCATGGGCGGAGCGCAGCACCACCACGCGGCGGTCGCCGAACAGGGAGGGCGAGGTGACCTCGACCAGCGTGGACGGGCCCACCTGGGCGGGCACGAGGTCGTGGACGTCGACGTCGGGGTCGGTCGCGCGGACCGCCGCGACCGCGGCGGCGACGGCGCGGTCGACGAGGAGTTCCTCGGTGCCGACGATGACGGTGACGGGGGCGGGTGCAGGCATACTCCGAGGATGCCACGCCGCACCGACCGGCCGGGCGCGATCCGCCGTCACCGGCCCGGATCCGGACCTCGCGCCACGGCCCGGACCGGGCCGGTCCCGCCGCCGTCCAGGACGGCGACGTCCCCGTCGCGATCGGTGCGCAGGTTGATCCGGCCCAGCCGCTCCAACAGGGCCCACGTGTACGGGGACGGATGTCCGTAGGGGTTGTCCCCGCCCACCGACGTCACCGTCACCTCCGGATCGGTGGCCGCGAGAAAGTCCGGGTCCTGGGTGTTCGCGCCGTGGTGCGGCGCGGTCAGGACGGTGACCGGCAGCAGGTCGGCCTCCGGACCCGCGAGCAGTCGCGCCTGAGCCTCCTCCTCGACGTCACCCGTCAGCAGCACCGACATGGACGCGCCGTCCGCCCGCACCACGACGGAACCGTCGTTGACCGACCCGGCGTAGCCCGGCGGCGGCCACAGCACGCGCAGGAGCCAGGGACCGACCCGGAAGGACTGCCCGCTCCGGCCCTCCCACAGCTCCACCTCCCCCTCCGCGAGCACCCGCCCCATCGCGGTGCCGTCGAACCCGTCCGGAGCCAGCGCCGCCTCGACCCGGCGGTGCCGCAGCACGCCCGGTGTCCCGTCCACGTGGTCGGCGTGGTCGTGGCTGAGCACCAGGAGCGGGACCTCCCGCACGCCCAGCCGGGTCAGGCACGTGTCGATCACGGCGGGGTCCTCCCCGGTGTCGGCCACGATCGCCGACCCCGCGCCCGCCGACAGCACGAACCCGTCCCCCTGCCCCACGTCGCAGGCGACCAGGTCCCACCCCGTCGGCGGCCAGCCGCCCGGGACGCATCGCGCCGCCAGGAACAGGAGCAGGACCGCGACGACGGCCACCGCGACCACGCGCAGCAGCCACCCCCGCGACAGCACCAGGACGAGCAGGATCCCGGCCAGGAACAGGGCGCCCACCACGTCCGAACGCCAGGGCAGTGCTCCGTGCGGCACCCGTGCCCCCGTCTCCGCCACCCACGCGATCCACGCCACCCCCCACCCGGGCGGATGCGCGGCGACCGCCGCGCCGACCGGCCAGAGCACGGACAGGACCGCGAGCACGAACCCGGCGACCGTCACCGTGGCCACCACCGGGGCGGCCAGCACGTTGGCGGGCACGGCCACCCACGACACCTCTCCCGAGAGCGGCACCAGCACCGGAGCGACCGCGACCTGCGCCGCCGTGGCGACCGCGACCGCGTCGGCCACCGGCTGCGGCAGCCACCGCGACCACATCCGGGTCCAGGACGGGACGAACGCCAGAATGCCCGCCGTGGCCAGGACGGACAACGCGAACCCGTGGGAGGCCGCGAGCCCGGGTGCGACGAACAGGACCCCGAGGACGGTGACGCTCAGCGCGCCCAAGGCGGCGTGCGCACGACCGGTGGCCAGCGCCAGGAGGGCGAGCGACCCCATGAACGCGGCCCGGACCACGCTGGGCTCCGGTCGGCACACCAGGACGAACAGCCAGATCATCACCGCGCCGCCCGCCACCGAACACCACGTGGGCGCCCGCAGCCACCGGGCGAGCCCCAGCACGAACCCGGTCAGCACGGCCAGGTTGGCCCCGGAGACGGTCAACAGGTGCGCCATGCCGGTCGAACGGAAGTCCTCCGCGGTCTCCTCGCGCAGGAGGGACACGTCCCCGACGACCAGCGCGGGGAGCAGCCCGCGCTCCGGCTGGGGGAGCGCGGAGGCGGCCTCGCGCAGCCCCGCCCGCACCCGACCGGCCAGCGCCTGGACCCCGCTCGGCTCCGTCACCCCCTCGGGGGGACCCCGCACCAGGACCAGGGCCGAGGTGAGCGGATCGTCCTCGGCGGGCAGGAAGACGCCACGGGCGCGGAACGCCTGGCCCGGCAGCAGACCGTGCCACCGCGCACCCGACGCGAGGACCACCACCTCCGCCCGCGACGCGGTCCGCCGACCGTCGACACGTACCCAGGCCGTCCGGGCGCCCACCACCCACTCCGCGCGCCCGGGCCGGGGAGCACCCGACCGGGATCGCGGGTCCGTCCGCACGATCGCCTCGAACTCCGCCTCCCCCTTCCGATCCGCCACCCGCGAGGCCGCGCTGCCCGCCTCACGGGCGACGTGGGCACCGGTGACCGCCGCCACCGTCGCCGCGCAGGCCAGGGTGGCCACCAGGGTGAGGGACACCGTCTCCCACGGCGGTCGTGCCCGCGCGTACACCCCGACCGCGGCGCCGCCCGCGACCGCCGCGCAGGCCCACGACAACCGGGGCGGCGCCGCCAGGGCTCCCAGCGCGGTGAGCCACGCCATCACCGCCGGGAGGAGGAGCCGCACGTCGGGCGGCCGCCGCAGGCCGAGCGCGTCCGTTCCCAGCCATGTCGTCACCGTGCCCACCCCACCGTCACGTGCGGCCGGAGGGTCTCCAGGGTCCGCTCCCCGATGCCGTTCACCTGGACCAGGTCGTCGACGCTGGTGAAGGGTCCGTTGGCCTCCCGGTGCGCGACGATCTCGGCCGCGATGACCTCGCCGATCCGGGGCAGGCCGGTGAGCGTGGCGGCGTCGGCCCGGTTGACGTCGACCGGCGTGCCCGGCGCGCCTCCCCTGTCGGCCGTCCGCGGGACGCCCACGAGCACCTGTTCGCCGTCGACCAGCGGGCGGGCGAGGTTGAGGGTGTCGAGGTCGGCGTCGGGCAGCGCACCGCCCGCCTCCTCCACGGCGTCCGCCACCCGGGAACCCGGCGGCACGGTGTACAGCCCGGGTTCGGCGACCTCCCCGCCCACGTGGACGACCAGGTCCTCCCGCGGCAGCGCGGCCTCGGGCGCCGTGCCGTCCCCGTCGCCCGCCGAGGACGGCGATTCGGGGGAATCCGCCGGGGCGGGCGACGCGGCGGCGACCACCTCGGCGGTCACCGACTCGGGCCGGTCGCGCAGCAGCACCAGGGCGGACCCCGCCGCGATCAGGCCCAGGACGAGGAGGGCGAGGACCGCGCGCCGCGACAGGACGGCGTCGATCCGCCACCGCCGGGTGACCCGTTCCAGAACCGACGCCGGCGGTTCGGGGAGGAACTCCTCGTATCCGGACGGCGGGCGTTCGATCCGGTCACCGTGGACATCGTCCGCGTGGGGGCGCACCCTCCGGGGGTTCGCTGTCTGAGGGATCGGTGGGTCCGTCGGGTGGCCGTGCCCGGTGCCCGAAGCGTCCGGCGGGCGTTGGTCCTCCCGGTCGCCGGACGCATTGCCCGTGTGGGGACGCGTCCTCCGGGCTGAGGCCGCCGTCAAGCGCGGTGGGGCCAGCGGGCGGTCGTCACCGGGGGCCGCATCCCGCCCAGCCTCCGTGGCCTGACCGGGGCGGGACCTCGGTGTGCCGTCCGGTCCCACGCCGGATCCGCCTGACCGGGCGGTCCGCGCCCGGGCTCCCGCACTCCGGCCAGTCGTCGCGGACCTGGTGTCCTCCGTCGTCGGTGCCTCGGCGGCCGTCGATCGCGGGACCCGGGGGCCGCGCGTCGTCGCGGTCGCCCACTGCGGGGACCGGCTGTCCACCACCGGTTCCGGGCTCCCCGGAGCGGCTACGGCGTAGGGCGCGCTCGGGATCGCGGGCGCCTCCGGCGGCGGCCCGGCGGCGCCGGTCGGCGGGCGGGGGACGGGCGGGCGCGGGCCGCCGTCGGGGTCGGCGGTTCCCGGGGAGAGCGCAAGGAGTCGCTCGCGGGGATCGGGGGCGGAGGGGTCACGTCGGAAGCGGCGCTGAAGGGTCATGCGTTCCACGGTAGGAACGCGTCCACGCGGTGTCAGCGGCCAGTTCCACGCTGTGGATAACTCGGGGAGCCCCTCCCGGGGAACGACGAGGGGCCCGGTCCGGCGAACGCGCCGGACCGGGCCCCACCCGTCGGGGTCCAGTCCTTAAGCGGACTGAAGCTGGTGCAGGCGCTTGGCGATCGCGCTCTTGCGGTTCGCGGCCTGGTTCTTGTGGATGACGCCCTTGCTGTGCGCCTTGTCCAGCGCACGCGCGGCGGCGCGCTGGGCGACGACGGCCTGCTCGACGTTGCCGGACTCGGCGGCCTCACGGAACCTGCGGATGGCCGTCTTCAGCGAAGAGCGCACCGCCTGGTTGCGGACACGAGCCTTCTCGTTCTGCCGAATGCGCTTCTTCTGCGACTTGATGTTCGCCATGCGAAAACGTGCTCCAGTTAATCTGATCATCGCGCCGGGCGAACCGGCGGCTCAGCTCGCGGGCAGCCGTACCGCGAGCGGCCAGCGCGGGCGCCGACGCAGGGTGTGTGAGTCCTCAGGGCTCGAATTCGAACGCGGAGGTCCGAGACACGGACTTCCAGTATGCCGCACGCCCGCACCACTTCGTGCACCGCCTGAGCGGTGTCCGCGGCACACGTCCTAGGACAGCAGCCACCCCGCCGTGTAGGCCGCCAGATCCTCCGCGTCGGCCTCGTCCGCCACGTACAGACCCACGCCCAGCGTCATCCCCTCCGGCGGCTCCACGCGCGTCATTCCCAGGCGCACCCCGGTGAGCGCGGTCGCCACCGACTCGGTGCCCTCGACCGGCCCCCACACCTCGCTCGTGTGGGTCGGCAGACCGAACCGCAGCGTCACCTCGTCCCGGCTCGTGAGCGCCGTCACCCCCTCGGTCACCTGCCGCACCATGAACCCCCCGTACAGGGCCTCCACGGGCATGTCCGCGCCCACGCCGGGGAGGACGACCTCGTCCGCGTACTCGGTCACGCGGTCCAGGTACCCCGTGGACCAGTACTTCTCCTCGCCGCCCGCCGCGAACGACGGCACCCGGCCACCGGGCACCAACTCGACGTGCTGGGCCTGCACCGAGAACACGGCGTCCTCACCCAGCTCCTCGCGCACCATGCCCATCAGTTCGGGCACGGAGGGGTCGTTCACGGTGACCGGCCGGATCTCCAGGTGCAGCCCCGCGAACCCGTCGGCGGCGACCTCGGCGGCCCCGCTCGCCAGCGCCGCCCTGGCCTCCTCGTCGAACCGGTCCCTGACCAGCGAGGATCCCTCCGTCACGTGCCGCAGCCACGCCAGCGCCCGCACGTCCGGGTGCTCGGACCCCAGCCACGCCAGCAGTTCCCCGGTGTCCGGAACCCGTTCGACACCTCCGTCGGCGTCGATGTCGCCCGCGTACACGTACACCGTGTTCACCCCGCCGGTCGCCAGAACGGCGTCGAGCGTCTCCGTGTCCTCCCACGAGCCCACCCACGCCGCGTCGGCGCCCCGCGACGCCGCCCACGGCGCCGGTTCACCCGTGAACTGGTACCCCAGGAGCGCCGCCGCCCCCACCAGGACCACCGCGATCGCCGCCAGTCCGGCCAGCACGCGTGTCAGAAACCACCTCAACGGACCGCTCCTCCCCGGCTCTCGAACCCGCGTGTCCGGCACGCCTCCCGACGGCCCGTTCCCAGCTCCAGGTCGCATAATCTGGACACCAGTCCCGAACCCGCGCCCCATCCTGCCGTACGGGCGGCGACCGTCTCCGGAGAGGACGGCCCCGTCCCCGTGGGATGATGGACGACGCCGTCGGCCCGAGCCGCGGCGGGGCGGAGCCCAGAGCCCGCCCGGGACCCGGACCCAACCTGTGAACGGAGCACGGTGGCACAGCCGAACTGGACCGATCCCGCGCTGATCCGCAACTTCTGCATCATCGCGCACATCGACCATGGCAAGTCGACGCTGGCCGACCGGATGCTCCAGATCACCGGCGTCGTCGAGGACCGACAGATGCGCGCCCAGTACCTGGACCGCATGGACATCGAGCGCGAGCGCGGCATCACCATCAAGTCGCAGGCGGTGCGCATCCCGTTCACCGCGCTCGACGACAGGACGTACACGCTCGACCTCATCGACACCCCCGGCCACGTCGACTTCACCTACGAGGTGTCCCGCTCGCTGGCCGCGTGCGAGGGCGCCGTCCTGCTGGTGGACGCCGCCCAGGGCATCGAGGCGCAGACCCTCGCCAACCTGTACATGGCGCTGGAGAACGACCTCACCATCATCCCGGTGCTCAACAAGATCGACCTTCCCGCCGCCCAGCCGGAGAAGTACGCCGAGGAGCTCGCCGGCATCATCGGCTGTGAGCCCTCCGACGTGCTCAAGGTCAGCGCCAAGACCGGTGAGGGCGTCGAGGAGCTGCTCAACGAGATCGTCAACCAGGTGCCGCCGCCGGTCGGCGAGGCCGACGCGCCCGCCCGCGCGATGATCTTCGACTCCGTCTACGACACCTACCGCGGTGTCGTCACCTACGTCCGCGTGATCGACGGCAAGCTCAGCCCGCGTGAGCGCATCCAGATGATGTCGACCAAGGCCTCGCACGAGATCCTGGAGATCGGCGTCAGCTCGCCCGAGCCCAGGAAGTGCGGCGGTCTGGGCGTGGGCGAGGTCGGCTACATCATCACCGGCGTCAAGGACGTGCGCCAGTCCAAGGTCGGTGACACCATCACCTCCCTGGCCCAGCCCGCGACCGACATGCTCGCCGGGTACCAGGAGCCCAAGCCGATGGTGTTCTCGGGCCTGTACCCGATCGACGGCACCGACTACCCGGTGCTGCGCGACGCCCTGGAGAAGCTCCAGCTCAACGACGCCTCGCTGGTGTTCGAGCCGGAGACCTCCGCGGCGCTCGGCTTCGGTTTCCGCTGCGGCTTCCTCGGCCTGCTGCACCTGGAGATCACCCGTGCCCGTCTGGAGCGCGAGTTCAACCTCGACCTCATCTCCACCGCGCCCAACGTGATCTACCGCGTGGAGATGGAGGACGGCATCGAGCACGTGGTGACCAACCCCAGCGAGTTCCCCACCGGCAAGATCGCCAGGATCTTCGAGCCCGTCGTCAAGGGGACCGTGCTCAGCCCCTCCGACTACATCGGCCAGATCATGGAGCTGTGCCAGGAGCGGCGCGGCACCCTGCACGGCATGGACTACCTGTCCGAGGACCGTGTGGAGATGCGCTACACCCTCCCCATGGCCGAGATCGTCTTCGACTTCTTCGACCACCTCAAGTCGCGCACCAAGGGCTACGCCTCGCTCGACTACGAGCCCACCGGCGAGCAGGAGGCCGACCTGGTCAAGGTGGACATCCTGCTCCAGGGCGAGGCCGTGGACGCCTTCTCGGCGATCGTGCACAAGGAGAAGGCCTACGCGTACGGCGTCGAGATGACCAAGAAGCTGCGCGAGCTCATCCCCCGGCAGCAGTTCGAGGTCCCCGTGCAGGCGGCCATCGGCGCCCGGGTCATCGCCCGGGAGAACATCCGCGCCATCCGCAAGGACGTGCTCGCCAAGTGCTACGGCGGTGACATCAGCCGTAAGCGCAAGCTGCTGGAGAGGCAGAAGGAGGGCAAGAAGCGCATGAAGATGGTCGGCCGCGTGGAGGTCCCCCAGGAGGCGTTCATCTCCGCGCTGTCCACCGACACCGGCGGCGAGGACAAGAAGAAGAAGTAGGCCTCTCCGGCCTCCAGAGGCCTCCAGAGCGGGATTCCCGGCCCCGCGCGTCCCGTCCAGGGCGCGCGGGGCCGGTTCCGTCAGCCCTTGACCGCGCCGGAGGTCAGGCCCTCGGTGATGAACCGCTGGAGGAACCAGAACACCGCCAGCGTCGGCAGCGACAGCATCACCGCGCCCACCGCGAACATCCCGAAGTTGGCGTTGCGCTGCGAGGCGACCAGCTGGTAGAGCCCCAGCCCGAGCGTCTTGGCGTCGGTGTCGCGCAGGAACACGCTCGCCAGCAGGAACTCGTTGATGGTGGAGATGAACACCAGCAGCGCCACGATCGCCAGGACCGGCGTGACCAGCGGCAGCATGATCCGGAAGAACACCTGCGCGTGGGTGGCCCCGTCGATCTGCGCGGACTCGTCCAGCTCCTTGGGAACCGTGTCGAAGAAGCCCTTCATCAGCCACGTGTTGATGCTCAACGCGCCGCCGAGGTACACCAGCAGCAGCCCCCAGCGGGTGTCGAACCCGATCGCCGGGTAGTACTCGCCGATGTTGGAGAACATCAGGTAGAGCGCCACGATCGCCAGGAACTGCGGGAACATCTGGATCACCAGGAGCCCGATCAACCCGACCCGGCGCCCCCGGAACCGCATCCGGCTGAACGCGTACGCCGCCAGCGCCGACAGCAGCACCGTGACGGCGGCGTTGGTGAGCGCGAAGAACAGCGAGTTGGCGTACCACGTGGTGAACGGCGTGTTCTGGAACAGGTCACGCGCGTTGGCCAGGCTCGCGCCCGTCGGCCACAGCTCCGCGCTGCTCAGCGTGCCCAGCGGGTTGAGCGCGGCCGAGAGGACGAACAGCACGGGGAAGAGGGCGAAGGCCGCGACCAGCCACATGACCGCGTGCCGCCAGCCCAGGCGCGCCGCCCACAGCCCGAACCGGGTCGCCGCGGTGCGTTCGTGGCGCGGCCGTGCCGCCCCGGCGGTCGGCGCCGTCATCAGTCCACCTCCTTGAGTGCCCTGCTCCGCCACAGGCTCACCACGGAGATCACCGAGACGATGACGAAGATCATCACCGACAGCGCGGCGGCGTACCCGTACTGGGCGGTGGCCTCGTTGAAGGCGAGCCGGTACGTGTAGGTGATGAGCAGGTCCGTCGCCCCGGCCGTGGAGTTGTCGGAGAAGAGCGGGCCGCCGCGGGTGAGCAGCCACACGGCGTTGAAGTTGTTGAAGTTGAAGGCGAACACGGCGACCAGGATCGGCGTCATCGCCACCATGAGCAGGGGCAGCGTCACGTGCCGGAAGGCCTGCCAGGCGCTGGCGCCGTCGATCCGCGCCGCCTGCTCCAGCTCGCGCGGGATGGCCTGGAGCGCCCCGGTGCTCACGAGGAACATGTACGGGTACCCCAGCCACACGTTGGCGAGGATGACCGCCGCGCGGGCGCTCCACGCGTTGCCGAACCAGTCCACCTGGAGTCCCAGCATCCGGTTGAACAGGCCGAAGTCGGTGTTGAACATGTCCCGCCACAGCAGGTACATGGCCAGCGAGCTCATGGCGTAGGGCAGGACCACCAGGATCCGGTACACGACCTTGCCGCGCATGCGGGGGACGTGCAGGGTCAGCGCCACGGCCAGGCCCACCACGAACACCAGGCCGGTCACGGCGACGGCGAAGACGATGTTCCACACCAGGATGCCGAAGAACGACGACGCGAAGGTCGGGTCGAGCAGGAACCGGGCGAAGTTGTCGAGGCCCACGTTCACCCGCCAGCCCTGCGGCAGGCGGTCGCCGTCCTCGGAGACGAACGCGCCGCGCTCGTCGTCGGCGACGTAGACGGTTCCGGTCTCGCCGTCGGTGACGCAGTCGCACCCGGCGTCGTAGGAGCGGACCGCCGTCCCCTCGTAGGCGGTGGACAGGCCGCTGGAACGGATGCCCGTGCCGCTCCCGGTCGGGACGGCGAACTCCTCCAGTTCGGCGCTGCGGGCGTTGACCTGCACGGGGGAGAGGATCGTGTACCCGAACGCCTCGGTGACCTTGCCCGAGGCGTCGACGGTGGCGCCCCCGAGGCCGGCGAGCCCGTCGGCGTCGCCGACGAAGGCCTCGCCCCCGCCGTCGGTGAGGAGGAAGACCAGCTCACCCGTGTCCGGGTCGCCGGTGGTGGCGACGGTGAGGACGTACTCCTCGGAGTCGGGCGCCCGTGTCACGGACAGCGACTCGACGGCGTTGATCGCCTGCTGCTTGTCCCCGCGGTGGCCGTCGCTCATGTTGGTGACCGACGTGCTCATCGTGTACAGGACCGGCAGGATCTGGAAGGCCAGCAGGAACAGGACGCCGGGCACCAGGTACTTGGCCGGGACGGCGCGCCTGGACAGGTAGACGTGGTAGACCAGTGCCACCACGGCGACGACCAGCCCGAGGCCGAGCCAGTTGCCCGCGAGGTAGAGGGGCAGCAGGGCCCACGCGCCGAGCGCGGTGAACAGGCCCAGCAGGCCGATCTTGACGATCCGTCCCGCCAGCGACCCGTCGCGGGCCCAGCGCCCGCCCGGTAGCGGTGGACGGGTGGGCGCCCCGTGCGCGGAGGCGCCCACCGTGTCGGATTCGGGGACCGCCACGCCTACTCGCCGATCTGCTCGGAGATCGTCCGCGACGCGGCCTCCATGGCCGCACGGACGTCGCCACCGCCGATGATCTCGGCCTGGGCGACGCCGAGCGGCTGCCAGGTCTCGCCCATCTCCGGGATGGACGGCATCGGCATGCCCTCGGCGCCCGCCTCGGCGATCGCGGCGACGTTGGGGTCGTCGGCGGAGACGCTCTCCAGGGCGTCGGTCTGGACGGGGACGCGGGGGTCGGCGTCGTACAGGCCCAGGACGAACTCGGTGTCGGTGACGAGGTTGGTCACGAACTCCTCGGCGAGCGCGGAGTTGGCGCTGCCCTCGGTCACGAAGAAGGACTGGTAGCCGATGTAGGGGCGGGCGGGGCCGCCGTCCTCGAACCCGGGGATGGGGCTGATCGCGTAGTCGACACCCGACTCGTCGGCGTCGGCGAGGTTCCAGGGACCCGCGACGAAGAAGGCGGTCTCCTCGTCGAAGAACAGCGCCGCGTCGTTCTGGGTGGTGATGGAGCGGCGGAGCACGCCGGAGCCGTCCTCGCCGTACTCGGCGATCCGCTCCATCGCCTCGACCGACGCGTCGGTGCCCACGCCGAGGTCGGAGGGGTCCCAGGTGCCGGTGTCGTCCTGGCCGAACAGGTAGCCCCCGGCCGAGGTGAACAGGGTGTTCATCCGGTAGGGGTCGCCCTCCTGGCCGACCGCCATGGACAGGACCTCGCCGACCTCGCCGTCGTCCTGGAGCCGGGTCCCGACCTCGACCATCTCCTCGAAGGTCGCCGGGGCCTCGGGGGCCAGCGCGGTGTTGCGCAGGAGGAAGAGGTTCTCCTGCGCGTAGGGGACGCCGAAGAGCTGGCCGTCGAAGGTCATGGCCTCCAACGCGGTCCCGTCGAGCATCGCGGCCCGGTCCTCGGGCAGCTCGACCGGCTGGACGGCTCCGTTGCGCACCAGGTTTCCGGTCCAGTCGTGGGCGCCGATGAAGATGTCGGGGGCGTTGCCCGCCTGGTGGGCGTTGAGCACGTCCCCCTGCATGTCCTCGAACGCCACACTGTCCACGCTGACGTTGACGCCGTTGGCCTCGGAGAACTGCTCGGCGGCGGCCTGGACGGCGTCGGCGCGCTCGGGGTCGGTCCAGACGACGAGTTCGCCGCCCCCGGACGCCTCGCCTCCGTCGCCCTCGTCGCCGCCGCAGGCGGTCGCCATCAGGGCGATCGCGGCGATACCGGCGAACGCTGGTGCGCTGCGGAATCTCATGGTGTCTTCCCTCCGGGAGGCGGTACTGATGGGGGAGCGCACGCGAGGGGCCGGTGGCCGGGACCGTCGCGGACCTGCGCTGTGGTGTGACATTAGCAATACCTTGCAAGTTTTGAAAGGTTTTGCAGGCGCTGGGGATAAAGATGCGGAAACGTCCGGGAAACGGTCCGGTGATGGCGGACCGGGGGTGACGGTTCCGTGTCAGCGTGTCGTCGTCGCAGGTGGCGGCGGTGACGGGTGGCCGGTGGCCCACCCGTCACCCTCGGCACTCGTGGACGAGGACGGGTGACGGGTGGGCGCGGCGGGGCCCTTCCGCGGGCACGGTTCAGCCCCGCAGCCACACCGCCGTGTCACCGGGCAGGGTCATGCGGCCGTCCGAGGGCGCCTCCACCGGACCGCTGGCGAGGAGCACCTCGCCCGCCGCGGCGATCTCCACCGGCGCCCCGCCGAGGTTGACCGCGCAGCGCACGCCCGGCTCGCGCTCGAAGCACAGCACACCCTCCGGGGCGTCCACCCAGGTCATGGTCCCGTCACCGAGCGCGTCCAGTTCGCGCCGCAGCCGCAGCGCGCTCCGGTACAGCTCCAGCGTCGACCCCTCGACCCCGTGCTGGGCGGCGCGCGCCAGCGCGCCCCACCCCTCGGGCATCGGCAGCCAGGGCACACTCCCCTCGGGGCCGAAACCGTACGGCGCGGCCCCCTCCTCCCAGGGCAGCGGCACGCGGCAGCCGTCGCGCCCGCGCTCGGTGCGACCCGACCGCTCCCACGTCGGGTCCTGGAGCGCCTCCTCGGGCAGGTCGGTGACCTCGGGAAGGCCCAGCTCCTCGCCCTGGTACAGGTAGACCGACCCGGGCAGCGCCAGCATGAGCAGCGTCGCCGCGCGCGCCCGGCGCAGCCCCTGCTCACCGCCTCCGAACCGCGTCACGTGGCGCGTCACGTCGTGGTTGGACAGCACCCACGTGGTCGTGGCGCCGACCGCCCCGTTGGCGGTCAGGGAGCGCTCGATGACCTGGCGCAGGCGCCCGGCGTCCCACGGCGCGGTCAGGTACTCGAAGTTGAACGCCTGGTGCAGCTCGTCGGGGCGCAGGTAGCGCGCCACCCGGTCGGCGTCCTCCACCCACGCCTCGGCCACCAGGGCGCGGTCGCCCGGGTAGGCGGCCGCGATGGCGGCCCAGCGCCGGTAGATCTCGTGCACGCCGTCCTGGTCGAAGTAGGGCAGGGTCGTGCTGCCGTCGAGCAGGTCGGCCTTGGCGTCGTCGGCGATGTCGGGCAGGGCCGGGTCCTTGACCATCCCGTGCGCGACGTCGATCCGGAACCCGTCCACGCCGCGCTCCAGCCAGAACCGGAGCACGTCGTCGAACTCCTCGTGGACCTCCGGGTGGGTCCAGTCGAAGTCGGGCTGCTCGGCGTCGAACAGGTGCAGGTACCACTGCTCGGGCGTGCCGTCGGGCCGCTTGAGGCGGGTCCAGGCCGGGCCGCCGAAGATCGACTTCCAGTTGTTGGGCGGCTGCTCGCCGTCCGCCCCCCTGCCGTCGCGGAACAGGTAGCGGGCCCGTTCGGGGCTGCCGGGCTCGGCGGCCACGGCCTCGCGGAACCAGCGGTGCGCCGACGAGGAGTGGTTGGGCACGACGTCGATGATGACGCGGACGCCCAGGTCGTGCGCGGCGGAGACAAGGGCGTCGAAGTCCTCCAGGGTGCCGAACCTGGGGTCGACGTCGCGGTAGTCGGCGACGTCGTACCCGCCGTCGGCGAGCGGGGACACGTAGAAGGGCGTCAGCCAGATGGCGTCGACGCCGAGGTCGACGAGGTGGGGGAGGCGTTCGCGGATCCCGGTCAGGTCGCCTTCCCCGTCGCCGTTGGAGTCGGCGAAGCTGCGCACGTAGATCTGGTAGATGGCGGCGTCGCGCCACCAGTGTGCCTGGAGCAAAACGGGGGTCCTTCCCTGTGGGCCTCTGCAACTTCTTGCGCAAGATTACCGCCTACTTGCGGTCATGTGACGGTGATCTCGACTAGAGTTGTCCGCATGGGTCCACGACTTGCCGACATCGCGCGGCACGCAGGTGTCAGCGAAGCCACCGTTTCGCGGGTGCTCAACGACAAGCCCGGTGTCGGCAGTGACACCCGCAAGGCCGTCCTGACCGCGCTGGACGTCCTCGGCTACGAGCGGCCCGCCCGGTTGCGCCAGCGTTCGGCGGGACTCGTCGGGATGGTCATCCCCGAACTGGAGAACCCGGTCTTCCCGATGTTCGCCCAGGCGGCGGAGGGCGCCCTCGCCCAGCGCGGCTACACCCCCGTCCTGTGCACCCAGACCCCCGGCGGGATAACGGAGGACGAGTACGTCGAACTCCTGCTGGAGCGCAACGTCTCCGGCATCCTCTTCGTCTCCGGGCGCCACGCGGACACCTCCTCCTCCCACGAGCGCTACCAGGCGCTCGTGTCGCGCCGCCTGCCCATCGTGCTCGTCAACGGGTTCGCCGACGCCATCCCCGCCGCCTTCATCTCCTGCGACGACCGGGAGGCCGGGCGCCTGGCCGTCAACCACCTGGTCGCCCTGGGCCACACGCGGATCGGCTTCACCAGCGGACCCGAGCGCTACGTCCCCGTCCGCCGCAAGCTCGACGGCTACCACCAGACGCTGGCCCAGCACGGCCTGGACGGCGAGGAACTCGTGGAGCTGTCCCTGTTCGGGGTCGAGGGCGGCCACGCCGCGGCCACCCGCCTCATCGAGCGCGGCGTCACGGCCATGGTCTGCGGCTCCGACATGATGGCCCTGGGCGCCATCCGCGCCGCCCGCCAGCGCGGACTGCGCGTGCCCGAGGACTTCTCGGTGGTCGGCTTCGACGACTCCCAGCTCATCGCGTTCACCGACCCGCCGCTGACCACCGTCCGCCAGCCGGTCAACGCGATGGCGCTCGCGGCCGTGCGCGCCCTGTGCGACGAGATCGCCGGACACCACGTCTCCCACACCGAGTACCTGTTCGACCCCGAGCTGATCGTGCGCGGTTCCACCGCCGTCGCCCCGCCCCGCGTCGCCGCCCCCGTCCAGCCCAGGGCCGCCGAGTCCGCGGGCGCGACCGCCGGCGGCGCAGTGGAGTCCGCCCGCGCGTAGCGGGGACGGGGACGTCCGACCCCCTCCGCCACGCCGACCCGGGCACGCCGCCGGGTCGGTGACACTGGAGGTATGCCTTCCGTTGCCCTCGACGGCGACCCCGTCCCGAGGAGCGGGGACCTTCCCGCGCCCTCCCTCGCCGAGCTCGGCGACCGCCCGCTCGGGTTCTACGTCCACGTGCCGTTCTGCGTCACGCGCTGCGGCTACTGCGACTTCAACACCTACACCGCGGACGAGCTGGTCTCGCGCGACGGCACCGCCACCGCCTCCCGCGAGACCTACGCCGACCAGGCGATCGCCGAGGTCGAGTTGGCCGACCGCGTCCTGCGCGGCGACCGCCCCGAGGTGAGCACGGTGTTCGTCGGCGGCGGGACGCCCACCCTTCTCCCCGCCGAGGACCTGGGCCGGATCGTCGCCGCGATCCGCGAACGCTTCGGCCTGGCCGCCGACGCCGAGCTGACCACGGAGGCCAACCCGGAGACCGTGGACCCCGACTACCTGGCGCGACTGCGCGAGGCCGGGTTCACCCGCGTCTCCTTCGGCATGCAGAGCGCCCGACCGCACGTGCTGCGCGTCCTGGAGCGCGGGCACACGCCGGGACGGCCCGAGCGGTGCGTCGCGTGGGCGCGCGCGGCCGGGTTCGAGCACGTCAACCTGGACCTGATCTACGGCACCCCCGGCGAGAGCGACGACGACTGGGCCGCCTCCCTGGAGGCCGCGCTGTCGGCCGACCCCGACCACGTCTCCGCCTACTCGCTCATCGTGGAGGAGGGCACCCGCCTGGCCGCGCGGGTCCGCAGGGGCGAACTCACCGCGCCCGACGACGACACCATGGCCGACCGCTACCTCATGGCGGACGAGGCCCTCGCCAAGGCCGGGTTCACCCCCTACGAGGTGTCCAACTGGGCGCGCACCCCCGAGGGCCGCAGCAAGCACAACCTCCTCTACTGGACCGGCGGCCACTGGTGGGGCGTCGGGCCGGGGGCGCACAGCCACGTGGGCGGCACCCGGTGGTGGAACGTCAAACACCCCGCCGCCTACGCCGCGCGGTTGGCGGAGCGGTCGAGCCCGGGCCAGGCGCGCGAGGTGCTCAGCGCGGAAGAGCGCCGGTTCGAGCGCGTCCTGCTGGAACTGCGCGTGGAGCGGGGGTGCCCGCTCGACCTCCTGGAGCCGCGGGGCCGGGAGGCCGCGCGGCGCGCCGTGGCCGCGGGGCTGCTCGACCCCGCGGCCCACGACGCGGGCCGCGCCGTCCTCACCCGCGGGGGGCGGCTGCTCGCCGACGCCGTGGTCCGCGACCTGACCTGACCCGCGTTCCTCCGGGCGCGCGGCCCCTCACGGGACCGGGACTACTTCACCCAGGTGACGTTGAACGGGTAGCGGTACCACTCGCCCCGGTTGGCGGCCAGGCCGCCGAGGATGCCGAAGACCAGGCAGACCACGGCCACGACGATCCACGTCAGCACGCCGATGATCACCAGCGTCAACAACCAGGACACCACGATCCCGATCGTGATGAGCAGCTGGAAGTTGAGCGCGTGCGCCGCCTGGTCGCGGACGAACGGCGACTCGTCCTTCTTGACCAGGTACACGATCAGCGGGACGAGCCAGCCGAATCCGGAGAAGAAGAACCCGGCCAGGCCGCCGCCCAGGTGGGCGATCAGGCCCATCTGCCGTTCGGCCTGGTTGGGCTGGCCGGTGGTGGCCGACGAGGGCTCGGCGCCGGGTGGCGGCGCACCCGGCTGGTAGCCGCCCGCCTGGTACCCGCCCGGCATCTGACCACCGGGCCGGTAACCGCCGGGAGGTGGGCCGTAGCCGGGTCCCTGACCGGGCGGGGGCCCGCCCGGCGGAGGCCCGTACCCGGGCTGGCCGCCGCCCGCGGGACCGCTGGCCGGTGGCTGGTCGCCCGGGCCCTCCTGGCCCTGTTGCCGCCGCTCCCGGTCGTCGGGTTCCTCAGGAGGTGGTGTGTTCGGGTGCGACATGGCGGTGTCCCTTCGTGCTGACTCACTCAGGCACTCATGGGGGGACTACTTCAGGAGTCGGATGCTCACCGGGTAGCGGTACCAGATTCCCTTGTTCGCGTTGGAGGCGCCCAGGACGCCGAGGACGATCGCGAGGATCCAGATCAGCGCGATCACGGCGATGCCGATCCAGGACAGCCCTGGGAAGAAGATACCCAGTCCGATGAAGACCACGCAGGCGAAGACGTAGGGGATGAGCAGCGTCAACTGGAAGTTGGCCGCCTCCGACGCGTGGTGCCGCACGGTCGGCGACTGCTCGCGCTTGGCGAGGTAGATCGCCAGGGGCGGGATCCAGCCGAGGAAGGCGACCACGAACCCGGACAGGTGCGCGATCATCGACACGAGGGTGCCGTCGTCGCCCCGCGCGGGCTGCTGGCCGTAGGGGCCGGGCTGGCCGTGGGGCGCCTGGGCGCCGGGGAACCGCGGAGGCTGGGGCTGTCCGAACCCCGGCTGGCCGGGCTGACCCGGCTGGGGAGCGAACCCGGACTGGGCGGCCGCGAGCTGCTGCCCGTAGGACTGCGGCGGCGCGGCCTCCGGCTGCGGGGCGTACGGCGACTGCCCGCCGGACGGCTGCGCCTGTCCGTGCTGGGCGGGCGACTGCGGAGGGTACGCCTGCCCCGGGGCGCCGGGCGGCGGCGCGAAGCCCGGCTGGCCGCCGTACGGCTGCTGCCCCTGCACCGGCTGGCCCTGGAACCGCTGCCCCGCCTGGTCCGGCGCGGGCTGCTGGGGGAAGGCCTGGGGCTGCGGGGCCTCCGGCTGGGGGGCGTACGGGGACTGGGAGGCCTGGCCGTAGTCCGGCTGCCCACCTGAGGGCTGCCCGTAACCCGGCTGCCCGCCGGACGGCTGACCCGCCTCCGGCCGCGGCGCGTACGGCGACTGTCCACCGGAGGACTGCGCGTATCCGGGCTGGCCGCCGTACGGCTGCTGCCCCTGCACCGGCTGGGCCTGGTACTGGGGCTGCCCCGGCTGGGGGGCGTAGGGGGACTGGCCGCCGGAGGGCTGGCCGTAGCCCGGCTGACCGCCCGAGGGCTGTGCGGCGTCCGGCTGCGCGTACCCCTGGGGATGGGGCTGGGCGGCCTCCGGCCGCGGGGCGTACGGCGACTGCTCACCGGACGGCTGGGCCTGCCCGGGTCGGGCGGGCGGCTGCTGCGCGTACCCCGGCGCCTCGGCCTGGTCCGGCTGTCCCGGAGCGGGCTGGGGCGGCTCCGGCGGTTGGCCCTGCGGGTCCTCCGGGGACGGGGGGTTCGTCGGGGTCTCGCTCATGCTGTTCCTTGGCTCCGCTGCTGAGGGGCGGTTGTTCTCTGTGGGGCTGTGCCGACGACCGCGGAGGGCCCGGGACGGGCGACCGGCACGACCGGACGCAGGGCGTCCTCGCCGTCGCCTGGTGTGAATCCTAGTGTTCGCCGGGATGCGGTCCCGTAACGAAGTCGATGAGCTCCTCCACACGGCCGAGAAGGGACGGTTCCAGGTCGGCGTACGAACGGACCGACCCCAGGATCCGGCGCCAGGCCTCACCGGTCTCCACGCGCCAGCCCAGGGCCCGGACCACCCCCTCCTTCCAGGGGATACCCCGGGGCACCTCCGGCCAGGCCGCGATGCCCACGCTGCGGGGGCGCACCGCCTGCCAGACGTCGACGTAGGGGTGTCCGGTCACCAGCACGTGCTCGCCGCGGACCCGTTCGGTGATCCTGCTCTCCTTGGAGCCGGGCACCAGGTGGTCCACCAGCACGCCCAGCCGACGGCCGGGGCCGGGCGCGAACTCCGCGACGATCGCGGGCAGGCCGTCGACGCCCTCCAGGAACTCCACGGCCACGCCCTCCACACGGAGGTCGTGGCCCCAGACCCTCTCGACCAACTCGGCGTCGTGCACGCCCTCGACGTAGATGCGGCTCTCACGTGCCGTGCGCGCCCGGGCGTCCGTCACCGCGATCGAGCCCGAGGCGCTGCGCAACGGGCCTCTCGGGGCGCCGGCGGGGCGGACGAGGGTCACCGGCTCGCCGTCCACCAGGAACGCCGCCGGCTCCAGGTCGAACACGCGGCGGCGGCCGTGCCGGTCCTCCAGGGTCACGGTCGCCTTGTCCCAGGCCACCACGGCGCCGCAGAAGGTCTCCTCGACGTCCTCCACGACCAGGTCCCGGCTCAGCGGCGTCTCGCGGACCGCGCGCCCGCCGGGTCGCCGCCGGTCCTCGGCCAGCACGTCGCGGCCGTAGCGGCCGGTTCCCTTGGTAGCCACGGTCGTGCAGTCTACTGGTGCGGGGCCCGCGCCCCGTGAGGCGATCGGGCGTGGCCGACGACACGGCCGCGACGCGCGCGCCCGACGCCGTCCAGGCCGGACGGGAAGGGAAGATCGGGGAGGGGCGGCCGCGTTACTACCCGCGGGTAGCCGACCGCGTTTGCTACCGGGCATAGAATTAGCACTGAGGACCACGGAGTGCCAGGAGGTGGCGAGTTGCTGGATGAGCGCAAGCTCGCGGTCCTGCGTGCGGTCGTCGAGGACTTCGTCAACACCAACGAGCCCGTGGGATCCAAGGCTCTCGCCGACCGGCACCGCCTCGGGGTCTCACCCGCGACCATCCGCAACGACATGGTCGCCCTGGAGGAGGACGGCTACATCACCCAGCCGCACACCAGCGCCGGGCGTGTGCCGACCGACAAGGGCTACCGCCTCTTCGTCGACCGCCTCTCCTCGGTCAAGCCGCTGTCGGTGGCCGAGCGGCGGGCGATCGAGTCCTTCCTCACCGGAGCCGTGGACCTCGACGAGATCATCGCGCGCACGGTGCGCCTGCTCGCCCAGCTCACCCGCCAGGTCGCGATCGTCCAGTACCCCTCGCTGACCCGTTCGTCGGTGCAGCACGTCGAACTGGTGCCCCTGGGGGCGATGCGACTGATGATGGTCGTCATCACCAACACGGGCCGGGTCGAGCAGCGGGTGATCGACGGTGCGGGCGAGATCAGCGAGAGCGCCGTCGCGGATCTGCGCTCCATGCTGAACCGGGCCATCGCGGGACTCCCCCTCGGAGACGTCCCGGACGCGGTGGACGACCTCCCCGCCCAGGTCGACCCCGAACACCGGCCCATGGCCGTCTCGGTCCTCTCGATCCTGTTGGAGAGCCTCGTCGAGCGGCACGAGGAGAAGATCGTCCTGGCCGGGACCGCCAACCTCGCGGCGGTGGACTTCGCGGCCAGTCTGCGGGACGTTCTGGAAGCGCTGGAAGAGAACATGGTCCTCATCCGTTTGCTGGGTGAGGCGAAGGACCCTTCGATGCTGACCGTGCGCATCGGCGAGGAGAACTTCCACGAGGGTCTGCGGTCCACCTCCATCGTGTCGGCCGACTACGGCGTGGGAAACCAGTCGCTGGCCAAGATCGGAGTCGTGGGTCCCACCCGGATGGACTACCCGGGAACGATGGGCGCCGTGCGTGCGGTGGCCCGGTATGTCGGACAGATTTTGGCAGGACAGTAACTCAGTGGCCAGAGACTATTACCAGGTTCTCGGGGTGCGTCGTGACGCGTCCAAGGACGAGATCAAGAAGGCGTACCGTCGGCTCGCACGCGAGCTGCACCCGGACATCAACCCGGATCCCGCCACCCAGGAGCGCTTCAAGGAGGTGACCCAGGCCTACGAGGTCCTCTCCGACGAGAACAAGCGCCGGATGTTCGACATGGGCCAGGACCCCTTCGCTCCGGCGGGCGGCGGCCCCGGCGGCTTCGGCGGCGCGGGCGGGTTCGCGTTCGACGACATCATGAACGCGTTCTTCGGCGGTGGTCAGCCCGGCGCGCGCGGTCCGCGTGAACGGGTGCGCCGCGGACGCAGCATCAAGATCCGCGTCGAGCTGGACCTGAAGGAGACCGCCTTCGGCGTCAGCAAGGACATCACCTTCCCCACGGCGATCCTGTGCGAGACCTGCCAGGGCGAGGGAACGGCCGCCGGATCGCACCGCAGCACCTGCGACATGTGCCACGGCCAGGGCGAGGTCTCCCAGGTCACCCGCTCCTTCCTCGGGCAGGTCATGACCTCGCGCCCCTGCCCGCAGTGCTCCGGCCAGGGCACGGTCATCACCGACCCCTGCGCCGACTGCGCGGGCGAGGGCCGGGTGCGGGAGAAGGTGACCCGCACGGTCAAGATCCCGGCCGGCGTCGACGACGGCACCCGCATCCAGCTCGCGGGCGAGGGCGAGGTCGGCCCCAACGGCGGACCGCGCGGCGACATCATCCTGGAGATCGTCCAGCGCCCCCACCCCACCTTCGAACGCCGGGGCGACGACCTCCACTGCACGGTGACCGTTCCGATGACGGCCGCCGCACTGGGCGCCTCCTTCGCCTTCGACACCCTCGACGGCACGGAGAACATCGACCTGCGCCCCGGCACCAACTCCGGTCACGTCATCACCCTGCCGAACAAGGGCGTCACCCACCTCGACGGAGGCGGCCGGGGCGACCTGCGCATCCGCGTCGACGTGGAGACCCCCTCCAAGCTCGACGAGGAGCAGGAGGCCCTGCTGCGCAAGTTCGCCGAGCTGCGCGGCGAGGACCAGTCGCCGGGCCGGTTCAGCCCCGGTCACGGCGGACTGTTCGCCAAGCTCCGCGACGCCTTCGGAGCCAAGTGACCCCGCCGGTCTTCCTGGTCGGGACCGCCGACCTGGCGGCCGACCGGATCGAGGTGTCGGGTCCGGAGGGGCGGCACGCGGCCGTCGTGCGCAGGATCCGCGAGGGCGAGACGGTCGACCTGTCCGACGGCCTCGGTCGGCGTGCGCGCTGCACGGTGACCGGGGTCGCCAAGGACGGGATCGTCTGCCAGGTGGTCGACCGCTGGGACGAACCGGAGCCCAGCCCGCGCCTGACCGTCGTCCAGGCCCTGCCCAAGGGCGACCGCGGCGAACTGGCCGTGGAGATGATGACCGAGGCCGGGGTGGACACCGTCGTGCCCTGGGCGGCCGAACGCTGCGTCACCCGCTGGAAGGGCGATCGGGCGGCCAAGGCCCTGGGCAAGTGGCGCGCCACCGCTCGGGAGGCCGCCAAGCAGGCGCGGCGCGGACGGCTGCCGGAGGTGGCCGACCTCGCCGACCGCACGGCCGTGGCGACGCTGCTGGCCGAGACGGACCTCGCCGTCGTCCTGCACGAGGACGGCGCCCGGCGCCTGGCCGACCTCGACCTTCCCCGGGACGACGGGGCCGGGATCGTTCTCGTGGTCGGCCCCGAGGGCGGCTTCTCCGACGCCGAACTCGACGCCTTCGCCGCGGCCGGGGCGGTCCGCGCCCTGCTGGGGCCGACGGTCCTGCGCACCTCCACCGCCGGGGTGGCCGCGCTGTCGGTGCTCCAGACGCGCACCGGGCGCTGGTGAGGGGCGCCCGGTCCGCTGACGGTCGGTCAGTGCACCGTGGACTCCACCGGAGCGGTGGTGGTGTCCCTGCCGCCCGCGCTGTTCCCGGGGGACTCGCCGCCGTTGCCCGTCCCGCCCGAACCGTCCTCCTGGCCCGAGTCGCCCTCACCGCCGCCGTTGCCGCCCGTGCCGCCCCCGGAGTCCTCGTCGGTGGGCTCGTCGTCGGGGGTGACGCACTCGCCCTCGTCAGCGGGGGGCGCTGACGGCTGGGCACCGCCGTCGGAGCTCTCGTCCCCGGCGGGGGAGGCCTCGACCGCCGAGCAGGTCTGCGTGGCCTGGACGTCGTCGGGCGACGAGGACGGCGCTTTCGAGGGTTCCGGGGTGGGCGTCGGCTCGTCCGCGGGCTCCGGCGCAGGCGCCGCCACGCCACCGCCCGCGTCGGGGGCGGGCGCGGTGGTGGCGACATCGTCCTCGGACGGCTCGGCCGCCTGGGGCGCGCCCTCGCGGTCGGCGCCCGCCGGGACGATCTCCAGCACGTGGTCGCGGACCTCGGGGCTGGAGACGACCACGGACGCGGCGATCAGGACCGCTCCCGCCACCGCGAGCGTCGGTCGTAGCCAGGGCAGTCCGAACCACGCCCAGCCGCGCCCGCGTTCGGTCCGCTCGCGGATCAGGTTCAGGGCCTCGGCGGAGGGCTCGACCGCGTCCGCCTCGGATCTCAGGATCGAGCGGAGTCGGTTCTCGAACGCGTCGTTCTCGGATGGACTGGTCATGTCGTCTGCTCCAGGACAGAGCGCAGTGCGGAGATGCCACGGGACGTGTGACTCTTCACCGCGCCCTTGCTGATCCCCATGGCGTCCGCGATCTGCGCCTCGGACAGGTCGCCGTAGTACCGGAGCACGATGGCCTCTCGCTGACGGGTGGGTAGTTTACGCAGGGCCCTGATGACGGCCTCGCGTTCCAACTGACTCATGGCGCCGTGTTCCGCGCTGGGAGCGTCGGGCAGCGCCTTGGGTGCGTGCTTCTCCACGACGGCCCGGTGGCGCAGTACCGACCGCGCCTTGTTCACGACCGCCTGCCGGAGGTAGGACAGGGCCTTGTTGGGATCGCGCAGGCGTCGCCAGGCCGAGTGCATGGCGACGAAGGAGTCCTGCACGACCTCCTCCGCGGTCGCGTGGTCCCGGACGAGCAGCGAGGCGAGACGGACCAGGGGGCGGTAGTGCTCCCGATAGAGTTCGGTCACCGCGTGGTCGGCGTCCCAGGCCACGGCGAGGGGAGCCGTGGTGGCTCCCGCCACCATGGTTTCTGTCGTCACATCAGTTCGACGCACACCCTTGTCGCGGGGTTTACGAAAGGGCATACCTCTTCTTTTCCAAGTAGGGGTGCGTTTCAGGCCGAACACGCAGGAGGTGGACGTCAGCGGAGGAGGCCGACGACCCGCCGCGCACGGGTGCAAAGCCTATCGTGCTTCTCTCAAAGGAGACGCGGTACCAGGGCTTCCGGTCCCGAACCCGGTGGCGTTCGGCCGACCGGACCTGCGGCATCATGGTGACCGGACAATCCGAGACGGCCGCTCCGGCAGCCCGCCGTGCGGGCCCGTGGGCGGGAACAACCGGGCGACAGTCCCCCGACGGAGGTACGCGATGGCCGAGGCCGACTGCCTTTTCTGCAAGATCGTGCGGGGGGAGGTGCCCGCCGAGATCGTCCGCGAGGGGAAGCGCACCGTCGCCTTCCGCGACATCAACCCCCAGGCGCCCACCCACGTGCTGATCGTCCCGCGCGACCACCACCCGGACGCCGCGACCGCGGCCGCCGCCGGGACGGGGCTGTTGGACGAGATCGCGCTGGAGGCCCGTGAGGTGGCCGAGGCGGAGGGCGTGGCCGAGTCGGGGTACCGGCTGGTGTTCAACACCGGGAGCGGCGCCGGACAGACGGTGTTCCACCTGCACGGGCACCTGCTGGGCGGGCGCGGGCTGAACTGGCCTCCCGGGTAGGGGCGCGGTGCCCCGGGCGGTCGAAAAAGCGATCGAGCCGGGCGGGGGCGCGTTGGTAGACTCAAGGCGTGGTCCCAGGGACCGGTGAGCCGCCGGAGGCGCCGGTCCAGGGACGGGCCCGGTACCGGATCGGGTGCCGGAGGCGGCGCACCCCGCCGGAGAGGGCGGGGTCGGAACGAAGGGTGGGGCAGGGGCCGCAAGGCCACGTCATGGCCGAGACAACGCACACGCAACCGCGACAGGACACGCAGGTCAAGGTCGTGGTCCCGGACGAGCACACCATGGTCGGCCTGCTGGGCTCGGGGGACGAACTCCTCCGGGCGCTGGAGCGGGCGTTCGAGAGCGACATCCACGTCCGCGGCAACGAGTTCACGATCAGCGGCAGCCCCGAGGAGACCGCGGTCGTGGTCCGCCTCGTCGAGGAGCTCATCGAACTCGCCAAGAGCGGTACCCACGTCACCCCCGACACCATCGAGCGCATGATCCACATGCTGCGCACGCCCGGCACCGAACGCCCCGCCGACGTGCTCACGACCAACATCCTGTCCAACCGGGGCAGGACCATCCGCCCCAAGACCGTCAACCAGAAGCGGTACGTCGACATCATCGACCGGCACACGGTCGTGTTCGGCATCGGACCGGCGGGAACCGGCAAGACCTACCTGGCGATGGCCAAGGCGGTCAAGGCCCTCCAGGACAAGGAGGTCAACCGGATCATCCTCACCCGCCCGGCGGTCGAGGCGGGCGAGCGGCTGGGGTTCCTGCCGGGCACCCTCTACGAGAAGATCGACCCGTACCTGCGGCCGCTGTACGACGCGCTGCACGACATGCTCGACCCCGACTCGATCCCCAAGCTGATGTCGGCCGGGACGATCGAGGTCGCGCCCCTGGCGTACATGCGGGGTAGAACGATCAATGACTCCTTCATCATCCTGGACGAGGCCCAGAACACCTCGCCCGAGCAGATGAAGATGTTCCTCACGCGGCTCGGCTTCGGGTCGAAGATCGTCGTGACCGGCGACGTCACCCAGGTCGACCTCCCCGGTGGGCAGACCAGCGGCCTGCGCACCATCGAGAACATCCTGCGTGACATCGACGACATCGCCTTCGTCCGCCTGTCCAGCGAGGACGTGGTCCGCCACCGGCTCGTCGGACAGATCGTGGACGCCTACGGCCGCTACGACGCCACCCAGGCCGGTCGGTCGGGCGCCAACGGCGGGCGCCCCCGTCGGCCGGGGCCCCGACGGAGCTCCACCGACACCCCGACCGACGCCGGGGCGGGGAGCGGCCGCGCCGAATAGCGGGCAGACTGGAGTAGTACGACGTCCGAGCTGATGGGCCCGCCGTGGTGCGGGCCCATCGGCGTCGGACGTCCCGGCGCGGACGCGAGGGCGACGCGCCGCCGGGCGGCCACCCCGCTCGGCCATGACGATTCCCAAGTGAGGCAGCCGCAACCGATGAGTATCGACGTCGCCAACGAGTCGGGCGTCACCACCGTGGACGAGGAGCGACTCTCCCGCCTGGCTCGGCACGTGCTCGACGCCATGCGCGTCCACCCGCTGGCCGAGCTGTCCGTCGTGCTGGTGGACGAGGAGCCGATGACGGACCTGCACGTGCGGTGGATGGACGAGCCCGGTCCCACCGACGTCCTCTCCTTCCCGATGGACGAGCTGCGTCCCGGGGGCCCCGGCCGCACCAGCGAGCCGGGCGTCCTCGGTGACGTGATCATCTGCCCCCAGGTCGCCGAGCGCCAGGCCCGCACGGCGGGGCACTCGACCGAGGCCGAGATCGACCTGCTGTGCACGCACGGCATCCTGCACCTGCTGGGCTACGACCACGCCGAGCCCGACGAGCACAAGGAGATGTTCGGTCTCCAGGCCGAGATCCTCTCCGCCTGGCGTGAGCGGGAGGCGATCGCGTCCGGGGGAGACGAGAGCGACCGATGAACGCCGCGTCGACCACGGAGCCGTGGGCCGCGGGCGACCCCGTCCTGTGGGCGGGCGCGTTCGCCGCCGCCCTGCTGCTGACGGCCGTGGCCGGGTTCCTCGCCGCCGCCGAGGTGGCGGTCACCCGGGTGGCCTCCGTGGGGCTGCCCGAGACGTCCGGTGAGCGGGGCGCCGCCCCCGGGTGGGCGCGCGTGGCCGCCGACCCCGGCCGCCACCTGAACGTCCTGCTGTTCCTGCGTGTGGTCACCGAGGTGTGCGTGGTGCTGGCCACCGCGTCGGGCATGGTGGTCCTGCTGGGGCCGGGCTGGCCCGCGCTGGTCCTGACCCTGGTCGTGCTGGTCGTGGTCGAGTCGGTGTTCGTCGCGATCGCGCCGCGCATCCTCGGCCGCCAGTTCGCCGGGCCGATCGCGTTGGCGAGCGCGGCCGTCGTGCGGCCCCTCCAGTTCGCGGTGGGACCGGTCGCCCAGCTCCTGGTGGGGTTGGGCCGAGCGCTCACCCCTCGGGAGAAGGGGGACCGCGAGGGCCCGTTCAGCACCGAGGTGGAACTGCGCCAGCTCGTGGACCTGGCCGAGCGGGGCGAGGTGATCGACCCCGAGGAACGCCAGATGATCCACTCGGTGTTCAAGCTCGACGACACCTCGGTGCGCGAGGTCATGGTGCCGCGGCCCGACATCGTGTTCACCAACCGGGACGCGGACGCCGACGCGGTGCTGTCGCTGGCGCTGGCCAGCGGCTACTCGCGGATCCCGGTGACGGGTGAGGACGAGGACGACGTGGTCGGCATCGTCTACCTCAAGGACCTCGTGGAGCGGTTGCGCGACCGCTGGTCGGCGACCGCGGGCGGGGGCGTGGAGCCGCCGATGACCGCCGCGGACGTGATGCGTTCGGCCACCTACGTCCCCGACACCAAGCCGATCGACGAACTCCTGCGCGAGATGCAGCAGCAGCGCAACCACGTCGCCGTGGCCATCGACGAGTACGGCGGCACGGCGGGCCTGGTGACGCTGGAGGACATCGTGGAGGAGATCGTCGGGGAGATCACCGACGAGTACGACCACGAGATCCCGCCGGTGCAGTGGCTCGACGACTCGCGGGTGCGGGTGACCGCCCGCCTGCCGCTGGGGGAGCTCGCCGAGCTCTTCCCCGACCTGGACCTGGACGCTCCGGAGGTGGAGACCGTCGGCGGTCTGGTCGCGTACGTGCTGGGCCGGGTCCCCGCGGGTGGTGCGCAGGCGCAATACGCTGGTCTCAGACTCACCCTGGAGGGTCGGGGCGGTCGCCGGAACCGTCTGACCACGGCCCTGGTGGAGCGCCTGCCGGACGATGACGGGGCGCCCGGGGGCCAGGGGAAGAACGAGGACGTAAGGAGCACGGAGCAGTGACGGACACGACGGGGCTGGGCCCCGAGGACGGCAAGCTCATCACCCTCGCTCGGGCCTCCCGGGCCCGGAACGCGGCGGCCGAGGGCGCGGCGGTACGCGACGAGACCGGGCGCACCTACGTCGCCACGACGGTGTCGCTGCCCTCGCTCCGGCTCACCGCGTTGCAGGCGGCCGTCGCCGCGGCCGTGTCCAGCGAGGCCTCCGCCCTGGAGGCGGCGGTGGTGGTGACCGAGGCCAAGGAACTGAACGAGGACGACCGCGCGGTCGCGGACGACCTGAAGACCCAGGTGGTGGTGATCGCCGCCCCCGACGGGGTGCCCGCGAGCATCACCCGGCGCTGAGAAGGAAAGATGAACGACCTCGACCTGGAGAAGCTGCGGCTTCCGCTGCCCCCGCCCTCCCATCCGGAGGGCTACCGCAGCGGGTTCGCCTGCTTCGTCGGCCGTCCCAACGTGGGCAAGTCCACGCTGATGAACGCGCTGGTCGGCCAGAAGGTGGCGATCACCAGCAACCGGCCGCAGACGACCCGGCGGACGGTGCGCGGGATCGTCCACCGGCCCGACGCGCAGCTGATCATCGTGGACACGCCCGGTCTGCACAAGCCCCGCACGCTGCTCGGGGAGCGGCTGGACTCGTTGGTGCGGTCCACCCTGGTCGAGGTGGACGTGATCGCGTTCTGTCTGCCCGCCAACGAGCCGATCGGCCGGGGCGACACCTACATCGCCAAGGAGTTGGCGGAGCAGACCAACACGCCGGTGGTCGCCCTGGTCACCAAGACCGACCTGGCCGACCGGGCGGCCGTCGGGGAGCAGTTGCTGGCGGTGCAGGAGCTGGGCGACTGGGCGGACATCGTCCCGGTGTCGGCCGAGGGCGGCTTCCAACTCGACACGGTGACCGACGTGCTGTGCTCGCACCTGCCCGAGGGGCCGCCGCTCTACCCGGACGGCGACCTGACGGACGAGCCCGACGAGATGCTCGTGGCGGAGCTGGTGCGCGAGGCCGCGCTGGAGGGTGTGCGCGACGAGCTGCCGCACTCGATCGCGGTGGTCGTGGACGAGATGACCGAGCGGGAGAACACCAGGCCGGGCAAGGAGCTGGTGGACATCTACGCCTCGCTGTACGTGGAGCGCTCCAGCCAGAAGGCGATCGTCATCGGGTCGAAGGGGTCGCGGCTGCGCGACGTCGGTTCGCGGGCGCGCAAGCAGATCGAGGGGCTGTTGGGGCGGCGGGTCTTCCTGGACCTGCGCGTGCGGGTGGCCAAGGACTGGCAGCGCGATCCCAAGCAGCTGCGGAAGCTGGGCTTCGACCAGCCGACGTAGCCTTCCTGGGCGCGGCGCGGGCCCGGAAACGGCAGGGCGGGCCGTGACCCTTCCGGGTCACGGCCCGCCCTGCGTTCGGGGAGGGTCAGGTCTGGTGGTTGAGGTCGGAGGCCAGGGTGCGGGCGGCCTCCTGGACCAGCGGGGCGGCCCGCTCGACGAACTCCCAGGTCACGCGACGGTCCGGGCCCGAGACGGACACGGCCATCCGGGAGGGCGCGCCCTCCACGGGAACCGCCACGCAGCGCACGCCGATCTCCTGCTCGCCGTCGTCGATGGCGAAGCCGCGTTCGCGGATGCGCTGGAGTTCGGCGGCGAACTCCTCGGGGCTGGTGATGGTCCGGTCGGTGGCCGCGGGCATGCCGGTGCGGCGCACGGTCGCCAGCGCCTCCTCGTCGCTCAGCTGCGACAGCAGGGCCTTGCCGACCCCGGCCGAGTGCGGCAGGACGCGTCGGCCGACCTCGGTGAACATGCGCATGGCGTGCGGCGAGGGCACCTGCGCCACGTAGATGACCTTGTCGCCGTCGAGCATCGCCAGGTTGGCGGTCTCGCCCAGGACCTCGACCAGGTGGGCGAGGTGGGGGCGGGCCCAGGTGCCGAGCATCTGGGAGGCCTTGTCGCCCAGGCCGATGAGCCGGGGGCCGAGGGCGTAGCGGCGCGAGGGCAGCTGTCGTACGTACCCGTTGCCGACCAGCGTCCGGATGATCCGGTGGATGGTGGGCAGCGGCAGCTGGGACGACTCGGCGAGCTGGCTGAGGGAGGTCTCACCGCCCGCCTCCGCCATGATCTCCAGCAGGGCGAAGGCCCGTTCGAGGGACTGCACCCCACCGGAACGACCGCGCCTACTGGTCTCCTCAGGTAGGGGCGGGGTGTCGGTCTGGGTGGTCTGCGAGGCTGACAACGGTCATGCTCCCCTGTGAAGGCCGCTTGAGGTCACGGTCTTTATTCTGCGATACGAAAAATACTTCCCATCTCTGAGTCCTCTATAGCACGGCGTGGTCACGTAGCGCTGCCCCAAGCGCCACGGGTCGGGGCGATCGGGGGCACTCCCGACACCGCTGAACTCTTGTTATTCCGAATCGTAGAAGTTAACATCCGCATATAGGAATTCTGGTGGGCCTTCCCTCGGGAGGCCGAACCACCCCTACGGAGAGGAACCGCAACGTGACAGCGGAGGACCCCCTGTCCCTCGACGAGCTCACCACGGCGTTGGACGCTCGTCTGGCCGACGCCGACGCGCGCCTGGCCCGTGAGTACCCCGGCGCCAACACCGCGCGCCAGCCGGTGCACACCGTCTACGTTCCCGCTGACCGGATCCGCCCCGGCCTGGCCGCCGACTGGGGGCGCGAGGCCCTGGACGCCCTCGACGAGTTCGCCCCGAAGGCCGCCGACCTCGCCGAGGTCACCGGACTGGGCGAGTCCGCCGTCGCCGAGGCGCTGCCGCGCGTGCGCGCCAAACTCACCCGCGAGCCGATCGAGGACCTGCGCGCCGACCTGGAGGACGGCTACGGGAACCGCGGTGACGAGGCCGAGGACGCCGACGTGACCTCCGCGGCCGGAGCCTTCTGCGCCGACCTCGCCGCGGGCACCGCCACCCCCTACTTCGGCATCCGGATGAAGGGCATGGAGGCCGCCGGACGGCACCGCGGCGTCCGCAGCCTCACCCTGTTCCTCCAGACCCTCCTGGAGCGCCACGGCTCCCTGCCGGACAACCTCGTCCTCACCCTCCCCAAGATCACCTCCGTCGAGCAGGTCGAGGCCATGGCCTGGGTCTGCGACCGGCTGGAGCGGCGGTTCGGCCTGCCCGAGGGCCGCCTGCGGTTCGAGCTCCAGATCGAGACCCCCCAGTCGATCCTGCTCCAGGACGGCACCGTCGCCGTGGCCCGGATGATCGGTGCGAGCCAGGGCCGCGCGAGCGCCCTGCACTACGGCACCTACGACTACAGCGCGGCCTGCGGGATCACCGCCGCCTACCAGAGCCTGGCCCACCCGGTCGCCGACCACGCCAAGGCCGTCATGCAGGTCGCCGCCGCCGGGACCGGCGTGTGGCTCTCCGACGGGGGCAGCAACGTCCTGCCCGTGGGCGGGCGCGCCGACGTCCACGAGGCCTGGCGGCTGCACGCCGGGCTGGTCCGGCGCTCCCTGGAACGCGGGTACTACCAGGGCTGGGACATGCACCCGGGCCACCTGCCCATGCGGTTCCTGACGGTCTACGCCTTCTACCGGGAGGCGTTCGCCCCCGCCGCGGCCCGCCTGAAGGCCTACTTCGGCGCCGTGGCCGGCGGCGTCATGGACGAGCCCGCCACCGCGCAGGCGTTGGCGTCGGCCCTGGTCAACGGGTTGCGCTGCGGCGCGCTCGACGAGGCCGAGGTCCAGGAGCACACCGGGACGGACACGGCCACCCTGCTGGGCCTGGCCACCCGCCGAGTCGGACAGGAGCAGTGATGACCACCCACGACCTCGTTCTGCGCGCCCGGCGCGCCGTCACCCCCGAGGGCGAGCGGCCGGTGACCGTCGCCGTCACCGACGGCCGGATCGCCGCCGTCCTGCCGGGCGCGGACGCCCCCGCCAGCGCCGCCAGGGAGATCGTCCTGGCCGACGACGAGGTGCTGCTGCCGGGCCTGGTCGACTCCCACGTGCACGTCAACGAGCCCGGCCGCACCGAGTGGGAGGGCTTCGCCAGCGCCACGCGTGCCGCCGCGCTGGGCGGTGTCACCACGATCGTCGACATGCCGCTCAACAGCGTGCCCCCGACCACCACCGTGGACGGCCTGAACGTCAAGCGCTCCGTGGCGCGCGACCAGGTCGCCGTCGACGTCGGGTTCTGGGGCGGAGCCGTGCCCGAGAACAGCACCCCCGGGACCACCGAGGAGCTGCGGGCGCTGCACGAGCGGGGCGTGTACGGGTTCAAGGCGTTCCTGTCGCCGTCCGGCGTGGACGAGTTCGGCCACCTGTCGCCCGACCAGCTGCGCACGGCGGCGGAGGCGATCGGCGAGTTCGGCGGTCAGATCATCGTGCACGCCGAGGACCCCTCGGTCCTGGACGAGGCGCCCGCCGCGTCGGGTCGCGAGTACGCGGCCTTCCTGGCCTCGCGCCCGGACGAGGCCGAGCACGAGGCGATCGCGCTGGTCATCGAGACCGCGCGCCGGACCGGGACCCGGGCGCACATCCTGCACCTGTCAAGCGCCTCGGCGCTGCCGCTGATCGCCCAGGCCCGGGCGGACGGCGTGCCGCTGACCGTGGAGACGTGCCCGCACTACCTGACGCTGGAGGCGGAGGCGATCCCCGCCGGGGCCACCCAGTTCAAGTGCTGCCCGCCGATCCGCGGCCACGCCAACCGCGACCTGCTGTGGCGGGCGCTGGCGGACGGCCTCGTCGACTGCGTGGTCAGCGACCACTCGCCGAGCACGCCGGACCTGAAGGACCTGGACACGGGGGACTTCGGGACGGCCTGGGGCGGGGTGTCCGGGCTCCAGGTGGGCTTCAGCGCGATGTGGACCGAGGCGCGTCGGCGCGGGGTGCCGCTGGTGGACGTCGTGCGGTGGATGTCCTCGGGCCCGGCGCGCGTCGCCGGGGTCGAAGGCAAGGGGTCGATCGTCGAGGGAGGCGACGCGGACTTCGCGATCGTGGCCCCTGAGGAGGCGCTGCACGTGGTCGCGCGCGACCTGCAGCACAAGAACCCGGTGAGCGCCTACGACGGCGCCGACCTGGTGGGCCGGGTGCGCCGCACGATCCTGCGCGGTGCGGACGTCGACCTGAAGGCCCCCGCCGGCCGGCTGCTGACCCGGAGCTGAGGCCCCTGTCTCCACGGCCCCGGCGCGCGATCGCGCGCCGGGACTTCACGTGTGTTCGGGGTCTCAATCTTCCTGGCTGTGCTATCAGTGGAGCGACCAGGGAGGTTCACCATGTTGGCACTGCGACTTCCGGCGGAGATCGAGGAGAGACTCGAAGCCCTGGCCAGGAAGACCGGCAGGTCGAAGAGCTTCTACGCCCGAGAGGCGATCGTCGCTCACCTGGATGAGCTTGAGGAGATCCACCTCGCTGAGAGCAGACTTGAGGACCTGCGAGCGGGGCGGAGCGGCACGACGCCGCTCTCGGACGTGATGGACGAATACGCTCCTGAGAGTTAAATTCCACGATGACGCCAAGCGTGAACCGCGCAAGCTGGACGGACAGGCCGCGCGAAGAGTCCTCCGGTTCCTGGACGACCGGATCTCGGGCTCGGAGGATCCGCGGGCGCTCGGAGACGCTCTGAAGGGCAACCGACTGGGTGACCTCTGGCGCTATCGGGTCGGGGACTACCGGATCATCGCCGACCTTCAGGACGGGATCGTCACGGTTCTCGTCCTTCACGTGGGTCACCGCCGGGAGGTGTACCGGGGCTGACCACATGGGCGCCTGTTCGTAGGGCGGACAGCCGTCGGGCGCATTCGGCCGCCTCCCGAAGTGCGGCGTTGACCGTCTCCTCGGGGGTCGAGGTGCCCAGGATGGCGGCGGCTTTGGCCAGTGCCCCGTCATCGATGTCGGTCAGGGGCATGCTCATGGTGACCTCCTGGTGTTCGATCTCTGAACACCCTGGAGGCGTGAGGGTGATGCTCACCGAGGAATCCACGGGCTGGTGGCCCCGGCGCGCGATCGCGCGCCGGGGCCACCTTGCCGTCGAGCGGATCAGCCGCAGTAGGCGTCCTCCTCGCCGATGATGCGGTACGGGCAGTCGGCGTAGTCGAGCAGGCGCAGGACCGCCTCCCGGTTGCGCGAGGTCTCCCGCTCGATCACCGAGGACGGCGGGTAGAAGCCGCCGCCCCAGTAGCTGCTCGGGTACAGCTCATAGGTGAAGTTGACGATCCGCTGGTCGCCCCACAGCCAGTCGTTGATCGTCCCGTCCGTCACGTACAGGTCGCTGGACTGCTGGGGCGTGTACCCGTTGGCCTGGGCCATGTACGTGCCCAGGGCCTCGTGGGTGTCGTACTCGTCGCGGTTCATCCCGTTCGTGACCTCGTCGTAGGTGTAGCCGAACGGCCACAGGATGAGCTCGCTGTAGGTGTGGAAGTCGATCGCGGACGTGATCTGCTGCTCGCCGCCCACCACCCGGCTCCGCACGAAGTCGGCGACCTGCGAGACCTCGGGTGCGGACTCGGGGTAGGCGCCCCGGTAGGTGCTGCTCGACGTGCTGCCCGACGAGCCGCCGCAGCAGCCCCAGTTGTAGTCCCAGTTGCGGTTGAGGTCGGTGCCGACGTAGGACGAACCCCGGTTGGGCTGCCGGTTCTTGCGCCAGTACCGCCACGACGAGCCCGCCATGTCGTACTCGGCCCCGTCGGGGTTGACGTTGGGCAGGATCCAGATCTCCCGGTCGTTCACCAGGTCGGTGATCCGTGCGTCGGACCCGTACTCGCCGGTGAGCAGCTCCATCAGGTAGACGGCCATCTCGACCGTCAGGTGCTCGCGGGCGTGCTGCGAGTGCGTGAACAGGACCTCGGGCTCGTTCTCGTCGGCGCCGACGTTGTCGCTGATCTTGATCGCGATCAGCTCACGCCCCTGGTAGGAGTACCCGTACACCGACTGGGCGGCGATGCCCGGGTTCTCGGCGGTCACCCGGTCCACGACGTCCCTCAGCTCCGAGTACGTGGTGTACCCGTTGTCGGGGGCGAGCTGGGTGGTGGGCGGGTTGAACTCGGTGACCTCGTATCCGAGGTCGTCGATGGCCTGGGCGGTCTCGGCCGTCGCGGTGACGAGCACCGAGTCGGCGCTGACGTCGTCGATCGCCGCGCCGGTCGAGGCGATCTCGGTCCGTTCCTGAGCCGTCGACACACCGCTGACCTCGTACAGGGCGGGGTCGTCGGCGGTCTCGGCGCTGGCGGGGCTGAGCAGCCCGAGGAACAGCGCTCCGGCGGCGAGGGGGGCGAGGATTCTTCGGGGGGTGGGGGAACGCATGACACGGCCTCCGTGGAGCGGGGGGTGAGGCGTCGGACATTTGGCGTCATTGCTAAGGAATGTCGTAAATCCTGTCAATCCGTCTAACGCAGCGTGTCCGTCGTGACGAGACGCCTGGTTTGACCCCTTGGGCAGGTGGGGCCCGCTTCCCCGCGCCGTGGACGCGCACACGCCGTGGCCGGATGTGGCCACGGCGTGCACGGTGCGCACACCCCGTACCGGAGCGCACACGGCGCGTCGACCGCCCGCGCGCGGTGGTCGGTCGTCGTCCGGATCAGCCCACGGGGATGTCGGCCAGCGCCCAGCCGATCGCCGCCTCGGTCCCGGCCGCGTGGCCCCGCGCGAACTCCTGGTCCGCCCTGGCGGTGCCGATCGACCCGTTGAGGGCCCGGGTGAGGCGGTCGACGTCGAACCGGTCACCGGGCGGCAGCGGCACCCCGACGTCCTCGCGGGTGCGCGCGGCCGCGCCCAGGAGCCGTGCGGCGAGCGTGCCGTCCCCCTCGACGGCGGCCACGCCCGCGAGCCCCTCCAGGGACAGGGCCACGGCGCGGGGGTCGTCGCTCTGGCGGGCGAAGTCCAGCCCCTCGGTGTGCCGCTCCCGCGCGGCGCGCGCGTCCCCGCGCATCTCGGCGCAGAACCCCAGCTCGGCCAGGGTGAAGGCCAGACCCGGCCGGTAGCCGTCCTCCCTGTGGCCGGCCAGGACCACGGAGTAGAGCTCCTCCGCCTCCCCGACACGCCCGCGTCGTCGCGCGCTCAGGCCCAGACCCGCACGGGCGAACCGCGCCCGATCCGGCAGGCCCTGCTCGGTGGCCACGGCGATGGCACGGCGGTTGGCCTCGTCCGACGCGTCGAGGTCCCCGTTGAGCAGGTGGACCCGCGCGAGCCGGGTGTGCTCCTCGACCACCGACGGCCACAGTCCGATCCGCTCCGCCTGCTCCAGCGCGTCGCCGTGCAGCCGCGCCGCCTCCGCGTAGTCGCCCTCGATCCCGGCCAGCACGCCGAGCAGGTTGCCCGCGCGGACCAGCCCCCAGGGCTCTCCCAGCTCCTCGAACACCGCCAGGCTCTCCCGCCCGTCGCGCCCGGCCTCGGCCAGTTCGCTGCGCCGCAGCGCCCGCCAACCGCGCATGTGCAGGACGAAGGCCCGCCACCACCGGTCCGACCGGGCCTCGAACACCGCCAGGGCCTCCTCCAACTGCTCGTCCGGCAGTTCCACGCGCGCCCCCTCCAGCTCCGCCGTGCGCGTCATGAAGACCAGGAGCGCGCGTGCCCGGGCGAGCGCGGCGGGGTCCGGCAGTCGTGCGGCCAGGTCGATCGCGGCCCGCGCCGTCTCCACCGCCTCCAGACTGGGAGTGTCCGCGAAGGACAGGGCGGCGTGCCAGAGCAGTCCGGCGGCGCGTTCGGCGTCGGTCGACCCGCCCGGGGCGGCCAGGGCCAGCGACAGCAGCCGGTGGCCCTCCCGGTAACGGCCGCGCAGGTACCAGTACCAGCCGAGGGAACCGGTGATGCGCAGCGCCAATCCGGACTCCCCCTGGGCGGCGGCCCACTCCACGGACGTGCGCAGGTTCGCCGTCTCGTGGTCCAGCCACTCCAGGCAGCGACCCTGCTCGCGGTCGGAGCCGAAGAGCCGGGGCTCGAACTGCGCGGACTCCTCGGCCAGGTACGCGGCCAGCGCGTGGACGGCGGCGGTCTCCTCACCCGCCTCGACCAGACGCTCCCGCGCGAAGGCCCGGATGGTCTCCAGGAGCCGGTACCGGGTACCCCACGGGTCCTGCTCGACCACCACCAGGGACCGGTCCACGAGCGAGGCGAGCAGCCCGGCCACGGCCGGAGTCGGGATGGCGCGCGCCCCCTCCGGGGCGAGTCCGGCGATCGCCTCCGCCTTGTCCAGCCAGAACGGCCCGGCGTGCACCGACAGGCGGCGCAGGACGGCCCGTTCGTCGTCGCCGAGCGGCTGCCAGCTCCAGTCCACGAGGGCGTGCAGGGTGCGCTGGCGTGCGTGCAGGCCCGACCCGCCGCTGCCCAGGACCTGGAAGCGGTGGTCCAGACGGGCGGCCAGCTCGTGCACGCCGAGGGAGCGCACGCGCGCCGCGGCCAGCTCCAGGGCCAGCGGCAGACCGTCCAGGTGGCGGCAGATCGCGGCGACGGCGTCCGCGTTGTCCGCGTCCACGGCGAACCCGGGCAGGGACGCGGTCACGCGCTGGACGAACAGTTCGACCGCCGTCGACGCGGACAGGGCCTCGGGGGTGGCCTCCCTTGGCAGGTCGAGGGGCCGGACCTGGTGGAGGCGCTCGCCGGGAACGCCCAGGGGTTCGCGGCTGGTGGCCAGGATCCGCAGGTCGGGGGCCGAGCGCAGTAGCTGGGTCACCAGTGCGGCGACGGGACCGGCCACGTGCTCGCAGTTGTCGAGGACGAGCAGACCGGTGCCCAGGCACTGGCCGAGGCGGGACGCCGAGGAGCGCTGGCCGGGGGAGCAGCCCTCGTCGGACAGGCCCACGACGGTCGCGATGTCCTCGGCGACGCTCTCCGGCGTGGTGGTGTCGGCGTCCCGACCGGCGAGTTCGACGAACCACACGGCGGAGGAGGGCGGGGGAGCGGGGCGCACCGAGGCGAGCGCGAGCGTCGTCTTGCCGACCCCGCCCGTCCCGACGAGAGTGACCAGGCGGAACCGCTCGACGTCGCCGCGCACCCGGGTCACGGACTCCTCCCGGCCGATGACCTCGGTCAGCGGGGCGGGAACGTTCCCCGTCAGCCGGGGCGGCGCCGCGACCGCGGCGCGTTCGCCCCTCGGCTCGACCGGTGCTGGGCGCGCGGTCGGCTCCTCGCCGGTCCGCCCGTCCCCGGGACGGGCGAGTGCGGGGCTCTGGGCGAGGATGTCCTGGTGCAGCCGGACCAGTTCCGGGCCGGGATCCACGCCCACCTCCTCGGCCAGCAGGTCGCGGATCCGCCGGTAGCTCTCCAGGGCGTCGGACTGGCGCCCGGCCCGGTACAGGGCCAGCATGTGGGCGGCGCGCAGGCGTTCGCGCAGGGGCTCGCGGTTCACCAGGTCGTCGAGCTCCGCGACCAGGGCGGCGTCCTCGCCGAGGTCGAGCCGGGCCCGGATCCGGTCCTCCACGGCCGACAGCCGCAACTCCTCCCACCGGGCGATGCCGGGTCGGGCGAAGGGGGCGTCCGCGTGGTCGGCCAGGGCTGGGCCGCGCCACAGCTCCAGCGCCCGGCCGAGGACGTCCGCCGCCTCCTCGGGAGCGGCTCCGCGCGCCCGCCCGGTCAGTTCCTCGAACCGCGCGGCGTCCAGCCGCTCGGCATCGACCCGCAGCCGATAGCCGGACGGCCCGGACTCCACGCGGGCCCGGTACCCGGCCTCGGCCGCATCCAGGGCGCGCCGCAGCCGCGACACCGCGGTCTGGAGGGCGGCGGTCGGGTCGGGCGGCGGATCCTCCCACAGGTCCACGCTCAGCCGGTCGGCGGAGACCCAGGCTCCCCGGTGGATGAGCAGGTGGGCCAGGAGGGCGCGAACCTTGGCGCCGGGAACGGTGACGGGAGCGCCGTCGTCGGTCCATACCGCGAGCTGTCCCAACACGCCGAATCGCATACGAGGCAGCCTATCCGGACGAGGCGGTCGGGTCGGGCGACCGCGCTGTCCGCGGGCGGACAGCCGACGGCAAGGGGACGGTGAGCGCTCCTCCCTAACGTCGGTGTCGTCAACGAGGGGCGGCGCCCCGCACACGACCTGGAGACGACATGAGTCAGCTGTTCGAGCCCATCACCATCGGCCGCGACGAACTCCCCCACCGCCTGTTCATGGCTCCGATGACCCGCTCTCGCGCCTACCGGGACGGCCTGGTCGACGACCTGGTCGCCGAGTACTACGCCCAGCGCGCCTCGGCCGGACTGATCGTCACCGAGGGCGTCCAGCCGAGCGTGCGCGGCCAGGGCTACATCAACACCCCGGGCCTGCACTCCGCCGAGCAGGTCGAGGCGTGGCGGAAGGTCACCGACGCCGTCCACGCCAGGGGCGGCCGTATCTTCGCGCAGATCATGCACTCGGGCCGGGTCGGCCACCCGAGCCTGTACCCCGACGGAGGCCTTCCGGTCGGCCCCTCCGCGATCGCCACCGGCGAGTCCCTGTTCGACGGCTCGGGCATGGTCCCCCACCCCGTCCCGCGCGAGATGACCTCCGCCGACATCGCCGAGGCGCAGGACGACTTCGTCTCCGCCGCCCGCAACGCGATCACCGCCGGATTCGACGGGGTGGAGCTGCACGGGGCCAACGGCTACCTGATCCACCAGTTCCTGGCCGACGGCGCCAACCAGCGCACCGACGGGTACGGTGGCAGCGCCGCCAACCGGGCCCGGTTCGCGGTGGAGGTCGTCGACGCCGTCGCCGACACCATCGGCGCGGACCGCACCGCCCTGCGGATCTCCCCGGCCAACACCGCCAACGGCATCACCGAGAGCGACTCCCTGGAGCAGTACCTGACGCTCCTGTCGGCCCTGCCGAACCAGGCCGACCTGGCCTACCTGCACATCATGGGCGTGGGGCCGGTCGAGACCAGCCGACGTCTGCGCAAGGAGTGGGCGGGAACCCTGGTGTACAACCCCGTCGCGGGCCTGGACGTGGCGCGCGCGACCCAGGCGCTGGAGGAGGATCTGGCGGACGCGGTCGCCCTGGGCGCCGCCTGGCTGGCCAACCCCGACCTGGACGCCCGGATCAAGGCGGGCGGCCCGTTCAACGAGCCCGACCGCGCCACCTTCTACGGCGGCGACCACCGCGGGTACACCGACTACCCGACCCTCGGCGCCTGACCGCGCCGACGGCGCCGGGTCCGGCCGGACCCGGCGCCGTCGCGTCGCTTCGGGGAGAGGTCAGCCCTCTCGACCGTCGGCGGCCCTCGGCTCCTCTCCGCGGTGGGCCGCACCGGCCTGGTCGGTGTACTTGGCCTCGCCCGGACCGGCGCTGCCGATCTCGGCGGTGTCGATCGCGGCCGGGGAACCCCCGTCCGACGTCCGCCCGACGACGTTGAAGCAGATGTTGAGCAGCACCGAGACCAGGGCGGCGCCGATGATGCCCGAGTGCGCGATCAGCTCCACGGACTCGGGGAGGAAGGCGTAGAAGGTCGGGTAGGCCAGCGGGATGACCGCCACGCCCATCGACGTCGCGACCAGCACCAGGTTGAGGTTGTTGGTGAAGTCGACCTTGCCGAGGGTCTTGACGCCGCTGGCCGCCACACTGCCGAAGAGCACGAGCCCGGCGCCGCCCAGCACCGGGGCGGGCAGCGCGGCCATCACCCCGCCCAGGATCGGGAACAGGCCGAGCGCCAGCAGGATGACGCCGCCCGTCGCGACGACGAACCGGCTGCGGATCCCGGTGAGCGCCAGCAGTCCGATGTTCTGGGCGAAGGAGCTGGTGGGCGTGGCGCTGAAGATCGGGCCGATGATGGAGCCGCTGACGTCGGCGCGCAGACCGGCGGAGATGCGTTTGGCGTCCACCCTCGACCCGGTGATCTCGCCGACCGCGATGAGGTGCGAGGCGCCCTCGGTCAGCACCACCAGCATGATGACGCACATGGTCAGCACGGCGGCGAGTTCGAGGCGGGGCGCGCCGAAGTAGAAGACCGACGCGGGGTTGAAGACGATGTCGGCCTCACCCACCCGGCTGAAGTCGGCCATCCCGAAGGGCACCGCCACGAGCGTGCCCACGACCAGCCCGAGCAGGACGGACAGGCGTCCCCAGATGCCGGGGAGGACCCGGGAGCCGAGGATGATGACGGCGAGGGTGAACCCGGCGAGCGCGAGGCTGGACAGCGGGGCCGCGGCCACCGTCGACCCGTCCTCCAGGGTCCGGGTCCCGCCGTCCATGATCCAGCGGGCGGCGACCGGCATCAGGCTGATCCCGATGACGGTGATGATCGTCCCCGTGACGATCGGGGGGAAGAAGCGGATCAGCTGCCCGAAGAACGGGGTCAGCACCAGGGCGAAGACGCCGGCGGCCATCGAGGCGCCGAAGGCCACGGGCAGGTTCTCCCCGGCCTCTCCGGCCGCCAGCGAGGTGATGGCGCTGACCGGGACGAAGGAACAGGCGACCACGATCGGCATCTGCGCGCCGAGGCGGCGGTGTCCGACGGTCTGGAGGAGAGTGGCGATTCCGGCGGCCAGGAGTGCTCCGCTGACGAGGATGCCCATGGCGGCGGGCTCGTTCGCGAGTCCAGCGGCGGCGCCGATGACCAGGGCCGGCGCCACCGCGCCGGCGTACATGGTGAAGATGTGCTGCAACCCGTAGACGATCAGCAACCGGAGCGGGAGCTTCTCGTCCTCGGGGCGGGTGGGGGATGAGGCGTTCGTTGTGGCCGAGTCCTTCGCGGACGGACTGTTCGACATGGCCAGTTTCCAGCCTTTGCGTTGGGTGGCCACCGGTGGGGGTGACCGGTTTCTCGGGCGCGCGGGCCCGGTGGTGTCCACCGCTTCGGCACCCGTGTCCGGGCACGCCGAGGAGCGGTGTGTCGCCGCGTCGGTGCGCGGCTCGCGAGGCGGTGCCTCGAACGGGGATTCCCGCGGGTGCGGGGCGGGGACCGGGACCCGGCCGGCGAGGTGCGCGGGCCCCGGGACTGGCGGGCTCGTTACACGAAGCCGGGGACGGCCTTCCAGGCGTCACCGGCGTCGGGAGCGTCGTCGCGCTCGACGGTGGCCTCGATCTTGCCGTAGGGACGGTCGGCGGCGAAGAAGACCTCGTTCGGGTTGTCCAGGCCGAACGGCGACAGGTCCACCAGGAAGTGGTGGTTGTTCGGCATGGAGAACCTGATCTCGGCGACCTCGGGGTGCGCCTCCAGGACGGACTTGCCCATCTCGTACAGCGTCTGCTGGAGGGCGAGGCTGTGCGTCTCGGCGAACGCCTCCAGGCAGATGGCGCGGATGGAGGAGTAGAGCTTGTCGAACTCCAGGTCCGTGCCGACGTAGCGCCAACGGGCGGTGACGTCCGTGGCCAGGATCCGGTCGTCGGTCTCCTTGAGGGTGGTGTACTTCGTCTTCGGGTACCCGTGGAACTCGGACCCGGTGGACTTGAGGACGGTCAGGCCCTCGAAGCCGGATACCACCCACTCCCGGTCGCCGTCCTTGTTGACCACGGTGGTGCGGGTCTCGGCGCCGCTGCGGGAGAAGGCGTGGTCGTGCGGGCCGTGCGAGGTGGCGATCCGCTCCCAGGAGTACTCCTGGATCTCCTGGCGCGCGCCGTGCACGTACTCGTGCTCGTCGACGAAGTGACGCGCGAGCCCGAGCGCGAAGTCCTCGATGGCGCCGACGCCGCCCCACTCCCTGGCCTTGGCGTAGACGGTGTTCTTCTGCGTGTCGGTCGGCAGGCACGTGCTGTTGTCGCCGACGGTGTGGACGGTCTCCAGGTCGCCGCGCAGCTGCGAGGTGACGTTGACGTCCTTGATCTGGTGGACCGCGGTGTCGCGGTTGACGTGGACGAGGCGGACCTCGGCCTTGCCGTACTGGTTGTCTCCGAGTCGGATACCCATCAGGGCGTACTCCATCTCATGTGTGTACATGACGTCGTTTCGCGTCGGGCGCCGCGCGCCCGTGCCGTGCGCACGAGGGAGGACCGCTGTGGACATGCGGAAGGACCTATCACGCACTCGAAGAGGGTCGGTGTCTTCGCTACGGGATGTGGGGCGTGTCGTGGCTCCCTTCTTCGCGGTTGCGACCGGGGCCGGGCTAGGAACCCCGGTAGGTCGAGTAGGCGAACGGGCTCAGCAGCAGCGGCACGTGGTAGTGCGCGTCCTCGTCCGCCAGGTCGAAGACGATGGTGACCTCCGGGTAGAAGCCCTTCTGACCGGTGGCGGCGAAGTAGGCCGCCGTGTCGAAGACGACCCGGTAGTAGCCGGCGGCGAGCTGGTCGGGCCCCAGGTCGGGGACGCGCCCGTCGTCGTTCGTGCGGCCCTCGGCGACGGTCTTCCAGGAGGTGCGCTCCGCGTCGGCGGCGGCCTCCAGGCGGACCGGGACGTCGCGGGCGGGGCGTCCCAGCGACGCGTCGAGGATGTGCGTGGTCACGTGGCTCATGCGGCGTCCAGGAGTTTGTCGAGTCGGAGTCCGGCGATCTTGCGCAGTTCCTCGGCGACCACCCGCAGTTCGCTGGAGAGGTCGTTGTCGAGTCGCGCGACGAGGTCGGCCAGCAGTTCACGGCTGGACCGGCCGCTGGCGCAGACCAGGTAGATCTGCCCGAACCGGGCCTCGTACTCACCCTGGGCGAACTCGAAGATCCGCTGCACGCGCAGGGACGCGTCGTCGGTGTCGGCGGCGAACGCGGACTGCTCGCCGCGCGACCACCGCGCCTCGGTCCCCTTGCCCTCGGCCTTCTCCCCGATGCGCGGGTGGCGGGCCAGCGCTGAGGCGACCTCGTCCCCGGTGATCTCGCGCGCGTGCTTGTCGGCGAGTTCGGTGAGGGCGCGCCGGTCGGCGTAGGGCGCCTGCTCCGCCACGGCGTCGACCCAGCGGTCGATGTCGAGGACCTGGGCGAGTTCGACGCGCAGGTCCTGCCGTGACAGGGCGTTCAGGCGCGCGAGACCCGGATCGGCGGTCCGGTCCGGCTCTCGCGCGTTGGTCTCGGGCATGTGTTCTCTCCCGTGTCCGGTGGGTGCGGTCACTCCCGTGAGGGGTCCCTACCCGCTCACGTCTCTCGGATGTTCCCACAGAGCTACCGGGTGTTTTTCGTAGTGCAGAGGGTTGTTTCCGTATGGCGGATGGAGGGACTCTAACTCCAGACCGTGTGATCTTGTCAACACTGGCAAGGGGGGAATGTCGAAAAAGTCCGAGTTTCGTGCTCTCGCACGAAGTTCGGGACATCTTCCCCGTGGAACGCGCGGGACGGATGGGGCGAGAAGGGGCTCGTGGGCGGGTTCGCGGCGGCCGTTCGGCGGCCTGGAGCACATCGGGTGGTTGACAAGGTCACGCTGGGGCCGCACACTCTGATTATTCCTTCAAGTGAAAACTACTTTCCGCATCGCGGAACACAAGGTGACGGAGGCCAAGCATGAGCCACGCGCTGGGCTACACGGTGAACTGCTCGCTGCTGTTCACCGAGCTCCCCATCAACGAACGCCCCAAGGCCGCACGCGACGCGGGCTTCCACGCGGTGGAGTTCTGGTGGCCGTTCGAGAGCGCGACGCCCGCGCAGGACGAGATCGACGCCTTCGTCTCCGCGATCGACGCCGCCGGTGTCCGGCTGAGCGGCCTCAACTTCTTCGCCGGCGCCCTTCCCGGCCCCGACCGCGGCGTCCTGTCGCAGCCCGCGCGCAGCGACGAGTTCAAGGCCAACATCGAGGTCGTCGCGCGCATCGCCGAGCGCACCGGCACCACGGGCTTCAACGCCCTCTACGGCCTGCGCCAGGAGGGCGTCGACCCGGCCGAGCAGGACCGCCTCGCCCTGGAGAACACGGTCGCCGCCGCGAACGCCGTGGCCAAGGTCGGCGGCACCGTGCTCGTCGAGCCGATCAGCGGCTCCGAGGACTACCCGCTCAAGACCGCCGCCGACGCCCTCGCGTTCGTGGCCAAGGTCAAGGAGGCCGGGGCCGCCAACGTCGCGTTCCTCGCCGACTTCTTCCACCTGGCGGTCAACGGCGACGACGTGGCCGCGGTCGTGCGCGACCACGCCGCCGAGTTCGGCCACATCCAGATCGCCGACGCCCCCGGCCGGGGCGAGCCCGGCACCGGGTCGCTGCCCCTCGACCAGCTCCTCACCGAGGCCGAGGCTCGCGGCTACCGAGGCCTGGTCGGTCTGGAGTACAAGCCGACCGTGCCCTCCGCCGAGAGCTTCGGCTGGCTGAACCGCTGACCACCACGTCCCAGACGGGCGGCCGCCGCACGCGGTGACCGCCAGCGGCCGTCCGCCCCGCACGCCCTCGGGGCGGGCGGCCACACCACCCGGACGCGTTCGACACACCCGCAGACGACAGACCACGAAAGGGGCGGACATGCCCGCCAACAGCGACATCGCCTTCATCGGACTCGGGATCATGGGCCTGCCCATGGCCACCAACCTGGTCAGGGCCGGGTACAGCGTCACCGGCTACAACCTGGACCAGGCCGCGATCGACAAGCTCGTCGCGGCCGGCGGCAAGGGGGCGGGCGACATCGCCGAGGCCGTGGCCGGCGCCGACGTCGTCATCACGATGGTCCCGGACTCCCCGCACGTGGAGGAGGTCCTCACCGGTGAGGGCGGCGTCTACGACAACGCCAAGGCCGGCGCCCTGGTCATCGACATGAGCAGCATCCGCCCCGACGTCACCCGCACGCTCGCCGAGACCGGCGCCGAGCGCGGCTTCCGCGTCCTGGACGCCCCCGTCTCCGGCGGTGAGGCGGGCGCCATCGAGGCCAAGCTGTCCATCATGGTCGGCGGCAAGCGGGAGGACTTCGACGTCGCCAAGCCGATCTTCGACGTCCTCGGCACCACCCCGGTCCTGGTCGGCCCCAACGGCGCCGGTCAGACCGTCAAGGCCGCCAACCAGCTCATCGTCGCGGGCAACATCCAGCTCGTGGCCGAGGCCCTCGTCTTCCTGGAGGCGCACGGCGTCGACACCGAGGCGGGCCTGGAGGTCCTCGGCGGCGGGCTCGCGGGCAGCACCGTGATGGCGCGCAAGGGCGAGGCCATGCGCAAGCGCGAGTTCCAGCCGGGCTTCCGGATCGCGCTGCACGACAAGGACATGAAGATCGTGACCACCGCCGCCCGCGAGGCCGGCGTGGCGATTCCGCTGGGTGCCCAGGTGGCCCAGTTCGTCGGCGCCCTCAAGCACCAGGGCCACGGCGGACTCGACCACTCCGCGCTGCTGAAGATCGTCGAACAGCTCTCCGGCCGCACCGAGTAACGGCCACCTGGCAATGGGCTTCCGCCGGCGGTACCGGCCTGCCGTACCCACGTCTTACGTGTGATCCGCGTGGCTGACGGCGGCCTCGGGTGTTGGCCGCACCCTGGATCCCGCCGGCGGAATCCGTCAACCCCCCTAGCACTGAAGGGTTCGCTTCAAATGGTACAGATGCCCGCGATGAACGCCGTCATCGAGGTCCTCAAGGACGAAGGCGTGGACACCGCGTTCGGCTGCCCCGGCGCCGCCATCCTGCCGCTCTACAAGGCGATGGAGGAGGTCGGCGGCATCGAGCACCTGACCGTCCGCCACGAGGAGGGCGCCACCCACATGGCGGACGGGTGGTCGCGCACCACCGGCAAGGTGGGTGTCGCCATCGGCACCTCCGGCCCCGCCGGCACCAACATGATCACCGGTCTGTACACGGCGATGGCGGACTCCGTCCCGATCGTCTGCATCACCGGTCAGGCCATGACCTCCCTGCTGGACAAGGAGGGCTTCCAGGCGGTCGACATCGTCGAGATCGCCAAGCCCGTCACCAAGTGGGCCGTGCAGATCAGGGAGGCGGCCACCGCCCCCTGGATCTTCCGCGAGGCCTTCCGCGTCGCCCAGGAGGGCCGTCCCGGCCCCGTCCTGATCGACATCCCGCTGGACGTGGCCAAGCAGGTCATCGAGTACGACCCGTCCATCGACGCACCGCTGAGGATCAACGCCGTCGAGCCGCACCAGCCGCGCGTCGAGCGCGCCCTGGACATGCTGCTGGCCGCCGAGCGCCCGCTGCTGCTGTCCGGCGGCGGCGTGATCCTGTCCGAGGCCTCCGAGGAGCTCAAGGAACTCGCCGAGTACCTGAACGTCCCCGTCCAGGTCACGCTCATGGGCAAGGGCTCCTTCGACGAGGACAGCCCGCTGTACTCCGGCATGACCGGCGTCCAGACCTCCCAGCGCTACGGCAACGCCTCCTTCCTGGAGTCGGACCTGGTCCTGGCGGTCGGCGCGCGCTTCGGTGACCGCCACACCGGCCAGATCGACGTCTACCGGGGCGACCGGAAGTTCATCCACGTCGACATCGAGCCCACCCAGATCGGCAGGGTCTTCGAGCCGGACCTGGGCGTCGTCTCCGACGCGAAGCTGTTCCTGTCCGCGCTGCTGGAGACCGCCAGGGCCCGCGGGAAGAAGGCCGAGGTCCAGCCGTGGGTGGACCGGGTGAACGAGCTCAAGCGGACGCTGACCCGCCGCGAGGACTTCGACACCGTGCCGATCAAGGCGCCGCGCGTCTACAAGGAGATCAACGAGGTCTTCGACGCCGACACCTACTTCGTCACCGCGATCGGCCTCTACCAGATCTGGGGCGGCCAGCACCAGAAGGCCTACAAGCCGCGCCACTACCAGATCTGCGGCCAGGCGGGCCCGCTGGGCTGGGAGATCCCGGCCGCCATCGGTGTCAAGAAGGCGCTCAAGAACACCGAGCCGGACGCCGAGGTCGTCGGCATCGTCGGTGACTACGGCTTCCAGTACATGGTGGAGGAGCTGGCCGTCGCCGCGCAGTACGACGTCCCGTACGTGATCATCATGATCAACAACGAGTACCTGGGCCTCATCCGCCAGGCCTCGCTCCCGTACGAGATGAACTACCAGGTCGACATCCACTACGACGAGTTCGGCACCGACAACGTCAAGATCATGGAGGCCTACGGCTGCTCCGGCCGCCGGGTCGCCGACCCGAACGAGATCCGGGACGCCCTGGAGTGGGCGCGCAAGGAGGCCAAGGCCACCTCGCGTCCGGTGCTGGTCGAGATCATGATCGAGCGCGAGGCCAACACGCCGCACGGCCCCGCCATCGACGCGGTCAAGGAGTTCGAGCCCCTCCCCGAGGCGTAACGGGCTGGGGACCCGCCTCCCCCGGGAGGCTTCCCCTCGGGGAACAAACAGACGGGCGTCGCGGTCGTAACGAACGGGGTACGGCCGCGACGCCGCCATTCCCACGCGATGCCGCTGTTTCCATCTGTTGGAAAGGGACCAGGTCACACGCATTGTGTCCCAGAATGTGGACGTCGAGTACCAGCATTCCCGAACACTCTGCTAGCGTGACGACCACTATGCTGCGCGAGCTGCTTCTCCTTAGTGGCCGCGGCGGGGGTCGTAAGACGGTCGGCTCCCTCGCCGCGGGACTTCGGCTTGCCCTGGTCGGCCACTGACCTCGCAGATTCCTTCAGGAGACACCCGATGGTGCCGCAGCAGCAGCCCAGTCCCATGCCCTTCCAGCGTTATCAGCCCTTCACGCCGGTCGATCTGCCCGACCGCACCTGGCCGTCCAGGACCATCACCGAGGCGCCCCGGTGGCTGTCCACCGACCTGCGCGACGGCAACCAGTCGCTGATCGAGCCGATGGACGCCGAACGCAAGCGCGAGATGTTCGAGCTGCTGGTGAAGATGGGCTACAAGGAGATCGAGGTCGGCTTCCCCGCCGCCAGTCAGACCGACTTCGACTTCGTCCGGTCCCTGATCGAGGGGGACCTGATCCCCGACGACGTCCAGATCTCCGTGCTGACCCAGGCCCGCGAGGACCTGATCGAGCGCACCGTCCAGAGCCTGGTCGGCGCCAAGCGCTCCACCGTCCACCTGTACAACGCCACCGCCCCCACCTTCCGCCGCGTGGTCTTCCGCGTCGACCGCGAGCAGTGCAAGGCGATCGCCGTCGAGGGCACCCGGCACGTCATGCGCTTCGCCGAGCAGTACCTGGGCGAGACCGAGCACTTCGGCTACGAGTACTCGCCCGAGATCTTCGTCGACACCGAGCTGGACTTCGCCCTGGAGGTCTGCGAGGCCGTCATGGACGTCTGGCGGCCCGGCCCGGGCCGCGAGATCATCCTGAACCTGCCCGCCACGGTCGAGCGCGCCACCCCCAACGTCTACGCCGACCAGATCGAGTGGATGAGCCGCAACCTGTCCCGCCGCGAGCACGTGGTGGTCTCGGTCCACCCGCACAACGACCGCGGCACCGGCGTGGCCTCCGCCGAACTGGCCGTGATGGCCGGGGCCGACCGCGTCGAGGGCTGCCTGTTCGGGCACGGCGAGCGCACCGGCAACGTCTGCCTGGTCACCCTGGGCCTGAACCTGTTCAGCCAGGGCGTGGACCCCAGGATCGACTTCTCCCAGATCGACGAGATCCGCCGCACGGTCGAGCACTGCACCCAGCTGCCCGTCGCCCCGCGCCACCCCTACGGCGGCGACCTGGTCTACACCGCCTTCTCCGGCTCCCACCAGGACGCCATCAAGAAGGGCTTCACCGCCCTGGAGGCCGAGGCCGCCGCGGCCGGCGCCCCCGTCGACGAGTACGCGTGGGACGTGCCCTACCTGCCCATCGACCCCAAGGACGTGGGCCGCAACTACGAGGCGGTCATCCGCGTCAACAGCCAGTCCGGCAAGGGCGGCGTCTCCTACATCATGCAGCGCGACCACTCGCTGGACATGCCGCGCCGCCTGCAGATCGAGTTCTCCCGGGTCATCCAGGAGCACACCGACGCCGAGGGCGGGGAGTTCTCGGCCGAGCGCATCTGGGAGATCTTCTCCCGCACCTACCTGTCCGAGTCCGGGCAGGTCGCCGTCCTGGCCCACCGGTCCACCACGGCCGAGGACGGCACCTACCGGATCGAGGCCGACGCCCGCGTCAACGGCGAGATCCGCGAGCTGACCGGCACCGGCAACGGCCCGATCTCGGCGTTCTGCGACGCCCTGACCGACGTCGACGTCAAGGTCCGGGTGATGGACTACGTCGAGCACTCGCTGGGCGGGGACGGCGACGCCCGCGCCGCCGCCTACGTGGAGGCCGAGATCGACGGGAACGTGGTGTGGGGTGTGGGCATCCACAACAGCATCACCACGGCCTCGCTGAAGGCCGTGTGCAGCGCCATCGCCCGCGCCTGATCCGCACGCCGCCGCCCCGGCTCGCCCGCGCGGGCGACCGGGGCGCTGTCCCGGGCGGAAAACCCGTGGTGGATGTCGGCCCGCGATGGCAGCATCTCCGGTCATGGCGTACACCCAGATCATCCAGCGAACCCTCAGGGTCCCCCGGCCCACGGGTGCTCCCGGCGACGGCTCCGCCGCCACCCGCCAGCTCGACGCGGCGCTGCTGTCGGCGGGCTTCGGGCTCACCGCCGAACTCCGCGCGCACCTGGCCGGACTCGAACCGTACGCCGTCGTCGCGACGGGCCGGATCGTCCTGGGGGCGGTCCGCGCGCTGGTCGGCGCGCACGTGGCGCACAACGTGTACTTCCGCGACTTCCCCGAGAACGTCCCCGACACCCTGGAGTTCTGGACCGGGTGCCTGGTCGAGGCGCTCACCGACCCCAGGCGCGGGGGAGCGGTCATCCGGCCCGACGGCACGGTCAACCTCCTGGACCTGCCGAGCTACGGCCGCTACCGGCACACGTACGACGAGCTCGCCGCCTCGCGCGACGCCTTCGTCGCCTCGGCCGAGGACCGGTTCACCCTCCTGCACCTGGGCCGCACGCTGGAGGAGGAGACCCGGGCGCTCTACGAGGAGCTGGCGGGCAGCACGGTGCCGCTCGGCGGAGACGACCTCGTCCTGCTGGCCCGGCTCGCCTCCGTCTGCGCCGACCAGGAGCCGCCGTCGAGTGTCCCGGTCCGGGAGAACCGCGCCGTCGTCAACCGGGCCAGAGTCGCGAGCGGTCGGCCGCCGCTGGCCGACACCGTCACCGACGTCCTCCGTCTGGCCTGCGCGTTGTCCGACGGCGACGTCACCCTGGACGAGCCCACCCGGTTCCGCTCCTTCAGCCGCCGCGAACGGCGCGCCCTGCTGAACGCGCTCGACGCGGTGGTGGCCGCGGACCCGACCAAGCTGGGTGACGTGGCGCGCCACCGGGAACCGTTCAAGCGGCTGGGGGAGCGGCTCCACCCGCACGAGTACCCGCGCCTGACCCACGCGTGTGAGGTGTTCGCCGTGGCACGCGGCGACCGCCGCGTGCGCACGTTCGACGCACGGGTCGAGGCCGCCTTCTCCGACGGTGACACCACCCGCGCGGTCGGCCTTCTGACGTCGGCGCCGGGCCGGTTCGTGCGGTCCCTGGACCGGATCCTGAGCCGGTCCTCCGCCGAGGAGGCCCGAGCGGTGGCGGCCAGGCTCGACGGGTGCGCCGACCGGGTCGCGCCGCGTGTCCTGGTCTCGGCCCGCGAGCACCTGGCCGCCAGGGCGACGGGAGGCTCGACCGTGCGCCTGTTCGTCAACCGCAAGGCCCGGACGTGGGTGGAACGCGAGCACAGGGAGCCCCTGCCGACCGACCGGGCCGATCCGGTCATCGCCGTGCTGGACGACGCCGTGGCCCGGCGCCTGCCCCGTTTCGACCGCGTGTTCACGGACGAGGCCGTGCGCACCGTCGCGGTGCCGCGCTCGGGCAAGGGCACGGCCGGAGGCGTGGGGGTGCTGCCGCGTGGATCGGCCATGCCCGTGACCGGTGATCGCCTGCGCTTCTTCGTCCACTGGCGTCAAACGGAGCTGCGGACGGACCTGGACCTGTCGGTGCAGATGCTCGACGCCGACTTCGCCCCGGCCGGGCAGGTCTCGTGGACCAACCTCCGGAGCGACGGCATGGTGCACTCGGGCGACATCGTCGACGCCCCGGAGGGCGCCACCGAGATGATCGACCTGAACCTGGCCGGGGTGGACCCCCGGGTGCGACACGTGGTGCCGCAGGTGCTGCTGTTCTGCGGTGAGAGGTTCACGGCGTTGGCCGAGAGCTTCTTCGGGTTCATGACGCGCGACGGCGAGCAGGACGGTCTGCCGTTCGAACCGAGGACCGTGCGGTTCAAGTCCGACCTGCGCGGATCCTCACGCGTCGCACTCCCGCTGATGTTCTCCCGGGGCGAGGACGGACGATGGACCGCACGCTGGCTGCACCTGTTCCTGCCGGGGCGGATCGGACTCAACCGGGTGGAGGAGACCGGCGTGTCGGCGGGTGCCATCGCCCGAGCCCTGGTCGAACGCGAGCCCCGCACCGTGGGCGATCTGCTCGACGCGATGGCGCGCTCCGGCGCCGAGGTGCGGGTGTTCGACGCCGACGCGGTGGCGGAGGAGACGGTGCCGGAGGGACGGCGCTGGGCCTACGTCGGGCTGGAGCGTCCGGACGGACTGCCGGAGGGGACCGAGGTGTTCACCACCAGGGAACTCGGTTCGCTGCTGCCGGACTGACCGCCCGTCCCGGACCCGCGCCGGAAAACCCGGTGCGGACTGTCGGGGCGTCCGGTTAGAGTACGTGACGGCGAGGCCATGTGGGAGCTTCCTTCTCCACCATTGACCTGGCGTCCGCGCCTGGCCCCGCGCCAGCGGCAGCGGACCAGGACAGCCCTCACGCACTCCTCGCCGCCAGTGCCGGGCGGCCATGCGGCGGCTTCCCACCCGGGGGTTCGACCCCCTTCGGTCGGTCAGCCGTCGCGTACTCCGCTCCGGCCGTGTGAGGCCATGCCGGGGCTTCCTTCTCGGCCCCGAAAAGGCCCCTCTCACAGGTTAGTCCCGGCGCTCTCCTCACACCGCGAACGGGCCGCACCCCACGGGGGCGCGGCCCGTTCGTCACGCGCGGCTACACCCGGCCGAAGAGCTGGGTCCAGGCGTTGCCCGACTCGCCGACGCCGATCGCGACGAGGTCGCAGTTGAGGATGTTGGCGCGGTGCCCCGGGCTGTTCATCCAGGCGTCCATCACCTGCTCGGCGCTGGTCTGGCCCTTGGCGACGTTCTCCGCGCCCCACGAGTCGTACCCGTGCCGCTGGGCGCGGTCGCCCGGCCCCTCGCCCTCGGGGCTCTCGTGCGCCATGTAGTTCCGGGCGTCCATGTCCTCGCTGTGCTCCTGGGCGGCGGCCGTCAGCCGGTCGTCCACGCGCAGCGGGCCGCATCCCGCCTCGGCCCGCTCGGCGTTGACCAGCTGCACGACCTGGTTGACCTCCGGGCCGCTCAGCGGGGTCTCCGGGGTCGAGTCGCCCGCGCCGCCGCCACCTCCGCCTCCGGAGCCCGACCCGTTCGACCCGCCCGACGATCCGCCTTCGGAGTCCGAACCGCCGCTGCGTTCGCCGGTGTCGTCGGCGGGCGCGTCGGAGGCCGTGGCGCGCGCGGTCGCGGGCTCGGGGGAGTCGGTCCGCCCCTCCTCCCGCGGCGTGGCGGTCGGGGTCTCGAAGAAGTCGTCGTCGGTCACGCTGGCGGGGACCGCGGAGTCGTCCGCCACGGCGTCCCCGATCTGCCCGACGGTCGGGGCGCCGCCGGACGAACTCAGCGGATTGATCTGGTCGCCCAGGTCGGTGACCAGGAGGGTTCCGGCCAGCGTCAGTCCGACGGGCACCGCCGCCAGACCCGCCACCAGCGGCAACGGACGGCGCCGTCCGCCGCGTCCCGAGCCCCGTTCCTGAGCGCTCGCTCTACGCCTGCCTCGGCGGCCTCGTGCCATGTCGCTCTGTACCTTCCGTGCGGGTGCGGATGGGGGGTGGCCGTGCGTCGTTGGCGACGGTCACCGGGGGATCCCCTCGGCCGTCCGTGTGCGTACACGTGGCCGGGTGGCTCCGCGTCTCGGGGCGGCCCGATCCTCTTCCTGGACATCGGGCGCCACTCTCGGGCGTGGGGAGCCCGTCGCGGAGCACTTAGCGCGTGAGAGTAGAGCAAATGTCTCGAAAAGGGAATCCAAACCGTAATAAAGCTGGTCATGGTGGTCGGCTCAGCGCGGCCGGATGTGCGGAGGGTCGGTGGGATCCGTGAGAATGGAGAGGTGAGTCTCTATCGCGACGAGGGTGTCGTCCTGCGCAACCAGAAGCTGGGCGAGGCCGACCGCATCGTCACCCTGCTGACCCGGCGCACCGGACTGGTCCGCGCCGTCGGCAAGGGGGTGCGCCGCACCAAGTCGCGCTTCGGCGCCCGCCTCGAACCGTGCACCCACGTCGACGTGCAGCTCTACACCGGCCGCACGCTGGACGTGATCACCCAGGCCGAGACGGTGCGCTCCTACGGTGAGGCGGTCGTGCACGACTACGCCCGCTACACCGCGGCCACCGCGATGCTGGAGACCGCCGAGAAGATCGTCGCCGTGGAGAAGGATCCGGCGCTGCGCCAGTTCCTCCTGCTCGTGGGAGCTCTGCGCGTCCTGGGCGAGGGATCGCACGACGCCCGCCTGGTCCTGGACGCCTTTCTGCTCCGGTCGCTGGCCGTCGCCGGGTACGCCCCGGCTCTGGGGGAGTGCGCCCGCTGCGGCAGCCGGGGGGAGCACCGCTCGTTCGCGGTGCACGCTGGCGGTATGGTCTGCTCGGTGTGCCGTCCCCACGGCGCCGTGCACCCGTCCGTCGAGACGCTGCGCCTGATGACGGCGCTGCTCGAGGGCGACTGGGAGAGCGCGGACGCCAGCGGGGGAGGGCACCGTTCCGAGTGCAGCGGGTTGGTGGCGGCCTACCTGCAGTGGCACCTGGAGAACGGAATCCGATCACTGCGGCACGTGGAGCGCTCTTGAGCCTGTTCAGCTTCGACACCGGAAACCGGCGGGAGTACACCGATCCCGTCCCGCACCCGAGCGGGGCGCGCCCGCCGGAGCTGCCCGCCGACCTGGTGCCCAAGCACGTGGCCGTGGTCATGGACGGCAACGGGCGCTGGGCCAAGGAGCGCGGTCTGCCCCGGACCGAGGGGCACAAGGCGGGGGAGTCCTCCCTCTTCGACGTCATCGAGGGCGCCCTGGAGCTGGGCATCTCCCACCTGTCGGCCTACGCGTTCTCCACCGAGAACTGGAAGCGCTCACCCGACGAGGTGCGCTTCCTCATGGGCTTCAACCGCGACACCATCCGCCGCCGCCGCGACGAGCTGCACGCCCGCGGCGTCCGCATGAGGTGGGCCGGCCGTTCCGGGCGGCTGTGGAAGAGCGTCATCAAGGAGCTCCAGGACGCGGAGGAGATGACGCGCGACAACGATCGGCTCACCCTCCAGTTCTGCGTGAACTACGGGGGGCGGGCCGAGATCACCGACGCCGTGCGCGCGCTCGCCCGCAAGGCGGCCGACGGCCGGATCTCCCCGGAGAAGATCAGCGAGGACGCCATCGCGCGGGAGCTGTACGCGCCGGAGGTCCCCGACGTCGACCTGTTCGTGCGCTCGTCCGGCGAGCAGCGGACCTCCAACTTCCTCCTGTGGCAGTCCGCGTACGCCGAGTTCGTCTTCCTGGACACGCTCTGGCCCGACTTCGACCGCCGCGACCTGTGGCGCGCCTGCGAGATCTACGCGCGCCGCGACCGCCGCTACGGCGGCGCCGTGCCCAACCCGGTCCCGGGGGAGGCCGAATGACCGCCGCGACGGGCGCGGACGGCGCCTCGCTGGTGCGGCCCGGCATGTCCTACGTCGCGGTGGGCGACAGCTTCACCGAGGGCGTGGGCGACCCCTATCCGGACGGCGTCTTCCGCGGGTGGGCCGACCGCCTGGCCGAACACCTCGCCGACCACGTGGGCGAGGTGCGCTACGCCAACCTGGCCGTGCGCGGCAAGCTCATGCGCCAGATCGTCACCGACCAGCTGCCCGTGGCGCTGGACATGGCGCCGGACCTGGTGAGCCTCTGCGCGGGCGGCAACGACCTGCTGCGCCCCGGCGGAGACCCCGAGCGCATGGCCCGCGTCCTCGACCACGCCGTGGGTCGGCTGCGCGCGGCCGGGAGCCAGGTCGTGCTCTTCACCGGGGTCAACGTCGGCACCGGCTACATGCGCGGCGCCATCGGGCTGTTCGCCCGCTACTACATGAACGTGCGCGCGATCGCCGACGCGCACGACTGTCTGCTCGTCGACCAGTGGTCGATGCGGGTCCTCACCGACCCGCGCGCCTGGGACGCCGACCGCCTGCACATGTCCTCCGAGGGGCACCGCAGGCTGGCGCTGCGCGTCGCCGAGGTGCTCGGGGCGCCCACCGGGCGGCGCTGGGACGAGCCGTGGCCGGACCGGGAGCCGGTCAGCTGGACCCGGGCGCGCAGGGGGGACCTGGCCTGGGCCAGGGAGTCGCTGGCGCCGTGGATCGGCCGTCGCCTGACCGGGCGCTCCTCCGGGGACGGTGTCACCGCCAAGCGGCCCGAGCTGACGCCGGTCGCCCGGGGGTCGGTCGAGCGGTCGGAATCCGAATCCGTGTGACGTCCCCCGCAAAACCAGACAAACCATCAACCTACTGTCGCGTAACCATGGCTCAAAGTTGCATGATCGTGCACCATGAGCGGCTTTGGGAACAGTGACCTCACGAACCGGGACATCCTGTCCTACGTCGCCCTCGGCGACAGCTTCACCGAGGGCATGAGCGACCCGTACCCGGACAGCGACAGTGTGCCCAACGGCCGCTACCGCGGCTGGGCCGACCGGGTGGCCGAGCACCTGACCGAGCACGTGGGCGAGGTGCGCTACGCCAACCTCGCCGTGCGCGGCAGGCTCATCGGCCAGATCCGGTCCGAGCAGGTGCCCCGGGCCGTCGAGATGTCCCCCGACCTGGTCACCCTGTGCGCGGGCGGCAACGACATCATCCGCCCGGGCAGCGACCCCGACCGGGTCGTGCGCGACTTCGAGGCGATGGTGTCCGAACTCCGCGCCACGGGTGCGCGCGTGGTCGTCTTCACCGGCTTCGACACCAACTGGCAGCCGGTCATGCGCCACCTGCGCGGCAAGATCGCCACCTACAACATGCACATGCGCCACGTCGCCGACCAGTACGGCTGCGACGTCGTGGACGTGTGGAGCATGCGGATCCTCTCCGACGCCCGCGCGTGGAACTGGGACCGCCTCCACCTGTCCTCGGAGGGCCACCGCAGGCTGGCGCTGCGCGTGTGCGAGGTGCTGGGCGTGCCCGTGGACGGCGACTGGAACGAGGCCTGGCCCCCGGCCGCGCCGCGCGACTGGCGCACCGCGCGCCAGGAGGACCTGCACTGGGCCCGCGAGTTCCTCGTGCCGTGGATCCACCGCCGCCTGACCGGACGTTCCTCCGGCGACGGCGTGCGGCCCAAGCGGCCCACCCTGGAGCCGTGCCGCCGCTCCGACGGAGCGGAGTAGGCGGCGCTCACCCGGCCCCGACCGCGCGCGTCACGAACGCGCGCAGTCGGCGCAGGTCCCGAAGACCTCGACGGTGTGCGTCACCCCGGTGAACCCGTGCCGGGCGCCCACCTCGGCCGCCCACTCCTCCACGGCCGGACCCTCGATCTCCACCGCCGTGGAGCACTTCCGGCACACCAGGTGGTGGTGGTGCGCCTCGCTGTCGCACGCCCGGTAGACGGCCTCGCCGTCGTCGGTGCGCAGCACGTCCACCTCGCCGGAGTCGCTCAGCGCCTGGAGCGCGCGGTAGACGGTCGTCAGGCCGATCTTGGAACCCTCGGCGCGCAGGTCCGCGTACAGGTCCTGGGCGCTGCGGAAACCGGTGGACCCGGTCAGCGCCTGGCGGACCGTCTCGCGACGTGTACTCATGGTGTCACCCTCCCCCGATCGGTCTGGGGCATCGTACCGGCCGAAGCGGCCCCCTCGGGTTCACGGGCGGCCGACCCGCGCCTCCGCGACCGGCGGCCCAGGAGCCCCCCGACGGCCACCGCCACGCAGAACACCGCCAACGCGAGGATGACGATCGTGGCGCCGGGCGCCAGGTCGGCGTAGAAGGCCGTGGTCAGCCCGCCCAGCGAGGAGACCAGGCCGATCACCACGGCCAGGGCCATGGTCACCCGGAAGCTCCGGCTCAGCTGCTGCGCGGCGGCCACCGGCACGATCAGCAGCGCGCTGACCATGAGCACGCCCACCACGCGCATGGCGATGACCACGGTCAGCGCGGCCGTCACCGCGAGCAGGATGCTCAGGAAGCGCACCGGCAGACCGTGCGCCCGGGCCACCTCCTCGTCCTGGCACAGCACGAACAGCTCGCGGCCGAACAGCGCCACGACCGCGACCACGCCCACGGCCAGCGCGCCGACGAACCACAGGTCCTGCGGCTCGACGGTGCTCACGGAACCGAAGAGGTAGGAGGTGAGTGTGGCGTTGCTCGCGCCGGGGGTGAGGTTGATCAGCAGCACGCCGCCCGCGATCCCGCCGTAGAACAGCAGCGCCAGGGCCACCTCTCCGCTGGCCCGGGTCCGCACCCGGACCAGCTCCATGACGATGGCGCCCAGCGTCGCGACGACGGCCGCGGTGAGCACCGGGGAGGTGCTGGTGAGCAGGCCCAGGGCCACGCCGGTGAGGGCGACGTGGCCGATGCCGTCGCCCAGCAGCGCCAGGCGGCGCTGCACGAGGAACGTGCCGATGACCGGTGTGACCAGACCCACGAGCACGGCGGCGATGAGCGCGCGCCGCATGAACTCGTACTGGAGCAGTTCAGTCACGTCCGGGCACCTCGAGTCGGATCAGGTCCGCGGGCGCGCCGTCCGTGGTCGCCGCCGCGCGGGGGTCGGGGTCGTTGGGGTCGGGGTGGGGGTGCTGGTGCTCGTGGCCCGGGCGCGCGCACTCCCCGGTCGCGGCGGGCGCCCGGCCGTCGTGGACGACGCGCCCGTGCCCGAGGACGACGGCGCGTTCGATGACGTCCTCCAGCGGACCCAGCTCGTGCAGGACCAGGACCACGGTGGAGCCCCGGTCGCGCAGGTGCGCGATGGTCCGGGCGAGCGCGCGCTGGTTCTCCGCGTCCACGCCCGCCATCGGCTCGTCCATGACGAAGGTGTCGGGGCGTCCGGCCAGGGCCCGGGCGATGAGCACGCGCTGCTGCTGTCCGCCGGAGAGTTCGCGCACGGAGTCGCGGGCGCGGTCGGCCAGCCCGACCGTCTCCAGGGCCTCGTGCACGGCGGCGCGGTCGGAGCGGCTCGGGAACAGGGAGAGGCGGCCGCGCGCGGCGACCTGACCGGAGGCGACGATCTCCCGCACGGTCGCGGGCACGGCGCCGCCGGCGGTGAGGCGCTGGGGGACGTAGCCGATCCGGTTCCAGTCGCGGAAGCGGCGCAGCGGGCTGCCGTGCACCCGGACCTCGCCGGCGGAGAGCGGCACGATGCCGAGCAGCGCGCGCATGAGCGTCGACTTGCCCGACCCGTTGGGGCCCAGGACGGCCGTGGTCTGGCCCGCGCGCAGGTCGAGGCTCAGCCCGTCGAGGACGGGGTCGCCGTCGTAGGCGACGCGGGCGCCGAGCACCTGGAAGGCGGGAGGGGCGTCTGGGGACCGCTTCCCGTCCCGTGTGAACTGGTCTGACACGGTCCCAGTATGGAGAAAATGAAAATGATTGTCAAAATGGAAGGGGGGTGCCGCGCCGGAGGCGTCCGTTGGGGGTGGTGCAGGGTGACGGGCGGGCGGCGGGGAGTGATGTCCGTCTCAGAACCCGAGAAGGCGGGCGACGGTCAGGACCGCCACCACCACGGCCATGAGCACGCGCGGAGCCCTCTGCCGGGGGCTCAGGGACGGCCACGCCAGGTAAGCCAGCCACAGCAGGAACACGAGTACCAGGAGCAGACACGGGGCGCCGATCCACCACGGGGCCGTCAGACCCGCGATGAACAGCACACCCAGCACCAGCGGCGGCAGCCAGCGGGGGCACTGGTACAGCCACACCACCGGCACCGCGCTGCGTGCCTCGACCGCCCGGCGCAACCGGCCCGCGCCCGGGGTCTGGAGGGAGTCGCCGTCGGGCAGGGGGCGTCCCGTGTCGCGCCGCCGTTCCTCGCCGTGTTCGGGGAAGACCATCGCCGTGCGTTCCTCGTTCCCGTGGGGGCCTGCGTCCGGTGCGGCGACGCGGCGCCCGCGATCGGGTTCCTCGGCGTCGCGGCCCCGTTCGTTCGAGTCGGGGATAGCCGCATCATCGTCCTGCTAACCTATAGCGCGTCGCGAGAGCCAAGCGACCGGCGGGCGGACAGTCCGTCGCAGCCTGTGGAGACCTCGGCGTCGGCCGGTCCGTGAAGCAGGAATCCAGCGCGCGCCGTGAGGTGCGCGGCGCCGTCGGCCCGTGAGGTCCGGTCGGAATCCCGGTCCCTTCGGGACTGGGAGGAAGTCAACGTCTAGATTCGGTTGGTAGTCGGCTGACCGCGCGGCCCTCGTCAGTCGGTGTCCGCCGCAGCGAATCCTTCGGAGTGTGTCTACTTCCGTGCCCGAACCCACCGTCATCGTGACGTTCGACGTCACCGAGCCACATCTTCAGCACTGCCTCGACTCCCTGTCGCGCCAACGCGACGGGGACCGCACCGAGTCGGTGGCCGAGCCCCGTCCGGACGCCGACCTCCAGGTCGTCCTCGTCCCGGTGCGCGGAGGGCACGACGACCGCCCCGGCGACGCGCACGCCGAGAGCGAGGACGACCCGTCCGACGACGACGGTGCCGAGGACGCCGACACCGACGCCTCCGCGCGGCGGGAGGAGGACGGCGACGACGGCGACGAGTCCGTCGAGTCCACCCGCGAGGACGCCCTCGCCACCGCCGTCGCCTTCGCGGCCTCTCCGCCGCCCGGGGTCACGGCGACCCTGCTCGGCGGCGACCCCGCCGCCGACCCGCCCGCCGCCCGCGCGCGCGGCGCCGCCGCGGCGACCGGAACGCACCTGCTCTTCCTCGACGGCTCCGACGCGCTGACCGGATACGCGCTGGCCTACCTGGCGCGCACCGCCGCCGACACCGGGTCCGACCTCGTCGTCGGCAACGCCTACCAGTTCAACGAACTCGGCGCCGCCCAGTCCCGGGCCCACCGCAGGTACGGGACGCGTCCCCGCCTGGCCGAGGACCCCCGTACGGTCCCCACGCTGGCCTCCGACCGCGCGGTGGGCAACAAGCTCTGGCGCAGGGAGTTCTGGGAGTCCCTGCCCGACCGGGGACTGGCCCCCGAGGACGCCGACCTCGGCCTGCGCCGCGCCGTCCTGTCCGCCCGCGCGGTCGACGTCCTGCCCGCTCCGGTCCTGCTCATCCGCGAGCGCGAGCGCGCCCCGCTCGCGCTGGACGCCGACGTCCTCACCCGCCGCCTCACCGCGATGCGCGAGCTGGCCGCGACCCTGCCCGCCGCGGACCGCGACCTGTGGGACCGCACCCTCCTCCAGGGCGAGCTGCACCAGCTGGTCATGCGCCTGGAGGACGCCGAGCCCCCGGTGCGCACCGCGATCATCGGGCTGCTCACCTCCTTCCTCGACCACGTCTCGCCCGGTGTCCTCAAGGGGCTGGGCGCCCTGCACCGGCTCGTGTACCACCTCGTGCGCCAGGGCCGCGTGGACGACGTGACCGAGGTGGTCACGTTCGCGCGCAGCGTGGAGCTCAAGAAGGCCGACGTCGTCCGGCGCGGCCTGGGCTACTACGTCCGCTACCCGTTCTTCGAGTCCGAGGACCCGGCCAAGGCCGTGCCCCGCGAGGTGTACCGCCTCGACGACGAGCTCAAGGTCCGGCAGAAGACCGAGGACATCCACTGGAAGGACGGCCGCCTGCACATCAGCGGCCGGGTCGGCATCCGCCACCTGCGCGCCCGCAAGCGGTGGCAGCAGCACGTCGTCGCCTTCGCGGTCGACACGGGCACCCGCCGCCGTGTCCGCCTGCCCGTGCGCACGCGCCTGGCCGCCGAGTACCGCCTGCCCGACGTCGCCGACGCCGCCCGCCACGACTACGGCGGCTTCACCGTCGTCCTGGACCCCCGCAAGCTCCGTACGGCGGGCCGCTGGGAGCCCGGTGAGTGGAAGGTGGAGCTGGTCGTCCTCAACCGGGGTCTGACCCGCCGCCGTATCGTCGCCGGCCCGGTCCCCGGACCGCCCGAGCGCCCCGGCTACCACCAGGTGGACGCGGACGTGTGGGTCCGGCCGCAGTGGAACCGGGACCGGCAGCTGGTGGTCAGCGTCGACCCGGCACGCGCCCGGATCAGCGGCCACCGCTTCGACGCCCACCGCGGTGAGCTGGAGCTGCACGGCGAACTGGTCTCCGCGCCCGCCGCCGAGGCCGACCGCCTGCGCCTGGTCCGCCGACCCGGCACGGCCGTGCTCACCTACCCCGTCACCATCCACGGCGGACACTTCACCGTCCGGGTCGGCGCCGACGAGCTGTTCGACCGCGCCGTCAGCGAGTGCGGCGGCGTGATCCGCCAGGAGGAGTGGGAGGCGCACCTGCTCACCCCGGGCGGGGACACGGTGCCCGTCGTCCTGCCCGACCAGGTGGCCACCACCGCCTACGCCGCCGAGGGTACCCACCAGGAACTGGCCGTCCAGCGCACCGCGACCGGCTTCGTCGCGCTGCGTGCCGGACACGCCCGGCCCATGGTCGGCGCCGCCCGCTGGGAGGGGCGCGTCCTGGTCCTGGAGGGCGAGTTCACCGCCGACGCCTCCCTGCGGATCGTGGCCAGGGCGCGCGGACGCGACGAGGAGCACGAGCTCCGGGTGGAGCGGACCGGATCCCGCTTCAAGGCGCTCCTCTCCCCGGCCGACATCGCCACGCTCTCCGGCGACCTGTCCCTGCCCGCCGGGTCCTACCAGCTGTGGGGCCGGGTCACCGACGGGGACGCCGCCCCGGGCGAGGCCACGGACGTGGGGGTGGAGTTCACCGACGCCCTCATCGCCGAGATGCCCGCGCGGATGGAGACCGGCGAGCGCGACTACACGCTCTCCTACCAGGGCCAGGGCATCCCCGTGCTGCGGGTCGGCAGCGACCTGCGCCCGGCCGAGCGCGGCACCTTCGCCCAGCGCCAGCTGCGCGAGACGTTCTACCCCGCCCAGCGGCGCGAGCCGATCACCGAGGGCATCCTCTTCGACACCTACACCGGCCGCCAGTACTCCGACAGCCCGCGGAGCGTCTACGCCGAGCTGCGCCGTCGCGAGCGGTGGGCGGACTACCCGATGTCCTGGCTGGTCGCCGACGGCCAGGTGAGCCTGCCCGAGGACCTGTCCCCGGTGCGGCTCCGGGGCCGCGAGTACTACGAGGCGCTCGCGCGCAGCCGCTACCTGGTGACCAACTCCCGCGAGCCCGCCTGGTTCCACCGCCACCCCGACCAGGTGGTCGTGCAGACCTGGCACGGGTCGATGCTCAAGCGCATCGGCTTCGACGTGGAGAACATCCGGGGCAAGTCGCGCGACTACTTCGACAAGCTCGCGTGGGAGACCCGGCAGTGGGACTACCTGGTCTCGCCCAGCCCGTGGGCGACGCCGATCCTGCGCAGCGCGTTCCGGTTCGAGGGGGAGATCCTGGAGACCGGCTACCCGCGCAACGACATCTTCTTCTCGCCGGACCGGGAGCGGATCGCCGAGCGCACGCGTCGCCGCCTCGGCCTGCCCGAGGGCAAGCGGGTCGTGCTGTACGCGCCCACCTGGCGCGACGACAAGTACTACACGCGCGGCAAGCACAAGCTGGACCTGCACCTGGACCTGCGCCGGATGTACGAGAAGCTCGGCGACGACCACGTGCTGCTGGTGCGGCGGCACCCGCGCGTGGTCGACAGCGTGCCGATCGTGGGCGAGGACTTCGTCTACGACGTGTCGCTGTACCCGGAGATCATGGAGCTGTTCCTGATCACCGACGTGCTCGTCACGGACTACTCGTCGATGATGTTCGACTTCGCCAACACCGGCCGCCCGATGCTCTTCTTCACCTACGACCTGGAGAGCTACCGGGACAACCTGCGCGGGTTCTACTTCGACTTCGAGGAGACCGCGCCCGGGCCGCTGCTCACCGAGTCCGACGACGTCATCGGCGCGCTGCTGGACGTCGACGAGGTCGCCGAGCGGCACGCTGGAGCCTACCGGGCCTTCGTCGACCAGTTCTGCCCCTTGGACGACGGCCACGCGGCCGCGCGCGTGGTGGACCGGGTCTTCGGCGCGTCCTGACCGACGGGTCCCGAGCGACCGGCGCCCCGGGACCCGTTCCCGGGGCGCCGGCGCGTGCGCGGTCGCCCATGCGGTTGAATGGCGGCGTGATCGTCATCACCCGCTACTCCGTGCCCGAGGCCGACACCGAGGCCTTCCAGACCGACGCCGCCACCGCCGTGGGCGCGCTCTCGTGCCGTCCCGGGTTCCGGGGCCACCGGATCGGCCGCGCCGCCGACGACCCGACCCTGTGGACCGTGGTGACCGAATGGGAGGGCGCGGGCTACTACCGGCGGGCGCTGTCGGACTTCGACGTGAAGGTCCAGGCCGTGCCGCTGCTCTCGCGCGCGATCGACGAGCCGACCGCCTTCGAGATCCTGGCGGGCGGCGACGCCTGAGCCGCCCGACACCCCGTGCGTCATCGGTGAATTCGTGCGCGGGCGCTTGTCATGTGCTCTAGCCTGGGAGGGCGGGTTCGCGGCGTGCCTCTCCCTGGTTGCGCCGAGCGGCCCGCTTCCCAACCAACTCCGATGTATCGCGCACCGCGATCCACCGACCGCCAGCCGGATGGAGAGTCACCCATGGCCGCCAAGTCAGAGGCAATGGACGCACTGGTCAACCTCGCCAAGCGCCGAGGTCTGGTCTACCCCTCCAGCGAGATCTACGGAGGTCTGCGAGCCGCCTGGGACTACGGCCCCCTGGGTGTGGAGCTGAAGGCCAACGTCAAGCGCCAGTGGTGGCGCTCGATGGTGCAGGAGCGCGAGGACATCGTCGGCCTCGACTCCAGCGTCATCCTGGCCCGCGAGGTCTGGGAGGCCTCCGGCCACGTCAAGGCCTTCGTCGACCCGCTCACCGAGTGCCAGTCCTGCCACAAGCGCTTCCGCGCCGACCACCTCGTCGAGGCCTACGAGGAGAAGCACGGCCGCGAGCCGGAGGAGGGCCTGGCGTCGCTCGCCTGCCCGAACTGCGGCGCGAAGGACTCCTTCACCGAGCCGCGCATGTTCAACGGCCTGCTGCGCACCCACCTGGGCCCGGTCCAGGACGACAAGGGCCTGGCCTACCTGCGCCCGGAGACCGCGCAGGGCATCTTCGTCAACTACAAGAACGTCGAGCAGAGCGCGCGGCGCAAGGTCCCGTTCGGCATCGGTCAGATCGGCAAGTCCTTCCGCAACGAGATCACCCCGGGCAACTTCATCTTCCGGACCCGCGAGTTCGAGCAGATGGAGATGGAGTTCTTCTGCAAGCCGGGCAGTGACGAGGAATGGCACCAGTACTGGATCGACACCCGCTTCCAGTGGTACGTCGACCTCGGCATCGCCAAGGACAACCTGCGGCTGTACGAGCACCCGAAGGAGAAGCTGTCCCACTACTCCAAGCGCACCGTGGACGTGGAGTACCGCTTCAACTTCCAGGGCAGCGAGTGGGGCGAGCTGGAGGGCATCGCCAACCGCACGGACTACGACCTGAGGACGCACTCCGAGCACTCGGGCGTGGACCTGTCGTACTTCGACCAGGAGAACAACGAGCGGTACATCCCGTTCGTCATCGAGCCCGCGGCCGGTGTCGACCGCGCGGTGCTGACCTTCATGCTGGACGCCTACAACGTCGACGAGGCGCCCAACGCCAAGGGCAAGATGGAGAAGCGCGCCGTGATGCGGCTCGACCCGCGCCTGGCGCCGGTCAAGGCCGCGGTGCTGCCGCTGTCGCGCAACGCGGACCTGTCGCCCAAGGCGCGTGACCTGGCTGCCCGGCTGCGCAAGCGCTGGAACGTGGAGTTCGACGACGCCGGCGCGATCGGCCGCCGCTACCGCCGCCAGGACGAGATCGGCACGCCGTTCTGCGTGACGGTGGACTTCGACACCCTGGAGGACGACGCGGTGACCGTGCGCGAGCGCGACACCATGTCGCAGGAGCGCGTGTCGCTGGACCGGGTGGAGACCTACCTGTTCGAGCGCCTGCCCGGCTGCTAGTTCCGGCGGGCCGAACGAACGACGGCCGCCCGTCCCCGAGTGGGGCGGGCGGCCGTTCGCGTGGGGGTCCTCCGGGCGGAACTCACGTGTTCCGGGAGCGACGCGGCAGCTTTTTCCGTGCTGTGTCCAGCTTGCGGATCTCCCTGATCACCGATCCGATGGCCTGGTTCGCCCGTCGCAGTTTCTCCTTCGGGTCCTTCACATGGGCGTAGGGATCCGTCACGTCCTTGAGGATCGCTTTCGCCTTGGCGCTCGAGTCAATCATCGTCGCACTGACGGTCACGATGAGGGCAACGATGGCCGCGAGTGTGGCTTCCCCGATGCGGGGCTCCTGACCGGGGGCGAGTCTCATCCAGCCCACCAACCCGAAGACGATCGCGGCGAGGAAGAAACCGACGCCGACTCCCTCGTTGCTCAGTGCCTCATTCGCCTTCCTCCGCGCGGCCACGAACTCCTCCAGCCGTGTCTTCTTGGCGTTGAGCTCCGTGTGTCTGGTGGCCAGGTCTCGGAGCACGCGGCAGAGGAGGCGGACCACCAGGTCGTGGGCCACGCGTTCCGGGAGTGTGGCGTCGTGCGGGGGATCGGGCGGGAGGGTGGACCTCCACTCCTTCTCCAAGGACGCGCGATCCTCGTCCACGAGCCGTCGCCATCGTTCGGGGGTGAGGAGCGCGCGGGCGAACATCACTTCCGCGACCTGGAGGTCGAACGCCTCCTCCTTTCCGTGTTCGCTTCCCTGAGCCCATGTTCGGTAAGGGTGGCGGATGTCCTCGAAGGCGCTCGTCGCGCTTCGAACGTCTTCGATGAGCGTCCGGAGTTCGGCACAACCGCTCCTCGGAGCGCAGCCGTGCTCGGGGTCCCGGCATTCGTATGCGGCCAGGATCTTCATGAACTCGATCGGGTCGGCATCCGGATCGACGGGCTCGTCCAAGGGGTCCAGGGCCTCGTTCTCGCACTCCTCCCGAAACCTGGACAGGCTCATGTCCTCGCCCTCGAAGACCGGTGGCAGGTCGGGGCGCGCTTGGGCGATGAATATGAGAGCGGTGTGGTCAGGGTCCTTGGGGGGCTTTCGGAGCAGGCTCCGGTCGATCCGGGTGTCCCCCAGATCCTCGATGATCCAGGCGGCCAGGGCCGCCCGTTCGTCAGCGTCGGCGAACACCTCGGCCGCGGCGTCCATGTCGGCTGTCATGGCTTCGGCGAGTTCACCCACCCCGTGGTGGAGTCGCCCCGCGAACCGGTAGGGAGGGGACGCCGGACCGGAGGGCGTCGCGGTCCGGTCCGGTCCCGCCTCTTCCTCCTCCTCGGCTCCGGAGTCCCCAGCGGGGACGGACGGCGACGCCGTATCCTCCCGGGTCACCTTCCCGGTCTCCCACCGGGTCGGGGGAAGCGGGTCCGCGTCCGTGGCCATGACCCGCGTGGCCGCGGTGTTCCCCCGGTTCAGCGCGGTGTCGACATCGGGACCGTCCTCCGAGAACCCCAGGAGGGTGTTGAGGACCCGATGCGCGCTCGGACGGTCCTCAGGATCCTTCGCCAGGCACCGGGCCACCAGGTCACGAAGCTCGTCGGGGACCCCCGAGCAGTCGGGCTCGTCCATGAGGATCCGCTTGACGACGGCGGTCTGGCGGTCGCCGGAGAACGCGTGCCGCCCGCTGGCCGCGTAGACGATGACCGCGCCCCAGGCGAAGACGTCGATGGCCGGGGTCAGGTGCGGGGCGTCGTCGAGCCGCTCGGGCGCCATGTAGTGCAGGGTCCCGATCTTCGCCGTGGCGGTGAACCGGGCGGTCTCCTCGAAGGCTCGCGCGATCCCGAAGTCGATCACCCTCGGCCCGTCGGGGGCCATCATGATGTTCTGCGGCTTGAGGTCCCGGTGCACGATCCCGGCGCGGTGGATCGCGGTCAGCGCGGTCGCGGTGGAGACGGCGAGGCGTTGCAGGTCGGCTCCGGTGCGCGGTCCGTCGGCCCGGATCTCCTCCGCGAGTGTGCGGCCCTCGATGTACTCGCTGGCGATCCAGGGCTGGTCCGCGTGCGGATCGGCGTCCAGGATCTGGGCCACGCAGAAGGGACTGATCCGGCGCGCCGCGTCCACCTCGTCGGCGAACATCCGGGCGAAGCGCGGGTCGGTGTCGGGGGCCACGTGGAGCAGTTTCACGGCGGCCAGGCCGCCGCCGCCGGGCGCCTCCGCGAGGTGGACGGACCCGAAGCCGCCCCGGCCGATCTCCCTGATCAGCCGGTACCCGCCGACCTCGGTGTCCTGTGCGCTCATGCATCACCGTGCCTGTTCCGTCCGTGACTTCCCCGACGTGTATATCGTCTCGAATGCCCGTGGTGAAGGGGATTGCGCGCGCACAGGGCTCATGGGCACGTGGGAGGCGAGGGTGGCCGGTCCCCTCAACGCGGCGGCCTGACCTCCCGCCGTCGGACGGCCGCGGTGCCCCCGAGTTCGTCGAGGAGATCGGCGAGCAGGGCGCGGACGGTGTCCAGGGACTCGGCGCCGAGCCGCTCGCGGAGCCGTTCCTCCAGGTCCGCCCGGCCACGGCGCGCGGTGGCGACGGCCTCGTGGCCCCGGGGGGTCAGCGTGACGCGGCGGACGCGGGCGTCGTCGGGGTCCGGGACGCGCTCGGCGTATCCGAGGTGTTCGAGTTCGGCGACCGCCTTCGACGCCCCCTGCTTGGTCATGTCGAGCTTCTCCGCGAGCTCCCCGACGGTGGGCGGGGCGCCGAGGAGGTGCTGGAAGACGTAGCCGTGGGACGTGCGCAGATCGGGGAAGCCGTGCGCGGCGAGGTCGTCCTGGACGGCGGAGACGGCCGCCGAGCCGACGAAGAGGGCGAGCGTGCCGGTGTCGAGGTCGTGCGGGTCGAGTGGTTCTGCCATGGGCCCATTCTCTATTGACAACCTTGGTTGAGCAACTATGGTTGACGATATGTCGAAACGCGATGACCATGCCAACGTCCGCACGGCCGTCCGCTACCACGAGGCCGTGTCCCGGTTCGCCGGACCCGAGGAACTCGCGTCCTTCCTGCACCCGGACGCGGTCCACACCCAGTTGCCCAACATCCTGTTTCCGACCGGGACCGTCCGGGGCCTGTCGGAACTCGTCGCCGCGGCGCAGCAGGGGCGGACGATGCTCGCCGACCAGCGGTTCGAGGTGACCAGCGCGGTCGCCTCGGGTGACCGGGTCGCGCTGGAGGCCGTCTGGACCGGGACGCTGGCCGTGCCGCTCGGTGACCTGCCCGCCGGACACGTGCTGCGCGCCCACGTCGCGGCGTTCCTCGAATTCCGCGACGGGAGGATCATCGCCCAGCGCAACTACGACTGCTACGAGCCCGTCAGTCCCGGGTCGTCGGACTAGGGGCTCCCCGGGGAGGGGGCGGGTGCGACCTGGGTGGAAGACTCACCGTCATGGGAAAGATCCACGACGCCATCGGCGACCGGCTCGCGCGGTTCCTCCTCGCCCAGCCGGTGTTCTTCGTCGGCACCGCACCCCTCGCCGGGGACGGCCACGTCAACGTCTCCCCCAAGGGGATGGACGGGACGTTCGCCGTGCTCGGCGAGCACCGGGTGGCCTACCTCGACTACACCGGATCCGGCATCGAGACCATCGCCCACCTGCGGGAGAACGGTCGGATCGTGCTGATGTTCTGTGCCTTCGACGGCCCGCCGAACATCGTCCGCCTCCACGGCACCGGCCGGGCCGTTCTGCCCTCCGACCCCGAGTTCGACGGTCTGCGCGCCCGTTTCCCCAAGGAACGCACCCTCGGACAGCGCGCGATCATCGTGGTCGACGTCCAGCGCGTCTCCGACTCCTGCGGGTTCTCCGTGCCCCTGATGGACGTGCGCGGCGACCGCGACCTGCTGGACCGGTATCACGAACGACGCGATCCCGCCTACTTCGACGACTACTGGCTGACCCGCAACTCCGCCAGCATCGACGATCTGCCGGGCCTTCCCGCGGCCCCCTGAGGCGGGCGCGGACCGGTGCGACGGCACGGCGAGACGGCCGGACCCGGGGGGATTGGCTTCCGGCCGTCTCTTGGTTCTCTCGGCCGCACACGACCGCGAGATCCTGTTCTTAACTTAGCGGTAGGGCGTGCACGGTACGCGGTCGTTTGGTGCGTGGTGTCCTACCGCGTAAGCGAATCGTGACGCTGAGATCCGAGATAACCGACGAAGCGTCGCTGATACCGGTTCTCGTGCGGCCGTGGCGGGAGGGGTCGATCCATACCTCGTTCTTCTATGCCTAGGTCTGCTAGGGTAACAACCCCTAGCGGAACTAGGCATGGGAAGTACGCATGCACATCGACAAGGACCTGGTGGCGGCGTCGGCCACACCGCTCGTCCTGGGCATCCTGGCCGAGGGCGAGTCCTACGGCTACGCCATCGTCAAACGCGTCAACGAACTCTCCGGCGGGCAGATGCAGTGGACGGACGGGATGCTCTACCCCCTCCTGCACCGGCTTGAGCGCAACGGCTACGTCCGGGCGTCCTGGGGCACGTCCGAGGCGGGCCGTCGCCGCAAGCACTACGCCATCACGCAGGCCGGGCTGGAGACGCTGGCCGAGCGGCAGAAGCAGTGGAGCGTCGTCGCCGACGCGCTCAAGCAGGTGTGGCAGGCCGCGTCGCATCCCCCCGTCCCGGGGGTCGCCACGGCAGGGGGGATCGCCTGATGAGCGAGGCCGCACGCGGTGACGTCCTGGAGGCCCAGATCGACCAGTGGCGCGGTTTCGTGCGCCGCCGTCGGGCCATCGCCCCGTCGGACGTCGAGGAGATGGAGGACCACCTGCGCGAACAGATCGCCGACCTGGGGGCGAACGGCCTCGACCACGAGGAGGCCTTCCTCGTCGCGGTCAAGCGCATGGGCAACCTGGACGAGGTGTCGCGGGAGTTCGCGCGCGAGCACTCCCACCGGCTCTGGAAACAGCTGGTCCTCGTCCCCGAGACCGACGACGGCGCGGGCGGCCTCACCCGCTGGCGCGAACTCGGTGTGCTGCTCGCGTTCGCGGTCGGCGCGGGTCTGGCGGTCAAGCTCCTGTTCACGACCGTGGACGACGAGTTCACGCAGGTCCGCAACCTCGCCTTCACGGTGCTCCCGTTCCTGGCGGGATGGTTCGCCTGGAAGCGGGGCGTCACGTGGCGGGTGTGCGCGGCGCTGGTCGCCGTCGCGGCGGTACCGGCCCTGGCGGTGAACCTCTACCCGTTCGAGACGACCCCCGGCCCGTACCCGGGCCCCGGGATGACCGACGTCCTCGCGATCACGCACGCTCCGGTCATCCTGGGGCTGCTCGTGGGCGTCCTGCACGCGGGCGGGAACTGGCGGTCCCACGACCGGCGCATGGACTTCGTGCGGTTCGTGGGCGAGCTGGCGATGTACCTGGCCCTGATCATGCTGGGGTCCATGGTCCTGGTCGGTCTCACCTTCGGCGTGCTCGCCCTGGTCGACGTCGACCTCGAACCGTTCTTCGAGGGCTGGCTGCTGCCGTTCGGCGTGCCCGGCGCGCTCCTGGTCGCCGCGTGGCTGGTGGAGGCCAAGAAGAGCGTGGTGGAGAACATCGCGCCCGTCCTGACCCGGGTCTTCACGCCGCTGGCGGTCCTGATGCTGGTCGCGGACCTGGTGGCGCTCCTGGTGAACGGTCCGCTGACCACGGTGGACCGCGGCCTGCTCATCCTCATGGACGCCGTCCTGGTGCTGGTCCTGTTCCTGCTGCTGTACTCGATCTCCGCCCGTGATCCGCTGGCCCCGCCGAACGTGTTCGACTGGCTGCAGCTCGCGCTGGTCGGAGCGGCGCTCGCGGTGGACGCCGTCGCGCTGACGGCGATGCTGACGCGGATCGCCGAGTTCGGGTTCACCGCGAACAAGACCGCTGCGCTGGGGCTCAACCTCGTGCTGCTGGTGCACCTGGTGTGGTCGGCGTGGCTGATGGCGGGTTTCGTGCGGGGGAGACGGCCGTTCGCCGCGATCGAACGGTGGCAGACCACCTACCTGCCGGTCTACGCGGCCTGGGCGGGGCTGGTCGTGCTGGTGTTCCCGCCGGTGTTCGGCTTCGCCTGACACGGACGATGATCGCGCCCCCGTGCGTCGGGTCTCTTCTGGGAGAGAGGACCCGAGTCGCGCGGGGGCGCGATGTCGTGTCCTGTGGCGGTCAGCTCTCTTCGAGACGGGCTCCTCGGAAGCGCTGTCCCCGCTGGGAGAGGCGGACGACGCGGGCGGCGATGTCCACGGTGGGGCTGGGGTCGAGGAGTTCGTCCTCCAGGGTGAACTCGCAGTCGACCGTGCGGTCGGGGTGCAGTTGGAGCTTCATGAACAGGCCGAGGTCGGCGTCCTGGACGACGAGGCACTTGGCGGGGGTGAAGCCGAAGTCGTCGACGTCCAGGCCGGAGGCGGCGACGAGGGTGCGGATAGTCGCGCAGTAGCGCTCGAACTGGTGCGGGGCGAGCACTTCCGGGTGCTCGTTGTCCACAGAGGTGTCGACCTCGGCCCACGCCTGCGGGAGAACACGTCCGTCGTCGTCGGTTGGCGGACCAGCAGCTACAGCGCGAGTGCTGGCGGCAACTGCGTCGAGGTCGGCTGGCACATCAGCAGCTACAGCGTCAACGGTGGCGGCGAGTGCGTCGAAGCGGGTCCCTTCCTGAACGAGCCCGACCGGTTCGCGGTGCGCGACTCCACCCAGCGTGACCTCGGCTTCCTGTCCTTCCCCCGGGACGCGTGGGCCACCTTCCTGCGCGCGGCCGTGCGGAGCTGACCTCTCCTCACCCCTCCACCGAAGACGACGAAGCCGTGGGCGACCCGCTCACGGCTTTTCGCGCACGGGTGAATAGGGTGGAATCCGTACTACCTTGCCACCACATCCATCACAGTTGCGGGGGCCGATGGGCGACAGGACGGACATCAACGATGATTCCTCCACCTATGTGACCGCGCGGTCGGCGGGCGCAGCCGACCCCTGGACCGCCCAGTCTGGCGGCAAGGCCGCCCAGCGGCTGCTGGACGTGGCGGGGATTCCTGCGCCGGGACACGTCGCCGAGGGCCTTCGGCTGGCCGGGGGCGCCCCCGTGATCGTGCGACGCCGCCTCATGCTCTACGACGGTCGCCCGGTCGAGCTCACCGACTCCTACTATCCGGCCTCGATCGCGGTGGGAACCGGGCTGGCCGAGCGACGCAAGATCCGGGGTGGCGCGCCGACGCTCCTGGCCGAACTGGGATTCACCGCGTGTCAGGTCGTCGAGGATGTGAGCGCTCGTCCCGCCTCGGCGGGCGAGGCCGAGACGCTCGCCATCGACGAGGGCGCGTTCGTCCTGGTCCTCGTGCGCACCTCCCACGCGGCGGACGGCACACCGTTCGAGGTGTCCACGATGGTCATGCGCCCCGAAGGGCGCCACCTGCGCTACCGACTGACGGTGAGCTGACCATGCCCAAGAAGACCGACACCCGCCCCCGTCATCAGCAGATCGCCGCTGACCTGCGTGCCCAGATCATGTCCGGTGAGCTGGAGCCGGGCCAGCGCCTTCCCACCACACAGCAGTTGATGGACCGGTACGACGTCACCGGCCAGACCGTGCAGCGGACGCTCGGCGTCCTCAAGGCTGAAGGGTTCGTGACCGGCAGAGCCGGGGTGGGGGTGTTCGTCCGCGACGAGTCACCCCTGGCGATCACGCCCGCCGCCTACCTGCCGCAGTCGCGGAACGGCGAGTCCTACCGGTGGATGAGCCAGGCCAGGGCGCGCTCGCAGAGGGGCTCCTCTCGTCTGCTGTTCGTGGGCGAGTCGGTCCCGCCACGGGCGATCGCGGAAGCGCTGGGGATCGCTATCGATGAGCCCGTCATAGAGCGCCATCAGATTCTGTCGTTGGACGACGAGCCCGCCGAACTGGTGTGGAACTTCTATCCGATGTCGATCGCGCGGGGCACGCCCCTGGAGCGCAAGGTGAAGATTCGCGGTGGCGCCCCCACCCTGCTGGCGGAACTGGGCCATCCCCCGCGCGAGCATACGGACCAGGTCTCGGTACGACTGGCCACGACCGAGGAGTTCGTGGCACTGGAGCTACCCGACGACGTACCCGTCCTACGCACCCTGCGGGTGGTCCACTCCGACGACGCGCGCCCCGTCGAAGCGTCGATCCTGGTCAAGGGCGGCCACCGGTACGAACTGACCTACCGGAGTCCGATCGATCACTGAATCCGGCCTCGACTCGGGATGGGGCGGCTGACGATGCCATGGAATCCTTGATGGTTTAGGTAGTAAGGCATCTAGGTATAAGCAGAATGGCCCCGAACTCCTCCCCCTCCTGGAGCGGCCTCCATGCTGGAAGACTTCGAGCGCGCCCGCATCAGCGACTACTTCACCCAGATCCTCCGACAGCTCGGCCCCGCCCCGGACAGCGTCGCGATCGCGATCACCCACCTGCTCCCCGAGCGTTCCCTCTTCCTGTCCGCACTGGCCCACCTCACCGATCTGCGAGCCGTGCTTCCCAAGCCCCGGAGCATCAATGAGGCCGCCCGAGCCGAGGCGGCACGACTGTGGCGGTGCGACTCCCTGGACCGCGCCGCACTGGCCTGCCCGGACAAGGCACTGGCCTACCTGGAGTCCATCGCCCCCGGCCAGCGACTGGTCCTGCTGGACATCGGCGGCTACTTCGCCCCCGCTCTTCCGCATCTGTGCGACCACTACTCCGGGAACATCCTGGGTGTGGTCGAGGACACCGAGAACGGGCACCGCCGCTACCTCGCCCACGCCAAGCCGCACTGCCCGATCTCCAGTGTCGCCCGCTCCCCGCTCAAGATCCCCGAGGACTTCCTGGTCGGCCAGTCCATCGTGTTCTCCACGGAAGCCCTCGTCCGCACACGTGGTGACATCCTCTACGGTCGCGGAGCCACCGTCATCGGCTTCGGCAAGCTGGGATCGTCGGTGGCGCACATGCTGCACGCGCGCAACGTGCGGGTGACGGTCTACGACACCGACCCCATCAAGCGCACCCACGCCATGGCCCAGGGTTTCCACACAGCTCCGACACTGCGAGACGCGTTGACCGGGTCCGGCGTCATCATCGGTGCCACCGGCAACCTCGCCCTCCGCAGGGGAGACTTCGCCCGGGTGCCCAACGGTTCCTACATCGCCTCAGTCACCTCCTCCGACGACGAGCTGGAGTGCACCGTACCCGAACCACGGACGTCCGTCTCCAGGCGGAGGAGGTCGGCGACCACGCGTGGAACCCGCCGTCCCTGGTGTCTTCGGAGCGCCTGGCCGTGAAACTCACGCGTCTGTTCTCAGACCAGCCCGACGCATAGCCGACGAGGCCGTGGGCGGGGCCGCCCACGGCCTCTCGTTCGAGCTTCCACCGCCGCCGTCACACTCGGCGTGGAACCCTTCGATCACGTGCCACCCGCGAGGAAGCGCCCTACGCTACGACTCTTCCGAGGCGTCGGGCAGCACACCGGAAATCCGCAACAGCCTGCCCTGCCGGTTGGTGACGTAGATCCAACCGTTGTCGCGGTCCAACCCGACTCCGGCGACCGTGCCGAGCCCGTCGGCCACCACACGCCGCAGGCCCCTGTCCCCGTCGTCGGCCACGACGACCTCGTGCAGCCTGCCGCCACCCGAGTCGGAGACGTACGCGAGGGCCGCGCCGTCCAGCGCCACACGGATGCTGCGCCCGAGATTGGTGGCCACCACCCGCGGAGTCCCACCGTCCGCCGACAGGTCGACCTCGTACAGCCCGCCGAGGTCGTACTGTCCGACGTACGCCCTGTCCCCCTTCAGCGCCACTCCGGCGGCCCGGGGCACGTCCCAGGTGCGCCGCCTCTCCGCTGGTCGGCTGTTCAGGTCGAACTCGATCAGCTTCCCCTGCTCGACGTCGGTGACGTAGGCCCTGTCGCCGGGCAGGTCCAAGGCGACGCCGTACGCGTTCATGCCCTCGGCGACCGTGACCGGAGCGGCGGAGTGGTCGGCCAGATCAACCGTGAACAGGCGCTTGCCGCTGTAGTCGGTGACGTAGGCCTTCCCGCCCGGCAGGTCCAGGGCCACATCGTTGACCTGACCCAGGTTCTCCAGGACCCAGTCCGTGCCGCCGCCGGCGGGATCGAGATCCACCCTGTGCAGCCTGCCGCCGCTGTACCGGTCGGTGACGTACGCCTTCTGGTTCACCGGGTCCAGCGCGAGGCCGTCGGCCGTCCCCAACCCGGTGGCGAGTTCGACGGGAGCCTCCCTCGGGCTCTCCGGCTCCGCGCCGCCCTTGTGCAGCGGGTGGTACTTCTTGTCGAAGTTCAGCGTCTCCAGTTCGAAGACCTCGTGCACCCCGGCGAGGGTGGAGAGGAGTTCGGCCTCCCCCTTCTGCATGAACGGCCTGCCGTCATCGCTCAGGTCGAAGGCCTCCGTAGGCGTCCCGGTCTCACCGAGTCTCCATGCGATCACCTTGGAGAATTTCGGTTCCTTGGCCTGCGGGCCGTTCGGAGGAGTCTCCTTGACCTCGACGGGCTCGGGGTAGTACAGGGCGACCCATCCGCCGAAGGAGACGGGGAACTCGTAGTCGAACCTCCTGACCTGGCGCCGCTGCGTGGCCAGGACGTCCACCCGGCTGGCGACCTTTCCGCTCAGCGTGGACGACGTCTTGAACGAGGTGGTCAACGAACCACTGACGGAAGCGGTGATCCCGAGCATCAGCTGTGCCGACAGTTCCCCGGTGCCCGTGGCGGTACCCGTGGCCGTCGTCGTACTCGTCGTCTGCGACTGGGACTCCGAGTCGACGCCCTCATTGTCCCTGCTGTTCTTCAGGGTGGTCTTCTGGGAATGGTTCATCGCCACGCTCTTCTGCAGTTGCTGCTGCAGTGAGGCGGTGGCCTTCGCCCCGAAAGTGAGCTGTACCTGCCCCTGGAGCGACCAGCTGATGGTGTTCGAGATCGAGAATTCGACGGTGTGCGACCAATCTGTGGGAACGGGATCGGTTCGGTTGACGTACGTCTGCTTGGAGATCACGTCAGGAGGCGGCTGTGCGATGTCGCCGCGTTCTTCGACAAGCGGAACGCCCACCGTCATGTACGCGCGCCAACCGCGCTGGTGCGCCGTGTCCTCCCCGTCGGGGAAGTCGACGAATCGCCCCTTGTTCAGGGAGAACCCGGTGGGGGAGACATACCGGTCGGATCCGTCCGCCTCCTTCCTCTCGGCCTTCCTCCTCAGCTTGTCCTTGTCCCGCGCCAGGATGGCGGAGGCCCTGTCCGCGATCTTGAGTTCCTTCAGGTTCCGCCCGGTCAGCGGATGGCGCACGAACCGTTCGCCGAGATGCGCTGTGCTCACGTTGTTCTTGGTGGGGTCGCCCATACCCTTCAACCTCCTTGGATGGCAGGAATCAACGACTGGCCGGTTCGTCAGTCCTTTTCGCGCTTCTTGGCCGATGCGTAGCTGTCCTTGCTCAATTCCTCCCGCTCCTCGGCGCTGATGCTCGGCTGGTCCTCGTCCCCGATCGACACCTCCACCTTCGTGAATGCCTCATCCTTGGTCGACGAGGCCATGCCCGTCGTCGATGCGGGGCTCTCACTGGCTTCCCGCTGCCTGGCGGCCGCTGTCTGGGTGTTCCTGAACAGGGGAGTGATGAAGCTGCCCATGATGTTGAGCGCCTCCGGCGACGTCTCGCGTATGATCTTCGGGTCACGCGCGGTTTCGGGAATGTCCTCGAAGAGTTCGGGATCGACCCCTTCCCGCTCGGGCCGGACACCGGGAATCCTTCCATGGATGTTCTGGGCGGAGTCTTCCGCGGACCTGGCCTCGCCCGCGCCGCTGTCGAAGATGTTCGTGAAGGTCATGGACTTCCCTCCGGATATTCTCGTCGCTCGAACAGCGACCTCATGGGGAGGATGGCTTTTCTCGCCCGGTCAGGATTCTTCGCATTCGAGGGCGCCTCGGCGGGGTGCCGATGCGGCCTCGGACATGCTGCCTTCTCTGCTTCGGGTATGGCCAGGGTGAGATCCGTCGCACTGGGGATTTCGGATCGCCTTTACTCGCCACAAAGCCAATGTAAGTCCACAAGCAGAAAAAGTCGGGAATCTGAGATTTGTCAGAGATTGGGACTAATATCCTCGATGTCTACTAAGGTGGGTAATTGACTGAAGTGTGGGTGTATCGGGATGGTGGATCTCCGGGGCGAGTGTGATTCGACTCGGGGTGGACGAGGTGAGAGGGGTGCCCTTACCAGTGTTTCGAGTGATGTCCGAATGGCCGGATCATCGGAGGCGGTCGGCCATGGCCAGACGCCTCAGGGCGACGTACCGCCGCGTGCCCCGGGGAAAGGGAAGTTTCTGGTTCTGGAGTGCACGAAAAAGTCCGCCTCGGAGTCCTGGCCGTGGGCCGAGGGGACTGCGAGACACACGTACATCGTCCGGTGCGATCGGACTCCGCGGACGATCGTTCGCGCCGGTCTCCCCCTCGGTCCCTCAGCGGCGTTCCTGGCTAGTAGTACTTCGTTAACTCGTGTCGGGTGGGTGCTGCTGCGCAAGCGGCCTACGGCAGGTGGAACACACGCCGGTCCAGCACAGCAGCACCCCCTGGAGCGCATCCAGGACCTGGTACAGACTCAGACCGACGTCTACCTTTTTGGGTCCAGTCTGCGCAGCGTGAGGAACGCCTGCGTGGTCGTGCTCGATCCGCCACCGGATCTTGGCCAACCGCGCCAGGTGCCGCAACGCGGTGCGCCCCTGGTCCAGGGCCAGATCCTTCAAGGAGCCGGCGGGGGTGCGATACCGCGGCAGAGCCGGACGCCCTGTGTCCGGCTCCTGCTCGGGAACGTCGGGCACCGCCCCACCGGGGTGGGCGTTCAGATCACCGCGCACCGCGACCACGTAGTCCAAACCCCGTCGGGTGAGACCGTGGCGGAAACCGTGGATCTGCCCGTACCCGGCGTCGGCCACCACCACCTTCTCCTCAAGCCCCCAGGAGCGGGCCTGGTCGACCATGTCCAGGGCCAGCCGCCACCTGGCGCGGTGGCCCACCTGTTGGGGCACACCGGTCTTGGTCCGACGCGGGTCGTCGGCCTCCGCCCACTCCTTGGGCAGGTAGAGCCGCCACGAGAGCGGCACGGAGGCGGTGTCGGTGACCGCGTGCAGGCGTTCGGCCATGGGCTGGATGGACTCGCGCCGCCCATCGAGCATGAGTCCGCGCAGGTAGCAGTTGCCCCAGGCGCGGGAATCCCTGCGGGGGACGGACGCGAGGACCTCGGCGCAGAACGCGTCGAGGTCCTCGCGGAGTTCTGCCACGGCGGCCGGATCCACGCGTCCATGATGGCGGAACCGAGCCGAGGAATCAGAAACTTAACGAAGTACTACTCGGCGGCTTCCTGGGGAACGGGGCCGGTGAAGGCCTCACCGCACTCGTCGATCGCGGTGGCCAGGTAGGCGTCAGTGGGAACGTACTCGCCTTCGCCCTGCCCGGTGGCCGGAAGCCGCTTGTATCCGGGCTCCATGGTCTGCCAGTAGGAGGGGTAGATCGCGTTGTCGACCCGGTGGAGCAGGAAGGTGGTGTGGGGCCGGTAGGCGAAGCGGATGCCGATGGCGTCGACGGCGCAGTAGACCTTGGCGATGTCGGAGGTCCAGGGCCACGCGTCGACGTCGTTCTCGTGGGGCGCCTGTGTGAAGACATCCTTGTCGATGACGTGCGCCTCGGTCCAGGCGACCGGATCGGGTCGGGTGAGTGCGTCGTCGCACTGATCGATGGCGGTGGCCGTGTAGGCGGCGAGGGGGATGTACTCGCCCTCGCCCTCTTCCGCGGCCGGAAGTCGCTTGTATCCCGGCTCCATGATCTCCCAATCGGAGGGATAGGGCGCGTCGTTGGCCCGGTGGAGCAGGAAGGTGACGTGCGGCGGTCCCGCGAAGCGGATGCCGATGGCGTCGACCGCGCAGTACACCTTGGTGGGTTCGACTGTCCAGGGCCAGTGGTCGATGTCGTTGTACAGCGGATGCTGGACGAAGACGTCCTTGTCGATGACGTGCGCCTCGGTCCAGCCGATATCGTCGCTCGCCGCGCCGGTCGTGGCCAGTGCGAGGGACATGAGGGCGACGGGTACCAGGGCTCGCGTGAAGCGGTGGGGCATGGGGTCCTTACTCCTCGTCGTCGAATCAGGGAGTGGGCGATGCCGGAGTCCTGGTGGAGACCGGCTCACCGAGCACTCTGCGGCGCACCCTAAGTTCATGTGTCGGCGCGAACCAGAGCCGTTGGGGTGATCGGCCTCATCCGGCCACGGCCCCGCATGCGCTTCCTCGGACCGGTCCGCGGCGGATCGTGGTGGACGCGAAGAAGCCGTGGGCGGCCCACTCCCGGCCTTTCCTTCGTTGGCGGGGAGGCCGACGATGCGAGTCCACATCGTCCGGTGGGACCTGTGACGGTCGGACCAGACCATCGAATCCCCCGCGCGCGTACCCGCGCGACGAGTCCGTCGACGCCTTCGCCGAAGTCCCTGGGCTGCGGTTCAAGGCGTGGATCTCCGTCGGCGCGACCGGCCGCCGGGCGCCGTCCTGCTGTGGGAGACAGCCGAGGCGTAGGCGACGGGCGCGCCCCTACCGGACGTCGACCTCCACGCCCGAGGCGAGCAGGCCGGTCAGGGATAGGCCGAACGTGCGGCGGAAGGTCTCGCTCAGGTGCGACGGCGAAGCGAAGCCGGCGTCGGCGGCACAGCGGGTGAGGTCGTGCCCGCCGTTCAACCCGACGCCGACGGCGCGCAGCCTGGCCCACTGGCGGTAGCGGCGGAAGGTGGTCCCGGTGGCGGCGGCGAAGGCCCGCAGGAAGTGGGAGACCGACATACCGACGGCGTCCGCGGCGCCCCGGGCACGGGGGAACGCCGAGGGATCCGACCGGATCGCGCGCACGACCCGCATGACCCGGGGGTCGGGCGGACGTGGCGGGGGAGCCAGGCTCGACACCAGGTGATCGAGCGCGTCCACGCCGGTGCGGGCGGCGTCCAGTAGGGCGGCCTCGTGCCGGGAGTGGAAGCCGTAGGGCCCCTCGGTCCGGGTCATGCCGTCGAGCAGCGCCTTCGACGCGGCGCCGCCGGGCTCGGCGTACAGCAGCAGGATCCACCCGTCGGTGACGATCCGGTGCCGCGCGCGGGCCATGGCGAACATGCTGCGCGCCCGGTGCTCGCCGTGGTCGGCGGTCTCCAGGCGGAACGGCCCGTCCAGCCCCAGCCCCAGGCAGGCCACCGGGGTGGAGTGCGGGCCGACGTCGAGTTCGGGGCCCAGGTACCCGACGTGCCCGGGCCGGACCCACAGCACCGGGACGCGGGAGCACGTTCGTGAAAGCGCCGATGGGGGCATGGCCGCGATTCTAGGCGCAGGCGGACGCGGACGGACGGGGCCGCGTCATGGGAAGGGAAGACGGTCGGACATGACGACGCGAATCGTGTGCGCGGGCGACAGCAACACACGTGGTGAGTACGGGGTGGGGTACGTGGGGTTGCTGGGGGAGCGGTGGCACGGTCGTGGCATCGACGTCGTGGCGGAGGGCGTCAACGGGGACACGTCCCACAACCTGCTGCGGCGCCTGGACCCGATCGTCGCGCGGCGGCCCGACGCGGTCACCGTGCTCATCGGCTCCAACGACGTGTGGGGCTCCCTCACCGAGGCGAACGGGCGGCGGCTCATGCGGCGCAAGGAGCTGCCGGAACCGCCGACTCCGGACGGGTACCGCGACCGCCTCGGCGCGATCGTCGCCCGGCTCGTCGGGGAGACCGACGCGCGGGTCGCGGTGCTGTCGCCGCCGGTGTTGGGCCAGGACCTCGACGGGCCCGCCGTGCGGGCGGGGGAGCGGTTCGCCGAGGCGGCGCGGGAGGTCGCCGAGGCGCGGGGCGTCGCCTACCTCCCGCTGTTCGAGCGGCAGAGCCGGTACCTGCGCGAGAGCGGCGCGCGGCCGGTGCCGCTGCCGGACGGGCTGCGTGAGCGGTACACCTCGGTCCTGCAGCACCGTCTGCTGCGCCGGAGCTACGACGCGATCTCGGACCGCCGGGGCCTGGCGCTGACCACGGACTTCGTTCACCAGAACAGCCGCGGCGCGGCGATGATCGCCGACCTCGTGGACGGCTTCGTCCGGCAGGAGGCGGCGCCCTCCCCGGCTCAGCCCGAGGTGTAGACGACGAACGACACCGCGATGTACTGGCAGACGAACGCCGCGATGGTCAGCGAGTGGAAGATCTCGTGGAAGCCGAACCAGCGCGGCGCCGGGTCGGGCCACTTGAGGCCGTAGACCACCGCGCCGACGCTGTACAGCACGCCGCCGACCAGGATGAGGATCCACGTCGCCGGGTGGGTCCCGCCGATCAGCTGCGGGAAGAACAGCACCGCGACCCAGCCGATCGCCAGGTACAGCGCCGTCGACAGCCAGCGCGGCGCGCCGAGCCACAGCAGCTTGAACCCGACCCCGGCGATCGCCCCGCCCCAGATCAGCGCCAGCATCGCCGTGCGCAGCCAGCCGTCGAGGACCAGCACGACGAACGGCGTGTAGGTGCCCGCGATGATCAGGTAGATGTTCGAGTGGTCCATGCGCCGCAGGACCTTCTGCGCCCGCGGCGACCAGCGTCCGACGTGGTAGACGGCCGAGGTGCTGAACAGCATCACCGAGCTGAGCGCGTACACGGCGCTGGCCGCCCGCGCGGGCCACGTGGGGGACAGGCACACCAGCACGATCCCGGCCGCCAGGGCCAGGGGCGCCGTGCCCAGGTGCAGCCATCCGCGTAGCCTGGGTTTGACCGCCTCCAGCAGCTCCCCGGCCGCCGACGCGGCCCGTCCGGACGCCCCGCCGTGCCCGTGATCGGCCGCCACGCTCCGCGCCTGCTCGTCCGACACCGCCGTGCACCTCTCTTCGTGTGTGTCCCGCCCGATGGCGGCCCAAGACCGAAGCCTAACCTACGGCAGCGTAGGTTACTTGCTAGTTAACATGTGTCGCGCGGCACAGTGTGCGGACCCTCGGCGGGGGAATTGGTCAGGTGTCCATTCCGACGGCGTGTGCGCCGCTTCCGAGCCGCCAGTGTGCGCGTGTGCCCCTTGTGACCAGCGGTGTCGCGAGACTCCGACCCCCTTCCCCCGTATCCTGAAGGCAGGGATTCGTGTACCCGAACTGAACCATTGGTATAGACCTTTTCAATGCTTTTGACCTGCGAAAATGTCGAACAACCGTGGTTCATGAAGGGGGAAGGTTGCCGGGTGTGGAAGAGTCGCGGCCACGCAGAAGGGGTCGGTTCGCGACGCAGCCGCCGACATGACGAGGGAGCACCCCCGTGGCCAAGTACGTCTACAAGTTCACCGAGGGCAACAAGGACCTGAAGGACCTCCTCGGCGGTAAGGGGGCCAACCTCGCCGAGATGACCAACCTCGGTCTGCCGGTGCCCCCGGGCTTCACCATCACCACCGAGGCGTGCCGCCACTACCTGGACAACGGCAAGGTGCCCTCCGGCCTGGACGCGGAGATCGAGGCCAACCTCGCGGAGCTGGAGAAGGCCATGGGCCGCAGGCTCGGCCAACCTGACGATCCGCTCCTCGTGAGCGTACGTTCGGGCGCCAGATTCTCCATGCCGGGCATGATGGAGACCGTCCTCAACATCGGCCTCAACGACGAGTCGGTCGTCGGCCTGGCCGACCAGGGCGGCGACGAGCGCTTCGCCTGGGACTCCTACCGCCGCCTCATCCAGATGTTCGGCAAGACCGTCCAGGGCATCGACGGCGAACTGTTCGAGGACGCCATCGACGAGGCCAAGGCCGCCAAGGGCGTCACCGACGACCTCGACCTGGACGCCGCCGACTTCCGCGCCCTGGTCGACCGGTTCAAGGCCATCGTCCGGGAGCAGACCGGCAGCCCCTTCCCCACGGACCCGCGCGAGCAGATGGCCCAGGCCGTCAAGGCGGTCTTCGACTCCTGGAACGCGCCGCGCGCCGTCCTGTACCGCCGCCAGGAGCGCATCCCCGCCGACCTGGGCACGGCGGTCAACATCTGCTCCATGGTCTTCGGCAACCTCGGCATGGACTCCGGCACGGGCGTCGCCTTCACCCGCGACCCCGCCACCGGCCAGCCCGGCGTCTACGGCGACTACCTCCAGAACGCCCAGGGCGAGGACGTGGTCGCGGGCATCCGCAACACCGTGCCCCTCACCGACCTGGAGGAGATCGACGCCCGCAGCTACCAGGAGCTCATGGGCATCATGGACACCCTGGAGAACCACTACAGGGACCTGTGCGACATCGAGTTCACCGTCGAGCGCGGCAAGCTGTGGATGCTCCAGACCCGCGTCGGCAAGCGCACCGCGGCGGCCGCCTTCCGCATCGCCGACCAGCTCGTCGACCAGGGCGTGATCAGCCTCGACGAGGCCGTGCAGCGCGTCACCGGCGACCAGCTCGCCCAGCTGATGTTCCCGCGCTTCGACGACGAGGCCGCGGCCAACGGCGCCCACCGCGTCGGCCGCGGCATGAACGCCTCGCCCGGCGCGGCCGTCGGCAAGGCCGTCTTCGACTCCTACACGGCCGTCAAGTGGTCGCGCAGCGGCGAGAGGGTCATCCTGTGCCGCCGCGAGACCAACCCCGACGACCTGGAGGGCATGATCGCCGCCGAGGGCATCCTCACCAGCCGGGGCGGCAAGACCTCGCACGCCGCCGTCGTCGCCCGGGGCATGGGCAAGACGTGCGTGTGCGGCGCCGAGGAGCTCGACATCGACACCAAGAACCGGCGGCTGACCGCGCCCGGCGGCGAGGTGGTCGAGGAGGGCGACGTCATCTCCATCGACGGCACCAGCGGCGAGGTGTTCCTCGGCGAGGTGCCCGTCGTGGACTCGCCGGTCGTGCGCTACTTCGAGGGCGAGATCGACCCCGCCTCCGACCAGGCCGACGACCTCGTCCGCGCCGTGGACCGCCTCATGCACTACGTCGACGCCGCCCGCCGCATGTACGTGCGCGCCAACGCCGACACCCCCGAGGACGCCGCGCGCGCCCGCCGCATGGGCGCCCAGGGCATCGGCCTGTGCCGCACCGAGCACATGTTCCTCGGCGACCGCCGCCAGCTGGTGGAGCGGCTCATCCTCGCCGACACGGCCGAGGAGCAGCAGGAGGCCCTGGACACCCTGCTGCCGCTCCAGCGCGAGGACTTCGACGGCATCCTCGGCGCCATGGACGGCCTCCCGGTCACCGTGCGCCTCCTCGACCCGCCGCTGCACGAGTTCCTGCCCGACATCACGGAGCTGTCGGTGCGGGTGGCCGTGGCCGAGGCGCGCGGCGAGAGCCACGAGAACGACCTGCGTCTCCTCCAGGCCGTGCACAAGCTGCACGAGCAGAACCCGATGCTGGGCCTGCGCGGCGTGCGGCTCGGCCTGGTCGTGCCGGGCCTGTTCACCATGCAGGTGCGCGCCATCGCCCAGGCCGCCGTGGACCGGATCCGCGAGGGCGGGCGCCCCCGCCCGGAGATCATGATCCCGCTGGTCGGCACGGTGCAGGAGCTGGAGATCATCCGCGATGACGCCCTGCGCGTGCTGCGCGAGGTGGCCGAGGAGAACGGCGTGGAGCTGGACTTCCCGGTCGGCACCATGATCGAGCTGCCGCGCGCCGCGCTCACCGCCGGTCAGATCGCGGAGAACGCCGAGTTCTTCTCCTTCGGCACCAACGACCTCACCCAGACGGTGTGGGGCTTCTCGCGCGACGACGTGGAGGCGTCCTTCTTCTCCGCCTACCTGGAGAAGGGCGTGTTCGGGGTGTCGCCGTTCGAGTCGTTGGACGTGGACGGCGTCGGTCGCCTGATCCGCATCGCGGTGGAGGAGGGACGCGCCGCGCGTCCGGGCATCAAGCTGGGCGTGTGCGGTGAGCACGGCGGCGACCCGGCGTCGGTGCACTTCTTCCACGACGCGGGGCTGGACTACGTGTCCTGCTCGCCGTTCCGCGTGCCCGTGGCCCGCCTGGAGGCGGGCCGGGCCGCCGGGCGGCCCGCGAGCTGACGGTGAGGGGGCGGCGTGGGCGGTCGGATCCGACCACTCACGCCGCCCCTCGTCCGGGCGCCGCCGCGCGATGGGGCGGGGCGCCCTCGACGGTCGCCAGCGGCGCGGTGTCCTCGCGCCGCTCACCTCGCCCGACGTCGTACGTCGGCCGCCGTGGACGCTCTAGACTCGTCCCGGACCCCTCGATGGCCACGATATGAAATGTGATCCTATCGTGATATCTTCTTGACCATTGGTGCGTCCACCGTTCCCGCGGTCCTCTCGCGCACGCGGTGCCCCCGGGGCGTCGACTTCCGTTTCGGTCGCCCGATCCACCCCCACCGGGTCGAGGAGGCACGAACCAGCGGAGGCCGGTGGCCGTCCCAAGGGGTGTAGTGCTCCCAGGCAGTGATGGTGCGGAGGTGAGCCGGTGCGAACGGCGAGCGACGGGCGCGGTGACGATCCGGGGGAGGACCCGGTCTCCGCCGCCCCATCCGACGACGAGGGCACGCGCGTGTTCACGCGTGAGCAGACCCGCCCAACCCCGACCGAGACCACCCGCGCCTTCGCCCGCCCCTCCGAGACCACCCGCGCGTTCGCCCGCGAGAGCGGGGCCACGGGGGATTCCGCCCCCGACTTCGCGGCCACCCGGGCCTTCGTCCGCGACGAGGGGGACGTCGCCGACGCCTCCGGCGCGGCGGCCACCCGCGCCTTCGCCCGGCCCGGCGCCGCCACGGGGGAGGCCCCCCTCGACCCGGTCGATCCGACCGACCTGAGCGACCCGCCCCCCACCGACACGACCGACCGGAGTTCCGGGAGCGGCTTCACCCGCCGTTTCGTCCGTGAACGGCCCGGCGCGCGCGGCGCGTCCGCCACGGAACGCCGCGCACCCGTCACCGATCCGTACGATCCCTACGTGCCGATCGACCCCCAGGACCCGTGGCCCCCGGCGGACGAGGACCCCGATCACGGCCTCCCGCCCACCGGCCACGGCCGGGCGGAGGACGACCGCGGGCCGCGCGGTTCGCGCCGCGACCGGTCGCGGCCCACCGCGACCCGCCCCCGCCGCCGACGACGCCGCCGCTTCCGGGTGCGCTGGGTGATCGCGCTCGTGCTGCTCACGCTGCTCGCGCTGCCGCCCGGAACGTGGGCCTGGGTCTGGTACACGGCCCGACAGGACGACCGCGGGCCCACCGACGCCATCGTCGTCCTGGGCGCCAGCCAGTACAACGGCGTCCCCTCACCGATCTTCGAGGCCCGCCTCCGGCACGCCCAGAGCCTCTACCTGAGCGGGGTCGCCCCCGTGATCGTCACGGTCGGCGGCAAGCAGCCCGCCGACAACTACACCGAGGCCGCGTCGGGACGGAACTGGCTCGTCGAGGTCGGCGTCCCCGCCGACCGGGTCGTCGCGGTGGAGGAGGGCCGGGACACCCTCCAGAGCATCCGGGCCGTCGCCGAGGTCTTCGAGGCCAACGGCTGGGAGACGGCCACCCTGGTCTCCGACCCCTGGCACAGCCTGCGGTCCGAGCGCATGGCCGAGGACAACGGCATCGAGGCGGGCGCCTCCCCGTCGCGTTCCGGACCGGCCGTCATCGAACGGCGCACCCAGCTCTGGTACATCACGAGGGAGACCGTCTCGCTCTGGTACTACTGGATTTTCAACGACAGCAGCGACATCCGTGTCGACGCGGCCTGACCAGGGGCGATGTCATGGTTTGTCCGCACCGGTGAGTAGAGTCGGTAGACGATGACGAACCGAGCGGGAACCGAGGGCGGTGTCCCCGGCTACGCGCCGGAGGACACCGCGCGCATGGCGGGCGAGTCCCGCAAGAACCGGGCCAGGGGCCCCTTCGAACGCGACCGTGCGCGGGTGCTGCACAGCTCCGCGCTGCGCCGCCTGGCCGCCAAGACCCAGGTCGTCCAGCCGGGGGTGAGCGACTTCCCGCGCACCCGGCTGACGCACTCCCTGGAGTGCGCGCAGATCGGCCGGGAACTCGGCCAGGCCCTGGGCTGCGACCCCGATCTGGTCGAGGCCGCGTGCCTGTCCCACGACTTGGGCCACCCGCCCTTCGGGCACAACGGCGAACGCGCCCTGGACGAGGCCGCCGCCGAGTGCGGCGGGTTCGAGGGCAACGCCCAGAGCCTGCGGTTGCTCGTGCGGCTGGAGGGCAAGGTGATCGCCCCGGACGGGCGGAGCAACGGGCTCAACCTCACCCGCGCCACCCTCGACGCCACCGTCAAGTACCCGTGGCGCAGGGGCGAGGGCGGCGACACCCACAAGTTCAACTGCTACCCGGACGACATCGAGGTCTTCACCTGGCTGCGCGACGGCGCGCCCGTCGGCCGCACGTGCTTCGAGGCGCAGGTCATGGACTGGTCGGACGACGTCGCCTACTCCGTGCACGACGTCGAGGACGCCCTGCACGCCGGTCTGGTGAGCATGGCCGCCCTGCGCAGCCCGGTCGAGCGCGCCGAGGTGTGCCGGACCGCCGCCGACCGCTACTGCGACGCCGACCCCGCCGAACTCGACCAGGTCCTCACCGACCTGCTCGCCGAACCGATGTGGCCCGGCGAGTTCACCGGCGACCTCGCCTCCCTCGCGGCGCTCAAGAACCTCACCAGCGAACTCATCGGCCGCTTCTGCCTGGCCGCCGAGCGGGCCACCCGCGAGGCCCACGGCCCCGGGCGCCTCACCCGCTACCACGCCGACCTCGTCCTCCCCCGACGGGCGCTGCTGGAGTGCGCCCTGCTCAAGGCGGTCGCCGCGCACTTCGTCATGTCCCGGGAGGAGGCACTGGCCTACCAGGCCGAGGAACGGCAGACGATCACCGAGCTGGTCGCCGCCCTGCGCGACGCGCCCGGAGAGCTCGACCCGCAGTTCCGCGCCGCCCACGAGGCCGCCGCCGACGACGCCGCCGCGCTGCGCGTCGTCGTCGACCAGGTCGCCTCGCTCACCGACACCTCCGCCACCGCTCTGCACAACCGCTTGGTCGGCTGAGCCCCGGCGGGTCCTCCGGACCGCGCCCTGCTCCGGCCCGTGCCCGGTCTGGGTACGGGTGTCCGGGCCGGACACATCCGCGTGACCTCCTTGACACCGCGGACGCGCACGGCCAACGATGGTGCCGCGCCACCACCGGCGACCGCGGCGAGGAGGCCCCCATGTCCGCACGCGACGGGCGCGCGCCGGTCATGGCCGACGTCGCGCGGCTGGCCGGGGTCTCCCACCAGACCGTCTCACGGGTGGTCAACGGGCACCGCGACGTACGTACGGAGACCGTCGCCCGCGTCCGCGCGGCCATCGACGCCCTCGGCTACCGCCGCAACGCCACCGCACGCGCCCTCGTCACCCGACGCACCCAGCGCCTGGGCGCCCTCACCCTGGACGTCCCCGCCACCGCCCCCCGAACCCTGGCCGCCGTCGAGCGCACGGTCCGAGGAGCAGGGTACTTCCTGAGCGTCGTGGGGCTGGACGGGCACACGCGCGCGGACACGGCGGCGGCCGTCGCCACCCTGACCGACCAGGCCGTGGAGGGGTGCGTGCTCCTGGCCCCCTGGCGGTCGGTGGCCGAGGCCCTGGGGGACCTGTCGGCACCGAGGCCGCTCGTCGTGGTCGGCGGCGCAGCGGGATCGGGTCTGCCGGCGGTCGACGCCGACCAGGCGGGCGGGGCCCGCGCCGCCACCCGCCACCTGCTGGACCTGGGCCACCGCACCGTGCACCACCTCGCCGGGCCGCCCGGCTGGCTGGAGGGCGAGGCGCGTGCCCGGGGGTGGCGCCGGGCGCTGACCGAGGCCGGCGCGCCCGTCCCCGAACCGCTGGGCGGCGACGGCACCCCCCGGTCCGGCTACGAACGGGGACTGCGCCTGGCCGAGGCGCACGGGCGGGGCGAGGCGGTCACGGCGGTGTTCGCGGCCAACGACGCCATGGCGCTCGGGCTCCTGCGCGCCCTCCGGGAACGGGGGATCGCGGTCCCCCGGCAGGTCAGCGTCGTCGGGTTCGACGACGTCCCCGAGGCCGCCTACCTCACGCCCCCGCTGACCACCGTCGGATACGACGCCGACCGCCTCGGCCGGGACGGCGCCGCCCTCCTCCTCGCCGCGCTCGCGGGCGGGACGGCGCGGAACGGCGCCCCGCCGCACGCCTCCGTCCCCGCCCGGCTCCGCGTCAGGGACAGCACGGCCGCCCCGTGACGGCGCCGGTCACTGGTAGCCGCGGATCTCCCGGAAGACCTGCTCCAGGTCCTGCTCCCGGGCGTCGAACACCCGGCCGCCCGTCATCTCGGCCAGCCCCGCCATCTCCGCCTCGTTGGACTCCCCGAACAGCACCGTGAACACCGGTGTGGCCGCCACGTCGCGCGGCAGCCCCGCCAGCGCCGCGCGCAGGTCGTCCTGGGTCGAGCCCAGGTTGACCGCGCCGTCGGTCATCAGCACGACCGAGGTCAGGTGGTCGTCGTCGGGGGCCTCGTCCAGCAGCCGGTACGCCTCCCGGAGCGCGTCGTAGGCCGCGGTCTCCCCGTCGGCCTCCAGCGAGCGCACCTCCGCGGCCAGGTCGGCGGCGACCGACTCCACGGCTCCGGGCTCCAGGACGAACGTGCGCGGCTCCCCCGGCTCGGTGGAGAACGGCAGCAGGGTCACCTCCTCGCGCTCCTGGAAGGCCTGCGTCCGCTGCGCGAGCGAGCCGCCGTCCGCCCCCGTCAGCGCCTCCAGCGACGACCGCAGGTCCGCGATCCGGTCGCCCTCCATCGACCCCGACACGTCGAGGACGTAGACCGTGCGCGCGGGCCGCCGCAGGACGCCGACGTAGTCCGCGACCAGCTCGTCCACCACCTCCACCTGGGCGGGGAAGGGCAGCTCGACGAGAGGGGGCACGTCCGCCGCCAGGGCCGCCCCCTGGGTGACCGGGCGCCGCCAGGTGTCGTCGGCGATCCGCTGCTGCGTGTCCCGCGACAGCAGGTCCCCGACCAGGAGCTCGTAGGCGGACAGAGTCTCCTCCGAGGCCCCCGCCAGCAGCGTCAGCGGGTAGTCGGCGGTCACCGTGCCGTCGGCCGGGTGCACCAGGGTGAGCGGCTCCCCCAGGACCCCCGAGTCGTTCACCGACAGCAGTACCGACTCGTAGTTGATCATCCCGTCGACCGGCCGCCCCTCGCGGGCGCGCCGCTCGAAGTCCTGCGCCAGCCATCCCGACGACCCGGCGGTGACCTCCTGCCCCTCGAAGAACTCCACCAGCTCCGGGCGGACCCGCTCCACGTCCTCGCTCCGCAGCGCCGAGCCGGTGTCGGCCAGCGCCGAGGCGACCCCGATCAGCGCGGAGAACCCGGAGTTGGAGGCGCCCGGGTTGGTCATCCCGTAGGTCAGCTCCTCGGTCGCGACGGCGTCGGCCACGTCCGCCCACGTCACGTCGGTCTCCCCGGTCCACCCCAGGGCTTCGGCGCGCGCCCCGGCCACACCCAGCACCACGGGCGAGACCATGATCGGCGTCTCCGTGTGCACGGCCGACCTGCCGTTCGAGTGCAGGTGCAGGTACCGGTTGGAGGCGAACCAGACCGCGTCGTAGTCCCCGGCGTCGCCCGCGGCGACCCTGGCCAGCCCGTCGAGCGTGCCGCCGTAGTCGAGTTCCACCTGGACGCCGGTGCGTTCGGCGACCTCCTCCAGCAGCGGTTCGAGGTCGGCGATCTCGCTTCCGGCCAGGACGCGCAGGGTGTCCCCGCCCAGACCGTCGACGAGCGAGCAGGAGGACGCGGTGAGGACCGCCGCGAGCGCGGCGGCGGGCAGCGCGCGCCTCATCCCCGACCACCCCCGATCGGCCGCTCGGACTCCTCGGGCACGGGGGGACGGGCGCCGCTGGTCGTGTAGGCGTCCTCGATGCTGGTCAGCAGTGCCTCCAAGGCCTCGTGGGTCGGCGGGTGGACGACGTCGGTGACCTGGAGGCGGACCGGGAGGCCGTACTCCGCCACCAGGTCGCCGAACAGGGCGGTGTCGTCGGTGCGGAAGCCGTGCGCGGCGGCCAGCTCCTGGAGTTCGGGGTCCTCGGTGAGCAGGCGGCCGACCTCGTCCCCCACGGCGGTGAGCGGGACGACGGCGTGCTCGGAGAACACGGTGGGGCCCGGGTAGAGCACGACCACGTCGTCGGCGAGCGCGGGACCGTTCACCATCGCCTGCACGTACTGGGACTCGTACACCCACACCAGCGGCGTGTGCCCGGCGCCGAGGTCGCGGAACTGCTCGAAGGGCTGGCGGGAGGACTCCGGCGGTTGGCCCTGGGCGAGGAAGAGTCGGGAGATGGTGTCGGCGATGTCCTCGTCCACCGCCCCGGGGGCCAGGACCTCCTCGCCGTTGAGCAGGTAGGACAGCACCACGGCGTGCATGGCGGCGGAGTTGGAGGTGCGCGGGTCGGTGGTGCGCACCAGCACCTCGTTGCGGTTGCTGGAACTCACCGAGTCCCCGGGCAGGTCGCGCCAGCGGGTGCGCTCCTCGGTCAGCTCCAGGTAGGCGGCCATGTCGAAGGACCAGGTGCCGTCCTCGGCCACGCGGGTGACCCCGGCGTCCTCCAGGGCGCGCACCATGGGCTCGTAGCCGAGCAGGACCATCGGTGTGCTGAACGGCAGGTACTCGGTGGAGACGCCGTTGAGCTCCTGGGCGCGCTCGGCCAGGTGGCGTGAGCCGGGGGAGACGAAGTCGGCGCCGTCGGTGCGCTCGCCGAGCAGCCGGGAGCCGCGCGGTCGCACCGTGACCGCGTACCCCAGGTCCTCGAAGCGGTCCTGGACGCGCTCGTCCTCGAAGAACGCGACCTTCTCCGACCCCACGACGCCCGCGACGGGCACCGGGTCGCGTCCGAACACGACGAATCCGACCGTGATGAGGGCCACGACCAGGACGCCGGCGCCCACGGCGAGCCAGGTCGTGCGACGGTCGATCGGCTGGGGGAGACCGGGCACCGGAGTCGATCCTCCTCGGCTGGGGGGTGGGCCCGACGCTGCCAGGCCGCGTCGACGCCCCGGTGTCGCCCGGGTGGACGGAGGGAGAACGGGTGGGGGTGGCGGAAGGGAGGGATGGGCCTGTGGACGAGGGCCGGACGGTCGGTTCGGCGAACTAGGCTGTCACCCGTGGCAGGCCGGATCAAAGACGAAGACATCGCCCTGGTGCGCGAACGCACCCCCATCGCGGACGTGGTGGGCGAGTACCTCCAGCTGCGCAGCGCCGGGGGCGGCTCGCTCAAGGGACTGTGCCCGTTCCACGACGAGAAGTCCCCCTCCTTCAACGTCACGCCAGCCAAGAACCTGTGGTACTGCTTCGGCTGCAACGAAGGCGGGGACGTCATCTCCTTCGTGCAGCGGATCGACAGCCTCAGCTTCACCGAGGCCGTCGAGTCCCTCGCGCGGCAGTCCGGCATCACCCTGCGCTACGAGGAGGGCGGCCGCAGCACCCGGCGCGACGAGGGCAAGCGCCAGCGCCTGCTCGACGCCCACCGCGCCGCCGCCGAGTTCTACGCCGAGCACCTGCTGTCCCCCGAGGCGGCCACCGCGCGCCGCTTCCTCACCGAGCGCGGCTTCAACCGGACCCACGCCGAGCGTTTCGGCCTCGGCTTCGCCCCCGCCGGGTGGGAGAACCTCACCGCCCACCTGCGCCGCAAGGGCTTCACCGACCAGGAGCTCATCAGCGGCGGCCTGGCCAGTCAGGGGCGGCGCGGAGCCTACGACCGCTTCCGCAACCGCCTGCTGTGGCCGGTGCGCGAGGTCACCGGCGAGGTCGTCGGGTTCGGCGCCCGCAAGCTCGACCCCGCCGAGGACGGGCCCAAGTACCTCAACTCACCCGAGAGCCCCATCTTCCACAAGGGGCGGCTGCTCTACGGGCTCGACCTGGCCAAGCGGGACATCTCCCAGAAGGGCGAGGCGGTCATCGTCGAGGGCTACACCGACGTCATGGCCTGCCACGACGCCGGGGTGACCACCGCCGTGGCCACCTGCGGCACCTCCTTCGGGGAGGACCACGTCAAGATCCTGCGCCGCATGCTGTTGGGCCGCACCAACCAGGGCGGCCGGGTGGTCTTCACCTTCGACGGCGACAAGGCGGGCCAGAAGGCCGCCGTGCGCGCCTTCGCCGAGGAGCACGGCTTCACCTCCGAGACCTACGTCGCCGTCCAGTCCGACGGGCTCGACCCCTGCGACCTGCGGTTCCAGCACGGCCCGCAGGCGGTGGCCGACCTGGTCGACGGCGCCGTGCGGCTCTACGAGTTCATGATCCGCAACGTCATGGAGGGCTACGACCTGTCCTCGCCCGAGGGTCGGATGGCCGCCCTGGACGCGGCCGCGCCGATCGTGGCGAGCATCCGCGACGAGGGCGTGCGCCGCAACTACGGGGCGAGCCTGGACCGGTGGACCGGCATCATGGACGAGGCCCTCGTCCAACGCCGGGTCGCCCAGCACATGCGCGCGGGCGGCGGGCGCGGAGGCGAGCGGCGTCCGCGCGCCGAGTCCCGCCCGGTCCCCACCCCGGACGCGGGGGAGGCCCCCTACGACCTGCGCGACCCCTCGGTCCAGCGCGAGCGGCAGGCGCTGAAGATCGCCGTCCAGTTCCCCGGGCTGGCCCGGGGGTTCGACGAGTTCACCGACGAGGACTTCACCGTTCCCCAGCACCGGGCGGTGCGCGCCCTCATCGCCCAGCACGGCGGAGTGGCCGCCGCGCACGACCCCCAGGCGTGGGTGAACGACCTGCGCGAGGCCGCGCCCAATGACGCCCAGCGCGATTTCCTCACCCGTTTGGTGGTCGAGCCCGTGGAGTTCTATGGAGAACTCGACGAGCATTACGCGACTCAAATGCTGGGCACAATCAGGACTCATTCCATCAATCGGCGGGTGGCAAACCTCAAATCCGAGCTCGCCCGCCTCGAAGGAACGTCGCAGGTCGAGGAACAGCAGCGGGTATTCACCGAACTCATGCGCCTCCAGCAGGTCAAACGAGCCCTCCAGGAGGGCGTCCAGGGGTGAATGTAGCACCGGGGTGACAATAATGGGTCTCCCCTTCCCGGTACCTGGAGCTGCACAATGTAGTGGTGGCTTCCACGGTTGTGACGAACGAAATGCCTCCGGTTCAGCGGGTGGCCGGACTTCTCCCGGACGCGGGCCGGGGAACGGTCAGTCGCGGTGAGGTCGCCTCCGCCCTGGAACGGTTGGACGCGCCCCCCGACGCCCTGGACCAGGCCGTCGCCCAGCTGACCCGGATCGGGGTCGACGTCGCCGACCCGGAGGAGCCCGGGCCCCAGATCGACGGGAGCAGACGGTCGGGCTCGGACCTGGTCCGCCTCTACCTCGGTGAGATCGGCCGGGTCCCGCTGCTCACCGCCGAGGAGGAGGTCGACCTCGCCAAGGCGATCGAGGCGGGCCTGTACGCCCAGCGCCGGGACCCGGACGGGCGGGCGTACACCTCCGAGGAGCTGGCCGCCCTGATCGAGGAGGGACACCGCGCCAAACGGCGGCTGATCGAGGCCAACCTCCGCCTGGTCGTGTCGATCGCCAAGCGCTACATGGGGCGGGGGCTGCTCTTCCTCGACCTCATCCAGGAGGGCAACCTCGGCCTGATCCGCGCGGTGGAGAAGTTCGACTACGCCAAGGGGTTCAAGTTCTCCACCTACGCCACGTGGTGGATCCGCCAGGCCATCACCCGGGCCATCGCCGACCAGGCGCGGACCATCCGGATCCCCGTGCACATGGTGGAGACGATCAACAAGCTCCTGCGGATCCAGCACCGGCTCCACCAACAGCTGGGCCGCGAGCCGAGCACCGCCGAGATCTCCTCCGCCGCCGGGTGCGGCGGCGAACGGGTGCTGGAGATCCAGCGGATCGCCCGCGAACCGGTGTCGCTCCAGGCGCCGATCGGGGAGGAGGAGTCCGACTTCGGCGACTTCATCGAGGACTCCGACGCCGTGGTCCCCGTGGAGGCCGCCTCCTTCACGCTCCTCCAGGAGCAGTTGCGCGTCCTGCTGGGCGACCTGTCCGAACGCGAACGCCGCATCATCCGGCTCCGCTTCGGCATGGCCGACGGGCACCCCCGCACACTGGAGGAGGTCGGCCGCGAGTTCGGCGTGACCCGCGAGCGCATCCGCCAGATCGAGGCCAAGACGCTCGCCAAACTGCGCCACCCCTCCCGCGCGGGCACCCTGCGCGACTACCTCACCAGCGACTGAGCGGCCGCGAACGAGTCGGCGGCGCCACGGGTTCTGCGGCACGGGAAATGGCCCGATGTGGCCGTCTTGCCCCGAACCCCCTGTGCGCGCGGCGCGTCGTGCCTAGGGTCGAAGGGTGCAGGTCAACCGATCCTCCCCGGCCCGACCCCGACCCCGCCGCCACCTGCCCCCGCTGGCCGCCGCCGTGGCCGTCGTCGCCCTCGTCGCGACCGGCCTCGTCCTGCTCGGCGGCCGTGAGCCCGAACGCGTCGCCTACGTCGCGGGCTGGAACGTGGCCGACCGCGGCTTCACCGTCGCGGACGTGGCGGCCAGCGGCGCACCGGAGCACCTGACCCGTCTGATGTGGGCGTTCGGGGACGTCAGCGAGGACGGCCTGTGCCACATTCCCTCCGGACGCGACGACCAGCCGTGGGAGCTGTACCAGCGGCCCTACACCGCCGAGGAGAGCGTCGACGGCCGGGCCGACCGCCCCGACCAGGACCTGGCCGGGAGCCTGCACCAGCTGCGGCTGCTCCGCGAGGACCACCCGCACCTGGGCGCGAGCCTGTCCCTGGGCGGCTGGAGCTGGTCGACGTACCTGTCGGTGGCCGCCCGCACCCCCGAGTCCCGGGAGGCGTTCGTCGCCTCCTGCCTGGACCTGTGGATCCGCGGCGACCTGCCCGTCCTCGACGGCGGCCCCCAGGGCGGCGAGGGCGCGGCGGCCGGGGTCTTCGACGGCGTCGACCTGGACTGGGAGTGGCCGGGCGGGCAGGGCGACCCCGGCAACGTGGTCCACTCCGACGACCCCGCCAACCTCACGGCGCTGGTCGCCGAGTTCCGCCGCCAACTGGACGCGCTGGGCGAGGAGACCGGCGCCGAGTACACGCTGTCGGTCTCCCTGCCCGGCGGGGCCGAGCCCAGCACCGCCTACGAGGCCGAACTGTTCGACCTCGTCGACTTCGCCACCGTCCAGGGCTACGACTTCGCGGGCCCGTGGAACGAGCGGACCGCCCACCACTCCAACCTGTACGCGCCCGCCCACGACCCCGGGGCCGACAGCGTGGACCGGGCCGTCCAGCGCTACCTCGACCTGGGCGCGGACCCGTCGCGCCTCGTCGTGGGCGTCCCGGCCTTCGGGCGCGGCTGGCAGGGCGTGGGCGCCCAGGACGCGGGGCGCGGCCAGGTGGCCGGGGCCCCCGCCGACGACGCCTACGACGGCCCCACCATGGCCTTCGCCGACCTGGAGGAACGCGACGGGCGACGGTTCCTCGACGAGGAGGCGGGCGCCTACTGGATCTACGACGGCGACACCTGGTGGACCTACGACAACGCCGACGTGATCGCGCTCAAGGGCGAGTACGTCCGCGACCGCGGCCTGGGCGGGCTCATGGTGTGGAACCTGGACATGGACCCCGAGGGCGAGCTGGTCCGGGCCATGGACGAGTCCCTGGAGTGACGGCGCCGCGGGACGCGCCACGGCGTCGCCGTCTCCCCGATCGGAGACGATCCGGGGGCGTGCCGCGGTTGCCACGCCCCGACCCGGACGGCCACGCTGAGGACATGGCCGACGCGCAGCTCTCCTCCTCCCGCACCGCCCCCGCCGACCTCCGCCGCGACCTGGAGCGCCGGATCCGGGGGACGGTCGCCTTCGACCCCGGAACGCTCGCCCTGTACACCTCCGACGCCTCCAACTACCGACGCGTCCCCCTCGGCGTCGTCATCCCCGAGACCGTCGACGACTGCGTGGCCGCCGTCCGCACCTGCGCCGAGCACGGCGTCCCGGTCGTGCCCCGGGGCGGCGGCACGTCGATCGCGGGCAACGCCATCGGCACCGGCGTCGTCATCGACACCTCGCGCCACCTGCGCGCCATCGAACACATCGACCCCGTGGCCCGCACCGCCACCGTGCAGCCCGGCGTCATCCTCGACGACCTGCGCGAGGCGGCGTCCGCCCACGGGCTCACCTTCGCCCCCGACCCCTCCACGCACAGCCGCTGCACCGTCGGCGGCATGGTCGGCAACAACGCCTGCGGCTCCCACTCCGTGGCCTGGGGCACCACCGCCGACAACATCGTCGCCCTCGACGTCCTCCTCGCCGACGGCACCCGCATGACGGTCGGCTCCCGCCACACCCCCGAGGAGTGGGCGGAGCTGACCCGGCGGCCGGGACGCGAGGGCGGGATCTACACCGAACTCGACCGGATCGTCGAGGAGCACCGCGCCGACCTGCGCACCACCATGCCCGAGTTCCGGCGCCGCGTCTCCGGCTACGCCCTGGACCGGCTGCTCCCGGAGAAGGGCCGCGACGTCGCCGCCGCCCTCGTCGGCACCGAGGGCACCTGCGTCCTCGTCCTGGGCGCCACCGTCCGCCTGGTCGAGTCGCCGCCCGCCCGCGCCCTGGCGGTCCTGGGCTACCCCGACGCCGCCGCGGCCGCCGACGCCGTGCCCGACCTGCTCGACCACGCGCCGCTGACCGCCGAGGGCATCAACCACCGCATGGTCGCCGCCCTGGACCGGCACGGGTCCCGGAGCCGTGTCCCCCTGCCCGAGGGCGGCGCCTGGCTCCTGGTGGAGATCGCCGGAGCGGACCCCGCCGAGGCCACCGGGGCGGCGGAGCGGATGCTCTCCGAGCTCAAGGGGGCGTCCCGACCGCGGGACGCCGTCGTGGTCACCGACGCCGCACACCAGAGGGCGCTGTGGCGGATCCGCGAGGAGGGCGCCGGGCTCACCCAGCGCACACCGAGCGGGGACGACGCCTGGTCGGGCTGGGAGGACGCCGCCGTCCCACCGCGGAACCTGGGCGGCTACCTGCGCGACTTCGACGCGCTCATGGAGCGGCACGGGCGCTTCGGCGTCGTCTACGGGCACTTCGGCGACGGGTGCCTGCACGTGCGCATCGACTTCGCCCTCACCCACGAGCGGGGCCGGCGCGAGTACCGGGCGTTCATGGAGGAGGCCGCCGACCTGGTCGTCGCGCACGGCGGATCCCTGTCCGGCGAGCACGGGGACGGGCAGGCCCGCTCGGAACTCCTCCGCCGTATGTACCCCGAGGGGATCATCCGGGCGTTCGGCGCGTTCAAGCGCGCGTGGGACCCGGACGGGCTGATGAACCCCGGCATCATCGTCGACCCGCTGCCCCTGGACGCCGACATCCGGGTGGCCGCCGACGACCGCCCCGCACTGCCCCTGCTGTCGGAGGTCACCCTCGCCTACACCGACGACGACGGCGACTTCGCGCGGACCCTGCGCCGCTGCTCGGGCGTGGGCAAGTGCCGCCGCCAGAGCGGGCCCGGCGTCATGTGCCCCAGCTACCAGGTCACCCAGGAGGAACGGCACTCCACGCGCGGGCGGGCCCACCTGCTGTTCGAGATGGCCAAGGGGGAGGTCATCACCGACGGCTGGCGGTCGGAGGAGGTGCGCGAGAGCCTCGACCTGTGCCTGTCGTGCAAGGGCTGCCTGAGCGACTGCCCGGTCAACGTGGACATGGCCGCCTACAAGTCCGAGTTCCTGCACCAGCACTACCGGGGGCGCCCGCGTCCGGCCGCGCACTACTCGATGGGCTGGCTGCCGCTCTGGGCCCGGCTGGCCGCTCTGGCCCCGGCCGAGGCCAACCGGGTCGCCCGCCTGCCCGGCGTCGCACGCCTGGCCAAGCGGCTGGCCGGGGTGGCCGCGCGGCGCGACCTCCCCGCCTTCGCCACCACGACCTTCACCCGGGCCTTCCGCCGCCGTCAGCGGCGCGGCCGGGCCCGCACGGTCGGCCGCCGGGTCGTCCTGTGGCCCGACACCTTCGGCAACCACCTCGATCCACGGGTGCTCGCCGCCGCCACGCGGGTCCTGGAGGACGCGGGCTTCACGGTCGTGCTCCCCGAGGGCCAGGTGTGCTGCGGGCTGACGTGGGTGTCCACCGGCCAACTGGACGTCGCCCGGGCGGTGATGCGCCGCGCCGTCCGGGCCCTGGAGCCGTGGGTGGCCCAGGGGCTGCCCGTGGTCGGTCTGGAGCCCAGCTGCACGGCGGCCCTGCGCCACGACCTGGTGGAGCTGCTGCCCGGCCCCGCGAGCGAGCGGGTCGCGGAGGCCGTGCACACCCTGGCGGGGTTCCTCAACGCCCACGCCCCCGAGTGGCGGCCGCCCCGGCTCTCGGCCAGGGCGCTGGCCCAGGTGCACTGCCACCAGCACGCCGTCATGGGGTTCGACGCCGAGCGCGAGCTCATCGCCGGGGCGGGGATCGACGGGGAGGTCCTGGACTCGGGGTGCTGCGGGCTCGCGGGCGACTTCGGGTTCACCGAGGGGCACTACGAGATCTCCACCGCCATCGGGGAACGCGAACTCCTTCCCCGGGTGCGCGCGGCGGACGCGGACACCCTGGTCCTGGCCGACGGTTACAGCTGCCGGACCCAGATCGACCAGGGCACCGGCCGTCGCGCCCTGCACCTGGCCGAGGTCCTCGCACGGGGGATCGCCGACCGCGACGCATGACGTGCGAGGGGTGCGCCGGGTCCCGCGAGGCCGCGTGAACGGGCTCAGACGCCCATCTGGTCCCGGAGGGTGGCCAGGACGTGTGCGACGGCGTCGGACAGGTCCTGGTCCTTCGGGTCCAGGCCCTCGCTCAGGTGGACGCGCCAGCGCGCCTCGCCGCTCCCGGGGGGTCGGCGCGCCACCAGGCGGAAGCCGGTGGCCGAGTCGGCGCGGGGGTAGGGGACGAACCGGTTGACCAGGATGGTGGCGGTGACGCGCTCGGCGACCGCCTCGGCGATGCGGCGGTAGTCGACGGCGTCCTCGGCCGGTTCCGCGCACAGCCGGACGGTCCGCCGCCCCGCGCCCTCCTCGTCGAAGGTCAGCGTGTCCGGGGTCCACCGGGCCTGGTCGATGTCCTGCCAGGGCACCGCGCGGCCGTCGGGCAGGTACAGCGCTCGCGTGGTGGCGACCAGGAGGGGCTGCTCGCCCTCGGCCGCGCGCACCGGCGCGTGGGCGAGCACGCGCTCGCCGCGCTCCAGCCGCGCGCGGACCGACTCGGGGATCCCGCGGCCGAACAGGCCCACTAGCGGTCCCGGGGGCTCTCGGACGAGCCGTTGGCGCTCGACGGGCCGCCCTCGGCCATGTGCCGCTCCCACTCGACGAGATCCCGCTCCTCCTCCGTGGGGCGGGCGAGGAAGTCGCGCAGGGAGGTGATGGGAAGGGTGTCGACGGCCTTGTCGTAGGCCGTGCGTCCCGCGTTGCTGACCTGCGCGCCCACGAGCCCGGCCACCTCCTGTACGACCGGGCTGTCGGCGACCTTCCGGGCGGTGCGGACGAGCTGCTCGTAGCGGGCCCTGCCCGCCTTGGCGCCCAGGACGTAACCGATGGCGAGTCCGGCGGCGAAGGTGATCCGGTAGCGCATGGGCTCCCTCTCCAGGCCTTGGTGGCGTTCGGGACGGTTCGTGCCCTGACGTTACCGCGTCGTGGCCGCGGCCACACGGCCCGACACCGGTCACGAGCACTCCGGAACCGCGCTAGGCTGGTGCGTGTCGCAGCGACCCCCGGCGGGGACGCCGCCGACCGCGATCCCGCGTAGCTCAATTGGCAGAGCAGCCGGCTGTTAACCGGCAGGTTACTGGTTCGAGTCCAGTCGCGGGAGCAGTCCAGGGTCCTTCCCGACAGGGGAGGGCCCTTCGTCGTACGCGAGGGCCGCCGGCGGTGCGGATCACCGGCGGCGGGAGGCGGGAAACCCGTCGCGAGCACCCCTTCGCAGGCGCTAGGCTAGTGCGTGTCGCCGCGGCCCGGAGGGCGCTGGCGGTCGCCATCCCGCGTAGCTCAATTGGCAGAGCAGCCGGCTGTTAACCGGCAGGTTACTGGTTCGAGTCCAGTCGCGGGAGCAGTCCAGGGTCCTTCCCAACGGGGGAGGGCCCTTCGTCGTTCTCGGGGTGGGCGGCACGACGCCCCTCACCCGCTGCCGGGCCGGGAGGGCTCCAACGCGGGGGAGAGGGGGCGACGGGTTCAGATCCGGCCCACACCGCCGATGATCAGTCGACGGTTGCGGCGGGGCATCTGGTAGGTGCCCGGGACGGGCGGTGCGACGGGCAGGGTGCGCCAGCGCTGTACTTCGAGCACTCCGGGGCTGAGGATCTCCCAGCCGCCGAGGAGGGCCTCCACCGCGCGGCGTCCGCGCCACCAGCCGGAGCCGAGGTGCTCGACGAAGACCTGCTCCAGTCGGGTGGCCCGCATCGCGTCCTTGGAGAACTGGCCCGGGTCGGGGCGGCAGTAGTGGCTGAGGACGACGTGGCTGCCGGGGGTGAACGCCGCGCGCAGGGTCGCGATGTGCCCGGCCGGGTCGTCGTCGTCGGACACGTGCGGCACGACGCCGGTGAGCAGGAGCCCCACCGGCTGGTCGAGGTCGAGGAACCGGCGGGTCTCGTCGTCGCGCAGGACCTGGCCGGGTTCGGTCAGCCCTCCGCGCACGGCCGTGACGGTCCGGCCGTCGCAGATCAGGGCGCGCAGGTGGGTCAGCACCATGGGGTCGTCGGTGGCGTAGACGACGCGGGCGTCCGGATCGCTCGCGAGGGCGATCTCGTGCGGATCCCCCGGACCCGGCAGACCCGAGCCGAACTGGAGGAACTGCCTGATGCCCGCCTCCTCGACGAGGAAGCGGACCGCGCGTTGGAGGAAGGCGCGCTCACCGAGGACGATCTCCTGGAAGCCGGGCGCGGCGTCGTCGGCGCGAGTGGCGAGCTCGCGGTCGCTCTCGAAGTGGTCCTTGCCCTTGAGGTGGAAGGAGCGCAGCCGAGCGATGCTGGGCTGGGTCAGATCGACGGTGGGCGGCGGATTGGCCCGGACGTGTTTGCCCCCCGCCTGCCTCAGGAAATCGGGGGAGGTGAATCGCGACATCGCCGTCCTCTTGTCGTGAGGTGGGGAAGTGTGGTCGACTCCTGGGATTGTATTCCTCACGGGTGGTGTTTGTTAACCGAGTCGAGGATACGGGTTGTAAAAAAAGCGGGACGGAGTGCCCTTGTCCCCCTGATGTGTTGGGCGTTACTCCAATCTCGGGACAAGCGGGACGTATACCCCTAATGTCCATTTTGCGAGGAATCAGCGAGGGGGTGCGGGCCCGTCGGAGACCGCTCCGACGGGCCCGCGGGGACCGTGGGGAAACCGGTTCGGCGTCCTTCCGGAGGGCGGTGACGGCCAGCTCGGGGCCGCTTCCTCGAACAGGTATCGGAAGGTGTGTTGTCCGCGTATGTCGGCGAAGTGCCACCGGGCGTATACGGAGCGGAGTACAATAAGGTCGCCGTGAATACGGGCGAGTAATTCGCGATGCGTTCTCTCTGCCTGCGCGAATACCGTTCCTCAGGCAGCAATGCGCAGGAGGCGCCGGGTCCGCGTCCCGGCCGAAAACCCCCGGCGCGACCTCCCCCGGAACCCGCGCCGTGTCCGGACCCGATCCCGTCCCGCGCGGCTAGCCTGGGGGGATGGACCGTCCCCACACCATCCTGAGCTGCGCCATGTCGGTCGACGGACGCATCGACGACACCGGTCACGAACGGCTGCGGTTGTCCAACGAGGCCGATTTCGCCGAGATCGACGAGCTGCGCGCCGAGTGCGACGCGATCCTCGTCGGCGCGGGAACGCTGCGCGCCGACGACCCCAGGCTCCTCGTGCGCTCCCCGGCGCTGCGCGAGCGCCGCCGCGCCCAGGGCCGCACCGAGCACCTGCTCAAGGCCGTGGTCACCCGGGGCGGCGACGTGGACCCCTCCGCGCGCCTGTTCGCGACCGGCGACGCCGGGGCGGTCGTCTACACCGGCGGTGACGGCGTGGCCCTGGCCCGCGCACGCCTGGCCGCACGGCCGACCGCCGAGCCCCCCGCCGAGGTCGTGGACGTCGGGGACCCGCCCACCGCCGAGGCGATCCTGGCCGACCTGGCCGCGCGCGGCGTCGAGCGCCTGCTCGTGGAGGGCGGCGGCCACGTCCACACGCTCTTCCTCACCTCGGGCCTGGTGGACGAACTCCGCCTGGCGATCGCGCCCTTCTTCGTGGGCGAGGCGGACGCCCCGCGCTTCGTCCTGCCCGGCGCCTTCCCGCACGGGCCCGCGTCGCCCATGCGCCTGGTCGGGACCCGCGCGCTCGGCGACGTCGTCGTCCTGCGCTACCGCCTGGGGGCGGGGGAGTGAGCGCCGGACCGCCTCCGGCCGACGGTGCCGCCGACGCGCACTGGCTGCGCCGGACGATCGACCTGTCACGGAACTGTCCGCCCTCCACCACGGCGTTCTCCGTCGGCGCGGTCGTGGTCGCCGCCGACGGAACCGTCCTGGGCGAGGGCTACTCGCGCCGCGACTCCCCGCACGACCACGCCGAGGAGGTCGCGCTCAGGGAGGTGGACGCGGCCGACCCACGCCTGGGCGGGGCCACCCTCTACACGTCGCTGGAACCGTGCAGCGCCCGCGCCTCCCGTCCCGTGCCCTGCGCGGAGCTGGTGCTGGGCACCCCGGTCCCACGCGTGGTCTTCGCCTGGCGCGAGCCGGAGCTTTTCGTCGACTGCGACGGCGCCGAACGGCTGCGCCGCGCGGGCCGCCAGGTCGTGGAACGCCCCGACCTGGCCGAGGGCGCGCGCGAGGCCAACGCCCACCTGCTGGCGGGCGGCGGTCGCTGACGGCCCCTCCCCGGGGGCGCGGTCGGGCGCCGCCGGGGTGCGGGCCGCCTCAGAGCCGGTTGACGTCGGTGACCCGCACGACCGCGTGGCCCTCGGCGTCGGAGGCGGCCAGGTCGACCTCGGCGCTGATCCCCCAGTCGCGGTCGCCCGCCGGGTCGGCCAGGACCTGCCGGATCCGCCAGAGCCCGTCCTCCTCCTCGATGAGCAGGAGCGCGGGACCGCGCGCGTCGGGGCCGGTCCCGATCTCGTCGTGCTCGTCGAAGTAGTCCTCCAGGGCCTCCTCCCAGGCCTCGGCGTCCCACCCGGCGTCGGAGTCCAGCCCCCCCAGCTCGGCGTAGCGGCGGCGGGAGGCCAGCTCGACCCGGCGGAACATCTCGTTGCGCACCAGGACCCGGAACGCCCGCGTGTTGGCGGTGACCGGGCGGACCCGCTCCTCCGCCTCGGCCTCCCCGTCGGGGGACTCCTCCTCGGGGTTGGTCAGCTGCTCCCACTCGTCCAGGAGGCTGGAGTCGACCTGGCGGACCAGCTCGCCGAGCCACTCGACGAGGTCGCGCAGCTCCTCGGTCTTGGCGTCGTCGGGCACGGTCTGGTTGAGGGCCTTGTAGGCGCTCGCCAGGTAGCGCAGCACCAGCCCCTCGGAGCGGGCGAGCTCGTAGAAGCCCACGTACTCGGTGAAGGTCATCGCCCGCTCGAACATGTCGCGCGCCACCGACTTGGGCCGCAGCGGGTGGTCGCCCACCCACGGGTGGCCGCGCCGGTAGACCTCGTAGGCGTGGTCGAGCAGCTCCTCCAGCGGCTTGGGGTAGTCGACCTCCTCCAGCCGCTCCATGCGCTCCTCGTACTCGATCCCGTCCATCTTCATCTGCTGGACGGCCTCGCCGCGGGCCTTGTTGAGCTGGGCGCCGAGGATCTGCCGGGGGTCGTCCAGGGTGGACTCCACGACGCTGAGCACGTCCAGGGCGTAGCCGGGGGAGGCCGTGTCGAGCAGTTCCAGGGCGGCCAGGGCGAACGTGGACAGCGGCTGGTTGAGCGCGAAGTCGGCCTGGAGGTCGACCGTGAGACGGGCGGTCCGGCCCTGCTCGTCCGGTTCGGGCAGGGTCTCGACGATGCCGCCGTCCAGCAGCGACCGGTAGATGGCGATCGCCTCGCGGATGTGGCGGCGCTGCGTCCTGCGGTCGTCGTGGTTCTCGGTGAGCAGGTGCCGCATGGCGGTGAAGCAGTTGCCGGGGCGGCCGATCACGCTGAGCAGCATGGCGTTGCTGACACGGAACCGGGAGGTCAGCGGCTCGGGCTCGGCGTCGATGAGCTTGTCGAACGTCGCCTTGTCCCAGGAGACGAAGCCCTCGGGGGCCTTCTTGCGCACGACCTTGCGCCGCTTCTTGGCGTCGTCGCCCGCCTTGGCCAGCGCCTTCTCGTTCTCGATCACGTGCTCGGGCGCCTGGGCGACCACGTTGCCCACGGTGTCGAATCCGGCGCGTCCGGCCCGCCCGGCGATCTGGTGGAACTCGCGGGCGCGCAGACGGCGGACCCGCACGCCGTCGTACTTGCTCAGGGCGGTGAAGAGCACGGTGCGGATGGGCACGTTCACGCCCACCCCCAGGGTGTCGGTGCCGCAGATGACCTTGAGCAGCCCGGCCTGGGCCAGCCGTTCGACCAGGCGGCGGTACTTGGGCAGCATGCCCGCGTGGTGCACACCGATGCCGTGCCGCACGTACCGGGACAGGTTGCGCCCGAACTTGGTCGTGAAACGGAAATTGCCGATCTCCTCGGCGATCGCCGCCTTCTCCGCCTTCGAGCACATGTTGATGCTGGTCAGCGACTGCGCCCGCTCGACGGCCTGCGCCTGCGTGAAGTGCACGATGTACACCGGCGCCTGGCCGGTGGACAGGAGTTCCTCCAGCGTCTCGTGCAGCGGCGTGACCCGGTAGTCGTAGTAGAGGGGGACCGGGCGCTCGGCGGAGGCGACCACGGAGGTGGACCGCCCGGTGCGCCGGTTGAGGTCCTCCTCGAAGCGCGTGACGTCGCCCAGGGTGGCCGACATGAGGAGGAACTGGCACTGGGGCAGCTCCAGCAGCGGCACCTGCCAGGCCCAGCCGCGATCGGGTTCGGCGTAGAAGTGGAACTCGTCCATGACCACGGTGCCGATGTCGGCGCGGCCGCCCTCGGCGAGCGCGATCTGCGCCAGGACCTCGGCCGTGCAGCAGATGATGGGGGCGTCGGCGTTGACGCTGGCGTCGCCGGTCATCATGCCGACGTTGTCGGTGCCGAAGATCTTGCACAGGTCGAAGAACTTCTCCGAGACCAGGGCCTTGATGGGCGCGGTGTAGAACGCGCACTCGTTCCTGGCCAGGGCGGCGAACAGCGCGCCCGTGGCGACCATGCTCTTGCCGGAGCCGGTCGGGGTGTTGAGGATGACGTTGGACCCGGAGACGACCTCGATGAGGGCCTCCTCCTGGTGCGGGTAGAGCGTGAGACCCCGCTCCTCGGCCCACAAAGCGAACGCCTCGAAGAGGGAGTCGGGGTCGGGTTCGGCCGGAAGCACATCGATGAGACTCACGCTTCCTATACTGCCCGCTCCCGCGCACCCTTCGGGACGGTCGTTCCCGGGGGCGGCCGGACACGACGACGGGCGCGTCCCCGGAGCGGGGGACGCGCCCGTGGGCGCCCGACGGGACGGACCGGTCCTAGACCAGGCCGAGCTCGCGGACGGTGTCGCGCTCCTCGACGAGCTCCTGGACGGAGGCGTCGATCCGGGCGCGGGAGAAGTCGTCGATCTCCAGGCCCTGGACGATCTCCCAGCGGCCGTTCCTGGAGACGACCGGGAAGGAGGAGATGAGGCCCTCGGGGACGCCGTAGGAGCCGTCGGACGGGATGGCCGCGGAGGTCCAGTCGCCCTCGGGGGTGCCGTTGACCCAGTCGTGGACGTGGTCGATGGCGGCGTTGGCGGCGGAGGCGGCCGAGGAGGCGCCCCGGGCCTCGATGATCGCGGCGCCGCGCTTGGCGACGGTCGGGATGAAGTCGTTCTCCAGCCAGGCCTGGTCGTCGACGGCCTTGGCGGCGTTGGCGCCGTTGACCTCGGCGTGGAACAGGTCCGGGTACTGGGTCGCGGAGTGGTTGCCCCAGATCGTGAGCTTCTTGATGTCGTTGATCGACACGTCGAGCTTCTTGGCGAGCTGGGTGAGCGCGCGGTTGTGGTCGAGGCGGGTCATCGCGGTGAAGCGCTCGGCCGGGACGTCCGGCGCGTGACTCTGGGCGATGAGGGCGTTGGTGTTGGCCGGGTTGCCGACCACCAGGACGCGGATGTCGTCGGCCGCGCCGGCGTTGATCGCCTCGCCCTGGGGCTTGAAGATGCCGCCGTTGGCCTCGAGCAGGTCACCGCGCTCCATGCCCTTGCCGCGCGGGCGGGCGCCGACGAGCAGGGCGACGTTGGCGCCCTCGAAGGCCTGGCGGGCGTCGTCGAAGATGTCGATGCCCTGGAGGAGCGGGAACGCGCAGTCGTCCAGCTCCATGGCCGTGCCCTCGGCGGCCTTGACGGCCTGCGGGATCTCCAGCAGACGCAGCTTCACCGGGGTGTCGGCCCCCAGCAGCTGACCGGAGGCGATCCGGAACAGCAGGGCATAGCCGATCTGGCCAGCGGCGCCGGTGACGGTGACGTTGACGGGTACTTGGGCCATGACGTGAACTCTCCTGACGACGAAGTGCGACCCGCGATGTTACCAACGGGTACGAAGCGGCGTCCGTGCCGGGGCGCTGGGGTCCGACCAGGCGCGCGCCGCACCTCACCACCCTAGACCGACCGCCCCCGGGAGGGGTGACCCAGGTGCGCGGAAGGAGACCGTGCCCTGATGGCGCCGTGTGCCAATCCCTCTTCGGGGCCGGATTTCCGGCGCGGAAACGCCGGACGCACCCTGTTAGGATGACGTTTGCCGACGACGGCGGGCCGGTAGCTCAGCTGGTTAGAGCAGGGGACTCATAATCCCTGGGTCGCGGGTTCGAGTCCTGCCCGGCCTACCCCCTCAGAACGGAATTCGCGCCGTCGACCCCTGCGCTCGGGTCGACGGCGCCGGTGGATCCGCGCGGTGTCCGGGCCATTGACGGTATTCGTCCGGGAAACGGCCGCCGGGCCCGCTGGCGCCCCACCCGTACCGGGCGGAGCGCCGACCCCGGCCGCTACTGCACCCAGGTGACGTTGAACGGGTATGTGAACTGCTGCCCCTGGTTGGCGGCCTGCGCGGCCCGCACCCCCATGACGATCGCGACGACGTACACGGCGAACCAGGTCAGGTATCCGATGAGCACGATCATCAGGAAACCGGAGACCAGGTAGGCGATCAGCAGCACGAGCTGGAAGTTCAGGGCGGCCGCCGCCTGCTGCCGGACGAACGGGGACTCGTCCTTCTTGACCAGGTAGATGACCAGCGGGACGATCCACCCGAGGATGCCGCCGCCCAGGTGGGCGAAGAAGGCCATCTGCCTGTCGTCGGGGCCGGGCTGGCCGCCGTGCCACTGCTGGCCGTGCGGGGGAGGGTAGGCCCCGTGCTGACCCTCGTATCCGGGCTGGCCGTGCGGCGGCGGGTAGCCGCCGGGCTGGGCCGGGTAGCCGCCGCCGGGGTGGCCTCCGGGCGGCGGGGCGTAGCCGCCCGTCCCCTCCTGGTGGGCGGGCCACTGGCCCTGGCCCTGGCCGTAGGGGTCCTCTGGCGGGGGAGGGTGCGGGTAGGACATGGTCTTCTCCTTCGGTGGGTTCGGGGGAACGGCCGTGAGGGTCCCACCTCAGCAGACGGTCACCGGTGGGTGTCGGTTCCCGACGGTCGGGAACGGTGGGGTCTCGCGGCCTCGGCACTCGATGACCAGCATGCCAGGACATGACCGTCGCATCCCATGGTCGCGCGGCGCGCTGACCCGTACGGCTCCACCGGGGTGCCCCGGTTCGGGGTCCCGTTCCGAGAACGCCCGGGAAATGTGAAAACAATTCATAATTGAAAAAATCCGACCCGACGCCCGTGTTCTCCGCCCGGTCCGTGAGGAACGGCGTGGATTCCTTGTGCATTCTCCGCGCTCTTCCGTGTCGTCCGCGCCGCGCCTGATGTCGCTTTCCTCCCCACAGTTCCGAGTGCTCCTCTAGACTGGTGGCCCACCCAGGGTGATGGTGTCGCACGTCTCAACAACCACCGCCCGCCCTGCGTCGTCCGACATGTCGGAGATGGAACAGCGGAGAGGCGAGTGGTGAGCCGGGGCGAACGAGGGCGGCGGAGAGCACTCGCCCGCCGGAGACGTCGCCGGGCGTGGTGGATGAGTGCGGGCGCGGCCGTCGTCGCGATCGCCGTCGCCGGCGTGGCCCTCCACGTCCTGCCACGAGAGTTCGAACCCCCCTCGCGCGCGGCCGAGTCCCTGGCTCCGGCCCCCTTCGCCGACCTCGTCGACCGCGTCGGGGTCTCCCGCGACGGCGCCGCCGTCACCGGCGACCTCGACGGCGCGGGCAACAGCCTGTCCGCCCAGACCCTGTCCGCCGCCGGGTGGCTCCCCGGAGGCCGGGTCACCGTCCTCGGCGCCCCCGTCGACCTGCCCTCCTACGGTCCCGGGCGGCCCGACCATCTGGTCAGCCAGGGCCAGCGCGTGCGCCTGGAGGAGAGCCGCCTCCGCTCGGTCACCCTCCTCACCACCGCCGTCCGGGCCGACGACCTGGACGCGCCCGTCCTGGGCGACGGCCGCGTGGTCTACGCCGACGGCGCCGAGGAGGAGTTCACCCTCTCCGTCCCCGACTGGGCCAGGGGTCCCGCCGCCGACGCCGTCCTCACCCTCCCCTACGCCAACACCGTCACCGGTTTCGGCCGTGTCGGCTCGGTGCGCCTGTACGCCCGCACCGTCCCGGTCGACCCCCTGCGCGAGGTCTCCCACGTCGTCCTGCCCCGGGCCCCCGTCGGCGGTGACATCCACGTGTTCGCCGTGGAGGGGACCCCCGTCGGCGACGGCTGGGTCGGCACCTGGTCCCGGTCCGCCTCCGCCCTGTTGGAGGTCGGCCCCTGGGAGGACCAGACCCTGCGCCTGGTCGTGCGCACCAGCACCGGCGGCGCCACCGCGCGGATCCGCCTCGACAACACGTTCGCGACCCGCGCCGTGACCGTCGGAGCCGCCTCCCTGGCGCTGCGCGGCGACCGGGCCGGGACCGCGGGGGCGGCGGTCCCGCTCACGTTCGGCGGCGGCTCCGGGACCGTCGTCCCGGCGGGAGCCCAGGTGTTCAGCGATCCGGTCGCGCTCCGGCTGCCCGCCAACACCGAGGTGCTGGTCAGCCTCCACCTGCCGGAGCGGGTGACCAGCGCTCCGGTCCACCACGCGGCCGTGGACACGAGTTTCACCAGTCCGGCCGGGAGCGGCGACCAGACCCTGGACACCACCGGGGAGCCGTTCACCGGACACGTCGCCCAGTGGCCCTTCCTCACCGGCCTGGAGGTCCTCGGCGCGCCCGGCGCGGTCGCCGCGGTCGGCGACTCCCTCACGGACGGCGTCGGCGCCACGCGCGACGCCCACACCCGCTGGCCCGACGTGCTCAGCGAACGGCTGGCGGCCCAGCCGGGGCTCCCCGACCTCGGTGTGCTCAACGCGGGCGTCGCCGGGAACCACGTCGCCTCCGATGCGTACCCGGGGGAGGGCCTGGCCACGACCGCGGCCGGGGTCAGCCTGCGGCACCGCTTCCAGCGCGACGTGCTGGCCCAGAACGGGGTGGACACCGTCGTCGTCTTCGCCGGGATCAACGACCTGCGATGGGGGACGCCCGCGCGCGAGGTGACCGCCGGGCTCGACGAGGTCGCCGCGCTCGCCCGGGAACGCGGTCTGCGGGTCTTCGTCGCCACGCTCGCGCCGTGCGGCGGCGAGCGGTTGTGCACGGAACGGGTGGAGCGGGAACGCCAGGAGGTCAACGCCCATCTGCGGGAACGGGCGACCGCGCCGGACTCGGTGTACGACGGGGTGTGGGACTTCGACCGGGTGCTGCGCGACCCCGCCGACCCGACCCGCCTGCTGCCCGCCTACGACTCCGGCGACCACCTGCACCCGGGCGACGCGGGGTTCCGCGCGATCGCCGAGTCCGTCGACCTGTACGCCCTGGTCGGGGGCTGAGCGCCGGTTTCCGTGCGGGTCCCGCTCAGCGCGGGCACCCCAGGTGGTGGTGGACCACCAGGTCGACGTAGACCGCGCCGAGGTCCTCCATGCTCAGTCCGCCGTCGGGGTCGTACCAGTGCAGGAGGGAGTCGAGGGTCTCCAGGACCTCGTCGGCCGCCCGGCCCGGGTCGCGGATCGCGAAGGTCCGGGAGACGACGCCGTCCCTGATGATCTCCCGGAGGTGTTCGCGGTAGGCGCGGGTGAGACAGACGATCTCTCTGTGCCGCGAGGGGTGGACGGCGCGCAGGACCGGCAGGAGCTCGTGGCTCAGCGCGGTGGCCGCCCGATGCTTCCACCCGAGGGCCACGTGCCGTCTGACCAGTTCCGCCATGCGCTCGCGCGGGGGCGCCGCGGCGTCGTCGGCGGTCAGCTGCCCGTTGACGCGCTCGCGGGTGGAGCACAGCACGACCGCGTAGGCGAGGTCGAACCGGGTGGGGAAGGCACGCCGGAGGGAGGCGGCGTCGGTTCCGGTCTCGGACGCGATGCGCTCGGTCAGAGCGGACATGGCGATGCCGCGGGAGCCGTGTTCGGCGAACAGGCGTGCCGCGCAGTCCAGGACGGGGGCCGTGGTACGCAGCGCCTGAGGGGAGGTGTCGGCCGTCATCTGTCAGGTATCTCGTCGTTCGGAAGACGCCGCAGGGGAGGGGCGGCGCGGGGACTGATTCGGTGGGAGTCCTTTCCGAGGATAGACCCAGAGGCCCGGTCCATCGCCTGGAACTCGGGAAATCGACGTGGATCGCTGTGATTATGCGACACATGATGTGGATGTGCCCGTTGTCATGCGCATGGGGGGTGAATCCCGATGTCCGGACCGCCCCGACGCCCTCGTTCCTCCCCGGTGACCTGCTGTTTCCCCGGTCGCTCAGGGTGATCCCGCGGTCTGACGTCCTCCCCTGTCCGCGTCCTTCGTCAGCGACGTCAGATCCTCGATCCGTTCCGTGGCGATCGCGTCGACGCCCATTCCCATGTGCCGCGCCATTTCTGGAAAATCATTCACGTTCCACGCGGCCACGCGATATCCGAAACGGTGGATCTCCCCGATCCGTTCCCGGTTCAGCAGTGTGTGCCGCACCGCCAGACAGCTGGGGCGCAGGTTCCGCGCCACGTCCTCCGGGGGCAGCCCCGGTCGGTCCCACGGGATCAGCAACGGCGTCTCCGCGCTCCGCGACCGCAGCGCTCCCAGCGCCTCGGCGGAGCCGGTGAACGGGACCCGGTCGGCCAGGCCGCGCTCACGCAGCAGGGCGTCCGCGGCCAGCGCCGCGTCCGGGGTCGCGGCGTCGATCAACAGGGGTGGAACGATCCCCGGGCGGAACTCGCCGAGCACCTCCATCAGGGTGGGGACGCGCCGGTCCACGTCGTCCCGGACGGCCGCCAGTTCGGCCAGGGTGAGATCGGCGACCGGACGCGGCGCGGCGCCCGGCGCGGCCGTGACGCGTTCGCCGACCAGGACCGGGTACCCGTCCGCACTCAGATGGACGTCGACCTTGACCAGGTCGGCTCCGGCACGCCACGCTGATCGCAGGGCGGGGAGGGTGTTCCCCGGTGAATGCGCGGTGTCTCCGCTCAGTGCGATGGACAACGTCATGGTGCCAGGGTGGCAAAGTCGGCGGCCCCGCGTGGTGCAAACAGGAAAAACGCCGACCAAGGCGGACTGGCACGATGGGTCGCGGACCCTGGCGGACGGGACGGCGCGACCGTTCGCGCGCCCGCGCGCGGCCACTGCGAGCCGTGTCACGTCGCCAGACCGCCGTCCCGGTTCCCCGAACTGGGAAACTCTGTTACATGGCATCGTGTCCGCACGGTGTCCCCAAGGTCGGCCCTGGAGTGTGAGGCGAACGATGATCCCGGACCAGCGACGAGAGCACATCCTGAAGCTCCTCCAGGAGCGTCACGTGCTGAGCATCAACGAGCTCACGTCCATGTTGTCCGTGTCCCACATGACGGTCCGGCGCGACATCCAGGCCCTGGAGAACGACGGCAAGGTCCTGTCGGTCACCGGCGGTGTGCGGCTGGCGGCCCGGCTCAAGAGCGAGCCCTCCTACCTGGCCAAGGCGCAGCTGGAGGTGCCCGCCAAGCGGGCGATAGCGCGCGCGGCCGCCGATCTGGTGCGGGAGAACTTCACCATCTACCTGGACGCGGGGACGACCACCCTCCAGATGGTCCCGATGCTCACGGACAAGGTCGGCCTGACCGTCATCACCAGCGACTTCAACGTCGTCGGCCACCTGATGGAGTACCCGGGGATCGAGCTGATCCACACCGGGGGCGTGGTGTCCCACTCCGACCACTCGTCGGTGGGGCAGTTCACCGCCGACTTCCTCCGCAAGGTCAACGTCGACCTGGCCTTCATCGCCAGCAGTTCCTGGGACGCCGAGCGCGGGTCGACGACGCCCTCGGAGGCGAAGGTGATCGCCAAGCAGGAGCTGCTGCGGATCGCGTCCAAGAGCGTCCTGACGGTCGACAGCACCAAGTACGGCAAGTTCGGCACGTTCCGGGTGGCGAGCCTGGAGGAGTTCGACCTCATCATCACCGACGACCGGCTTCCGCGCTCGGCCGTGGACGAGTTGGCCGAGCGGGACGTGCGCCTGAAGTTGGTGGGGTGCGACTGACGGCCCTGACCTGGGCGTCGCTCGCGGGGGAACGGCGGCGGGGAGGCTCAGTCCTCGTCGTCGTCGATCTCGGCCGGAGCGAACAGCGCCAGCTCGGTGCCGTCGGGGTCGAAGAAGACGAGCGTGGAGCCGTCGGCGTCGTGGCTGGTCGGCGTGTGCTCGACGTCCAGCTTCGTGAACCGGTCCTCCCACGCCTCCAACTCTCCGAGGTTGTCCACCCGCAGCACGAGCCGGTCGAGGCCGCAGCGGCGGTGGTCGAACTTCCCCTTGAAGTTGTCCTTGTGCTGCACGAGGTCCAGCAGGAACCCGCAGGAGTGGCGGCACTCGGTGCGCAGGGTGCCGTTCTCGTCCTCGCTGCGCAGCTCCTTGAATCCCAGGACCGATCGGTAGAAGCGCACGCTCTCGTCCCGGTCGCGAACGGAGAGGGTGACGCGGGCGAGTCCGCAGATCTGGGGCACCTTGACCTCTCTTCGTCGTCGGCTGGATCCGGGCTTCATGGTGGTCAGTAGATCGAGCACGGTCATCGAGCCTAGAGCCGATCCCACCGTGCTCGGCCACGCCTTAACGCGCGCTTAACACGTGATGTTCCCAGGGTCACGCGGCGCTGCTCCCGAGTGACGCGGAGGCCTCCTCACCTGGCCCTGCGGCATCCTCGGCGGTCGCGTCCCCCCGTGTGTACCAGCGGCTCCTCATCACCAGGACAGTCACCAGGGCCGCGACGAGCGCGCCCGCCGTGGCCAGGGCGAACGCACCCTGGTGCCCGTGCGCGTCGGCGACCGACCCGGCCACGACCGACCCCACCGACTGGCCCAGGATGAGGAAGCTCAGGATGAGCGCCATCGACTGCGACATACGGCTCGCCGGAGCCGCCCGCTCGATCAGCCCGAACAGGCTCACCAGGTGCGGGCCGATCGCCACTCCGAGCACGAGGATGGCCGCCGCCAGCGCGACGGCCCCGTCCGCCAGGTAGAGCGGGAACGTGAGCGCGAACAGCGCGCCCGCCGCGACCCGGACCCGCGCGGGCAGCGTGAACGCGACGGGCAGGGACGCCATCATGAGGCCGGCGACCGCGCTGCTGGACCCCTGGAGGGCGTACATCAGCCCGGACAGGTCGCCGTAGCCGGAGGCGGTGGCGAAGGCGGTCACCCCCGTGGACATGCCGCCGAAGAACAGCCCCTGGCAGAACATCGGGACGGCGATCACCATCAGGGCGGGGGTAACGATCCGCCCGCCCGCCCCCCGTACGGGCGGCGTCCCCGGCGGAGCGGTCGGGTGCAGGGCGAACACGGCCCCGAACAGCCCGATGAGGACCGCGGCCCCCAGCACGCTCGCCGACGGGGAGAGCGTGACGGTGAGCACGCCGACCAGCGCCGGGCCCAGGACGAAGGCGGCCTCGTCCAGGACGCCCTCGACCGACATCGCGGCGGACAGGGAGCGCTCGCGCTCGGCCTCGCCCCGGTCGTCGGCCCGGATCAGCACCACCCAGCGGGTGCGGGCCATCGGGCCGATCTGGGGCATGCACAGGCCGGCGAGGGCGGCGATGAGGGTCAGGACGGTCGCCGACCGGTCGGTGGCGACCGCGCCCACCAACAGGGCGATCAGCGCGGCGTCCACCAGCGCCATGACCAGCACCGGACGGCGCTGGCCGTGGCGGTCGGCGAACCGCGCGATGACGGGGCCGCCGACGGTCTCGCCCAGGGCGAAGGCGCCGCTGACGATCCCGGCCACGGCCACGCTGCCGGTGGCGGAGGTGACCAGCGTCAACAGGCCGATGAGGGCCATGGAGACGGGGAGCCTGGCCAGGAACGTGGCCGTCAGGAGGGGCCATCCCGCGATCGCGTCCATGCGTCGCAACGTCTCCAGTGGTGACATCCGCTCCTCGTCCCGGTCGTGCCGTGTCCCTCACGGATTGCAGCACGCAGGCCGGAGGCGGACAATCGTCGGGGAGACCAAAATTCATCCCATGATATGGCCGTTTCTGTGACGATTTCGTGGTCTGGCATGGTCCGCGCAGGTGTGCCGGGTGACGAAGGTCGTGTGAACCTCTGACTTTCGCTGGTTCCGAGCCCTCGGGGAGGACTGTGTAGGTTCGTCCCCATGGATCTCTCCGAGCCGCTCCGGGCCGTGCGCCACGCCCTGCGGCCCCTGCCCGGATGGCCGACCCGTCACGCGCTGGTGCGCGACGCGGCCCTGGCCCTCGCGGTCGGCGCGGGCGTGGTCCTGGAGGGCGTCGTGGCCTGGACCTCGGGTACGGGAGGCCCGGTCGGGACCGCGGCGCTGCACGCGGCGCTCGTCGTGGTCGGGCTGCTGGTGGTCGTGCTCACCCGCCTGTACCCGGTGCTGGCGGTGGTCGTGTCCCTGCTGGCGAGCCTGGCGTCGCTGACCATCGGGCTGCTGGTGATCGTGGCGTCCTACCTGCTGGGCCGTCGCGCGCCCAGCGTGTGGCCCGCCGTCACCCTCTTCACCGTCGGTACGGTCGGCTGGCTCGCGCTCCTGGCCACGGTGGGGTCCGCCGGGGTCGACGCGTGGTCGCTCACCCTCATCGTCCTGGTCTTCTACCTCGTCCTGCCCTGGCTGGTCGGTGTGCACCGGCGACAGCAGGCGGAGCTGAGCGCGGCCGGATGGGAGCACGCCCGGCAGCTCCAGCGCGAACACCGGCTGACGGCGGAACAGGCGCGGTCGCGGGAGCGCTCGCGCATCGCCCAGGACATGCACGACTCCCTCGGACACGAGCTGAGCCTCATCGCGCTGCGCGCCGGGGCGTTGGAGGTCACGCCGGACCTGGCGGACGAGCACCGCCGCGCCGTCGCCGAGCTGCGCGCGGACGCGGTGACCGCGACCACCCACCTCCGCGAGATCATCGGGGTCCTGCGCGCCGACGCCGAACCGGCCCCGACGGTCCCCGTCGACGAGGGCGTCCCCGCCCTGGTCGAGCGGGTCCGCGCCTCCGGCATGCGGGTCATGCTGGTCCGGGAGGGCGACCTGACGGACCTGCCGCCGATGGTCGGGCGGGCCGCGCACCGCGTGGTCCAGGAGGCCCTGACCAACGCCGCGAAGTACGCGCCGGACGCCTCGGTCACGGTGTGGGCGATCACCGACGGCAGGACCCTGGAGGTGCGCGTGACCAACGCGGCGCCGGTCGGCGTGCTGCCGGAGACCGCGGAGGGCGGCGGCCGCGGCCTGATCGGTCTGCGCGAGCGCGTCCGGGTGGCCGGGGGGTCGTTCGCCGCCGGCCCGTGCGACGGCGGGTGGGAGGTGGCCGCGACGCTGCCGGTCGACGGGGCGGTCGCCGTCGTCCCGGGCGCCGATCCCGGGGGCGAGGACGGCGACGACATCGACCGGCTGCAGCTGGCGGCCCGCCGGAGGTTCCGCGGGTGGACGCTGGCCCTCGTGGCGTTCCCGGTCGTGTGCCTGGTGGCGCTCGTGGTCGTCGCGGTGGGACCGATGTCACTGGCGTGGGAGGGACGGTCGCTGCCATCCGAGGACCTGGCGCGCATCGAGATGGGCGACACCCGGGAGGAGGCCGAGCGGTACCTGCCGGACCACGCCCTGCCGATGGACGAGGGCGAGCGCGCGCGGTACCGGGAACCCGAGGACGCCGAGTGCTCCTACTACTACGACGGATCACACGCCCTGGACCTGGACGCCGCCTTCCACCAGGTGTGCTTCCGCGACGGCCGGGTGGTCGGGGTGGGGGTCGCCGCGCGCTACTGAGCCGCCGCCCGGCGGCCCCGGCGGCGCGAACCGGCGCGCCGGGCACACCATCCCCGCGAACGCAGAGCTAGGAGACCGATGATCCGGGTGTTGATCGCCGACGACGAGGCCATGATCCGCGCGGGCGTGCGCGCCATCGTGCAGAGCGACCCCGGGATCGAGGTGGTCGCCGAGGCCGCCGACGGGCGCGAGGCCGTCGAGCGGGTGCTGTCCCACCGCCCCGACGTCGTGCTGCTGGACATCCGGATGCCCCGCATGGACGGACTGGCGGCCACCGCCGAGATCCGCCGGGTCGCGCCCGACACCGCGGTGGCCGTCCTCACCACCTTCGGCGAGGACGGCTACGTCTCCCAGGCGCTGGGCGACGGCGCCGCCGGGTTCCTGCTGAAGGCGGGTGACCCGCGCGAACTCATCGCCGGGGTACACGCGGTCGCCGAGGGCGGCGCCTACCTGTCGCCCCAGGTGGCCAGGCAGGTGATCACGCACTACGGAGGCGGTCGGGCCGCCCGGGAGGCCGCCGCCCTGGCCAGGGTCGAGCGGCTCACCGACCGGGAACGGGACGTGCTCGCCCTCGTGGGGGCCGGGCTGTCCAACGCCGACATCGCCCGCCGTCTGTTCCTGGTCGAGGGCACGGTGAAGAGCTACGTGAGCGCGATCCTCAGCCGCCTGGGCCTGCGCAACCGCGTGCAGGCGGCGATCCTGGCCTACGAGGCCGGACTCCCCGACACGGTCGACACGTGAGACCGCGTGCGGTCGGGAGCCCGTTGAGGGAATATGGGGACATGGTGAGCACGAGGCCCTCGGCGGACCTGCCCGGTCCGGGCGAGGGGGCGGGACTGAGGTGGTTCAGGTCGGCGTGGCGGGACCTGGCGGGCGCGAGCCCCGACGCGGCGGCGGTGGGCGACGAACTGCTCGGCCGCTGGGACGAGGAGCATCGCAGGTACCACACGCTGGCGCACCTGCTGCATATCCTCCGGGCCGTCGACACCCTCGCTGACCATGCTCGGGATCCGGACGCGGTGCGCTACGCCGCCTGGTTCCACGACGCCGTCTACGAGGGGCGCCCGGGGGAGGACGAACGCGAGAGCGCGCTGCTCGCCGAGCGCCTGCTGACGGCGCTGGGGGTCGCCCCCGGCCGGGTGCGGGAGGTGGCGCGCCTGGTGCGGATGACCGCCGACCACCGGACCGAGCCCGGCGACGCCGACGGCGCGGTCCTGCGCGACGCCGACCTGTCGGTGCTGGCCTCGCCTCCCGACGAGTACCTCGCCTACACGGCCGCGGTCCGCGCGGAGTACCGGAGGGTGCCCGACGCGCTCTTCCGGGCCGGCCGGCTCCGGATCCTGCGGAAGCTGCTGCTCGCCCCCCACCTGTACGCGACGGGGTACGGTCGCGCGCACTGGGAGGAACGGGCCAGGGCCAACATCGAGGCGGAGATCAGGCGTCTGGAGGCCGTCGACAGGGTCGAGCCGCCTCAGCTCTGACCGAGGGCGCCCGCCGGGTCCTGGGCCGCCGGAGTCCGGAGGCGCGCAGCCGGGTGACCAGCTCGCGTCCGCTGACGTGCTCCGCGCCCAGCTCCACCGCCCGGGCGTGCAGGTGCTCGGGGATGTCGTAGTGGTCCCGGTCGAAGGCGCGGGGGTGCGCGCCGAGTGCGCGGGCGAAGGCGTGCAGCTCCTCGTAGGAGCGGTCGCTGACCAGGTGGGCGAAGAGCCAGCCGCGCGGCCCGGGCCAGACGGGCGTGTCGATGAGGATGCTCATGAGGCGCGCGGAGCGGTCACGGCCCGCCAGGGCACGGGGCTGGACATCACCATGGTGCTGGAGGGGCGGCCGTGCTCGGCGAGCTGGTCGATGACCTCCTCGAAGTGCTCCATCGAGCGCACCGCGATGAGCAGGACGCAGCAGGCGTCGCCGGTCACCCGGTGCACCTGGAGGATCTCGGGCAGGTCCAGGGCGGCGGGTTCGCGTAGCAGGCAGTGCGCGCCGAAGCACTCCATCCGCACCAGCGCGGTCACCGGGAGCCCGGCGGCGGCCGGGTCCACGTGCGCGTGGTAGCCGGTGATCACGCCGCGGTCGGTGAGTCGGCGGACGCGGTCGGCCACCGCCGGGGCCGAGAGGTTGACCCGGCGGGACAGCTCGTTGAAGGACAGCCGCCCGTCCCGCTGGAGCTCGGAGAGGATCCGCTGGTCGACGCCGTCCAGCGGGTGTGGTGGTCGTGAGGTCATGCTTTGTGTTCCCGAAGTCGAAGCGGTGTTCCCGTTACGAATGGTAGGTCAATGTCCGACTTGTGTCGTCGTTGACCCTTCCTTCACCGGGCCTTCGTGTTCGATCATGTGTACCCGCGCTGGACCGGCCCCGGGAGACCCCCGCGCCGGTGTAGCGCCACGACACGGATCGCAGTGACGACGAGGGGTTCCCATGCTCACCACGCCCGCCCAACAGTGTCCGTACGCGCCGGGCCGCGACGACGAGGCGGTCGCGGCGCGGGGCGGCGGCCCGTCGCTCTCCTTCGAGCGCGTCACCCCCTACGTCGACTACGCCGGCGTGGACACCCTGCTCAGCCTCCAGAACACGCGTACCGACGAGCCCGCCGAGACCGCCTTCATCGTCAGCACACAGGTCATGGAGCTGCTCTTCACGCTCGTCGAACAGCGCTGGGAGGCGGCCCGGGACGCGCTGGAGGCCGACGACGTCCCCGGAGCGATCGCGTGGCTGCGCCGGGCGTGCAACGCCCAGGACGTGCTCAACGCCTCCTGGGGCCTGCTCGCCGACATGACGCCCACCGAGTTCAACCGGTTCCGCCCCGGCTTCGGCGAGGCGTCCGGCTTCCAGTCCTACGGCTACCGGAAACTGGAGTTCCTGCTGGGGAACAAGTCCGCCGCGATGATCCGCCCGCACAAGGCCATGGGCGACGTCGTGGCCGAGCTGACCCGGCTCCTGGAGGGCCCGAGCCTGTACGACGCCGCGCTGCGCCTGCTGGGCCGCCGGGGCCTGCCGGTGCCCGAGGACCGCGTCGAGCGCGACTGGACCGCCGACTACGAGCCCAGCGCCGAGGTCGAACGCGCCTGGGCGCTCGTGTACGGCGACGACCGGCCCGGCAACGAGCTGTTCCTGCTGGCCGAGGCGCTGCTCGACGTCGCCGAGCGGGTGACCCGGTGGCGGCACAGCCACCTGCTCGCCGTCAAGCGCACCATGGGCGGCAAGCCCGGCAGCGGCGGTTCCAACGGCCTCAACTGGCTCGCGCGCAACGCCGAGCAGGACGTCTTCCCGGAGCTGTGGTCGCTCCGGAGCACCATCTGAACCAGCAGCATCACCCGCGACACCAGAAGGCAGGACCCGATGACGCCCACCACCCGTGAGGAGTGCGCCGCCCTCGACGCGGCCGATCCCCTCGCACCCCTGCGCGAGGAGTTCGTCCTCCCCGAGGGTGTGATCTACCTGGACGGCAACTCGCTCGGGGCGCTCCCGAGGTCCACACCCGGACGGGTCGCCGACATGATCGAACGCGAGTGGGGCCAGGACCTCATCCGCAGCTGGAACACCGCCGGCTGGTGGGACAAGCCGCGCACCCTCGGCGCGAGGATCGCCCCGCTGGTCGGGGCCGAGGGCGATGAGGTGATCGTCGGCGACGGTGTCTCGGCCAACCTGTTCAAGGTCCTCATCGCGGCCCTGCGCATGTCCGACCGCTCGGTCGTGCTCGGCGAGGCCGGCAACTTCCCCACCGACCTGTACGTCACCGAGGGCGCGGTCGCGCTCGCCGGGGCCGCCCAGCGCCGGATCGACCCCGACGGCCCCGAGCTGGCCGCGGCACTGGCGGCGGGCGACGTGGCGGTCGTGCTGCTCAGCCACGTCGACTACCGCACCGGCACCCTGCGCGACATGCCGGGCATCACGCGCCTGGCCCACGAGCACGGCGCACTCGTCGTCTGGGACCTGTGCCACAGCGTGGGCGCGGTGCCGATCGACCTGTCCGGCTGCGGAGCGGACTTCGCCGTCGGCTGCACCTACAAGTACCTCAACGCGGGTCCGGGCGCCCCCGCCTTCCTGTACGCCGCCCGGCGCCACCACGCCGTGGCCGACCAGCCGCTCAGCGGGTGGCACGGGCATGCCCGCCCGTTCGACTTCACCGCCGACTACGAGCCCGCGCCCGGGGTGTCCCGCTTCCTCAGCGGCTCGCAGCCGCTCGTGGCCGACGCCGCCCTGGAGGCCAGCCTCGAGGTGTGGGCCAAGGCCGACATGGGTCAGGTGCGCGCCAAGAGCCTGACGATGACCGACCTGTTCCTGCGTGTGACCGGCGAGGCCGGGATCGCGTCGGCCACCCCGCTCGACCACGCGCGGCGCGGCAGCCAGGTGGCGCTGTACCAGCCGGAGGAGGGCGCGGGCTACCCCATCGTGCAGGCGCTGATCGAGCGCGGCGTGATCGGTGACTTCCGGGCCCCCGACGTCATGCGTTTCGGGTTCACGCCGCTTTACCTGCGCTACGTGGACGTCTTCGACGCGGCCACCGCCCTGGTGGAGGTCGTGCGGACCGGGGAGTGGCGTGCGGAGCGCTTCCGCCGGAGCGCCCAGGTGACCTGATCCGCCGCCGTCGCGGCCGATTCCCGATGCCCCGGAGGACCGTTGTTCCCCCGGGGCATCGGCTTTTCCAAAGACGGCGAACGGGGTGACCCGGGGCACGGAGCGGGGTTACGTGGCCTTTGCCACACGGGACCGTGATCGGCTCGGTCCGGTGCGACCCGCATCGTTGGCATCCGACGTGGCCTACCGTGGGGTAAACGCTGTTGCACTGGCGTTTCAGCAGGTGAGAGCTGGTGTCATGTGACTGTGGTGCCAAGCACGGACGCGGTCGCGATTTCTGGTGGAAGAAGCTCGATAACGCCTTGGTGATAGGCGTTCCAGCACTTCTGCGGCGCTTTTTACTTTGTTTCTCGGTGTTTGTCTTCAACTACGACGCGTCATTTTACCCGTGAGCCTTCGGTACTTTACCGAATCGTGGGTTAGTGTCGCTCGTGATCGGTTCGAGATGACACATCGAAGAGCCGATGCCGAGCCCCTGAACGGCCGCGCGCCGCAGGGGAGTCGAGACCCTCTCCCGGGAACCGGGCCGCACGAACCACGTGCCCGCCCTCTGGATCGCCGAGCCCATCGGCGCCCCCCGTTCCCGCCCCGCCTTCGCCGCCGGCGACGCGGGAGTCCCAAGTCATGACGCCCTGACGCGGGCGTGCCCGAGTGCGCCCGCGTGCCCTGAAGCGCCATGCCCACGGTCTTCTCGGCCCTGTCGCCTACCTGGCTTATTTCTCCATGAGCAACGAGACTCCGATTCAGCACGGCCACGTCACCGCCACCTACTTCTGGGACGACGGTTCCGGTATCAACGGGGACACGGGTGCCCCGGCCTACGGCCTGCCCATGCAGAAGGGCCTGTTCTCCAGCCCGAGCTGGCCGCTGGGCACCGAGGGCTACATCGTCTACGAGGGCGAGGAATACGAGTTCTTCATCGGTGACCGCGGGCCGGGCGTTCCCTCCCACGACTGCGACGTCCTGCTCGACATCGACGGCAAGACCTTCGCCGACATGATGGGTACGAGCTGGAACGAGACCACCCTGACCGTCGGCGGCGGCAACGGGCACGCCGAGGTCGAGTACTTCATCACCGAGTGGGGCGACGGCTACGGCACCCCCGGCGCGCCCCACCCCTTCCAGCAGCCCGAGAACCCCTGTGAGGACGCGGTCTCCCCGCTTCCCGAGCCCGAGCCGGTCGAGGTGCCCGAGCCCGAGGCGACCGAGGAGGAGTCCTCCACGGAGAAGGAGTCCGAGGACGCCGCCCAGGTCAAGGCCGCCGAGGAGCAGGACGACCAGTCCCAGCAGGCCGCCGCGGCCGAGGGACAGGACGGCGACGACTCCGGCGTGACCGCGCAGACCGCCGCCAACGACCTGTCCGCCGTCGAGCTGACCGGCGCCGAGGGCGCCCTGGGCGCCACGGGTCTGCTGACCCTGGCCCTGATCCCCGCCATCCTCGTCGCCCTGTTCTTCGCCTGGACCCGCCGCCCGGCCGGTGCCCACGCGGGCGCCGCCGAGGACCAGGGCAGGGGCCTGCTGGCCGAGAGCAACGGCCGCCACGGCCTGGCCTCCCTGATGGACCGGATCCCGTCCCTGGTCGACCGGTTCCGCCGGAAGTAGTCGGCACATCCCGCAGTGAGAGGGGCCGCGGTCGCCAGCGACCGCGGCCCCTCGCCGTGTCCCGGAGCGGGCTCAGACGTCGCCGATGAGCAGTCCCGGCCGCTCCACGCAGTCGGCGACGAAGCGCAGGAAGCCGCCCGCGACACCGCCGTCGCACACCCGGTGGTCGAAGGTCAGGGTGAGCTCGGTGACCGGGCGGGGCGCCACCGCGTCACCGACCACCCAGGGACGGCGCACGATCCGGCCGACGCCGAGGATCGCCGCCTCCGGGTGGTGGATGATCGCGGCCGACCCGTCCACGCCGAACACGCCGTAGTTGTTGACGGTGAACGTTCCGCCGCGCAGCGCCTCGGGGCCCAGCGTGCCCGCCCGCGCGGCCTCGGCGGTCTCACCCAGGCGGGCCGACAGGGTCCGGGTGGTCAGGCGGTCGGCGTCCCGCAGCACCGGCACCACCAGGCCGCGCGGGGTCTGCGCCGCGAAGCCCAGGTGGACGGGGTCGAAGCGGACGATCTCGTCGCGCTCGGTGTCGAAGTGCGCGTTCAACTCCGGGAAGCGCGCCAGCCCCAGCAGGGCGAACCGCGCCACCAGCGCCAGCACGCTCACCGGCCGGTCCGGCGCCGCCTCGTTGAGCTCCCGCCGCAGCTCCACCAGTCCGGTCGCGTCGGCGTCCACCCACACGGTGGCCTCGGGGATCTCCCGCCGCGAGCGCTCCAGGCTCCGGGCCATGGACCGGTGGGCGGCGCGCAGCGGCGTCCGGTGGGTACCCGGCGGATCGGCCTCGGGTGCGCGGGCGGCGGTCGCACCGCCGGAGACGGCGCCACCGGCGACCAGGGCCGCCACGTCCCTGCGCAGGACCAGGCCGCCCTCACCCGTGCCCCGGACCGCAGCCACGTCGATCCCGTGCTCCCGGGCCAGCCGCCGAACCAGCGGCGACACCACCCGCGTGCGCTCGCCGCCGGGGGTGGTGGGTGGGCCGCCGGTCGCCGTTGACCTGGGCGGCCCACCCGCCCCGCGGGCGCGCCGACGCGAGGTCGGTGCGCCCCTTCCCGTGCCGTAGCCCACCAGGACGGCCCCCGACCCCGCGGATTCCCCGGCGGCTCCGTTGCCGCCGACGGGGTCGGAGCCCTCCCGTGCGCCCGGCACGGTGGTCTCCCGCACGGTGATGAGGGGCGCGCCGACCGCGACCACCTCGCCCACCGCGCCGTGCAGTTCGGTGACCGTGCCCGCGTACGGGCACGGAACCTCGACCGCGGCCTTGGCGGTCTCCACCTCGGCCACGGGCTGGTCGACGGCCACCTCGTCGCCCACCGCCACCAGCCAGGTCAGGATCTCGGCGTCGGTCAGGCCCTCACCGAGGTCCGGCAGGGCGAACGACCGCGTTCCGCTCACGCCTCCACCCCCGGCGCGCCCGAGTCCGACGTCCACTCGGCCTCCCACTGGAGGCGGTCAACGGCCGCCAGGATCCGGTCGACGCCGGGCAGGTGGAGGTGTTCCAGTTTGGGCGGGGGATAGGGCACGTCCAGGCCGCCGACCCGCAGGACCGGCGCCTCCAGGTGGTGGAAGCAGCGTTCGCTGACCCGCGCGGCCACCTCGGCCCCGTAGCCGCCGAACACCGAGGCCTCGTGCACCACGACCGCGCGACCCGTCCGGCGCACCGACGCCGTCACGACCGAGTCGTCCCACGGGGCGAGCTGGCGCAGGTCCACCACCTCGATGGAGCGCCCCTCCTCCGCCGCGACCGCGGCGGCCTCCAGGGCGGTCTCGACCATGGGGCCGTAGGCGACGAGCGTCACGTCCCCGCCCGGACGGCGCACCACGGAGCGCGCCATCGGCTCGGTGCGCACCGGGAGTTCGACGGCCTCCTTGGACCAGTAGCGGCGCTTGGGCTCCAGGAAGACCACCGGGTCGTCGCACGCGATCGCCTCGCGCAGCATCGAGTAGGCGTCGGCCGGAGTGCCCGGCGTGACCACCCGCAACCCGGGGGTGTGCGTGTAGTACGCCTCCGAGGAGTCGCTGTGGTGCTCGACGCCGCCGATCCCGCCGCCGTAGGGCACGCGGACGACCACGGGCACGGCCGCGGTGCCCCGGGTGCGGTTGCGCATCTTGGCCAGGTGGGAGACGAGCTGTTCGAAGGCCGGGTAGGCGAAGGCGTCGAACTGCATCTCCACCACCGGGCGCAGGCCGTACATCGCCATCCCGATGGCGGTGCCGATGATGCCGGACTCGGCGAGGGGGGAGTCGAAGACGCGGTCGGCGCCGAACTCGCGGCTGAGCCCGTCGGTGACCCGGAAGACCCCGCCCAGCGCGCCGACGTCCTCGCCGTAGACGACGACGTCGGGGTCCTCGGCGGCGGCGTCGCGCAGCGCCTGGTTGAGGGCGGCGCCCATGGAGATCTCGGCGGGGGAGGAGGGGGCGGGGGACGTGGGGGGTGTACGCGTCATTCAGGCCTCCCGCAACCCGTCCACCAGTGCCTGTCTCTCCTCGCGGAGTATCGGCGGGACCTCGGCGTAGACGTCGCTGAACAGGGACGCGGGGTCCAGTTCGTCCTCTCCCGCCATCCGCTCGCGCACGGCGGTGGCCACCTTCTCCGCCTCGGCGTCGTAACCGGCCAGGATCCGCTCGGTCTCCTCCTCGTCGCCGAGCACGCCCTCCCTCCGGACCAGCGCCTCCATTCGGGTGAGGGGGTCCCGTTCGACCCAGTACGCCACCTCGGCCTCGTCGCGGTAGCGCTGGGGCGCGTCGGAGTTGGTGTGCGGGTCGACCCGGTAGGTCAGCGCCTCCACGATGGCGGGTCCGGCCCCGGCCCGCGCCTCGGCCAGCGCGTGCGCGACCACGGCGTACACGGCGGCGGCGTCGTTGCCGTCGACGTGGTAGCCGCGCATGCCGTAGCCGACGGCCTTGTGGGCGAGGGTGGGGGCGGCGGTCTGCGTGTGCAGGGGCACGCTGATCGCCCAGTGGTTGTTCTGCACGAGGAACACGACCGGGGCGTTCCACACGGCGGCGAAGTTGTAGGCCTCGTGGGCGTCGCCCTCGCTGGTCGCGCCGTCGCCCATGATCGCCAGCGCGGCCACGTCGCGGCCCTTGCGCCGCGCGGCGTAGGTCAGCCCGACGGCGTGCGAGGCGTTGGTGGCCAGCGGTGTGCACTGGGGCGCGCAGCGGTAGCGGTGCGGGTCGTATCCGGCGTGCCAGTCGCCGCGGAAGAGGGTGAGCGTCTCCACCGGGTCGACGCCGTGCGCGACGAGGGCGACGCTGTCGCGGTAGGTGGGAAAGAGCCAGTCCTGGTCGGACAGGGCCAGCACGCCGCCGACCTGTGCCGCCTCCTGGCCCGTGGACGACGGGTAGACGGCGAGGCGGCCCTGGCGGGCGAGCGTGCTGGCCTGTTGGTTGAAGCGGCGGCCGATGACCATCGCGCGGTGGAGGTCGGCGAGCCCGCTGTGGTCGGGAGCGGTGAAGAAGGAGTGACTCACACGCTGGCCGTGCCGGTCCACGAGGCGCACCGGCTCCGTCGAGGGGAGTGGAGGAACCGGACGGTTGCGCTCATCGGTGTGCTTCATGTCTTGAATATGAGGTGAATCACCCCATACTGTCGATATCCCCGTACCGATGCTAGACGAATTGTCTTGTATCAACCCAATGCGGGACGGATCATCTCAGACGGTGCACGCCCGAGCGGTATGAGGTAAGACACATGGCAGTGCGGTTGGACGACACCGACCGGCGGATCATCGCCCTGCTGCGCGCCGACGGACGCATGTCCATCCGCGCGGTCGCCGAACAGGCGCACATCTCGCGCGCCAACGCCTACTCCCGCCTCGAACGTCTGCGCGAGGAGGGGGTGATCCGCGGGTTCACGGCCGTCATCGACCCGGAGAAGTACGGCGCCGCCCTGTCCGCGTACGTGTCCGTGCGCATCGAACAGCACTCGTGGGACCGCTTCCGCGGCTACCTCCGCGACATCCCCGAGGTCGACCACGCCGCCCTGGTCTCCGGGGACGTCGACCTCCTCCTCCTGGTCCGGGTCGCCGACGCGGCCGCCCTGCGCACCTTCGTCCTCGAACGGCTCCAGCGGCTCCCGGAGGTGAAGAGCACCCAGACGATGTTCATCCTCGACGAGCCGCACCTTTGATCGCAGTCCACTCCGCCCGGAATTGGATCTTTCGGAGCACGAGTGGACCCTTGAGAATGGACCCATGCCTGAGTACCGCATCGTCGATGCCTTCACCGACCGGCCCCTCGCGGGCAACCCCGCCGCCGTCCTCGTCCTGGACGAGCCCTACACCGACGAGTGGGCGCAGGGGGTGGCGGCCGAGTTCAACCTCGCCGAGACCGCCTTCGCCCGCCGCGTCGAGGACCCCGAGGCCGACTACGAGCTGCGCTGGTTCACGCCGACGGTCGAGATCGACCTGTGCGGCCACGCCACCCTCGCCACGTCCCACGCCCTGACCGAGCTGGGCGTCCCCGGTCCCTACCGCTTCACCACCCGCAGCGGGATCCTCACCGTCACCACCGACGGGGAGCGGATGTGGATGGACTTCCCGGCCAACCGGGCCGAGAAGGTCGAGGCCCCCGACGGCCTCGTCGAGGCGCTCGGCGCCGCGGCCGTCTGGACGGGGGAGGTGGGGGAGTTCCTTCTCGTCGAGCTGGAGGACGAGGCCGCCGTGCGGGGACTGGCGCCCGACATCGCCGCACTCGCCGAACTGCCCTACGGCATCGTCATCGTGACCGCCCGGGGATCGGCGACCGACATGGTCTCCCGCGTGTTCGGCCCCCGGATCGGCATCCCCGAGGACCCGGTGACCGGCGCGGCCCACACCGCTCTGACCCCGTTCTGGGCCGAGCGGCTGGGCCGCACCGAGCTGACCGCCTACCAGGCGTCCAGGCGCGGCGGTGCACTGCTGCTCCGCCTGCCCGAGGACGCGCCCGGGCGCGTCCTCATCGGCGGCACGGCGGTCTCGGTCGCCACCGGCACGCTGAACCTCTAGACGAGTGAGGTCAGGGGTCGGTGGTCGTAGGCCGTCAAGGAACGGGGGATTCTCCGGAGCAGGAGGGAGGCCGGACGGTTCTCACTCTTTTCCCGTGTTTCCCGTGTCGGATGTCGAGAACGTGGCGGCGGCTCCGTCCCAGGGACACGAGCAGCCACGACGGGCCGCGCGACGACGAAGGAGAAGCACGATGAAATACCTGATCCTGAAGCACTACCGAGGTGGCCCGGCCCCCGCCGTCGACTACGGGACGATGGACCGGTGGACGCCGGAGGAGATCGACGCGCACGTGCGGTTCATGCGCGACTTCGCGGCCCGCCTGGAGGAGACGGGCGAGTTCGTCGACACCCAGGCACTAACGCCCGAGGGGACGTTCGTGCGGTATGACGGCGAGGGACGCCCACCGGTGACCGATGGTCCGTTCGCCGAGACCAAGGACCTCATCGCCGGCTGGTACGTCATCGACGTGGAGTCCTGGGATCGGGCGGTCCAGCTGGCCGGGGAGCTGTCCGCCGCCCCCGGGCCCGGCGGCGAGCCGATCCACGAGTGGCTCGAGGTCCGGCCGTTCCTCACCGAGCCGCCCGCGGTCACCGAGTGAACGAGTCGCTGCTGCGGGAGCTCGTACCCGCGGTGATCGGTGTCCTCGTCCGGCGCGGAGCCGACTTCGCGTCGGCCGAGGACGCCGTGCAGGAAGCCCTGATCCGGGCGCTGGACACCTGGCCGGACGATCCGCCGCGCGATCCGAAGGCATGGCTCGTCGCGGTCGCGTGGCGCAGGTTCCTCGACGCCGCCCGTGCCGAGGCGTCGCGGCGGGGGCGCGAACTCGTCGTGCACGTCGAGCCCCCCACCGGTCCAGTGCCCGCCGCGGACGACACGCTGCGCCTCTACCTCCTGTGCGCGCACCCCACCCTGACGCCGGCCTCGGCCGTCGCCCTGACCCTGCGCGCGGTCGGTGGACTGACCACGCGGCAGATCGCGGCGGCGTACCTGGTCCCCGAGGCGACGATGGCGCAGCGGATCAGCCGGGCCAAGCGGCGGATCACGGGACTGCCGCTCGACCGGACCGGCGATCTCGGGACCGTGCTGCGCGTGTTCTACCTCGTCTTCAACGAGGGGTACGGCGGAGACGTCGACCTGGCGGCCGAGGCGATCCGCCTCACCCGCCAGCTCGTCGCCCTGACCGACGAGCCCGAGGTCGCGGGGCTGCTCGCGCTCATGCTGCTGCACCACGCGCGCCGCGCCTCGCGCACCGGCCCGGGAGGCCGCCTGGTGCCGCTCGGGGAGCAGGACCGATCGCGCTGGGACACCGGCCTGATCGCCGAGGGGGTGGCGATTCTGCAGGCCGCGCTGGCCCGCGACCGGCTGGGTGAGTACCAGGCGCAGGCCGCGATCGCCGCCCTGCACGCGGACGCCCGGACCGCCGCCGAGACGGACTGGGTGCAGATCGTGGAGTGGTACGACGAACTGCTGCTCCTCACCGGCAGCCCGGTGGTACGGCTCAACCGCGCGGTGGCGGTCGGGGAGGCCGACGGGCCGCGGGCTGGCCTGGCGGCGCTGGCCGACGTGCCCCCCGACCTGCCCCGTTACGCCGCGGTGACGGCGTACCTGCACGAACGCGTCGGCGACCTCGAACGGGCCGCCGAACTGTACGTCGAGGCCGCCCGCGCCGCCACCAGCGTGCCGGAGCGCGACCACCTCACCCGGGAGGCCGCACGGGTGCGGCAACTGCTGCCTCCGTGAGTACCGTGCGGCCCGCGCCGCCTCGGACGGGCCATAACCTGGCGGCATGCCTCAATTCCACGTGGTCGACGCCTTCACCGACCGTCCCCTGGCGGGGAACCCCGCGGCCGTCCTGATCCTGGACGAGCCCTACACCGACGAGTGGGCGCAGGGGGTGGCGGCCGAGTTCAACCTGTCCGAGACCGCCTTCGCCCGTCGGATCGAGGACCCCGAGAGCGACTACGAGCTGCGCTGGTTCACCCCGAAGGTGGAGGTGGCGCTGTGCGGCCACGCCACCCTGGCCACCGCCCACGTGCTGGCCGGGACCGGGGCGCCCGGGCCCTACCGCTTCAGCACGCGCAGCGGCGTGCTCACCGTGACCCGCGACGGCGGCCGCATGTGGCTGGACTTCCCCGCCCGGCCCGCGAAGGAGGCCGAGGCTCCCGACGGACTGGCCGCCGCGCTGGGCGCCGAGCCCGTGTGGGTCGGACGCGGCGGGACCGACGACCTGCTGGTCGAGGTCGCCGACGAGGCCACCGTCCGCGCGCTCTCCCCCGACCTGGCGGTGCTGGCCGCGATCCCCGCGCGGGGCGTCATCGTCACCGCGCGCGGCACGGACACCGACATGGTCTCCCGCTTCTTCGCGCCCGGCGTCGGCGTCCCCGAGGACCCGGTCACCGGCAGCGCGCACACGGTGCTCGCGCCGTTCTGGGCCGAGCGGCTGGGCCGCACCGAGCTGACCGCCCACCAGGCCTCCGCGCGCGGCGGCGACCTGGAGCTGCGCCTGCCCGCCGACGCCCCGGACCGCGTCCTCATCGGCGGGTCGGCGGTCACCGTGTCCCACGGGACGCTGCGGCTCTAGGGTGTGCGACGGAAAGCCGATGACGAGGGAGAACGAGATGGCCGAGCGGTGGGCGACCAAGGAAGCGATCATCAGGGCCCGTGAGGAACTGGAGGCGGCCCACACCGGGTGGCGGCGGCCCGCCGCCTACGGGATCGGCGTCGAGCGGGACGGCGGCACCGTGTTCGGGCTGACCAACGCCGGGGGCAACCACCTCCCCGCCGTCGTCCTCGGGCGCACGTTGGGGCACGTCTCCGGGACGGCGACCCACCGGATGACGGTCGAGCAGTTGGACGCCGCGATCGCCGGGCTGGCCCCGGCGGAGGCGTGCCCCGACTTCGACCACCCGAACCTGCACCACTGGCGTGAGCTGCGCGCCGAGGTTGCCGAGAAGGGCGGCCAACTGGTGGCGGTGTTCGTCGGTGACCTGGCCGACCCGCCCGTCGACGACCACGACGCCGCCTTCCGCGCCGCACTGGCGTAGCGCCCCGGGGCGGGCGGGGCGGAGGGGGACCGGACGCGTCGAGCGCGGCGGAGATCGCGGCCGCCGTCGAACGGGAACATGAATCCGCCGGAATCAAGGTTTCCCCCGCACGAGACATCGACTTCCGGTAGAAATGAACCCAGGCACCTCCCCACCCCTCCCGGGGAGGTGCGGGCGCCCCAGCCGCACCCCGGAACACCCCCTTGGTACCGGGAGGCTGGGGCCGCCCCGAAGGGACCGGCCCCGGAACCATCACCGGGGCCGGTCCCCCTCAGGCCGCGGGCCGGGCGAGGGTGACCATCCCGCACCCGTACGCCCGGGCCCGGCCCACACCCTGGGCCAGCGTCCGGCGCAACGTCGCGGCGTCGGTCACCCGCAGCATCCCCTCCACCGTCACGGTCTGGAGCACCACCGCGCGCCCCCCGCCCTCCTGCCCGCCCCGCCCCTTGTGGAACCGCAGCCGCTGGCTGTCCCGGATCTCCACGGCGTGCGCCGTGCCCCCGTCCGGCGGCGGGACCCGTCCGGGCGGGATCTCGAAGCCCCACTTCGCCGACCGGTCGACCAACCACTCGACCTGGGCCGCCGCCCCGACCAGCGGAACGACCTTCCCGCGCCCGCGTCGCCCGTCGGGGCCGACCCGCCCCGCCTCGGCCTTGACCGGGTTCACGGTCAACCGGAACACGTACTCCTGACCGGGCGAGAGCCGGTCCAGGAGGGGATCGAGCGACCGCGTCTCGTAGGGCGCCTCCGCGCCCGGCCAGCCGAAGTCGTCGGTGATGTGCTCGAAGGACGGTTTGTCGGGCGACGACACCCACAGCACGGGCCGCCGCCAGTCGTCGGTGTCCAGCCGCCACAGCACGCGCGGCCCGTCGTCGTCCCCCGTGGGCGGGTCCTGCGCGAACGACGACAGCACCGCCGCGTGCAGCCGCTGCGGGCTGCCGAGGAAGAGCTTCGCCCCCCGGCGTCGCGGGTTGAGGAACACCCGGCTCAGGTACATCAGCCGTCCCCTTCCGCCAGCAGGTCCATCGCCCCGTCGCCGTCGAAGGCCGAGTGCGCGCCGTGCGCGCCGGTCGTGGGTTCGGCCACCCGCACACGGGTGTGCCGGACCGGTCGGTCGCCGAAGGAGCGGCGGAACGCCGGGCCCGGAAGCGGCGCGTCGGGCAGCAGCTCCTCGCCCCGCTCGTCCTCCAGGACCACCGGCAGACCCTCCGGCGGCTCCTCCTCCCGGGGGTGGGACCACGGGTTCGGCGGTCGTCCCCCGTGCCACTCGATGCACTCCAGGGCCCCGAGGAGGTCGGTGTGGCCCAGCCCGGCGAGGAACACCGGACGGTCGGGCGGGCAGGAGCGGCGGCCGAGGTAGAGGGGGAAGCGCGGGCGCCGCAACGCCTCCTGCAGCACGTCCACCAGATCCACCCCCTCCTCGCTCGTGGCCTCCAGCGCCGCCACGAACACCGCGTCCTGGAGGTACTGGCGGCGGGACACCTTCCCCTCTCCTGGCTTGAGCCGACCGCCGCCCGAGGTCGGAAGCCGCTGCGCACGGGGATCCAGGGGCCCGTGGGACGCGGCCGAGATCGTGTGGAAGTCCTCCAGCAGCGTCCCCGGCCGATCGACGCGCACCCCGAACCGCAGGGCCGCCAGGTCGGACAGGTCGCAGCCGCGCGGCCGTCCCAGCGCGGCCGCGCACAGACCCACGACCCCCGACTTGGTCGGGTGGGTCAGGGTGCCCCGCGTGGTGTGCCGGGAGTGTCCGCCCCAGGACTGGAGCGGACCGCTCAGCAGGAGCGCCACGACCTCAGACATCGGCGCCGCCGATCATCGCGCGGACCCGCGCGCCGATCTCGTCGAGGGCGCTCGGCAGGTCGGTCGACTCGGGAAGACCGGTCCCGGCGCCGGTCGCCCGCTCGCCGACCCACGCCGGATAGACCGCCCGGCACAGCACGGGAGAGGTGCCCCAACAGCCGTCCTGTTGGGCGTGGTGCTCGACCAACCGGGCCACCGACCGGCCCAGGTGGCCCTTGTCGCCGTACACCGCCTCCTCGAACGCGGCGGCCAGGCTGACCGGCTGGTCGTCGCGCAGGGACAGCAGGGCGAAGTCGGGGCGGGTGTTGTTGGCGAAGGTGTTCCGCTTGCCCGTGGGCATGCTGAGCAGGAACGCCCGGACGAACGCCGTCGCCGTGGACGTCGCCGCCTCGGTGTCCCCGCCCAGGTTGTGGTGGAGGGACCTGAGGTCGACGGACGCGCACCGGTACATGGTGGCGGCGTTGAACTCGACCGTGCCGATCATTCCCGCGCCGGTCTCGTCGGAGGCGTTGTCCACGTCGTCCACCGCCGTGTAGTAGTCGAACTCCGCGTCCACCCGGTGCGTGGACAGCGCGTGCGCGACCTGGCAGGCCGCGTCCACGTTGAGCGTCGGATCCGTGGCCACCATGCGCCCGAACAGCGCGACGGCCGCCGGGTGCCCGGTCGCCACGGTGTCGCGCAGCGCCAGGCCCTTGAGCGCCGCGTCCAACTTCTTGGCGTCGCCCGCCGCTCCGGCCAGCGTGTCCGCGTTCTCGACGAGGACGTCGACGAGCCGGTCGCGCTGGTCCACGCCGAGGAAGAGCAGGTAGTCGGTGGCCAGGCGGTCCTTCTTCGCGTTGGTCTTCACACGGAACACGCTGGCCAGGGCCGCCTGTGCGATGTCGGCCGCCGTGTCGGCCAGGGCGGGGGCGCGTTCGGCGAGGCTCGCGGCGATCCGCTCGGGCAGCCGCTTGGTGCGCTCGGACGCCTGGACGCGCGCGGAGTCGGCCTCCAACGCCTTGCGGGCCGCCCGCTTCCAGGCCTGGGACGAGACGCGCAGGCGGCGGGTCCCGCCGTAGACGGCGGTCTTGGGGCTGCCGCTCTCGTCGCGGTTGATGTTGGCGGGGGGAACCGCCTGGATCGCGTGGACGTCCAGGAAGGCCATCAGTACTCCTCGTCGTCGGTGTGGCTGTCGTCCGCGTCGGCCGCGTGCGGCACGGGTTCGTGGAAGTCCATCGCCCACCGGTCGGCCGCACGGCCCCTCGCGCGCGTGGACCAGTCGTGGACGTCCCTGGCCAGGCGCGTGTAGTCGAGCGGGATCGCCTCCCCGCGCAGGAGCGGGACCGTGCGGCGCAGGTGGCCCACCAGCTCGGGCATGGAGTGCGAGGTCAGCACGGCCTCGGTCAGGCGGACCACGCCCGCGTTGTCCCTGTCCTCCCACGGTCGGGGGTGCTTGGGCGCGGCGCGCACGCACAGCTCGCGCAGGGCGTGCCCGACCGACGTGCCGAACCGGTGCTCCTCCCGCGCGTCGGAGTGCATGCTGACGCGCACCGACTGCTGGTGGGCGGCGTACAGGGCCAGCGCCTGGAAGACGGCCTCCTGTGCGTTCCACGAGGGGTCGCCGCCCTGGAAGACCTGGGCGACCTCCATGCTCAGCTCGGGGGTCTCGTCGTGGGCGAGGCTGAGTCCACGTCGCCACCGGGAGAGACGGGCCGGGGTGTCGGAGGCCATCTCCCCGGGCCGCGGCCACAGGCCGTCCAGGATGCGATGCAGCCGACCCGCCTCGGCCGGTCCGATCGGGTTGACGTAGGTCGTCCGTCCCGCGGTCATCACGCCTCCTCCGTCCCGGATCCGAGGTAGCGGCGCAGTCGGGCGCGGAAGGTCCGCCGCGCGGTCGCCGAGTTCACTTTCACGGAATCTCCGTTCTTGTCCTTGCCTGGTCGGGCCCGTGACCGCAGCCCGCCGGGGCCGACCTGCGCCAGGAGCGCGGTCTCCACACGCTCGGCGGCCTTCCGGGCGATCGCGTGCCAGCGCGCGCGGTACTCCTCCTCCAGGTCGGGGTCGGTCACCGTCGCGATCCACGCGCGGAACCGGTGGTCGAGATCGGCGTAGAAGCGTCGCCGGGCCTGGTGGCGGCGCGACTTCTCCGCGTCGGCGTCGCCGCCCTCGGCGAAGACGAGGTCGGCGGCCAGTTCGCCGAGCGCCCAGGCCGCGCTCTCGGTGTCGGACACGCATGCGACGGCCATCTCTCCCAGGCTGTGGTCGCCGCCCTCCATCAGCAGGGCGACCGGGAGTGGGAGCGTGTCCGCGAAGGTGTCGGCGACGACCGCGTTCTGGAGTCCGTAGCTGACGCCGCTGGCACGCAGGCGGAGCACGGGCAGTCCGGGGCCGTCGGTGAAGCGGGCGGTCAGCTGCCGCAGCGCCTGGGGTTTGATCCCGTCGTCGAGCCGCAGGCCGCGGTCCCAGCCGAGGATGCCCCCGAGCCCTCGCCACAGCTCCTGGCCCGGGTCGTGCCGGATCGGCCGGTAGGCGGGCGCGGACTCGTCGGCGGGGCGGTCGCGGCCCTTCGCCCGCGGCTTGTACCAGGCGGTGTGCGGCTCGCGGCCGTGCAGGACGTGCGCGGCGCCGTCGAGCCGGTCGCCCGCGCACACCAGTACCCGACGGACCACGGTCGCGCCGTCCAGGTTCTCCGGCACCAGGCGGATCCGGCGTGCGGTCCAGGTGTACAGGTCGAGCAGGCCGCGCGGAGCGCGCGTGGTCCACTTCGCCGTGAGCGGACCCCGTTCCCAGACCGGCAGGTCGTCGGGGGAGCTGAGGTCCTCGCCCAGGTCCAGGAGGTTGAACAGGAGGGTCTCACGCAGGTTCGCGCCGGTGGGGACGAGCACCCCGAGATCGCCGAGCGGGCCGGTGCGGTTGCCGGTGGTCTTGCCGTTCTTGGCCGCCGGGTCCTGCGACGCGCCGGTCTTGATCCCCGCGGTGTCCCAGGCGTGCGTGTGCAGGAGCCAGCGGGCGGCCTGTTCGAGGGTGAGCGGGTCCGGGGCGTCGTCGCGCTGGGCGGAGAAGATCGGGGCGTTGTTGCCCGCCGAGGCGTAGGAGACCAGCAGGCTGGCGGGCCGGGTCTCCTTCGCGGTCAGCCCCTCCGGGCCGACCTGCATGAACGGCCGCTCCGGGTGGAAGAGCGCGAAGGCCTCGCGCCAGGTGACGGCGTAGGTGTCGATGAGGTCCCGGGGGAGCCGGTCGGCCCGGTGGAGGGTCCGCCACTGGGTCGCGTTGCGCGGGCGGGAGCGGCCTCTGGCGTCCTTTCCGGCCAGGGCGCGGTGCAGGACGGCCAGCAGCATGCGCAGGATCGGCGGGTACTGGGTGGGGACGTCGACGGTCAGGTCGCGGATCTCGTGGGCGTGGGTGAGGACGTGCCGGACGGAGCCGACGCCGGGGCGGCCGTCGAGGTCGACGTAGGGCAGCCACGGGTCGTCCATGAGATTGAGGCCGGTGGTGTGGTTCATGCGCTCGGTGTCCACCCCGTGTCGGAGGAGTAGTGGTAGGCGGTCCCGTTCCGCCGCGTCGAACCGTTCTGGTCCAGGACCAGAACGCGCAGCCTGCGGGCCCAGGGGGCGTGCTCCCACCCCTTCGGACAGGTCGGCGGGGCGTCGCCGACCTGCCAGCGGGGCAGTCGGATCGCCTGGTCGCCGATGGCGCGGACGAGGCGGCGGGGCGGTGTCCGGTCCAGCGGCATGGCGACGGGGGGCTCTCCCGTCCGGGAGACCGTCTCCGCAGTGTTCGGACCGGTCCGGCGCAGGAGGATCACCTCGACGCTGTCGGCCCCGTGGCGGACCGGCAGCATGTGCGCGGCCTGCTCCTCGTCGTCGGGGACCTCGTGGTCGTTGCCGAAGGGGTGCACCGCGGCGAGGGAGGGGGCGCCGGGGTCGGGGAGGCCGAGGAGGACGGTGCGCGCCCTGCTGCTCAGCTCCACCCGGTGGGACTCGGCCTCCGTCGTGGCGGCGGCCATCACGTCCCGCCAGGACTCCGGGCCGATCTCCGCGTCGCCGTACACCCGCGCGATCAGGTCGGGGACGTCGCCCGGGACGGAGACCGACCCCCGCGGCTCCGGGTGGGTCAGGACGGCCATGGTGCGGAGCAGGAGATGGTGCTCGTAGGGGCGGCGGGTGCGCGCGCTGATCATGCCGGGCGGCCCGTCGCCGCCGTCGTGGTAGCCGGTGACGACCAGGGTGGGCGCGGTGAGGGAGCCGCGCACCGACGCGGGCCGTGCGTGGCGGTGGCAGCGCCCCGCGCGCTGCAGCAGCAGGTCGATCGGGGCGAGGTCGGAGACGACCAGGTCGAAGTCGACGTCGAGGGACTGCTCGGCGACCTGGGTGGCCACGACGATGCTCCGGGTCGGCCGCTCACCGGGCTTGTCGGGCGGCCCGTAGCGGCGGACGAGGTCGTCGTCGATCCGCTCGCGGTCCCGGGCGGTGAACCGGGCGTGTGCCAGGGAGACATCGAAGTCCGGGAACTGGGCGCGCAGCCGGTCGTAGGCGTCCTGGGCGCGTTGGACGGTGTTGCGCAGCACCAGGATGTTGCCCTTCCGGACGCCCCGCAGCCGCTCCTCGATCAGCTCGCGCAGGTCGCCCCCGGGGCGCTCCGGGGCGAACGCGATCCGCACGTCGGCCCCGCGTCGCGTCGTCGCGGAGTCCGACCTGACGGTGAGGACCTGGTCGTCGTCCTCGGCCCAGTCCAGCCGCTGTTCGGGGGAGGGGGAGTCCACCCAGGTCACGCGTGGGTAGCCGGTGCCCTCCACCGCCACCTCGGGCGCGCCGGAGTAGGCGGCGAGCAGGTCAGCGCGCTGCCCGGGCGGAAGGGTGGCCGAGAGCAGGACGACGGGGACGCCGTGCCAGCCCAGCCAGTGCAGGACCCGGTGCAGGATCTGGGACATGTAGGTGTCGTAGGCGTGCACCTCGTCGACGACCACGACCTTGTTGGCCAGCCCCAGGTGGCGCAGTTGGACGTACCTGGCGGCGACCCCGGCGAACAGCAGCTGGTCGATGGTGCCGATCGCGATCGGGCTGAGCAGGGCCTTCTTCGCGCCGCGCAGCCAGGAGGAGGCGGTGATCGTGTGGCAGCCGCCGTCCCCGACGCCGCCGGACGGCAGGTCGGTGAACGATTCCCGAAGCCGCGCCTTGCCGTGGACCAGCGCGACGGTGGGCTTGTGCCGCTGAGAGTGCGCCCAGTCGTCGAGGATCCGATCGAAGACGCTGTTGGTGGTCGCCTGGGTCGGTAGGGCGAAGAAGAGGCCGTTGAGCCCGAACCGCTCGGCCAGGACCTCTGCGGCGGCCAGCGCGGCCTCGGTCTTGCCCTCGCCGGTGGGGGCCTCGACCACCATCAGGCCTGGGCGGTCGGCCCGCCGCGCGACCTCGTCCACCCGGACCTGGGTGTCCCGGGGTTCCTTGATCCCGAACCGCCGCCAGTACAGCTCCCGCGCGTCGTCGCCGGGTTCGGGGCGCCAGACCCCGCCCAGTCGGGTGATCCGGCGGAACCCCTCCTCGGCCAGGGTCCGGGACGCCTTGACGTACTCGTCCACCGGGGGCTTGGCGTCCGCGGTGGCCGTGTCGTAGGGGAAGTACGCCTCGTTGCTGGCCAGCCAGTCGGCCATGACGACCGCCCCGGAGACCGTCATTCGCGCGCCCAGCTCGGGGACGTGGTCGCGAAGAGCGGCCAGGTCGACCCCGCTCACCTCGGTGACCAGGTCGAACAGGTATCGCCAGGCGGCTCGGTAGGGCTTCTCGCCCAGGACGTCGGGCCCGGGGGTGTAGGACCTGGACGCACTGGGGAAGGTGCCGTGGTGGCCGCCGACGACGTGGGCGACCCACACGGTGGCCTGGCGCGACCACCCCTCCTCCGCCAGCAGCTCGCGCACGACGTGGGCGCTGAGCTGTTCGTGGCGGTAGGTCAGCGAGCCGACGTGGGCCGGGTGGGGCGCACGCTCCTCGACGCGTTCCCAGTGGCGTGTGCTGAGCCGCTGGACGTGCGGCGTCGCCTTGCCGATGTCGTGCAGTCCGGCCAGCCAGGCGAACAGCGCCCTGGCGGTGCCGGGCGGCCCCAGCGCCGACCGCACCGCCCCCGACAGGTAGTGGTCCCACACCTGACCGGCGACGTGCACCGAGTCGACCATGTGGGAGACGAGCGGGTGCCACGCGTCGTCGGACAGGGACGGGTCGAGCTCGCCGGTCTTGCCCCACAGGACGGGGACCAGGGGCGGAGGAGGGGCGGCGGAGAGGGCGTCGGCCATGGCGTCAGGTATACCGCCGGGCGGTGACGTTCCGTGCCCGCTCGGCCGGATCCGGTCACCACCGCCGACACGTGCCCGCGGGGCCCACCCCGCGGACACCCCCGCGTCGGGTTGTCCACAGGCCTCCTCCGGCGGGTCGTGATTCCACCTACCCTGGCTTGAGTAGTGCCACGAACACAGGGGGAGACCACCATGGCGGGACGGTACGGGGGCGGCGGCCAGGGGCGCCGACACGGCGGCGGGGGCGGCCGCGGACCGGGGCGGGGCGGCGGCCGCAGGCCCGAACCCGAGCCGATCCGCGGCGTGCGCGACGACGCCCGGCTCTCCGCCGAGCTGCTGCGCATGGACGGCGACTCCTACGGCCGCTACAAGTCGCTCACGGGCGACTGGGACTTCGGCGACTTCACGCTCACCGTGCAGCACGCCCAGGCCGACCCGTTCGCGCCGCCCTCGCGCGTGCGCGTCCTCGTCCACGACGCGGGCATCCCCAAGAGCGCCTGGGCCGACCCCGTCCGGCGCCGCGCCACGGCCGACCACCTCGGCCGCCGTGCCCGCCGCCTGCTCAGGGGGTCGCTGCTCAGGATCGACACCGGCGGCCAGGAGGTCATCGAACGCTCCTCCTGCCAGCTCACCGACGGCGGCATCGACCTGCGCATCGGCATCGACCTGCCCGGCCGCGGCCGCCGCATCGACGGCCGGGCAGCCGAGCGCGAGTTCTGCGCCACCCTCCCCGACCTGGTCGACGATCTGTACTGGGAGGAGATCGACGTCGCCGAGGCCGAGGCCTTCGCCGACAGCGTCGCCGACACCGTGGCCCTGCGCGCCCAACTGGAGGAGCGGGGTCTGGTGGCCTTCGTCGCCGACGGCGCCATCCTGCCCCGCCGCAGCGGCGTCAGCGACGAGCCCATGACCGGCGGCGCCGTCCCCTTCGAGTCGCCCGCCTCGCTGCGCGTGAGCGTCGACCTGCCGCACCGCGGCACCGTCACGGGCATGGGCGTACCCGAGGGCATCACCCTCATCGTCGGCGGCGGCTTCCACGGCAAGTCCACCCTCCTGCACGCCCTGGAGCGCGGCGTGTACGACCACATCCCCGGCGACGGTCGCGAACTCGTCGTCACCAGGGACGACGCCGTCAAGATCCGCGCCGAGGAGGGCCGCCGCGTGGAGCGCACCGACGTCAGCCCCTTCGTGCGTGGCCTGCCCACCGGCGCCGACACCAGCGACTTCCGCACCGAGAACGCCTCCGGATCCACCTCCCAGGCCGCCAACATCTGCGAGGCGGTCGAGGCGGGGGCGCGCACGCTGCTCGTGGACGAGGACTCCACCGCCACCAACCTGATGATCCGCGACGAGCGCATGCAGGCCCTCGTCCACGGCGACCGCGAACCGCTGATCCCGTTCATCGACCTCGTCCGCCCCCTGCACCGCGACCACGGCGTCTCCACCGTCCTCGTCATGGGCGGCAGCGGCGACTACTTCGACGTCGCCGACCAGGTGGTCATGCTCGACGCCTACCACCCGCACGACGTCACCGAGCGCGCCCGGGCCCTGGCCCGGGAGCGGACCGACGCCGACTTCACCGCGCCCCGCCCCCGGGTCGTGGACCCCGCCTCGGTCGACCCCGCCACCGCCCGGGGCCGGAGCAGGATCAAGCGGCGCGACATGGACGTCCTGGTCTTCGGCGACCACGACATCGACGTGCGCTCGGTCGAGCAGTTCGTCGACCCCGGCCAGATCACCGGCGCCGGACTGGCCCTGCGCGAACTCGTGCGCGGCCGCCACCTGGACGGCGCCCGCACCCTGGCCGAGGCCCTGGACTCCCTCGAACGGGCGCTGGCCAAGGACGGCGTCACCCTGCTCGGCGGGGACTTCGGCGGCGACTACGCGCTGCCCCGCAGACACGAGATCGCCGCTGTGCTCAACCGTCTGCGCGCCCTGCGCGTCGCCGAACAGCGCTGACCCCGCCGCGCCGTCCGACGCCGGTGTGGTCACCGTCACCCGGGTGGGAGAGGGCCCTCCCACGGCCCTCTCCCACCGGTGGCGGGTCGGTATTGTGGACAAGCAGGGCATACCCGCCCGCGCATCGCGTGGGCGGGTCCCCCACGGGCCTCGCGGCACCGTGCGCGGCCGTCGCCCCGGTCGCCGCCCCGGCGCCGCCCCCTGCGCTCCCGACCACTTTGGAGACGAGAACCCGGTGCGTGAACCCGCAGAACTGTACGAACTCCATCCCGGTTTCGACGACGTCGCCGGACTGGCGATGCTCGTCTGTCTGGACGGCTTCGTCGACGCCGGTCACGCCGGGCGCCAGCTGGCCTCGGCGCTGTTCGACCGGTTCACCGCGGAGGAGATCGCGACCTTCGACGCCGACCGGCTCGTGGACTACCGGTCCCGCCGCCCGACGATGACCTTCGTCGAGAACGCGTGGACCGACTACTCCGAGCCCAAGATCGCCCTGTACCGGATGCACGACGAGGAGGGCGCGCCCTTCCTGGTCCTGCACGGGCCCGAGCCCGACCGCGAGTGGGAGCTGTTCGCGGCGGCCGTCGGCGCGCTCATCGACCACTTCCAGGTCACGTTGTCGGTCAGCGCCCACGGCATCCCCATGGCCGTCCCGCACACCCGACCGGTCACCGTCACCCCGCACTCCACCCGCCCCGAACTGGTCGCGGGCCACACCCCGTGGATCGGCCGGGTCGAGGTCCCCGGCAGCGCTGTCTCGCTGCTGGAGTACCGCCTGGGACAGGCCGGCCACGACTTCGTCGGCTACGCCGTCCACGTGCCCAGCTACCTGGCCCAGTCCGAGTACCCCCGGGCGGCCCTGGCCGCCGCCGAGCACGTCTCCGGGGCGACCGGCCTGGACCTTCCCACGAGCGCGCTGGAGGACGTGGCGGGGGCCACCGACGTCGACATCGCCGAACAGGTGGCGGCCTCCGAGGAGGTCCAGCGTGTCGTGGCCAACCTGGAACGCCAGTACGACGACATCATGTCCTCACGCGTCGACAACGGGGAGCGGCCCACGCTCCCGCTCGCCGACGACGAGGGCGGACTGCCCACCGCCGACGAGCTCGGCGCGGAACTCGAACGCTTCCTCGCAGAGCGCGAGGGCGACGGAAACGGATGACCGTGTTCTACCAAGTGCTCTTCCGCTCGGTCCTGCGGCACATGGACGCCGAGACGGCCCACACGCTGAGCTTCGCCGCCCTGCGCGGCGCGGCGGCCGTCCCGGGCGTCGCGGCCGCCATGGGCCGGGTGCTGGGACCGCGTGAGCCCGAGCTGACCGTGCACGCCCTGGGCCGGGAGTTCCCCGGCCCGCTGGGCATGGCCGCCGGGTTCGACAAGAACGCCGAGAGCCCGCGCGGCCTGGCCGCACTCGGCTTCGGGTTCGTCGAGATCGGCACGGTCACCGCCCAGCCCCAGCCCGGCAACCCGAAGCCGCGCCTGTTCCGCCTGGTCGGGGATCGCGCCATCGTCAACCGGATGGGCTTCAACAACGAGGGTTCGGCCCTGGTCGCCGAACGCCTGCACCACCAGCGCGCGGCCGGCCGTCCGGTGCTGGGCGTCAACATCGGCAAGACCAAGGTGACGCCGGAGGAGGACGCCCCGGCCGACTACGCGACCAGCGCCCGCCGCCTGGCCCCGTACGCCGACTACATGGTGGTCAACGTCAGCTCGCCGAACACGCCCGGGCTGCGCGACCTCCAGGGCGTCGAACGGCTGCGCCCGCTGCTGGCCGCCGTGCGGGAGGCCCTGACCGACGCCGGGTACCCGACGCTGCCGCTGCTGGTGAAGATCGCCCCGGACCTGGCCGACGAGGACGTCGACGCGGTCGCCGACCTCGCCCTGGCCGAGGGCCTGGACGGCATCATCGCCACCAACACCACCATCTCCCGTGAGGGCCTGTCCGCCGCCCCCGAGGAGGTCGAGGCGGCCGGGGCCGGCGGTCTGTCCGGCGCGCCGCTCAAGGAGCGCTCCCTGGAGGTGCTGCGCCGCCTGCGCGCCCGCGTGGGGGACCGCGTGACGCTGGTCGCCGTCGGCGGCGTCGAGACCGCCGAGGACGCCTGGGCGCGCATCCGCGCCGGGGCCACCCTGGTCCAGGGCTACACCGGCCTGATCTACGGTGGTCCGCTGTGGCCGCGCCGCGTCCACCGCGGTCTCGCGCGCCTCGTGCGCGAGGCCGGATACGCCTCCGTCGGCGAGGCGGTGGGCTCCGACGCGCCCCCGCCGGGCCTGTCCCTGGTGGACGACGTCGAAGCCGCCTCCTGACCCCTCCGCCGCACTGACGCCCGGTCGACCACCTCGACCGGGCGTCGGCGCGCTGGGCGGCGGCGCCGGTGCCGGGTGCGCGGCGCCCGGGCCGGGATCTCCCCGCCCTGGTCAGGGCAGCGGGCCTGCCGGTCAGGGCACGGACCCCTCCCGGTCAGGATGCCGAGGTCTCACCCCCGGTACCGGGCACCCGCGCGCCGACCGGATAGGACTCCCCGGGCTCCGGCTCCCCGATCACCTGGGACACCGTCGCGAACGCGAAGCCGTGCTCGCGCAGCCGCTCGATGATCCCCGGGACCGCGGCGACCGTCGGGGGCAGTGTGTCGTGCAGCAGCACCACCGCGTCCCGCTCCGCCGTGCCCACGACACGGTCCACGATCCCGCCCCGGTGGAGTCCCTCCCAGTCCTGACTGTCCACGTTCCACAGGACCTGGGCCATCCCCTGCTCGCCGATCTCGTCGAGCACCTCCGGCGAGCTGTCGCCGAAGGGCGGCCGGAACAGGAGCACCGTGTGCCCGGTGTGCCTGCTGACGATCGCGCTGACCGTGGACACCTGGCGCGGCAGGTCGGCGACGGGCATGTCCGGCATGTGCTCGTGCTGGTCGTTGTGGCTGGCGATCTCGTGCCCCTCGGCATAGGCGCGCCGGTAGACCCACGGGCGGGTCAGCGCCGGGTCGGCGTTGAGGAAGAACGTCGCCGCCACCTCCTCCTCCGCCAGGACGTCCAGCAGGTGCACGGAGGTGTCGGCCGGGCCGTCGTCGAAGGTCAGCGCCACGCACCGGACCCCCTCGTCCCGGCAGTCGAGGTCCTGGTCCCCGGCGACGACCTCCCCGGGCACGGCGGGGCGCGGATCGGGGGTCTCGCCCGCCGCGGGCACGGCGTAGTCCGGCTCCTCGCGCAGTGACGCCGCCCGCGCCCGCCCGCCCAGTTCCGACAGCAGCGGTTCGGCCTCGGCGGCGTCGACCGCCACCGCGATCCGCCCGGGGGAGGAGTCCGGCGGGTGCCCCTCGCGCACGGGCGACAGGTGGCCGTCGTCGAACTCCACGACGAGGTCGCCCTCGGTGTTGAACCCGATCGAGTCGTAGCTGGCCCGGATCGGCAGGAGGCCCTCGACGTCGACGTCGGGGTGGTCCGCCAGCTCGGCCCGGAGGATCCTGTTGAGCTCCGCCAGCTCCTCCTGCCCGGCGATCAGCTCCGAGGAGTAGCGGGTCAGCCCGGTCGCGGCGTCGTACCAGTAGGTCTCGTAGCCCTGCCGCAGTCCGTGCAGGTCCTCCTCCGTGCGGATCAGGCGCACGCCGAGCACTCCGTCCCCGGCCGCGACGACCTCCCAGTCGACGGTCAGGCTCACCGGGTCGCGGCTGGCGCCCCGGAAGTCGAGCACCTCCCGGTCGACGAGCCGCGCGAGCCCGTCGGCGAAGGCCGGCGCGCCCTCGAACTCCGGGTAGGCGACGGTGACCGCCAGGCCCTCGGGGACGTACGGGTGGTCGGCGAAGTCCGCGGCGTCGCCGGTCCACTCGGAGACGGGTCCCTCGGCCGCGTCCAGGACGACCGCGATCCGGTCGGCGGCGCTCGCGTCACTCTCGGGGGTCGCGCACGCCGTGGCGGTCAGCGACACCGCGGCGATGACGGCGCCGGGCCAGCGGAGGCCGACCCGTCCCACGTCAGGGCCGTGGACGTTCGGAATCTGACGTGCTCGGGTCGACTGCTCCACCGGACGTGCTCACCCCTGCCGGACGGTTGGCGGTTGATGGCAGCAACATAGGTGACCTGGGCCACCCGGCTGGGGCGGTGTCCACATGTGGTCACCCCCCTGGCGCGGGCGGCGCGGTCGTGTCAGTCTTCGCCGTGCTCCTCGTCGGCCCCGTCCGCGTGCTCGTGGCCCTCGTGGTCGGCCCCGGCGTCCTCCTCCGGGTGGCCGTCGTGGTAGGCGGAGCCCGGTGTGGTCGTGCCCAGCAGCTGGGAGACGGTGACCATGGTGTATCCGCGGGCGTCCAGCTCACGGATGATCTGGTGGGAGGCCTCGACGGTGGTGTCGTGGATGTCGTGCATGAGGATGATGGCGCCGTCGGACGCGCCGCCCAGGGCACGGCGGGTGACCACCGAGGAGTTCCGGTCCTTCCAGTCGTTGGTGTCCACGCTCCACAGGATCTGGGCGAGCCCCATCTCCTCGGTCAGGGAGGCGACCCCGTCGTCGGTTGCGCCGTAGGGCGGGCGCATCAGGTCCATGGTGTAGCCGGTCTCGCGGTACACCTGGGCCTGGACGGTCTCCAGTTCATCGCGGGCAGCGCCCTGGCCCAGGGCGGACAGGTCCGGGTGGCTCAGCGTGTGGTTGGCGATCTCGTGGCCCTCCGCGTAGGCGCGACGCACGATCCGGGGCTGCTCCATGACCGGGACGCCGGTCACGAAGAAGGTGGCGCGGGCGTCGTACTCGGCGAGGGTGTCCAGCAACTCGGGGGTGCGTCCACCGGGGCCGTCGTCGTAGGTCAGCGCCACGCACCGGGTCTCCGGGTCGGAGCAGTCCACCTCGTCGTCGACGGGCGAGATCACGCCCGGCCGCTCCTCGGTGACACCGTCCTTGTCCGCCTCGGGACGCTCGGCCACGGCGAACGCCTCCACGCCGACGGTCGCGGCGTCACGGGCGCGCACGCCCAGTTCCGACAGCAGCGGTTCGGCCTCGTCGCGTTCGACGACCACGTGCACCGGCCCGGCGTCGGGCGCCGCGACCTGCCCGGCGTCGAACTCCACGACCAGGTCGCCGTCGGGGTTGAAGCCCACCGAGTCGAACAGCGCCGCCACCGGGAGGACGACCGACGCGTCCACGTCGTCGGGCGCCCGGTCCCGGACGAGCCCGGCGAGCTCGGCCAGTTCGTCCTGCCCCGCGATCAGTTCGTTGGAGCCGTGCGCCAGTCCGGTGTCGGTCTCGTACCAGTAGGTGGTGTGGCACTCGCGCGAGCCCTCGGAGTCGGTCTCGGTGCTGGTCATGCGCACGCCGACCGTGGTGCCCTCGGCCGCCGTCAGGTCCCATGCGGCGGTGTAGGACTCCGCCCCGGGGTTGGCCGCCTCGAAGGCCGCGACGTCGGTGTCGAGGGCGCGCGAGAGGAAGTCGGCCAGCGGTTCGGCGTTGGGCAGGACCGGGTAGGTCACGGTCGCGGCGATGTCGCCGTCGTAGGACAGCTCGGCCTCCTCCACGTCGACCACGTCCGCCGGGTCGACCACGGTCAGCCGGTCGGGCTCGCCCGTGGCCGGGGGCGGGGCGCTCTCCTCCGCCGATCCGTGCGCGGCGTCGTTGGAGGCGAGCTGGCCGGGCCCCCACACGGACCGGGCCGCGAAGAACAGCAGTCCCGACAACACCACCAATGCGACGAGGGCCGTGACGAGGGGGCGAAGGACGGCCTTGGCCCGCGGGGATTCTTTGTTCACCTGGGGTACTCCACGTTCATCGTCAGACGAACGTTCGCGGGGGCGGCGGGGGAGGGCCGTCCGCGCGTAACGCTTGTGTCGGGTGTGATGCGCGCCAGACGGCAGGGGTTCACGGCGGGATGGTGCGCGAAGAATGGGGTGTCCACACCAGGTGCAGGGGTGTGAGGGGGTCTCCCTATACTTGCACTCGTGGAAGGTACGCGCTCCACTTCCGAGCCGGGTGTCACCGGTGGGGAGTGTGGTGCGCGTCGCAAGAGGGAACCCGGTGGGAATCCGGGACTGCCCCGCAGCGGTATGTGGGAACGACAGTCGCCAAAAGCACTGGTAATCCGGTCGGTTTGGTCGGAAACTGGGAAGCGGTGACCAGTAGGTCGTCGGTGCGCGCACCGGCGGTGCCCACGAGTCCGAAGACCTGCCTCCACCCGGCGGCGCACCCGTGCCGCCGGTGGTCCCGTGCCCCGAGGGAGGGCCGAGGTCGGTGGCGAACAGGTGCGTGTCCGCGGAACGCCCCTCGGCGTGGCCTGCCCTCGGAGTCCCCTCGCGGTCGGAACCCGGCTTTCGACGAGGGAGAGAAGCTTCATGACCACGCCACCGGCCGCGAAGGCGGCCGTGCGCTCCACGGTGCACGGTTACCCGAGGATCGGCCCGCGCCGCGAACTCAAGCGCGCCAGCGAGTCCTACTGGAAGGGCCGCACCAGCGCCCAGGACCTGGACGCGGTCGCCGCCGACCTGCGCAGGGGCGTCTACGCCCAGCTGCGCGAGGCGGGCGTCGACGACCTGCCGTCCAACACGTTCTCGTACTACGACCACGTGCTCGACACGGCGGTCCTCTTCGACCTGGTGCCGTCCCGCTTCGCCTCCCCGGCGACCGCGGAGGACCGGGACGAGCAGCTGCGCCGCTACTTCGCCCTCGCCCGGGGCGTGCAGGGCGCGCCGCCCCTGGAGATGACCAAGTGGTTCGACACCAACTACCACTACCTGGTCCCCGAGCTCTCGCCGAGCACCCGTCCCCGCCTGGTCGGCGACAAGCCGGTCGCCGAGTTCCGTGAGGCGGCCGAGGCGGGCTACCACACCCGTCCGGTCCTGGTCGGCCCGCTGACCTTCCTCCTCCTGGCCAAGGCCGCGGACGACGCGCCCGAGGGCTGGGCGCCGATCGAGCTGCTCGACCAGCTCCTGGACGCCTACGCCCGCCTGCTGGCCGACCTCAGGGCGGCCGGGGCCACCGAGGTGCAGCTGGACGAGCCGATCCTGGCCACCGACGAGGGCCGCGCCGCCGTCGACCACCTGGAGCGCGTCTACCAGCGCCTGGGCGGGCTCACCGACCGTCCCTCCCTGCTGGTCTCGACCTACTTCGGTTCCATCGGCGCCGCCGCGCTGCGCGTGCTCAAGGACTCGCCGGTCGAGGCGGTCGGCCTGGACCTGGTGACCGACGCCGAGGGCGTCGACGACCTGGTCAAGGTCTCCGGACTGGGCGGCACCCGCCTGGTCGCCGGTGTCGTCGAGGGCCGCAACGTCTGGCGGACCGACGTCCCCGCGGCGGTGGCCACGCTCGGCACCCTCCTCGCCCTCACCGACGAGCTGACCGTGAGCACCTCCTGCTCGCTGCTGCACGTGCCGATCGACCTGGACGCCGAGACCTCCCTCGCCCCCGAGCTGCGCGCGGCCCTGGCCTTCGCCAAGCAGAAGGCCGAGGAGGTCGCCCTGCTGGGCCGCGTCCTGTCCGAGGGCGCCGAGGCCGAGCACACGGGCCGGGAGTCCGACGGAGCCGACCCCGCGTTCACCGACGCTCGGGTGCGCGCCCGCCTCGACGCGCTGGGGCCGGAGGCCTCCGAGCGTCCGCAGGACCGCGACGTCCCCACGGACACGCCGCTGACCACGACCACGATCGGGTCCTTCCCGCAGACCGCCGAGCTGCGGCGGGCGCGCGCCGCCCACCGCAGGGGCGAGCTGGGCGAGGAGGAGTACCGCCGGATCCTCCGCGAGGAGGTCGACCGGGTGATCGCGCTCCAGGAGGAGATCGGCCTGGACGTGCTCGTCCACGGCGAGCCCGAGCGCAACGACATGGTGCAGTACTTCGCCGAGCAGCTGCGGGGCTACGCCACCACCGAGAACGGGTGGGTGCAGTCCTACGGTTCGCGCTGCGTGCGCCCCCCGATCCTGTACGGGGACGTCTCACGCCCCGAGCCGATGACGGTCGAGTGGATCACCTACGCCCAGTCGCGCACCCAGAAGCCGGTCAAGGGCATGCTGACCGGTCCGGTGACGATGCTCGCCTGGTCGTTCGTCCGTACCGACCAGCCGCTGGGCGACACCGCCCGCCAGGTCGCGCTCGCCCTGCGGGACGAGATCGCCGACCTGGAGCGCGCCGGGATCCGCCACATCCAGGTGGACGAGGCGGCGCTGCGGGAGCTGCTGCCGCTGCGCGAGGAGCAGCGGGCGGCCTACCTGGACTGGGCCGTGGGCTCGTTCCGCCTGGCCACCTCCGGCGTCGCGTCGAGCACGGTCATCCACACGCACATGTGCTACTCCGAGTTCGGCCTGATCGTCGGTGGGATCGAGGCGCTCGACGCCGACGTCACCAGCGTCGAGGCGGCCCGCTCGCGCATGGAGCTGGTGGAGGACCTCGGCCGCCGCGGCTACAAGCGGGGGATCGGCCCCGGCGTGTACGACATCCACTCGCCGCGCGTGCCGTCGGTGGAGGAGATCGAGGCGTCGCTGCGCCTGGCGGTCGCGCACATCGACGCGGGCAGCCTGTGGGTCAACCCGGACTGCGGTCTCAAGACGCGCGGGTACGCCGAGACCGAGCAGGCCCTGCGCAACATGGTCGAGGCGGCCAGGCGCGTGCGGGCCGACCTGCCCGGCGCGAACTAGGCGGGACGGGCGCGGGGCGACGAGCGCGCCCCGGACACGGACACCGACGCGCGTCCGCACGCGCGGGGGCCGCGGCGATCTCCGCCGCGGCCCCCTGACGTGTCCGGGGTGGGATCAGGTGCCGACCAGGGCGAGCGCCGCGGCCCCGGCGTTGAGCATGATCTCCTCGGTGTGGTCGGGCAGGACCAGGTCCTCGGGGCTGCCCTCGGACAGCAGCGAGGGCATGATCTGGTACTCGATCCGGATGTTGAGGTTGGCGCTGCGGACGAGCAGGACCGCCTGGGGGACCTCGTCGCCCACGTAGTCGTACCGCGTGACCACGTATCGTGCCTGGTCGCCGAGGTCGACCTCGCGGTCGTCCTCGACGCCCTCGGCGAGGTAGAGCGAGTACTCGGTCGCGCCCGTGACGTCCTGCCTGGCGGCCTCGAAGTCGCTCGTGGCCTGGTCGACGGAGTCGGCGGCCGAGTAGGGCACGGAGTAGGTCAGGCGCAGCGAGGCGTAGTCGTCGGGGCCGTTGCCCTCGGGCGCCTCGGCCAGCGTGCTGGAGCACCGGGCGGTGGTGTCCTGGACGGACTTCTCGGCGGCCTCGGTGAGCAGGAAGTCGGAGGTCACCTGCTCGGTGAAGGCGTCGCAGGGCTCCGCGGGCACCGCGTAGGGCGGCTCGCCGGCCGGGGCGGCGTCGGTGTCGGGCGCGGCCTCGGCCGCGTCGTCGTCGGTGTCCTCGGTGGTCACGGTCGTGTCGTCGGCGACCGGAGGGGTCGAGGAGCCGTTGGTCACGAGCGTGACCAGGACGGCGATCACCAGGACGACGATGATGACTCCGCCGACGATGACCACCCACAGGCCCGCCTTGCTCCCCCCGCCGCCCGAGGGCTGGGGAGGGGCGTACCCCTGGCCGCCGTAGTGCTGCTGCGCGCCCCCGTACATCCGCTGGTCCCCGGGGTATCCCGCGCCGTAGCCCGGCTGACCGCCGGTGTTCGGGTCGTACGGGGCGCCCTGCGGGGGCTGGGGCTGGCCGTAGGGCGGCTGGGCCCCGTGGTCACCGCCGCCGTACGGGTTCTGGGGCGGCTGGTTGTAAGGTCCGTTCTCGCTCATGGCTCCCCTCGCCCGGTGGTGTGCTGTGTCGGTGACGCCCGAGAGCGCCGATGGGTTCGCGCGTCCACCGCGGAGCGGGGCCGCCGAGGGGGCGAGGCGGCGGTCCGGGAACCGCGGGGGAGGGCCGCCGATCGTACCGGCCCGCGGGCGAGGACGGGTGGCGTGGGCGGGCGATCCCCGGTGTCGTGAGGAGGCTCCTGGCGCCGGGGCGGGGTCCGCGATCCGTCGGACGCGGACGTCCCCGCAGGCCAGGACCGGGACGTGGGCAATCCTAGCCGCGGGAGGCGCCCGAGGGGCAGGCGGGATACCGGACGGGTGGGTGAATCGTCACCGTTTCGTGTCGCCCACGTGGAACCGGGCGCCTCGGGGGCGTCGTGGCCGGTTGCGGCCACCGGCTCAGAACATCGAGATGTGCACGTGGTCGAAGTGGTTCTCCGTGACGCTGCCGCGGTCGGCCATGTCACGCCAGCCCTCGCCGCCGCGCCGGATGTCCCAGATCTTCTGCCGGTAGATGATGTACATGATCCCGAAGTCCTCGGCGTTCTCCTTCGCCCACTCGGCGATCTCGTACCCGCGCTGGACCTGGTCCTGCGACGGCATCTGGCCGTCGCCGTCGACCATGAAGTCGCAGGCCCGGCCCTTGGGGTGCTCGCCGACCACGTAGCCGCCGACCGCCCGGTAGCAGCCCGTCCCGCCGACGTCGTCGCCCGGGCCGAACCGGGCGACGACCTCGTCGCGCATCTGGCGCGTGCGGGGGGTGATGTTGTCCGGCGGCTCCATCGGCTGGTTGGGGTGGTCGGCGATCATGCGCTGCACCTCGCGCCGCTGGTCCTCCAGCTCGTCCAGGTCCTCCTGCACCTGGGCCAGCCGCTCCTGGGACTCGGCCTGGGCCGCCTCGTCGCGTTCCAGGGCCTGGTCGAGCTGCGTGATGAGGTCGTCGTGGGTGGAGGCCAGGTAGTCGATGATCACCGCGCGGTCGATGATCTCCTCCGGGTCGGAGTCGACGAAGAGCGACATCGAGGGGTCGATCCCCTGGCCGGTGTAGGCGGCCACCGCCAGCGAGCGCACCTCGGCGCGGGCGGCCTCGACCTCCTCCCGGGAGGCCGCGGCGCTGGCCTCGGCGGTCTCGGCCTCGTCCATGACCGCCTCCATGTCGCGCAGCTCGCCCTGGAACTCCTCGGTGAGCGAGTCGGCCCGGGAGCGCAGGGTGTCCATGTCCTCCGGCTCACGCGGCGCGACCGTCGCTCCCGCGCTCTGCGGGACGGTCGTCAGGAGGGCGGTCAGGGCGATGGCCAGGGCGCTCGCGGTCACGCGTCCGGGGCGGGCGGAGGGGCCGCGCCGGGGCAGGAGGTCGGCCAGGACGTCGTTCCACGTCCATGCGCGGGGTTCCGGCGCCCAGAAATCGGCGTACGGGTCGTTCCCGGACGCACGGGCGGTACCGTCCTCGCGGATCGGGTCGTCGGACTGCACGATGTGGTCGCTCCTCGGGCCCGGAACGTCCCCGGTCGGGGTGTCGGGCGCTCATGCTGGTGTGTCCCGGGGCGGGTGTGGGGACCGCCCGGGCCGGAACCCTCGCTACACGCGGTCGTTCGGGGCGAGAGTCACGGGATCGTCATGAGTGTAGGCGCGACCGTGTGGATTCGGAAAAGGCACGGTCAATTGCACATAACACCGAAGCGTGCAATGTGGTCAAAATAACCTGATCGCGGACACCGAATCCGCCGACCGGACCTGTCCGCACGTGGTTGGCTTGGGGGCGGTGACGGCTCGCGCGCGCTCCGGCGCGTCGTCCCCCTCCGGCCCCCGGGCCCTCCGTACGCTCGGACGCGGGCGTCCAACCCGCGCTGAGTCCCGCCCCGGGCGATCCCCACGGGCGCCGTGACACCACCGCTGAGACGTCGATGGGAAGACCGTGATTGACGCAGTGGGCCTGCACAAGGCCTACCGGTTGAACAAACACCGGGTGACCGCCCTGAACGGCGTCGACCTGCGGGTCGAGCCCGGGGAGATCTACGGTGTCGTCGGGCAGAGCGGCGCGGGCAAGAGCACCCTGCTGCGCTCGGTGAACCTCCTGGAGCGCCCCGACTCCGGCACGGTCTCGGTCGACGGCCAGGAGCTGACCGCGCTGCGCGGGTCCCGACTGCGCGCCGCGCGCCGCACGATCGGCATGGTCCACCAGCACTTCGCCCTGTTGTCCTCGCGCACGGTCGCGGGCAACGTCGGCTTCCCGCTGGAGGTCGCGGGCGTGGACCGCGCCCGCCGCCGGGCCCGGGTCGGCGAGCTGCTGGAGCTGGTCGGGCTCGGCGACAAGGCGCGGGCCTACCCGTCCCAGCTCTCCGGGGGGCAGAAGCAGCGCGTGGGCATCGCCCGCGCCCTGGCCTCGGCTCCCAAGGTCCTGCTCAGCGACGAGGCGACCTCCGCCCTGGACCCGGCCACCACCGAGTCCATCCTCGCCCTGCTCGGCCGCCTGCGCGACGAGCTGGGGCTGACCATCCTGCTGATCACCCACGAGATGGACGTGATCAAGCGGATCTGCGACTCCGCGGCCATCATGGAGAGCGGGGAGTTCCGCGAGTCCGGCCGCGTCCTGGACCTCATCGGCACACCGGGCTCGCTCCTGGCGCGGTCCCTGTTCCCGATCCCCGAGGACGGCGGGCCCGACACCGTGACCGTCACCTACCCGCGCTCCTTCGACGAGCCGCTGATGTCGGAGCTGACCCGCCGCTTCGACGTGGACGCCAACATCCGCGGCGGCGGCGTGGAGCGCGTCGCCGGACAGTCCGTGGGCCGCCTGAGCGTCGACGTGCGCGGCGCCCGCCGCGCCGAGGCGCTCGCCTTCCTCTCCGAGCGCGGCCTGCTGGTCGAGGAGGCCGGACAGTGATCACCCCCGCCCTGACCCTCGCCTCGGCCGCCGAGCCCTCGGGCCCGGCGGACGCCGTGGCCGACTTCGTCCTCGCCTGGCCCGCGATGTGGCCGGACCTGTGGCTGGCCACCATGGACACCGTCTACATGGTGTGGTGGGCGACCGTCTTCAGCGTTCTGTTCGGCCTGCCCCTGGGCGTGCTGCTGGTGGCCACCGACCGGGGCGGGCTGACCCCGGCCCCGGCGGTGCGCGCCGTGCTCGGCGCCGTCGTCAACGTCGGCCGCTCCCTGCCGTTCATCGTGCTCATGGTCGCGGTGCTCTCCCTGACCCGCTTCCTCGTCGGCACGACCCTGGGCCCCACGGCCGCGATCGTCCCGCTCAGCATCGGCGCGATCCCCTTCTTCGCGCGCCTGGTGGAGACCGCCGTGCGCGAGGTCGACCGCGAGGTCGTCGAGGCCGCGCACGCCATGGGCACGCGCAAGCTCACCATCGTGGGCAAGGTGCTGCTGCCCGAGTCGCTGCCGGGCCTGGTCGCCGGTCTGGTGATGACCGTGGTCACCCTCATCTCCTACTCGGCGATGGCCGGCGCGATCGGCGGCGGGGGCCTGGGCGACCTGGCCATCCGCGAGGGCTACCAGCGCTTCAACGACCACTACCTGTGGGCGACGGTCATCCTGCTCATCGTCATCGTGCAGGCCTGCCAGAGCCTGGGCGACCTGGTGGTACGCCGCCTGTCCCGCCGCTGACGCGGGTCGCGTGCGGGCGGCCCCGGAGGCCGTACGATCGGGCGTGCCGCCGCGCGGGTCCTTCGCCTGGTCCTCGCTGGACAAGGTCGGGTGGGCGCGGGGATACTCGCGCGGGTTCGGACTCGTGCGCGTCGGCACGTTCCCACAGGACCCGAGGGGAGCAGCGAGTGGCCAGGAGCGGTGGCGGTCGGCGTCGTCCGACGCTGGAGATGGTGGCGGAACGGGCCGGTGTGGGCCGGGGCACCGTCTCGCGGGTGATCAACGGCTCCGCCCAGGTGAGTCCCCGCACCCGGGAGGCCGTGCACAACGCGATCGCCGAACTCGGCTACAGCCCCAACCAGGCCGCGCGCACCCTGGTCACCCGCCGTACCGACACCGTCGCGCTGGTGGTCTCCGAGCACCGCGACCGGCTGTTCACCGACCCCTACTTCGCCGACATCGTCCGCGGCGTCAGCTCGGTCCTGCACGAGCGCGACCTCCAGCTGATGCTCACCACGGCCCGGACCGAGGCCGAGCACGAGAAGGTCGGCGACTACCTCGGCGGCTCCCACGTCGACGGGGCGCTGCTGGTCTCCATGCACCGCGACGACCCGCTTCCGCACCGGCTGGCGGAGGCGGGCGTCCCGGTGGTGCACGGCGGCCAGCCGCACCCCACGGCCCGGCCCGCGTCCTACGTCGTCGACGTGGACAACGTCGGCGGGGCCCGGGCCGCGGTGCGCCACCTGCTCGACATCGGCAGGCGCCGCGTCGCCACCATCACCGGCCCCCAGGACATGACCGCGGGTGTGGCGCGGCTGGCCGGCTACCGGGAGGTGCTGACGGAGGCCGGGACCGCCGTCGACGAGCGTCTCGTGGCCGCCGGGGACTTCAGCGTCGAGGGCGGCGCCCGCGCGATGGAGCGGCTGCTGGCGGCCGGCGGGGCGCCCGACTCCGTGTTCGCCGCCTCCGACCTCACGGCCCTGGGCGCCCTGCGCGTGCTGCGCGAGCGCGGTCTGCGCGTGCCGGGGGACGTCGCCGTGGTCGGCTTCGACGACACCCTCATGGCCCAGCACTGCGAACCGCCGCTGACCACGGTGCGCCAGCCCACCGAGCGCATGGGGCGGGAGATGGCGCGCCTGCTGGTCGACGTGGCGATCCCGGGGACGAGGGAGAGCGCGTCGACCATCCTGGACACCCGTCTGGTGGTGCGCGACTCGGCCTGATCCGCCGCCGCCCACCGGCCCGCCCGAGCGGTCGCGTACCCGCTCTGACCCGCGTTTTCGCCCCCGTTCACGGGTGGACGCGCGCCCCGCCGCTGTGTCAGGCTGGTCGCGATTTCGCGGGGAGACGGTGGGAGCGCATGGATCCGACGCGGGAACCGACACACACGCGGTGCGCGATAAGCTCATGCGGTTGGTGCGAACGGAGCGGCGTCGACTGCCGGTTCTGTTCCGGAACGGGATGGTGGCGGCCCGAACAGCCGCACCGGGACGGCAGCGGCGTCATCGTCTGGCGGCGGGTGGACGAGCCGTGCCAGGGCTGCGCCGGGACGGGCAAGGAGCACAGCCCCGTCGCCGCGGTGTGAGCGCGCCCGCCCGGACGATGAGGAGCGACGTTGGACTGGGTGACCTACCTGTCGCCGAGCGGTGGCGGCGCCCGCCTGGGCGCCCTGGAGGACGGTGACGTCCACGGCTGCCCGGTGACCGACGACCTGGCCGCGCTCCTGGACGCGGGGTCCGAGGCGATGGCCGAGGCCCACGCCCGCGCGGTCGACCAACCGGTGGAGATCATCTTCGAGCCCGAGGCGCGTCTGTGCGCTCCGTTGGTCCCCGCCGACCCCGTGGCGACGCGGTTCGGCGACACCGTGACCGCCCTGGCCTCCGATCTGGTCCGGGGCGTGGACGACGGCGTGGCGACCGGTGTGCGCGGGGCGCGGATCGGCCTGGCCGCCGTCGCGGGCGCCGAGGGGCCCGCGACCGCCTACACCATGGCCTGCCTGTGGCTCGACGCTCGGGGTGAGCCCCTGCAGCTGACCCTGGGCCCGGACCTGGTCACGAGGGACGAGCTCGTCGACGCGGACGGCGCTCGGGTGCAGGAGTTCTCGGCGTTCGTGGACGGCCGCCGGGTGGGCTACGGCGCGGCGGAGCCCGGGGACGCCTGGTTCGCCGCCGGGCCCGGCCGTGTCCGCGCCCTGCTGTGCCTGGAGACCGAGCCCCTGGAACCCGACGACGAGGTCGAGGTGCGCGCCGGGACGCTGGGCGGGTTCGAAGTCCGGCTGGGCTCGCTGGTCTGACCGTCCCGCCCGGCCCGATCCCGGTCGGGCGGCCGGGTCCTCACCCGGTGAACTCCCAGTGCCAGGGTTCGAAGCCGCCACGCGCCCAGTCGGGGTTGATCCAGCCGTGGTCGGGCGCGTGGGCCAGCATCCACGCGTGCTGCGGAGTGCCGAGCTCGTGCACCCCGCCGCACAGGTCCACGGCCAACCCCAGGCCGTGCTGGCTCGTGCCCGGACGGGCGGCCATGCCCGGCAGCATCTCCCGGAACAGGCGCACCTGTTCGTGGTACGGCCGGTAGGAGTCGGCCACGCACATCGGCACGCCGAACCGCGCGCGGTAGGCGGAGTCGAGCGAGACGAAGGCCGCCGCCGCGTCCGGCCGCAGCCACTCGCCCGCCTGGGGGAGCGGGCACAGCGCGGACGTCGGGAAGCGGCCGTTGACGTGCGTGCCGCCGTCGCCCGCGCAGGCCGGGGAGATCCGCGCGCGGTCGTCCCCGACCTCCCCCGACCCCTCGGCGCCGACCACGGCCCCCCGTTCCCCGGTCGTCCGCGTGCCCTCGGCGGACCCCCGCTCCCCGGCGGACCCCCGAGCGGCTTGGGCCCCCCGCGCCGCGCGGCGCTCGGCGAGCAGCCCCTCCAACCGGGTCTGTTCGTCCAGCAGTTCCCCGAACCGGTCCTCCTGCGCGTTGAGGGCGGCCTCCGCCTCCGCGCGGGCGGTGGCCGCCGCCTCGGCCGCCTCGACCCGTTCCCGCTCCGCTCCCTCCGCGAGGTCGGCGAGGGTGCCCGCCGCCACGCGCGCGGCCTCGGCGCGGTCGAGTTCGGCGGTGCGGTGTCCGGCGAGCAGGGTGAGGTAGGCGCCCCGTTCGAGCAGGTTCTCGGGGCCGCCCATCCAGGCCTGGGCCGGGTGCGGCGATCCGCCCATGTAGGCCGCGGCGGCCTGGCGCGCGGCGGCCAGACGGGAGCCCTCACGCCGGGCGCGGGCGGTCTCGGCCCGTTCCTGGGCGGCCTCCCGGCGGGCGGTGGCCTCGGCCAGGCGCTCGCTCTCACGCCGGTAGTCGGCGATCCGGTCCACGGCGGTCTCGCGCAGGGTCTCCAGTTCGGCGCGCAGGGCCGCCAGTTCCACGCGCACGTCGCCGAGCCCGGCCTCCTCCGCGGCGCCGGGGTCCGCGGCGGTGAGGACGAGGAGGACCGCGGTTCCCCACGCGAGTGCGGACCTGACCGAAAAGCCGCGGGGGGCGCGCAGGAGACCCTCGGTCCGGAACCCGGCACCGACCGTGTCCGACGGCGGGCGCGATGGGGTGCACGTCATCGGTTCCTCCCCGGGACCTGCATATACGTCATGTCACGATGTCATGTCGGGAAGGTGGTGATGGGGAGGCGGAGCGCGTGTCCAAATAGTTACCCGCACTGATGGTGGGGTTTCGGACGGCATAGATGACCTGGGTCATTGGTCAAAATCTCGACAGGCGGGGCGAAGCGGGGCCGGACGGGCACGGATGATCCCGCCGAAGGCCGCCAAACGGGCGAAGCGAGTCCTTCGCGCCCATTGGTACGCTATCCACCGCACGCGCACCTAAGAAACCTGTTAGGTGGGCGGCGTCTCTCCTCCCAGGCGAGTCCGGCGGACAGTCTTCACATCTTCCCCAAACTCCCACCGCTTCCTGAGCCGGCGGGCCGCAGGGTTCCGAGCCGATCACCTCCGAAGACTCCTTCGGTCAGGAGTGGTCAATCCCTGGGTTCAACAGCCGTTCGAGGCGGTGACACGAAAGGTTGCGAGGGTCCGTGTCGACACGAGCGACAGCAAGCGGGGCCAATGCGCAGAGCGAGGCAGCGCAGCCCGAACACGCAGATGCCGCGCCCCGGCGCAGAGCCGACTGGTGGCGGCCACGTAACTGGCGGGTGCGCTCCCGACTGGTGGCCCTCATCGTCATCCCCACAGCCGTGGCGCTCGTGCTCGGTGGTCTGAGGGTCTACGAGTCCACGGACACCACCGTCACCCACACGCACATCCACGAGCGCGCCGAGATCGGTGTCCTCGTCGTGGAGATGGCCAACCAGCTCGGCAGGGAGCGCTCGGCGAGCGCGGTCTACATCTCCGACGACCCCGATCCCTCCCGCCGGTCGGACGGCCTGCGCCAGCGGCTGGAGGAGGAGCGCGACGCCTCGCGCGAGCTGTACACCAGCCTCATGGCCCAGATCGACGACATGGGGGAGATGGACGGCGCGCTCGCCACGACCCGCCTCGACAACATGCAGAGCCAGCTGGCGAACCTGGACACGCTGCGCGAGGAGGTCGACACCACCCGCGTGACGGTGCTGCCCGTGGTCACGAACTACCGCACGATCTCCCGGTCGCTGCGCGAGTTCAACCAGACCATCGCCGACGAGAGCGCCGACACCGACCTGCGCGAGGCCGTGCGTGCCCTCACCGCCCTGTCGAGCGCGCGCGACCAGCTCTCCTACGAGACCGCGCTGATGAGCCACTCGCTCTCGCGCAACACGATGACCGGCGGTATCGCCGAGGCCATCGAGTCCAGCCGGGCCCGCTACGAGAACGAGATCTCCAACTTCGTCCAGGCGGCCTCGCCCGAGCAGCGCGCGATCTTCGACGAGAACTTCACCGGCCTGGAGGTCAGCCAGGTCTCCACGATGCGCATGCGCGTCATGTACCGGGCCGACCGCGGTGACAACCTCACCGGCGTGACCTCCAACGACGGCCCCGAGGACTACCAGCAGATCGCCGACACCGCCCTGGACCTCCTCCAGACGGTCGAGACGGAGATCGCGAACGAGATCGCGAACGACGCCGAGGAACTGGGCCGGGCCGCCATGCTGCGCACGGTCACCGACCTCGTCGTCGTCGCGCTGGTCCTCCTCGCGGTGTTCGTCCTGACCTCGCTGGTGGTCCGCTCCCTGGTGCGCCCCCTGCGCACCCTGGAGGACGGCGCCCGCCGCATCGCCGAGCGCGACCTGCCCGAGGCGATCAACCGGATGCAGGAGGCGGGCAGCGCCCCCGACGTCCGCGTCACGCCGATCGAGGTCGACACCAGGGACGAGATCGGCGAGGTGGCCCGCGCCTTCGACGACGTCCACCGCGTCGCCCTCACCCTGGCCTCCGACGAGGCCGCGCTGCGCAGCAACGTCAACGCGATGTTCGTCAACCTGTCCCGCCGAAGCCAGACCCTGGTGGAACGGCAGCTGCGCCTCATCGACGGTCTGGAGCAGTCCGAGCAGGACGCCGACCGCCTCTCCGACCTGTTCCAGCTGGACCACCTCGCGACGCGTATGCGCCGCAACAACGAGAACCTGCTGGTCCTGTCCGGTCAGGACAACACCCGCAAGTGGGCCCAGCCGGTCCCGCTGGTCGACGTCCTCCGCGGCGCCGTCTCCGAGGTCGAGCAGTACGAGCGCGTCAACGTGCGGGCACCCTCCCACATCTCCGTGCTGGGCCGCCCGGTCAACGACGTCATCCACCTGGTCGCCGAGCTGGTCGAGAACGCCACCTCGTTCTCCCCGCACGACACCGAGGTCCTGGTCAGCGCCAAGACCCTCGCGGGCGGCGGCGTCCAGGTCGACGTCACCGACAGCGGCATCGGCATGGCGCCCGAGGACATGGCGGCGATCAACGCCCGTCTGGCGGCCCCGCCGGTCATCGACGTCGCGGTCTCGCGCCGCATGGGCCTCTTCGTGGTCTCGCGCCTGGCCCATCGCCACGGCATCCAGCTCAGCCTGGCGGAGGCGCACGGCGGCGGCACCACCGCGCGCGTCATCTTCCCGCCGGACCTGCTGATCACCCCGGTCGAGGGCCAGCACGCCGTCGGCGGCGCCCAGCCGCGCGCGGAACTGTCCGCGGGCGCGCCCGACACCTTCGCCGAGGCCGAGGCCGCCTTCGCGTCCAGCACCGCGCCCGCCGAGCCGGGCGACCCGTGGCAGACCGAGGACGCCGCCTCCGACCTCAGCTCTCTGGGCGGTCTGCCCAAGCGCCAGCCGGGCAACACCCGCGGCGACGAGCACCCGCCCAGCGGCCAGGACCTGTGGGACACCGGTCAGGGCGCGAGCGGCTCCGGTTCGCTGTTCGAGCCGACCCGCGGCGCGGGGACCACGGGGTCGGGCGGCGCCGACCCGAACCAGCCGGTGATCGACCCCTACGACGTCTCCGACGAGGAGGAGACCCGCCCGGACGGCGCGGGGCGCAGCCTCTTCGACCCCGCTCCGCGCGCCGACGACGGCGCCGGGTCGGTCTTCGGCGACAGCGGGTCCCCGAGCCGCTCGACGGACACCGGTGCGTTCAGCCGCCCCAGTGACACCGGAGCGTTCTCGCGCCCCACGGACACCGGAGCCTTCTCCCGTCCCACGGACACCGGAGCGTTCTCGCGTCCCACCGACACCGGAGCGTTCTCGCGCCCCACCGACACCGGGACCCACGGTCGTTCCGACCACGGGGCCACGGACTTCTTCGGTTCGGGCTCCTCGTCCGCCTCGGGCGGGCGCGGGGACTCCGACCCGCTGTCCGGCCGGAACACCACCGGCTCGCACGAGCGTCCGTCCACGCGCGGCGACGACACCGAGTCCTTCCCCTCGGTCTCCTCCGACTGGGCGTCGGGATCGGTCGCCCGTCCGGAGCCGACCCCGCCGCCGGCGCCGGAGCGCCCCCAGTCGGGCGACGACACCGGGAACTGGCGCACGGGCGGTTCCGACTCCCGCGAGGGCTACGGATCCACCGCCTACCTGTCCCGCCGCTACGGGGGCGCTCAGGGACCGAACCACACGGTCGTGCCGCCGACCCCGGCGGGCGAGGGATCGGACTCGCTGCCGATCTTCGACGCCATCGAGTCCAACTGGTTCAAGCGCCGCACCGGCGGCCCGACCGTCGACTCCACCGAGACCGGCCCGATCCGCAAGGTCGCACCCGACCAGCCCGTCCAGGGGCCGACCGGTGGGCCGACCGCCCAGGCGTCGACCGGCGCGCAGCCGGCCCAGAGGCCGGTCGGCGGGCCGCCCGCCCGCTCCGAACGGAGCGCCGGTACCGAGCGCGACTGGGAGTCGGCGGCCGACCGCGGTTGGCAGGCCGCGCGCACCGCGGCCGAGCCGCTCGCCGGTGGACTGACCACCTCGGGCTTGCCAAAACGGGTTCCCAAGGCAAACCTTGTGCCGGGGACCGCTCCTCGACCGGAGAACTTCAAGCAGATGCCCACGCGCAGCGCGGACCGGGTCCGCAACCGCTTCTCGGGCTTCCAGAAGGGCGTTCGCGAGGGGCGTAACCAGCTGGGTGAAGGCTCGACGGAGGGATGACCGCAATGGAACGTGGTGGGACGGGGTCCCCCTTATTCGAGGAAGCCGGATGCAATAGCATCTACCGAGCTTCTCGGACGGCCCACACCCAGAGCTTGACGAGAGTCGAACACCAGACCCCCGGTAGCCGTCCCCTCAGGCGGCTCCGGACAGGACGCAGGAACAGTGCTGTCACATGCCGTGCCGGCGGTAGCAGTGCGGTGAGACCAGCCGGCGAACTTGGACAGGAGATCAGATGAGTCGACAGGTCAATGAGCTCAACTGGTTGATCACTGACTTTGCCGACCGGGTTCCCGATGTCGCCCACGCGATCGTCGTCTCCTCTGACGGCCTTCCGTTGGCGGCGTCGGCGGGCTTCCCGGCTGACAGGGCGGACCAGCTGGCGGCCATCGCCTCCGGCCTCTCCAGCCTGACGCAGGGAGCGTCCCGGGTGTTCGAGGGTGGAGCGGTCGCCCAGACCGTCGTGGAGATGGAACGGGGGCTGATGCTCATCATGGCCATCAGCGACGGTTCCTGCCTGGCGGTCCTGGCTGCGGCCGACAGTGATCTGGGTCTGGTCGCGTACGAGATGACCCTGCTCGTCGAGCGGGCGGGGCGGGCGCTGACACCAACGGCGCGCACCTCGGGAATCCACTGATCCACCACCGACAGGAGGAAGTGGTGGCACCTCACAGTAGAGATGCCGGGAGCGCCTCGTGGTTCGGACAACAGCCGAGCGGTCCCTCCACCGGAGGGATCCCGTCTGTGCCGGGCGGCGGAGATGTTCCCCGACCTATCCAACAACCGTACGAACAACGACCCGCGGTGGGGAGCGCGCCCAGTTCACTGGTCCGCCCCTACGCCGTGACCAAGGGTCGCACCAAGCCGAAGTCGCAGCTTCCCCTGGAGGCGCTGATCTCGGCGACGGCGGCGGCCCGCAACGAGTCTGGGACGCTGACGCCCGAGTGGCAGGCGATCAGCGACCTGTGCCGGGAGTGGCGGTCCGTGGCGGAGATCTCCGCGCTGTTGCGGATGCCGCTCGGTGTGGCACGGGTGCTTGTGGCGGACATGTCCGAGCAGGGACTGGTCCAGATCAGGTCTTCGCTGAACAACGACGCCCGTCCCAACACCAACCTGCTTGAAAGGGTGCTCAGTGGACTTCGCAAGCTCTAGCCCAGCCGAGGAAGGCGGTGCTGGGGGGAACGCGATGACGTCGGTCAAGATCGTCGTCGCCGGGGGCTTCGGTGTCGGGAAGACGACATTCGTTGGCTCCGTCTCCGAGATCGTGCCGCTGACCACCGAGGCGGTCATGACCAGCGCCAGCGTCGGGGTCGACGACCTCGCCAAGACGCCGGACAAGCAGACCACCACCGTGGCGATGGACTTCGGCCGCGTCTCCCTCGACTCCGACCTGATCCTGTACCTGTTCGGCACCCCCGGACAGCACCGGTTCTGGTTCATGTGGGACGACCTGGTCAAAGGCGCCATCGGCGCGGTCGTCCTGGTGGACACCCGCCGCCTGGCGGACTGCTTCCCCGCGATCGACTACTTCGAGGAGGCGCGTCTGCCCTTCATCGTGGCGATCAACGGGTTCGACGGCTACTACCCCCACGCCGCCGACGAGGTCCGGGACGCGCTCACGCTCAGCCCGGAGATCCCCATCGTCCAGGTGGACGCCCGCGACCGGGCCTCCACCAAGTCGACGCTCATCACCCTCGTCGAGCACGCCATCACGGTGGGGGACCCCGAGGGCGCGGCAGGACAGCCCACCTCCACTGGCGGCCAGAACTCCTGGCGCTAGTCCCGGGCCGGGGTCCCGCACGGAGTACGGCCCGGTTCCCGCACGGCGGGGACCGGGCGTCCGTGCTGGCATCATGGGGGAATGAGCTCTCCCTCCCAGCCCGACGCCGAGGCGATGACACAGCGGTTCCGACAGGTGGCCGAGCGGGTGCTCGACGCCCTTCTGGAGGACGCCCCCGAGTGGGCCCTGGAGCTGGGTGACACGCGTGGCGCGGCCCGGCTGTCCGACCACTCCGCCGAGGCCGACGCGCGGCGCGTCGCCATGCTCACCGACGCGCTCGGTTCGCTGGACGAGATCGACGGCGACCTGATCCCCGAGGGCGACCTGGTCGATCTGGAGATCCTGCGCGCCAAGCTCAGCGCGGACCTGTGGCACACCGCCGAGCTGCGTCCGCGCACCTGGAACCCCCTGCTGTTCTCCCCGGGCGAGGCCGTCCACACGCTGCTGGACCGCGACTGCCTCCCGGTGCCCGAACGCCTGGAGGCGCTGGCCGCCCGCTGCGCCGCGCTGCCCGACTACCTCGACACCGCGCGCGCCCGGCTCGCCGACGGGCCGGGCATGCCGCGCGTCCACGTCGAGACCGCGCTGGCCCAGCTCGCCGGCGCCCGCGCGATGCTCGCCGACGGGATCCCCGACCTGCTCCGCCGGGAGCCGTCCCTGACCGGGCGGGTCGACCTCGCGCGCGAGGCGGCCCTGACCGCGGTCGAGCGGTACGGGGAGTGGCTGCGCGAGCGGGTCGAGACGGCCACCGCCGATCCCCGCCTCGGCGAGCGGGACTTCGCGGCCCAGCTCTGGTACACCCTGGACTCCGAACTCTCCCCCGAGGCGCTGCTGGTGCGGGCGGAGAGCGACCTGCTCGCCACCGAGGAGGCCATCGCCGAGGCCGCCGCCGAGTACGAGGGCCGCCCCCGCCGCGCCGGCCAGGTCGCCGAGGTCCTCGCGGGACTGGCCGACACCACCGCCACCGACGCCGACGGCGTCCGCCCGACCTGCGCCGACGCGCTGACCCACCTGTGGGACCGGGTCCGCGAACTCGACCTGGTCACCGTGCACGACGACCCCGTCCGGATCATCCCGATGCCCGAGTCGCGGCGCGGCGTGGCCGTGGCCTACTGCGACCCGCCCGGGCCGCTGGACCCCGCCGCGCACGACATGCCGACCCTCGTCGCGGTGGCCCCGCCGCCCGCGGACTGGCCCCGGGAGCGGCAGGACTCGTTCCTCCGCGAGTACAACGGCACCATGCTGCGCAACCTCATGGCGCACGAGGCCGTGCCCGGCCACGCGCTGCAACTGGCCCACGCCAGCCGCCACGACGGCGGGACGCGGGTGCGCAGGACGCTGTGGAGCGGCACGTTCGTCGAGGGCTGGGCGGTCTACGGCGAGGAGGTGCTCGCGGGCCACGGCTGGCGCGACGGCGCCGGGGAGGCCGCCCGCCGCGACAACCTCGCGCTGCGTCTGATCCAGCTGAAGATGCGGCTGCGCGCCCTGCTCAACGCCGTCCTGGACGTGCGCGTGCACACCCGGGACATCACCGAGTCCGAGGCGATCGCCCTGCTCACCGAGCGCGGCCACCAGGAGGAGGGCGAGGCGGTCGGCAAGTGGCGCCGCGCCCAGCTCACCAGTGCGCAGCTGTCGACGTACTACGTGGGCTACACGGAGGTCGCCGAGATCGCCCGGGACCTGGCCGCCCGGCGTCCGGAGCTCACCGAACGCGAACGGCACGACGCCGTGCTCGCCCACGGGTCCCCGCCGCCGCGCCACCTGCGCACGCTCCTGGGCCTGGCGGAGCAGCGCTAGTCTCGGGCCCGCGCTTCGCGGCGGGGCACCCCCAACGGACGGCTCCGGCGCGGTCTCATCCTCAAGCACCCTGGCTGACCCCCTGGGTGGTCCTTCGGACCGACACTCCCCGGTTGTCCACAGGCGGACGGGTGCCGCTGACCGCACGTGCGCCGTGCTCCTATGCTGGGGTGCGGACGATCCCGGACGGTCGGAGCCGGGACCCGCGCCGGGCCCCGCCCGATCGGGGCTCGCGCGGTGGACGCCGCCCGTCCCACGGCGAGGCGGGTGTGCGCCGCGCACGGCCCAGCCCCCACGCCCGGCGCGCACGTCCACGCAGGATCCCACGAGAGAACCCGAAGGAGGCAGGGGCTCCCTCCCCGGCGCGAGAGCCGGAGCGACCGCCCCGGAAAGCCGATGAGCGGTGTCGAGAACGGGCCCGAGCACGGGCCGTCCAACCACGAGGAGGAGCGGCCCCCCTTCCCCGACGGGTGGGCGCGGCTGTGGACGCCGCACCGCATGGCCTACATCAAGGGCGAGGGCAAACCCACCGGGTCCGGCCCCGGCGACGGCTGCCCGTTCTGCGAGGCGCCCGCGCTCGACGACGCCTCCGGGCTCGTGGTCGCGCGCGGCAAGACCGCCTACGTCGTGCTCAACCTCTACCCGTACAACAGCGGCCACCTGCTCGTGTGCCCCTACCGGCACGTGTCCGAGTACACCGCGCTCGACGAGGACGAGACCGCCGAGGTCGCCGCGCTCACCCAGGCGGGCATCCGCGCGCTCACCGACGCCTACCGGCCCCAGGGGTTCAACATCGGCATGAACCTCGGTTCGGCGGCCGGCGCCGGGATCGCCGCCCACCTGCACCAGCACATCGTCCCCCGCTGGGGCGGCGACACCAACTTCATGCCGGTCATCGGCCACACCAAGGTGCTGCCCGAGATGCTGGAGCAGACCCGCGCGAAGCTGGCCGAGCACTGGCCCGGGGCCTGACCGCCCCCACCCTCCCGTGCCGCCCGCGCCGACGAACGGGCGGCACGCCACCCCCGCCGGGCGCGGTTCCCACCCCCGGGGCCGTTCCCGCCCTACCATCACAAGAAGACATGCTGAGAATCCTTCGCCCCATGATCTCCCGGGTCACCACTCCGCTGGGCCGGAGCCTGGCCCGGATCGGCCTCACGCCGAACATCATCACCGTCGTCGGCACCGTGGGGGTCGTCGCCAGCGCGCTGTACTTCTACCCGCGCGGAGAGCTGTACGCCGGCTCGGTCGTCATCACCGTCTTCGCGCTGTTCGACATGCTCGACGGCGCCGTGGCCCGTGCCAACGACAGCGCCAGCGGGTTCGGCGCCTTCCTCGACTCCAGCCTCGACCGGGTGGCCGACGCCGCCATCCTCGCCGGGCTCCTGTGGTGGTTCATCGGCGAGGGCGACGACCCGCTGCTCGCCGGGGTCACCCTCTTCTGCCTCATCGCGGGCTTCATGGTCTCCTACATCAAGGCGCGCGCCGAGGGGCTGGGCGTCAACTGCGACGTCGGCATGGCCGAGCGGACCGAGCGCCTGATCATCATCCTGGTGGCCGCGGGCGTCGGCGGATTCGGCGTCCCCTACGTCCTGGCCGGCGGCCTGTGGCTGCTCGCGGCCATGACCCTGCTGACCGTCCTCCAGCGGCTCGTCGAGACCCGCGCGCGGCTCAACGAGATCGACGAGGGCCCCCGGGACGTCGACACCAACGGCGCCAACAGCGAGGCCTGACCCCGCCCGGAGGAGGACGAGGAAGCACGACGTGGACGAACGCATGGCCGACCTCGCCTACTCGGCCGGATGGACGATGGTGCGGCGCTCACCCGAACGCCTCGGTCGCGCGGTGTTCGAGCGGATGGCCGACCACGCCTGGCGCACCCGCAACGAGGGGACGCGCGGCCTGGAACGCAACCTGCGCCGCCTGCTCGGCCCCGACACCACCGACGCGCGGCTGCGGGCGCTCTCCCGCGCGGGGATGCGCTCCTACATGCGCTACTACTACGAGATGTTCCGGCTGCCCGCGATGGATCGGGACCGGGTACTGGGCGACACCCGGCACAGCGGAATCGAGGCGCTGGAGAAGAACCTGAACTCCGGTCGCGGCGTCATCGCGGCCCTGCCGCACATGGGCAACTGGGACCACGCGGGCGCCTGGATCGCCATGCGCGGCTTCGCGCCGACCACGGTGGCCCAGCGGCTGCGCCCCGAGAGCCTCTTCCAGCGGTTCACCGCCTACCGCGAGTCGCTCGGGATGGAGGTCCTGCCGCTGACCGGCGGCACGGACGTCGTGGGCACCCTGGCCCGGCGCCTGCGCGCCGGGGGACTGGTGTGCCTGCTGGCCGACCGCGACATCGGCGGCAACGGCCCCGAGGTCGAGTTCTTCGGCGAACCGGCGCGCATGCCGTCCGGACCGGCCGCCCTGGCCCTGAACACCGGTGCGGCCCTGATGCCGGTCTCCCTCTGGTACGACGGCCCGTTCTGGAACATCCGCGTCCACGACGAGGTCCCCGTCGCGCCCGGCGAGACCCGGACCGACCGCGTCCGGGCCACCACCCAGGAGCTGGCGCGCGTCTTCCAGAGTGAGATCGCCGCGCACCCGGAGGACTGGCACATGCTCCAGACCGTGTTCAGCGTCGACCACGAGGCCGACCAGCGGCGCCGGCGGGAGCGCGCCGGGGGGACCGGGCGCCCCGAGTGGGACACGTGACCGCGGGCATGCGCGTCGGGCTGGTGTGCCCCTACGCCTGGGACGTGCCGGGCGGGGTCCAGCAGCACGTCGGGGACCTGGCCCGCGCTCTGATCGGCATGGGCCACCACGTGTCGGTGCTGGCCCCGGTGGGGGAGGCCGGCGCCGACCTGCCCGACCACCTGGTCCCGGCGGGTCGCCCGGTCCCCGTGCCCTACAACGGCTCGGTGGCGCGCGTCAGTTTCGGGCCGCGCACCGCCGCGCGGGTGCGGCGGTGGATCGACGAGGGCGCCTTCGACGTCCTGCACATCCACGAACCCTCCGCGCCCAGTGTCTCCCTGCTGTCGTGCTGGGCGGCGGACGGCCCCATGGTCGCCACCTTCCACACGAGCAACCCCCGGTCGCGCGCGATGGCGGCCGGGTCCGCGGCGCTGCGCTCGGCCATGGAGAAGCTCAACGCGCGCGTGGCCGTGTCCGAGGCCGCTCGGCGCACCCTGGTCGAACACCTGGGCGGGGACGCCGTCCTCATCCCCAACGGGGTGGCCGTGCGCCGGTTCGCCCGCGCCGAGCCGCTGCCGGGCTGGCCCGGTCACGGCGGTTCGATCGCCTTCCTCGGCCGTCTGGACGAGCCGCGCAAGGGACTGGCCACCCTGTTGGAGGCCTTCACCCTGCTCGCGCCCGCCCGCCCCGGACTGCGCCTGCTCGTCGCCGGGCCCGGCGACCCCGGCCCGGCGCTGGCGTCGGTTCCCGAGGGCCTGCGCCACCGGATCGTCCTGCCCGGGCGGCTCGACGACGCGGACAAGGTGCGCGCCTACCACTCCGCCGACGTCTTCTGCGCCCCCAACCTGGGCGGCGAGAGCTTCGGCATCGTCCTCACCGAGGCCATGTCGGCCGGTGCGGCGATCGTCGCCAGCGACATCCCGGCCTTCACCGCCGTCCTGGAGGGGGGAACGGCGGGCGAGCTGTTCCGGGCTGGCGACGCCGCCCACCTGGCCGAACGCGCCGGAGACCTGCTCGACGACCCCGAGCGCCGCGCCCGTCTGGGCGGGGCGGCCCGCCGCGCCGTGCGCGCCTACGACTGGGAGACCGTCGCCGCCGAGGTCGTCCACGTCTACGAGACCGTCCTGATGTGGGACGGACCGGACCGCGCGACCCCCAGGGTGCGCCTGGACACGGGCCCCCGCGCCACCGCGCTGCTGCGCCGCGGGGTGGGTGAGCGGCCCTGATCGAGGACGCCCTGTTCGTCGTCGTGGTCGCCGCGGCGGTTCTGGCGCTGCTGCTGACCGGCTTCTACCTGTCGTGGCGCGCGACCCGCCTGGACCGGCTCCACCACCGGGTGGAGACCGCCCGCGCGGCCCTGGACGCCGCGCTGCTGCGGCGCGGCTCGGCCGTCCTCGACCTGGCCTCCGCCGACGGCCTGCCACCGGACCGCGCCCGCGCGCTCGCCGAGGCCGCCACAGCCGCGCGCCGGGCCCCCGAGGGGGAACGCGAACTGGCCGAGAGCGCGCTGTCACGCGAGCTGCGCGCGCTGCTCGAACCCCTGTGCGCCACCGCGCACCTCCGCGACCACCTGACCGAGGTGGCCGGTGCCGCCCGCGGCGTCCAGCTGGCCCGCACCTTCCACAACGACGCCGTGGTCGACACCCGCCGGGCCCGGCGTTCCCGGCTCGTCCGCGCCCTGCGGCTGGCCGGAACCGCACCCCTCCCGGACTTCTTCGAGATCGACGACGAGCCGCCCGCCGCGCCCCCGCCGTCGGCCGGATCCGACACCCTGTAAGGGGACGAGCCGCGAAAACACCGATCTGGCCAAAGTGGTCCTGAGGGGGAGGAACTACCATGGTGCCCTGGTAGACCCAGGGTGCGCGGCGCCGGTGGCGTCCGCGGCCCCCCGCGTGACCGCCACCGCTGCCGGGGCCCACCGCTACCCACGCTGTCAACACCTACGGGACGGGAGTCCACCACCGTGGCCACCAACGCATCGAACACCACCGACAACGCCGTCGGTACGCAGCGCGTCAAGCGAGGCATGGCCGAGCAGCTCAAGAACGGCGTCATCATGGACGTCGTCACCCCCGAGCAGGCCAAGATCGCCGAGGACGCCGGTGCCGTCGCGGTCATGGCCCTGGAGCGCGTCCCCGCCGACATCCGCAAGGACGGCGGTGTGGCCCGCATGTCCGACCCGGACATGATCGACGGGATCGTCGAGGCCGTCTCCATCCCGGTCATGGCCAAGGTCCGCATCGGCCACTTCGTCGAGGCCCAGGTGCTGGAGCACCTCGGCGTCGACTTCATCGACGAGTCCGAGGTCCTCACCCCGGCCGACGAGGCCCACCACATCGACAAGTGGGCGTTCACCGTCCCGTTCGTGTGCGGTGCGACCAACCTGGGCGAGGCGCTGCGCCGGATCGCCGAGGGCGCGGCCATGATCCGCTCCAAGGGCGAGGCCGGGACCGGCAACGTCGTCGAGGCCACCCGCCACATGCGGTCGATCCGCGCCGAGATCCGCCGCCTGGGCACGCTCGACGAGGCGGAGCTGTTCGGTGCCGCCAAGGAGCTGCGCGCCCCGTACGACATCGTCAAGGAGGTCGCGACCCTGGGCAAGCTCCCGGTGCCGCTGTTCTCCGCGGGCGGTGTCGCCACCCCCGCCGACGCGGCCCTGATGCGCCAGCTGGGCGCGGAGAGCGTGTTCGTCGGCTCGGGCATCTTCAAGTCCGGCGACCCGGCCAAGCGCGCCGACGCCATCGTGCAGGCCACCCTGCACTACGAGGACCCGGGCGTCATCGCGCGCGTGTCCCGCGGCCTGGGCGAGGCGATGGTCGGTATCAACCTGGATGACCTGAAGGACTCCGAGCGTTACGCGGGTCGGGGCTGGTAGTTCGGCTCCGGGTGGCGGGCCCGCCCGCCACCCGCGCCGGTGTTCGACTTCGATGACACGACGAGTGAGGCCGTTCTTGACCGCCAGACCCACCATCGGCGTCCTCGCCCTGCAGGGCGACGTCGCCGAGCACCTGCACGTCCTGGAACAGCTGGACGTGCGGACCGCCAAGGTGCTCGGGCCCGACCAGCTCGACACCGTCGACGCCCTGGTCGTCCCCGGAGGCGAGTCCACCACCATGTCCAAGCTGGCCGTCCGGTACGGTCTGCTGGAGCCGCTGCGCAAGCGGGTCAGGGCGGGGATGCCCGCCTACGGCACGTGCGCGGGGATGATCATGCTGGCCGACCGCCTGCTCGGCGGGATCGACGGCCAGGAGACGATCGGCGGCATCGACATGACGGTGCGGCGCAACGCCTTCGGTCGGCAGACGGAGTCGTTCGAGGCGGCGGTCCCCGTGGAGGGCGTCGGCGAGGAGCCGTTCGACGCGGTGTTCATCCGGGCGCCGTGGGTGGAGTCCGTGGGTCCCGAGGTGACCGTGCTCGGTCGCGTCCCGGGCCCCGACGCGGCCGGTAGGATCGTCGCGGTACGACAGGGCGGCCTGATGGCCACGTCCTTCCATCCCGAACTGACCGGCGACGCGCGCATCCACCGCCTCTTCGTCGACATCGTGAAAGGACACGCATGAGCGGCCACTCGAAGTGGGCCACCACCAAGCACAAGAAAGCCGTCATCGACGCCAAGCGCGGCAAGCTCTTCGCGAAGCTGATCAAGAACATCGAGGTGGCCGCGCGGACCGGCGGTGGAGACCCCGACGGGAACCCGACGCTCTACGACGCCATCCAGAAGGCGCGCAAGAGCTCGGTGCCGCTCGACAACATCGAGCGCGCCCGCAAGCGCGGCTCCGGTGAGGAGGCCGGTGGCGCCGAGTGGCAGACGATCATGTACGAGGGCTACGCGCCCGGCGGCGTGGCGATGCTCGTGGAGTGCCTGACCGACAACCGCAACCGCGCCGCCTCCGAGGTGCGCGTGGCCGTGACCCGCAACGGCGGGAACATGGCCGACGCCGGTTCGGTGTCCTACCTGTTCAACCGCAAGGGCGTCGTCATCGTGCCGAAGGAGGGCACGAGCGAGGACGACGTGACCATGGCGGTCCTGGAGGCGGGCGCCGAGGAGGTCGAGGACATCGGCGAGGCGTTCGAGATCGTCTCCGAGGCCACCGACCTGGTCGCGGTGCGCACGGCGCTCCAGGAGGCGGGGATCGACTACGAGTCCGCCGACACGAACTGGCTGCCCACCATGGAGGTTCCGGTCGACGCCGAGACCGCCAAGAAGGTGCTGCGGGTGGTGGACGCGCTGGAGGACTCCGACGACGTGCAGAACGTCTTCACCAACGCCGACATCCCCGACGAGGTCATGGCCGAGATCGGCTGACCCTTCGGTGACCACTACGCCGGTGGCCGCGCCCGTTGGGGGCGCGGCCACCGGCGTTTTCTCGGTCAGGCCTGGCTGATCGCGGCCAGGAGGGCGGTCCACTCGGGACGGGCGAAGGTGAGGTGTCCGTGGCTTCGGTGCTGTGAGTCGCGCACGGCGAAGCGATCGGTCCCGTCTGTGAAGGGGCCTGCCTCTACACACTGCCTGCCGCCATCGGAGCTGTAGGTGCTGACGTGCCAGGCGACCGGGGATCCTGTGGCCACCTTGTGATTACTCATCGTGGTTCCTTATTCCAGGGCCGCAAGGAAGGCGGCTGTGTCCTCGGAGCTGAGGCTGTGTTCCTGGAACCAATCGTAGATGTCCGAGAACCGTTCAGCTGAGTCGGTTTCCAGGTAGATAGACCCCGCAGGGCTCTCGATGTGTGCCACTTCCGGAAAGGGATCGGACATCTTGAGCAGAGTGAAGGACCCCTCGGGGCTCGCGTGGGCACCAGCCTCGAACGTGAGCACATGGAGGTCGATGTGGGGCTGAGAAGCCAGTTCCCTCAGATGCTGGATCTGTTCTGCCATGACCTCAGGTCCACCGACGCGCCTCCGTAGGACGGACTCGTCGAGCACGGCGGACAGATGAACTGGCTCAGCGCGATCGAAGATTTGCTGACGGTCCATGCGTAGGCTGACTCCACGCTCGATCTCCCGCTTTGTGGCGCGCCTGTCAGCGACGACCATGAGGGAGCGCGCGTACCGCTCGGTTTGGAGCAGGCCAGGGATGGTTGTTGCCGCGAACGTTCGGATCTCGTGTGACCGGTTTTCCAACCAAGCGCGGTCGATGGTGGAAGTCCACACGTCGTCCTTGGAGTATTGCTCCCACCAACCTGTCTGCCAGACATCTCCGGCCAGCTCCATGACCGCTTCGCGCTGCTTCTTGTCGCTGACCCCGTACAGGTCGAGCATCGCGGCGGCGTCCACACGGCGGATCGGGTAGATGCCCAGCTCGCATCGGCTCACTGTCGAGATGTTGCGTTGGAGGTACTCCGCCACATCCTTGAGGGTGAGGCCCTTCCGCTCTCTGAAGTCCCGCAGGATCTGGCCAAGCCACTGAGCCCGCAAGGTTACGCCTCGGTCCGTCGGCATGCGCTCCTCCTGATCTGCCTGAAGATCAACTTGGGCAAATTGGCCTTCGCTCTTGTGGGAGCTCTTGTTGTGTGTCACTCTAACAGAGAGTGAGACGCAGCTCACTCGATACCGGGAAACTGGGGCGCGATCGTTGCCGCCCCGGACATGAGACCACCGCCTGGGCCGCTCGTTGGAGTTAGCCGCTCATGTAGCGACCCAGGCGGTGCCTTCGAGGAGAGGGGAACTCCGCATGACCGAAGCCCACGCACTCCCTGCCCCGATTGTCCCCTACGACTGGGGCGGCGTCGACACCTCTGTGGACGACGAGACCCCCGAACTGCTCAGCGAGGACCAGCTCGACCGGTACGTCGAGACCGTCGCCGAACTCCTGCGTGCCGCCGGTCTGGACGTGGACACCGACCGCGACGACCCCACCCACCTGTCGGTTCGCCGGAGCGGCGGCCGGTTCACCCTCGACCTGTACATCCGCGACGACCGCAGCACCGAGTGGGCCATCGAGGGCGGTGACGAGGTGTCGGAGGGCACCACGGCCGTCCGGCTCGCGTCCTTCCTCGTCCTGCTGATGACGGTCGACGCCGACCGATGAACCTCAGATCGACACAGGGCGGGGGTCCTCCGACCGCGTCGTGGCCCCCGCCCTGGACGGCGGTGTGGGAAGCCTGTGGAAAACGTCCGTGGAGGACGATGACGTCGTACTCTGGAGCGGAGTTCACGAGGAGGTTCGGATGTCGGCAGACGCGCGGCGTGCACACGAGGGTCCGGGTGAGGGGCAGCGGGAGCGGATCGGGAGAAGCCCGAAGGAGATCCGAGCTGCTCTGCTTCCGGAGGAGGTCGGTGACTTCGACCGGGAGTACCGCCGGGTGATGAACGACGCCAGGGAAAGCCTGGACCTCTCCGAACTCAACAAATGCCTGGAACGTTGGTGGCGGGTGGCCATGTCGTCCCGGGATCCTGAGGCCCATCGGCACATGTTGGACGTCGCTGATCGCGCGCAACGTGGCGAGCCGATCTCGTCCGTGCCCTGGTCGGAACTCAAGGCGGAACTGGGCCTGTAGCCGTACCGGATCGATATCGAAGACATCGCGAAGGAACAGATTCGCGCCCCGCCGGAACACCCACCGCCAGAGCTCGCGTCCTTGTTCACGCTCTGGGAACTGCGACCGTGGAGCGGGCCGCCCATGGACGCGCGACGTCCCTACGGGAACATCCGTCGACACGATCTGGGTGAGGGAGGCGAGCGCTCAGTCGTCTCCCTGATCCTCGACGATCAGAAGCTCGTGATGATCCTCCGGCTCGTCTGGGCCTGACGTATCGCTTGCGTGGCCGGTCTCAGACGCCGGGGACGTACACGAACGGCCGGGGCCAGGGCACCGATCGGGCTGGGGACCACGGCACGCCCTGTGGTGGAACGCCACGTGACCCCGGCGGTCCGACTACCGCACGACCTTGACCCCGAACCGGCCGCCCAGGGCCAGGCCGATCGCGGTGTGCATGTGGGCGTACATCTCCATGCCCCGCGAGCAGGCCAGGGGGCCCAGGTCCAGGACGTCCCGCCACCCGTACGACCTGAGCAGCTCGGTCACCACGGCCTTGGCGTCGGCGTCGTCGCCCGCCACGAACATCGTGTGGTCGCCGTCCCCGACGCCCGCCGGGTCGACCACGGTCTCCTGCTCCTGGGTGACGCACGCCTTGACCACCCGGGTGCGCGGCAGCGCCCGCTGGATCCGCTCTCCCAGGCTGTCGGTGTCCACGGGGTCGAGCCTGGGCATCCACCCCCACGGCGTCTCCCACTTGTGGGGGATGTCCGGGTTGTACTCGTAGGGCACGGCGTAGTCGATCAGGACCTTGCCGTCCAGGTGCTCGCCGATCGCGGTCAGTTCCCGGACCGCGTTGGCCCCGTCGATGCCGTTGATCACCAGGTCCGCCGAGGCCGCCGCGTCGGCGAACGTGGCGAGCGCGATGCCGGGGTGGTCGGCGAGCCACACGGGGTAGGGCGGGTTGCCCATCATGTCCGCCTCGGTCCGCGCCATCGTCCGTTCCGGGTCCCGCGTGCCGACCGTGACGTCGTGGCCCAGTTCCGACAACCTGGCGGCGTGTGCGCGGCCCCCGCCGCCCGTGCCCAGTACCGCGATCCTCATCGCGCCCCTCCTTCTGTGCTGCCGGGACCGCCCTTCGCGGTGCCCGCCCCACTTACTGTACATATGTACTGTAGGAATCTGGCAAGCACGGCGTCAAGCCTGGTCAAAGTGGAGCACACGGAGAACATCGCTGGTGGAGTCCGTTTCTGTGTCGAACGCGATGGGACGCACAACTGGTACATCCGTCCTATAATGAACGGTAATAGGGAGGTGGTGACCATGGGGGACACCCGTGCGGAGACGGGGAGGCGCGGCGACCGCCCGGCGCGCCGTCGGGACCCGCGGCGTCGGATCGCCGAGATCACCGAGGCCACCGCACGCGTCATCGAGGCGCGCGGCGTCGAGGGGCTCACCCACCGGGCGGTCGCCGAGGAGGCGGAGGTCCCGCTGGGCGCCACCACCTACCACTTCGCCACGCGCGAGGACCTCATCGCCGCCGCGCTCCGCGCGTCCGTCGAGCGCTACACCCGCTACCTGGACGACTGGGTCGCCCAGCGCCCCGACCTCGGCGCCGACCAGTTCGTGGTCCTGCTCGCCGACGCCGTCGTGGGCGCCTACTCCGGCGCCGAACGTGCCCAGGGCGTCATGGAGTTCGAGCTCCACGTGGCCGCCATGCGCCGCCCCGACCTGCGCCCGCTCGTCGACCGGTTCGTCGACGCCACCGTCGACGCCCTCGCCCACTACACCGACCCCCTCACGGCCGAGGCGGTCGCCGCGCTGACCAGCGGCGTCACCCTGCGGGGCCTGGCCAGTTCCGCACCCCCGGACCGCACCCGCGTGGAGGCCCTCCTCCGACGCGTCCTCGCACCGACCGCCCCCGAGGAGTCCCCATGAACAGCGCGCGCCCGACGGCGACCGACCGCGAACGCCGCGCCCGCCTGGTCCGGCGGCACCTGCTGTCGCCCGACGTCCACGCGACGCGGGCCGAGGACGTCGCCGAGGCGCTGGTCGGCCTGCACGCCACCGACCCCGCCACCGTCTACCTGTCCGCGCGCGCCCGCATGTCCGAGCCCAGCGTCGACGCGGTCGAGCGCGCCCTCTACGACGACCGCACCCTGCACCGGCTCCTGGCCATGCGCCGCACCATGTTCGTGGTCCCCGACGGCCTCGCCGACCTCGTCCACGACTCCACCGGACGCGCCATCGCCGACAGGGAGCTCCGCGACAGCCAGAGGTTCCTCCAGGAGGCCTTCGGCTGGGACCCCGACCATCGCGCCGGGATCGAGGCGACCGTCCTCGCCGCCCTGCGCGCACGCGGCGAGGCCACCGCCGCCGAACTCGCCGAGGACGTCCCCGCCCTGGCCGAACGGGTGGTCATCGCCCCGGGCAAGCCCTACGAGTCCACCCAGGCGGCCTCCTCGCGACTGCTGCGCAGCCTCGCCGCCCGCCGCCTCATCGAACGGGGCCGCCCGCGCGGTTCCTGGGCCTCCGCCCAGTTCCGCTGGCGCGCCGCCGACGCCACCGAGGCGACCGGGCGGCCCGCGCACGAGGCCAGGGCCGACCTCGTCCGTCACTACCTCGCCCGCTTCGGCCCCGTCACCCTCGCCGACGTCAAGTGGTGGACCGGGTGGACCCTCACCGCCTCCCGGACGGCGCTGGCCGACGTCGGCGCCGTCGAGGTGGACCTGGCCGAGGGCACCGGGTACCTCGCCCCGGACGACGTCGAGCCCGTCGGGGACACATCTCCCTCGGCCGCCCTGCTGCCCGGCCTCGACCCGACCTCCATGGGCTGGCGCGACCGCGGCTTCTACCTCGACCCCGACCACGTCCCCGCCCTCTTCGACCGCAACGGCAACATCGGCCCCACCGTGTGGTGGGACGGCCGGGTCGTCGGTGCCTGGGCCCAGCGCCCGGACGGCTCGATCGGCTGGCGCGCCCTCGCCGACGTCGGCGCCGAGGCCGCGGCGCGGATCGACGCCGAGACGGACCGCCTGGCCGCGTGGCTGGAGCCGACGCGGGTCAAGCCGAGCTACCGCACCCCCCTGGAGCGCGAACTCGCCGAGGGGTGAGCCGACGCGGGCATTCCTGTGGAAAGCGCCTGTGAGACGCAATGGCGTCGTACCCTGGAGCGGAGTTCACCCGGCGGTTCGGATGTCGGCAGACGCGCGGCACGTGCACGAGGGTGCGATCGAGGAGCAACAGGAGCGGATCGGGAGAAGTCCGAAGGAGATCCGAGCCGCCCTGTTCCCGGAGGAAGCAGGTTACTTCGACCGTGATTTCCGTCGGTTCGTGGACGAGGCCGGAGATGGCCTGGATCTCTCCGAACTCAACAAATGCCTGGAGCATGGGTGGCGGGGAGCCCTGTCGTCACATGATCTTGAGGCCCATCGGCACATGCTGGACGTTGCCGATCGGTTCCAACGTGGTGAGAAGGTGCGCAAGGTCCCTTGGCCGGAGACGAAAGCCAGGTCGGGGTTCTTGTCTTGTATCAGGCGACTTTTGTCCCGGACCGCGTAGCACCGTGACTCTGTCCGGGTGGCGGAACGAGCACACGTTCGCGAGACCGATGACGACGAGGGCAGGCGGCCGCTGCGGATCATTCGGAGAAGCACCGGGTCGGTGGTGGTCCGGTGACGAGCCCACATGGTCCCGCTATCCGCCCAGGGCACGCCGGTAACGGAAACCGCCGAAGTGTCCTTCACCACCACCGAGCCGGTCGAGCGGCGCACCCGGTCCCTGGAGTTCTTCCGTTACCTGCCCGGCCGCCACCCTCCCGGTGCACGGATCGCGATCGTGTGCGACAACTCCTCGTCACACCCGACCACGAAGAAGTACCAGCGGCTCGGTGCCCGGGCAGCGGCCAACAACGTCGAGATCGCCTGAACCCCTACGAATTCCTCACGTATCCAGGCCCGGCTCACCACCCTGCGCCACGTCGCCCTCGACGGCACCGACCAAGCCGGCCGCAATGAGCAGGACAGCATGATCCGCCGCTACATCATCTGCCGCCACCTTCACACCGACGACCGGCGTCTACGCGCCGACGTCGACAGGGCGAACACCGCCTCATGCGGCACTAGCGAGAACATGCTGAGGGCAGGAAGGGCCAGGGGACATTGCGCTCGTAGTCGGCCGCAGCGGCCATCAGTACATCGTCACGGTGGTGACCGGCGACCAGTTGCACACCGACAGGCAGTCCACCGGCGGACAGTCCACCGGGCAGGCTGATCGCCGGGTGCCCGGTGATGTTGAACAACCAGGTGAACCCGACGCTCATCACCTTCCCGGGACCTCCGTGCCCGTGTGGCAGGTTCGGGGTGGTCGGGGTGACCAACAAGTCCACGGAACCGAACAGGTCGTCGAGCGCGGCGCGATTGGCCGCGTCGTCGTCCCGAACCTTGGTGTCCGGCGTTTTCCTCCGCTTGGCGAGCCAACTCGCGGCGGGATCGATCAGTATCAGGTCCACCTCTTGCAGCGACACTCGGCCACCTTCCGACCACATCCGCACGACGCGGTCCACGACCCGGGCGACCTCCGGGTCCACCTGATTGAAGCCCAGCGTCAGAGAACAAGCCACACGTAGTGTCCGGGACAGAGGTGGTACGGGCTCCGATCCCAGCACGACCGACCGGTAGAGCTCCACGTCGGCGATGGACCGGGCCACGGGCCCGCCGGTCCCGAGCCCGGCTCTATCCCGGGCGGGCAGCAGACCGGTGGTGGGTTTGTAACCGACGACACCGCACCAGGCCGCCGGTATCCGGGTGGATCCGGCCCCGTCACTCGCTGTCGCCAACGGCACCATCCCCGCCGCGACGGCGGCCGCCGAGCCCGCAGACGAACCACCGGGGGTGGCGTCCGCCCGCCAGGGGTTGACAGTCCTTCCCCGGTCCGTCGTACCCCAGGTCTTCCATTCCGTCCCGGGGCCGGGAACCGAGGTCGGGCCGATGGGTACCGCCCCGGCTTCGAGCAACTTCCGGGCCTGGAGCGACTCGATCCCCTCAGACGCCTTCACGGCCAACGGGACCCCGGCGAGGGGAAGGTGCTTCCCCTTGGCCACTGCCTCGTCAACGCCTGACGCGCGCTCCCTGGCGGTGTCCGACCACACCTCACGAAACGCCTTGATCCCGGCGTCGGCCCGTTCGACGGCCTCCAGGGCCGCCTCGACCACCGTCACGGCACTGACCTTGCCGCTCCGCACCGTTGCCGCGATCTCTCCAGCGCCGACCCACCCATCATCGTCCACGCCCATCACCCTTCAGGCCTCCACGTCCACCGCGACCCGAGCATTCCAAGACCCCAGGACGGTTTCTACCGCGAACTCCCGGGAGGGTCAGGGGCAGGGAGCCCCCCCGGTAGATCCCCATGTTCACATGCGCCGACATGGGCCGGACGTGTTCAAAGCCGCGTCGGAACCGTCACGCAGTGGCCGCCCACCTGATCCGCCGGGTAGCCACCCAAGGGTTGCTCAGCGTTCCATACCGCCGTCACCCCTTGGTGAGTCACTGCTCGGTCCCGGTGTACTTCCAGTGTTCTGCGATCCCCTGCCGGACGGGAGCTGTCCACGTTGAGCGATACGGGCGGCCCGGGACATGCCGGACGGGAGCTGTCCACGTTGAGCGATACGGGCGGCCCGGGACATGCCGGACGGCGACTTTCCCTGGGTGTTCCGGCTCTCGGACGGCTCCTTGAGCTCGCCGCCAAGCCTGGAACCCACTGTGATGCGCTCCCTGGACTGCTCTCCCGAACCGGGTCCGACCCGCTGCCCGACGGTCACCGCGTTCCCGTCGTAGCTCCAGCTTTTCAGTTGGGGGTCCACCTCCGCCTGGACGCCGCGTTCGATCAGCACGGCCATCTCGACAGGACCGATACCGCCCGGTACGGGGGTGATGCGCTGGGGAATGTTGTAGGCGTCGTGCCGCACGTCGCCCTGCACGGTACCGTCCTCCCTCGGAACGAAGCCGGAGTCGATGACCGCCCGGTGGTGGCCAGCGATGATATCGCCTCCGATGATGCCCGGAGAGCCCGTGACGCTGATGATCACGTCCGACTGCCGCGCTCGCGAGAGGTCGTCCCCGTAGTCCAGGCAGACCGGCTCGATTCCCTGGTCGTTCAACAGACGGACCACACCGCTGCCCACGAAGCCATTCGATCCGATCACGGACACCTCCGCACCGTCGCGCGCGTACGGGAGGGCGACCCGGGTGATCCCGTCGGCCGTCGCGCACGCCCGCTGCTGCGATCGTGCTCCCAATAGCCCGTCAATGTCCTTGTGAGGGTCGATCTCCTGCACGTACGGGAGAAGGGTCCGAGGAGGCGGGAACTGCACGATGATCCCGAGGGAGTTCGGATCCTCGTTCGCTTTCAGGAGCTCCTCGTGAAAGCGCTCGGGGTCGACGTTGTGAGGCAGGTGGACATCCTTGGCCTCGAAGCCCATGGAGGAGAAGTTCTTCAACTTCTGGTTCGCGGACACACGTGAAGCCTCCAGCTTCACCCGGGTCTGCTCATCGAGTCCCTGGACAGGCTCGAACCGGATGACGGAGATCGACCGTCCGGTTCGGCGAACCGGCTGCTGGTAATGGGACAAACCCTGTTTGACCTGGCGCAACAGGTCACGCCCCGAGATCCGGTCGGTCCTTTGTTGTTCCACTGCGGATCAGGCCCTCTCACCCAGGGCTTCCAGGACTTCTTCGACCGGCGGCAAGGACAGCCGCTCGCGCAACGCATCGGCCTCGGCGTCGGGGACTACCTTGCGATCCGAGATCGGGTCGGTGAACCGGCCCCCCTCCCAGCCGAGGGGGATGGTGGTGAAGCTGGCGGGGCCGATGTCGTCGAAGTAGGAGAAGGGGCCGTAGTGGGCGTACCACTCACCGGCGATCAGGGGCTCCGGGCCGGAAAGACCGAGATCCTCCAGGAGGATCTCGGCCAACTCCGGCACACGAGTGACCAGGCCCGTTTCCATCGGGTTCGACTTGATCTCGGTGAGGACGTACACGTCACGCACCAGACTGCTGCCCGTGAAGATCTGGACGAGGCCCCGTCCTTCACCCAAGAACGTGGGGAATCCCAGGATGAAGGCCTTCATCCTGACTCCCTCGCGGGTTTTCTCATCGATGATCCTGCTGACGATCAAGGCTTCCTCCGATATCAGGGGGACATGTCGCGTCCAGCGGTTCCCTGGCGACATCCTTGACCTGGTTCCTTTCGGCACGCTGGACGAATCGCTGCCGTGGTCTGCGGACGCCAGGGTCCTTTCCAACCAACGGTCAGAGGGCTCGTACTTCGCGGAAGCACTCATCCACACCGCAGTGATGCTGTCGGACAGGGAAATCCGCCACAACTCATCTGGTTTCACCCTAGTGCCGCATGAGGCGGTGTTCGCCCTGTCGACGTCGGCGCGTAGACGCCGGTCGTCGGTGTGAAGGTGGCGGCAGATGATGTAGCGGCGGATCATGCTGTCCTGCTCATTGCGGCCGGCTTGGTCGGTGCCGTCGAGGGCGACGTGGCGCAGGGTGGTGAGCCGGGCCTGGATACGTGAGGAATTCGTAGGGGTTCAGGCGATCTCGACGTTGTTGGCCGCTGCCCGGGCACCGAGCCGCTGGTACTTCTTCGTGGTCAGGTGTGACGAGGAGTTGTCGCACACGATCGCGATCCGTGCACCGGGAGGGTGGCGGCCGGGCAGGTAACGGAAGAACTCCAGGGACCGGGTGCGCCGCTCGACCGGCTCGGTGGTGGTGAAGGACACTTCGGCGGTTTCCGTTACCGGCGTGCCCTGGGCGGATAGCGGGACCATGTGGGCTCGTCACCGGACCACCACCGACCCGGTGCCACACCGTTGGAGTGAACGGTGAGTGTACGGTCACCTGACCCTCGACGATCGGGAGCCCGTGGTGATCGTCTGGCTTTTCTGGACCTGACGGTTCACTCGGTCACGTCCAGGCCCGCGATGACCTTCGTTGGGCGGATCCGCACCACGAGCTCGCCGGGCACGCCGTTGCGGCGGCCGAACTCCTCGGCCCGGTCCTCGCCCATGTACCGCGCGGCGATGACGGTCGCCGTCCGCAGCAGCTCGTCCGGGTCCTCCGACACCTCGGCCACGCCCTGCACCTGCACGAACGAGTACGGAGGCCGTTCCAGGTCCACGCTGAGCGCCACGCGGGGATCCCGCAGGATCGACCGCCCCTTCGCCGAGGTCTTCCCGGTGTTGAGGACGATCTCCTCGCCCTCGACGGTGAACCAGACCGGCGCGACCAGCGGACGGCCGTCCGAGGCGGTGTAGGCCAGTTTTCCCGTGCGGGTGCCTTCGAGGAGGAACGAACGGACGCGCTGATCAGTGAGGGAAGTCATACGCTCACCCTAGTGCTCCGCCGTGTGCCGCTACGGCCCGCGACTCGCGCGCCCACGTCGTTCTCGCGTCCTCCCGCGTCGGCCCGGAGAACACCGCCTCGACCGGCACCCCCAGCGCGTCGCCGATCGCGGCGGCGGGCCCGTCGGGCATGGCGCTCAGCACCGGGCGGGCCGCCAGGAGCGCGGCGGTGAGGCGTTCCTGCCGGCCCAGGTCGGGCACCGCCCCGGGGGCGATCCGCAGGGGCGCGCCGTCGGCGTCCACGTACCCCGTGCACCAGCGCGGCTCCGCCCCGGTCGCGGCCCGCATCCGGTCGGGCGCGTCGGCGTGGGTCACCACGAGCGTGTCCACGCCGCCGGTGGCCTCCAGCGCGTACCGGTGCGCGACCAGGTCGAGGTGGCCCACCCGGAACGCGCCCTGCCAGGGGTGTGTCCCGTTGTGCCGCTCGGTGAGCACGGCCCCGAGCCCGGGGTCCTCGGTCACCAGCGGCCCCGCGCCGTGCCGCGTGGTGTAGGTCCGCACCACCCCGACCCGCCGCGCCGCCCCCTGCTGACCTGCCTCGGCCAGCAGGGCGAGCGGGTTGGCGGTCGTCGTGGTCGACCACGTGGTGTGCGGGTGGAACCCGTGCCACTCGTCCAACAGCACTCCCTGGGCCCCCTCGAACACCACGGGGGAGGCGGCCAGCAGTTCGGGTAGGTACCGCTCGTCCACCAGCCGGACCCGGTCGGCGAACGCCCGGTAGGTGAGCAGGCACTCCTCGACGTCGGGGAAGTCCTCACCCCGACCCGCGTACTCCGCCAGCCGGTTCAGCTTGCGCCGCAGCCGGGCCGGATGCGCGCAGTCCCCGGCGGTCGGGGCGTCCTCGGGACGGGCGAGCGCGTAGGCCATCGTCTCGCCCACCCCCATACCGCACGACCCGTGCCGCTCCGCGCCGCGCGCCCGCTCCCGCGCCCGGTTGACCGCCTGGTGCCACGGTGTGCTGATCAGCGCGCGGCGGTCCACGGTCACCAGCGCGAACGGGTCGCGCACCCCCAGCGACGCCAGGTGCCCCGCCTCGGCGGCCAGCGCGAACGGATCCACCACCACGAACCGGGACAGGTGCGTCGGCACCGGGCCGCCCGGCGCGAGGGTCCCCGCGCCGAACTGGGCGAACGTGTGGTGCCGACCGTCGGGCGCGACCACGTTGTGCGCGGCCTGGGCGCCCCCGTTGGCGCGCACGACGGCGCCGAAGCGCCGCCGCACGCACAGCAGGTCGACGGTCACGCCCTTGCCCGCGTCGCCGAACCCCAGGTCGACGACGATCGCGTGCTCGTCGGCCCACCGCCGTGGCGTGCCGGTCACAGGCGGCCCACCCCGTCCCCGGCGGATCCGTCGGTGAGCCCGTCCGGGGCCTGGGACACCACGACCGACCCGCGTGCCTCGGACAGCGGGCGCAGCGCCCTGCCGACCACGTCACCGGCGTCGGATCCGGCCTCGGCCAGGTCGGCCAGGCCCTCCTGGAGGTCGATCGCCTCCTCGCCCAGCCCGACCGTCACCGCGATCGTCTCCGACACCGCGTCCAGGTCGTCCAGGTAGATGACGTTCTGACCGAGGTGGCCGTCCCAGAAGCCGCGCACCTGGTCGTCGTTGAAGTGGTGGCTGCCGGTGGGCATGAGGTAGAAGACCTCGAACTTGCGCCGCAGCTCCGCGAGGATCACCGGGAACGGGATGTTCTCCCCGATGTCGTCACCGACGACCTCGCGCACCTCCCGGGCCTTGACCGCCCCGTAGGCCATCTCGTCGCCGATGATGAACAGGTAGCCGCGCCGCCCGCGCTTGTCCAGGCAGTCCATCGCGGTGTGCCGGGCCATGAAGTACATCGCCAGCTCGTAGGACTCGGTGGCCTGGCCGCCGCCTCCGCCCTCCAGCAGGATGTTGCCCAGGTCGTCCTCCAGTTCGTTGCCGGACTCGAACTGCCCGATCTGGAGCGGGGCGCGGTCGCAGGTGGCGTCGCCGATCGCGCCGAACATGATCTGCGGGTCCTCGACGTAGCCCTTGCGCAGCAGGAGGCCGAACAGGTCGGGCAGCTTGGTCTGGAGGATCCGCGGCACCCTGCCCATGGAACCGGTGACGTCGAACAGCACGGAGATGGCGAGCGAGTGGGGGTGGGCGTCCGAGTCGCGGCTCTCGCGGACGGTCACCCCCTTGGGGTCGAGCGAGTCGTGGACCTTCCAGGCGTTCCGGGGCGTGGAGGAGGCCACGTCGTCGGTGTAGCCGAAGCTGCTGGAGCCGACGGAGGCGTTGTAGGCCTGTCGGGCGTGGTAGGCGTCGGTGGACCAGTTGCTGCTTCCCATGGGGGACTCCTTCGTCTCGTTGTCGGTGGTCGGTGGTGGCGGGCGACGGGAGGGCGGTAGCCCACCCCCCGCTCAGCGCCCCGTGGGCGATGGCGGGTGACGGGCGGGCAGGTGGAAGGGGCGGAATCGGCGCGGGCCGAACACCCGCTCCAGCGCCTCGTCGAGCTCACCCAGCAGGACGAGTCCGTCGACCGGCCGCCGCTCGGGGGCGGGCAGACGGCAACCGCGGGCGAAGGCGCGCAGCGGCCGGGGGAGGCGGCCCGCGGTGACGTACTCGACACAGCGGGTCGCCATGAAGACGTCGGTGGCGGGCACGGCGGGTCGGCGGTCGAGCACCTCGGGCGGGTACAGGTCCTCGCGGTGGGGGACCATCGCCGGAACGTGCGGCGCCGTGCGCGCGGCGCCGACGGTGACCGAGTAGCACCAGTCGATGAGGACCAGCCCGTGCCGTTCCGGGTGGATCAGCACGTGCTCGGGAACGACCGCGCCGTGCACGACCCCCGCCCGGGCGGCGTTGCCGACCGCGACCAGCAGGCGCCGCCACATCCAGGCCGCGTCGCGCGGGTCGATCCCGTCCGGGTACGCGCGCCGCACGTCGGCCAGGCTGTGGAACCCCCTGAGCCGTCCCAGGACGTTGCCGCGCCGCTCGACCCCGGTGGCGGCGTCGCGGTGGCGGATCCGCTCGACCAGGTCGGGGTAGAAGGCGCGGTACCGCTCGCGGCCCCTCTCCCGAAGCCTGCCCAGGGCCTCCGCCTCGGCCATGACCAGGTCGTTGTCGCGGTGGGACCGGGGCAGTTTGAGCACCGCCTCGCGCCACACCCCGTCCTTGTGGCGCACCTCGTACAGGTCGGCGATGTCGCCCCGCGCCAGCGGGCCGGAACCGTGGCGCACGTGGTAGGTGCGCGCCCTGGTGACCAGGGTGAGGTCGTCCAGTCCCAGGCCCCCCTCGACCAGGTCCCGGTACCGCGACCAGCACGTGGTCAGCCGGGTGAAGGCGGTGGCGGCCTCGCCCGCGCGCCCGGCGGGCGCCCGGTCGGGGTGGACGAGACGGGCCAGGCGGCGGTACGCGGCGGTCGCCGCCGGGGGCGGATCGCCGCCGCCCTCGGGGAGGGGGCCGAACAGCGCGGTGGGGTCGTCGGCGAGCGCGATGAGGTGAAGAGCCTCGTCGAAGGGGGCGGTGGCGTCCTGCTCCGTGCTCATCTGCTGCCCTTCCGGGGGTGGGGGTCCGTCGACGGCGCGGGGTCGGGGCGCTCGGGGTGGTCGGCCGGTCACTGGCCGCCGCGGAGGAGCGGCGGATGGAGCACGGCCGCGCCGCCCGCCCGGTAGAGCCGGGGCCGCCGTCCGCCGCCGGACCCGCCGCGGTCGGCGAGGTCGCCGGTGTCCTCGACGAAGCCGGGGGTGGCGAGGATCTTGCGGTGGAAGTTGGCGCCGTGCAGGCGGGTGCCCCACACCGCCTCGTACACCTCGCGCAGCGCGGTGATGGTGAAGGTCGGCGGGAGGAACGCGGTGGCCAGGGCGGTGTACTCCAGCTTGGAGCGGGCGCGCTCGACGGCGTCGGCGATGATCCGCGCGTGGTCGAAGGCCAGCGGGCGGTCGGATCGGGCGTCGTCGCCGTGCCCGAGTTCGCTCCAGGGCACCCAGGCGGCGGCGTCCGTGCCGCGCCCGACGTGGGGGTCGGGCAGGTCGGGGGCGAGGAGCATGTAGGCCACCGAGACGACGCGCATGCGCGGGTCCCGGTCGCGCGCCCCGTAGCTCCGCAGCTGCTCCAGGTGGAGTTCGGAGGGCAGCGCGGTCTTCTCCGACAGCACGCGCAGGGCGGCGTCGGGCAGGTCGGGGTCGGCGGGTCCGTCCGGTCCGTCCTGTGCCCGGACGAACCCGCCGGGCAGGGCCCACCAGCCGCGCCGCGGTGGCGCCGACCGGCGCATCAGCAGGACGCGGGGCGTCCCCGCCCGAATGGTGAGGGCCACGACGTCCACGGTGACCGCGGTCGGCGCGTAGTCGCGCGGGTCGTAGGCGTCGAGGAACCGGCGTTCGCCGTCGTCATGCGGGCGGGTGTCGCCGGTCTCCATGGACCCTCCTGTTGTTCTCAGGGTGAGTTTTTCTCAATCTGAGATGAAGCTAGCAGGGGGCTCCGCCGCCGTCCACCCCTTTTCTGGTGCGCCACGTGTTTGGCCGGAATGCCTGCGACGATGGGGGCACGGCGCCGACACGCCCGTCCGGTCGGGTACGGGGTGACGGACCGCGCCGCTAGCATGGTGCGAACGGACGTTCGAGAAGGGTGGGGCGCGTGCGCGTGGTGGGGATCGACCCGGGGCTGACCCGGTGCGGCGTCGGAGCCGTCGAGGGCGCGGTCGGCCGACCGCTCACCTTCCGGGGCGCCGACGTCGTCCGCACCAGCGCCGACACCGACCTGCCCCAGCGCCTCGTCGCCATCGAACGCGGCATCGACGACTGGCTCGACCGGCACCAGCCCGACGCCGTCGCCGTCGAGCGCGTCTTCGCCCAGCACAACCTCAGCACCGTCATGGGCACCGCACAGGCCAGCGGCATCGCCCTGCTGTGCGCCGCCCGCCGCGGCCTGCCCGTGGTCCTGCACACCCCCAGCGAGGCCAAGGCCGCCATCACCGGCAGCGGACGCGCCGACAAGGCGCAGGTCGGCACCATGGTGGCGCGTATCCTCGGACTCGACGGTCCCCCCAAGCCCGCCGACGCGGCCGACGCGGTCGCGCTGGCCATCTGCCACATCTGGCGGGGCGGCGCCAACGCCCGTGTCGCCCAGGCCACACAGGACTTCGCCCGCAAGGTGGAACTGGCGCGCCGCGCGCGCGGCCGGTGACCGCCGCCCCCAGGAAGGAGAAGGGCGCCCCCGCGCCCGCACGAGATGATCGCGTTCCTCACCGGCCGGGTGGCCGCACGCGGCGCGGACACCGCCGTGATCGACGTCGGCGGGGTCGGCATGACCGTGCGGTGCACCCCCGCCGCCCTCGCCCGCCTCCACGTCGGCGAGACCGGGACGGTCACCACCAGCCTGGTGGTCCGCGAGGACTCGCTGACGCTCTTCGGGTTCGCCGACGACGACGAGCGCCACCTGTTCGAGCAGGTCCAGACCGCGTCCGGCGTCGGCCCGCGGCTGGCCCTGGCCATGCTCGCCGTCCACAGCCCGTCGAGCCTGCGCCACGCCGTGGCCACCGAGGACACCGCCGCGCTCACTCGCGTGCCCGGCATCGGCAAGAAGGGCGCCCAGCGCATCGTCCTCGAACTGCGCGGCAAACTCGACGCCCCCGACTTCGGCGACGGTGCGCCGCCCGCCGCACCGGGCGCCGCCGAACCGAACGGCGCCTGGCGCGGCCAGGTCGTGTCCGGCCTGGTCAACCTCGGCTGGTCCGCCAAGGACGCCGAGTCCGCCGCCTCCGCCGTCGCCGCCGAGGCCGAGGCCACCTCCGACGTCTCCGTCCTGCTGCGCAGCGCCCTGCGCAAGCTCAGCCGCGCCTAGGAGCCCACCCCATGCACGAACGCGACGCCGTGTCGCCCGACGCCCACGGGGACGAACGCCAGCTGGAGGGCGCCCTGCGCCCGCGCGGGCTGGACGAGTTCGTCGGTCAGGAACGGGTGCGCGAACAGCTCTCCCTGGTGCTGCACAGCGCCCAGCGGCGCAACCGGGCCCCCGACCACATCCTCATGTCCGGCGGTCCCGGCCTCGGCAAGACCACGCTCGCCATGATCATCGCCGCGGAGATGGGCGCTCCGCTGCGCATCACCTCCGGACCGGCCATCGAGCGCTCCGGCGACCTGGCCGCCGTCCTGTCCACCCTCCAGGAGGGCGAGGTCCTCTTCCTCGACGAGATCCACCGCATGGCCCGCCCCGCCGAGGAGATGCTCTACGTCGCCATGGAGGACTTCCGGGTCGACGTGGTCGTGGGCAAGGGGCCCGGAGCCACCGCGATCCCCATCGACATCGCGCCGTTCACCCTGGTCGGGGCGACGACCCGGGCGGGCATGCTCCCGGCGCCGCTGCGCGACCGCTTCGGGTTCACCGCGCACATGGACTTCTACACCCCCGAGGAGCTCGAACTCATCCTGCACCGCTCGGCTGGCCTGCTCGGGGCGCCCCTGGACGAGGACGCCGCACGGGAGATCGCCGGGCGCTCGCGCGGCACCCCCCGCATCGCCAACCGGCTCCTGCGCCGTGTCCGCGACTACGCCGAGGTCCGGGGCGACGGCAGGCTCTCCCTGGCGACCGCCCGCGCCGCCCTGGACCTGTACGAGGTCGACGCGCTCGGCATGGACCGCCTCGACCGCGCCATCCTCGACGTCCTGCTGCGCCGGTTCCGCGGCGGGCCCGTGGGCCTGTCGACCCTCGCCGTCTCCGTGGGGGAGGAGGCCGAGACCGTGGAGGTGGTCGCCGAGCCCTTCCTGGTCCGCTCCGGCTTCCTGGCCCGCACGCCGCGCGGCCGGGTCGCCACCCCGCAGGCCTGGGCGCACATGGGGCTGACCCCGCCGCCCGACGCCGCGTTCGGCGCCGCCGCACCGTGACCGCCACCGTTGCCCGTCCGAGTTCCGACCGTGGGGCTGCGGTGACCGCCGCCACGTAAGCTGGAGAGCATCCAGCCATGCGGGGGCCGCGAGCACGGCTCCCACGTGTCTTTCGACACGGAAGGAACGCGCGGGCCGCCGGGAGCGTTGTGTCTCACGGGTGCGGACCGCGACACGACGTCCGGGTCGGCACGGTGAAGGTGGTCGTCGCGGTTCTTGAGCCGACAACGGTCGGCCACACGAAGAAACGTACGGAAGGACGCCCCAGTGCAGGGCATTTACACTCTCGCCGCCGAAGGAGAGCCCACCGGGGGTCTCCTGAACATGATTCTGCCGTTCGCGCTGATCCTCCTGGTGTTCTGGCTGCTGTTCTGGCGGCCGAACCAGAAGCGTCGCCAGCAGGAGTCGCAGATGATGAGCGCGCTCGTCCCCGGCGTCGAGGTCATGACCAAGGCGGGCATCTTCGCCACCGTCGTGGAGGTCCACGAGCAGGACGTCCTGCTGGAGATCGCCCCCGGCACCCGCATCCGCATGCTCAAGGCGGGTGTGGGCGAGGTCATCACCCCGGCCGCGGACGACACCCCGGTGGAGGACCGTCCCGACTTCGGCGACGACGACAAGCCGAACAGCTGATCTCCGACCGGTCACACTCTCACCGGTACCGGCCCCGCCCGGGGCCGGTACCGGCGTGTTCGGTCCACCACGAGTAAGGTCCCGCCACCCATGTCCCACGACCCCGCGACCGCCGAGACCGGCCCCCTCGACGGTCTGATCCGGTCCCACGTCCGCGACGTGCCCGACTTCCCCCAGCCCGGGGTGATGTTCAAGGACATCACGCCGCTGCTCAACGACCGGGAGGCCTTCGGGGCCACCGTCCGGGGGCTGGCCGCACCCTTCCAGACCGACGGGGTGGACCACGTGCTCGGGCTGGAGGCGCGCGGCTTCATCTTCGGCGCCCCGGTCGCGCTCGCGCTGGGCGCGGGCTTCGTCCCCGCGCGCAAAGCCGGGAAACTGCCCTCGGCGACCATCGGTCAGGCCTATGATCTGGAGTACGGCACCGCGACCGTGGAGATCCACGCCGACGCGATTCGGGCGGGCAGCCGCGTGCTCATCGTCGACGACGTGCTCGCCACCGGCGGCACGGGCAGGGCCGCGGTGGAGTTGGTCCGCAGGGCGGGTGGTACGGTCGTGGGATTCTCCGTCCTGATGGAGCTCTCCGCGCTCCAGGGACGCGGGAAGCTGCCGGACGTGGAGCTGCACACCCTCCTGTCGGTCTGACCGGGGACCCCCGCCGCGCACCCGCCCGCACGGGAATGCGCGACGAGTCCCCCCACGTTGAAGCTGGGACGCACCCCTCACCGCGCCCGACCCACGCACCGCCGGGCGCGGCCCGGAGCGTACCCGACGACCGCGTCCCCGCGCAGGTGGGAGCGCGGACACTAGACTGGTGGGAGAGGTACCGCGGCGGCCACGTTCAGCGACTGGCCCTGACAACACGCACGTGCACCGGGCGGGCGCCGGCGACGGCGTCCACGCGACCGGGTGGATCCGCGGGAGGTAGGCATGCCAAGCGAAGTGGTTTCGACCGGGGCGGTACCGGCTCGTGACGAGCGGCCGGAGGCCACCGGGGACCGGCGCCCCGGCATGCCGGGAGGGCACGCGCACGGCGGCGACGTGACGGCCGCCAGCAGACCACAGGGGGACCGCCCGGAGGGCGCCGCGACCGAAGCGGCGCCCTCCGACGTCTCCGAGGCCGGCTCGGGCGGCCACCAGGGGCCGCCCGGCTCCACCACGCCCTCCACCGTGCGAGTCCGCAGAAGGCTCGCCCGACTCGGCGCCCAGCGGGGAGTGACGATGAACCCGGTGCTCGAACCACTGATCAAGACCGTGCGTGCCACCCACCCCAAGGTGGACGTCCGGCTCATCGAGCGCGCCTACGAGGTCGCCGCCCACCACCACCGCGACCAGAAGCGCAAGAGCGGCGACCCCTACATCACCCACCCGCTGGCGGTGGCGACCATCCTCGCCGAGCTGGGCATGCAGGAGGCCACCCTGGCCGCCGCCCTGCTGCACGACACCGTCGAGGACACCGCGTACTCCCTCGACGAGCTGCGCGCCGACTTCGGCGACGAGATCGCCGAACTGGTCGACGGCGTCACCAAGCTGGACAAGGTCAAGTACGGCGAGGCCACCCAGGCCGAGACGGTCCGCAAGATGGTCGTGGCCATGGCCCGCGACATCCGCGTCCTGGTCATCAAACTGTGCGACCGCCTGCACAACATGCGCACCCTGCGGTACCTGCCGTCCCGGGCCAAACGGGAGAAGAAGGCCCGCGAGACGCTGGAGATCTTCGCCCCGCTCGCGCATCGTCTCGGCATGAACACCATCAAGTGGGAGCTGGAGGACCTGGCCTTCGCCACCCTCTACCCCAAGCGCTTCGACGAGATCGCCCGCCTGGTCTCCGAGCGCGCCCCCCGCCGCGACGTCTACCTCCAGGAGGTCATCGAGGCGGTCTCCGGCGACCTGCGCGAGGCCAAGCTCAAGGCGACCGTGCGCGGCCGGCCCAAGCACTACTACTCGATCTACCAGAAGATGATCGCCCGCAACTGCGGCTTCGACGAGATCTACGACCTCATCGCCGTGCGGGTCCTGGTGGACAGCGTCCGCGACTGCTACGCGGCCCTGGGAACCATCCACGCGCGGTGGAACCCGGTGCCCGGCCGGTTCAAGGACTACATCGCGATGCCCAAGTTCAACATGTACCAGTCGCTGCACACCACGGTCATCGGTCCCTCGGGCAACCCGGTCGAACTCCAGATCCGCACCCGCGCGATGCACCGCCGCGCCGAGTACGGCATCGCCGCGCACTGGAAGTACAAGGAGGACCGCGTCTCCGGCGGCGACTCCAAGAAGGGCGCCTCCGACATGCAGTGGCTGCGCCAGCTCATCGACTGGCAGCAGGAGACCAAGGACCCCGGCGAGTTCCTGGAGTCGCTGCGCTTCGACCTGTCGGTACAGGAGGTGTTCGTCTTCACCCCGCAGGGCGACGTCATCTCCCTGCCGCAGGGCGCCACCGCCGTCGACTTCGCCTACGCGGTGCACACCGAGGTCGGCCACCGCACGGTGGGCGCCCGGATCAACGGCCGCCTGGTGCCGCTGGAGAGCGCGCTGCACAACGGCGAGGCGGTCGAGATCCTCACCTCGAAGGACCCCGACGCCGGACCCAGCCGCGACTGGCTCAACTTCGTCAAGAGCGCCCGCGCCCGCAACAAGATCCGGCACTGGTTCACCAAGGAGCGCCGCGAGGCCGCGATCGAGCGGGGCAAGGACGAGATCGCCAAGATCATGCGCAAGCAGGAGCTGCCGGTCAAGCGCCTGTTCAGCGGTGAGGCGATCATCGCCCTGGCCCGGGACCTGCGCTACGCGGACGTCGACGCGCTCTACGCCGCCGTCGGCGAGCACCAGGTCAGCGCGCAGAGCGTGGTCAGCAAACTCGTCGACTCCCTGGGCGGTCTGGAGAACCACACCGAGGACATCGCCGAGTCGGCCCTGCCCACGAAGGCCGTCACCCGCCGCCGCCACCCCGGCAACCCGGGCGTGGTCGTCGAGGGCGACGCCGACGTGTGGGCCCGCCTGTCCAAGTGCTGTACACCGGTGCCGGGCGACGAGATCGTCGGCTTCGTGACCCGCGGCAACGGGGTCTCGGTGCACCGGGGGGACTGCGTGAACGCCTCGACCCTGGACACCGACCGCATGGTGCGGGTGGAGTGGTCGCCCACCGAGGACTCGATGTTCCTGGTGGCGCTCCAGGTGGAGGCGCTGGACCGGTCACGGCTGCTGTCGGACATCACCCGCGTGCTGTCCGACCAGCACGTCAACATCCTGTCCGCGACCGTCCAGACCAGCCGCGACCGGGTGGCGCAGAGCCGGTTCACCTTCGAGATGGCCGACCCCGCCCACCTCGGCAGCGTCCTGCGCGCGGTACGCGGTGTGGACGGGGTCTACGACGTCTACCGGGTCCGCAACTGAGGGGCCGGGTCCTCAGATGCGGATCGTCGTCGACCGCACGATCTCGAACACCGGGTGGCGGTGGGCCTCGGCCGCGAAGTCCTCGTCCGGCGCCTCCGGCGGGGCCTCGAAGTACGGGCCCACGACGAACGCGCGCGGGTGGTCCAGGTACTCGCGGAGCACCGGGGCCGCCTCCTCGGCGTCGAGCTCGCGCACGATGGCCAGCTCGATCCACCCGCCCTGCCGCAGGGTCGCGAACCCGTCCTTGCGCAGGTTGCGCACCCAGTCCACCGCCCCGTAGGGCGCGACCAGGTACCGGCCCCGGTCACTGTCCAGCACACTGACCGGGGTGGTCCGCAGGAATCCGGACGTGCGCCCGCGCGTCGTCAGCAGGTGCAGGTCGGGCGGGCACACCCCGTACTTGACGAAGCCACTGACGAAGGCGTTGGCGGTCCGCCGCACCCGCGTCATCTCGAACCGCTTCGTCGGCTCGTTCACCATCTTGCGCAACTCCCTCGGTCGGATGCTCCCTATTCTGGTGGTTCCGAGGGACCGCCGGCACCCGAGGCACCGCTTCGCGCGTCACCGGAACGCCGAGACACCCGTCACGGCCTGTCCGATGCTCAGCGCGTGGATCTCCTCGGTGCCCTCGTAGGTCGCCACCGTCTCCAGGTTCACCATGTGCCGCATCACCGGGTACTCCAGCGTGATGCCGTTGGCCCCGTGGATGGAGCGCGCGGCGCCGGCCACCCGCTGGGCCGCCGCCACGCACGAGAACTTGCCGAAGCTCACGTGGTTGTGGTGGCAGTTCCCCTCGTCCTTGAGGCGGCCGATCCGCAGCGCCGTCAGGTTGGCGTGGTTGACGTCCACGACCATGTCGGCGAGCTTGCGCTGGGTGAGCTGGAAACCGCCGATGGGGCGGCCGAACTGCTCGCGGGTGGTCGCGTACTCCAGCGCCGCCTCGTAGCAGGCGCGGGCGGCCCCGGCCGCGCCCCACACGATCCCGTAACGGGCCTCGTTCAGGCACGACAACGGCGACCCCAGACCCCCGGACCCGGGCAGCAGGGCGTCCGCGGGCAGCCGCACGTCCTCCAGCACCAGCTCGGAGGTGATCGAGGCGCGCAGGGACAGCTTCCTGTGGATGACGTTGGCGGTGAAACCGGGCGTGTCGGTGGGCACGAGGAACCCGCGGATGCCGTCGTCGGTGGCGGCCCAGACCACGGCCACGTCGGCGACCGAGCCGTTGGTGATCCACATCTTGGTGCCGTTCAGGACCCAGTCCGACCCGTCGCGTCGCGCGCGGGTGCGCATCGAGCCCGGGTCGGAGCCGGAGTCGGGCTCGGTCAGGCCGAAGCAGCCGATCGCGTCGCCCGCCGCCATCCGCGGCAGCCACGCGTTCTTCTGCTCCTCGGAGCCGAACGCGTGGATCGCCGTCATCGCGAGGGAGCCCTGGACGGACACGAAGCTGCGCAGCCCGGAGTCGACCGCCTCCAGCTCCCGGCAGGCCAGGCCGTAGGCGACGGCGCTGGAGCCCCCGCAGCCGTAGCCCTCCAGGTGCATGCCGAGCACGCCGAGGTCGCCGAAGGCCTTGGCCAGGCCCCGGGGGTCGGGCAGGGTGCCCGCCTCGAACCAGTCGGCGACATGGGGCAGGAGCTCGCGGGAGCCGAACGCGCGGACCGCGTCGCGGACGTCGCGTTCGGTGTCGGAGAGCGTGGCGTCCACCGCGAGGAAGTCGCGGGGGTCCGGGGCGGCGGGCTTGCGCCGGGTGTCGCTCATGGGTGTTCCCTTCGTGGTTCGGTGTGTCGGTCGGGGCGGTCGCGTCGCCCGGGTCAGGGCAGGTCGGGCTGTTGGACGGCGCCGCGCTTGATCATCGCGTCGATGCGGCCCCCGTCCAGGCCCAGCTCGGTGAGCAGGTCGCGGGAGTGCTGGCCGAGCAGGGGAGGGGCGGCCAGGGGGGTGGGCGTGCCCTCCATCCGGAACCCCGCGCGGACCAGTTCGAGCGGTCCGACGGTGGGGTGTTCCACGGTGCGCAGGACGTCGTCGCCGTGGGCGTCGGCGGTGCGCAGCGCGTCCAGCACCCCGCGCACCCGACCGGCCGGGACCCCGGCCGCCACGAGCACGTCCATCCAGTGGTCGGCGGGCCGGGAGCGCAGGGTGCGCGACAGTTCCGCCACCAGTTCCCCGCGGTGCTCCACGCGCCCGGGGTTGGTGGCGTAGCGCGGGTCACCGCCCAGGTCGGGCCGGTCCAGGGCGGCGCACAGGCGCTGGTACAGGGCGTCGTTGCCCGCCGCGACCACGATGTCGGCGTCGGCCGTCGGGAAGACCTGGTAGGGGACGATCGTCGTGTGCGCGTTGCCCATCCGCGCGGGCTCGGCCCCGGTGACCAGCGCCTGTTGGGTGAGGTTGACCAGGCCGGACAGGGTCGAGTTGATGAGCGAGGCGCTGACGTGCTCGCCCCGGCCCGTGGTCCGCGCGCGCATCAGGGCGCCCAGGACGCCCACGGCGGCGTTGAGGCCGGTGAGCACGTCGGTGAGCGCCACGCCCACCTTGCTCGCCGGGCCCTCCGCCGGGCCGGTGGCGGCCATCAGCCCGCTCTCGGCCTGCACGACGATGTCGAAACCGGGGCGCGTGGCGGGCTCGTGCTCGGGCCCGAACCCGCTGACCGAGCAGTACACGACCGCCGGGTTGCGGGCGCTGACGTCGGCGTATCCCAGGCCCAGGCGGTCGATGACCCCGGGGCGGAAGTTCTGGATCACCACGTCGGAGGAGGCGCACAGGTCCTGGACGGCGGCCAGGCCCTCGGGGTCCTTCAGGTCCACCGCGAGGCTGCGCTTGTTGCGGTTGACCGACAGGAAGTAGGCGGCCTCGCCCGGGGCGTCCTGGGCGGCCCCCGCCCAGGGCGGACCCCAGGCGCGGGTGTCGTCCCCGCGTCCGGGCTGCTCGACCTTGACCACCTCCGCGCCCATGTCGGCGAGGAGCATCGTGGCGTAGGGCCCGGCCAGGACCCGGGACAGGTCGGCCACGCGCACCCCGGCCAGGGGCGGGGGCGCGGCGGGTTCGGCGTGGGTGTCGGACACGGGGGCGCTCACTCCTCGGCGTCGGCGTGACCGGGCAGCTGGTCGCCGTCCCGCAGCTGGTGGTAGGTCTCCAGACAGCGGCGGAGCGCGGTGGTGAGGGCGGCGCCGGACTGGCCCGCGTACCGCGTCTGCACCCGCTGGACGATTTCGGCGATGTCCTCGGTCACCGAGGCGCCCTCGACGAGGGCACGGAAGAACTCCTTGGCCAGGTCGGTGAGGAGCGTGGTGTCCGCGGCGACGATCCGGTCGTCGGCGGTGTCCACGGCGAGCACGACGCCCAGCCGCTGGTACTGGGAATGGCTCGCCACCGTGTCGGGAAGACGGGCGTAGCCGGAGATCAGGACAACCCTGGGGTTGCGGAAAAGCTGCTGGATACGGTCGTCGCCGTGCAAAGCAACACACCTCTCGCTCGCGGGCATGCGAAAACTCCGATGCTCTGGAGTCTCGCGCCTGGAGGGCGGCCGGGAAAGCCGGACACCCGCGGCGTGAGGGCAGGCGGCTCCAGTATGTCCCAGGCCCGGCGGCGGGTGTCAAGCGGGGTGTGGGCGGGCGCACACCAGGGGGCCGGTGTACGCCCCGCCGGGGCTGTGCTACCTTTCTGGCCAGGTCACGAGTGCCAGCGTCAAGCCCCGGCTTGCTGGCCGGCAACCCTCCTTCCGCGGTGGGGTGCCCCGGGTGAGGACCAGGTCCCGACACGACCGTGTCTGACAAGCGCGGACCCCGGAGCTGATGCCGTGAGGCACCACGTGGGTCCCCCGACCCACGAATGAGGTGCATCTTGACCACGGTCCATCACATCCACTCCCTGCGCTCGCCCGAACCCGCCGAGTGCTCGATCGTCACCGCCGACGCCGGCGTCCCCCTCGTCACCGGCGGGCGCGTCGACTACGCGAACTTCGACTACGCGGCCAGCGCCCCGTGTCTGACCTCGGTCGCCGAGGCCCTGTCGGACGCCCTGCCCCACTACGCCAGCGTGCACCGCGGCGCGGGCCACCACTCCCAGGTGAGCACCGACGCCTACGAGCGCGCCCGCCGCAGTGTCGCCCGCTTCCTGGGCGCGCGCACCGAGCCCGCCGACGCCGTGGTGTTCGTGCGCGGCACCACCGACGCCCTCAACCTCCTGGCGCGCGCCGTCCCCGAGGGCTGCACCGTGGTCGTCTTCGAGTCCGAGCACCACGCGAGCCTGCTGCCCTGGGAGCACCCCGCCTCCCGCGCGGGCCGGGTGGTGCGCCTCCCCCTGCCGGAGTCCCCCGAGGCCGCCGTCGCCGCCGCGCGGCGGGCCCTGAGCGAGGCCCCCGCCGGTCCGACCCTGCTGTGCGTCACCGCCGCCTCCAACGTCACCGGCGAGATCTGGCCGGTCGAGGACCTGGTCCGCGTGGCCCACGCCGAGGGAGCGCGCGTGGTGGTCGACGCCGCCCAGTACGTGCCGCACCTGCCGTTCAGCCTCGCGGCCACCGGCGCGGACTACGTCGCCCTGTCCGGACACAAGCTCTACGCCCCCTTCGGCTCCGGTGTGCTGGCCGGGCGTTCCGACTGGCTGCGCGCGGCCACCCCCTACCTGTCCGGCGGCGGGGCCACCCGCCTGGTCACCGAACACGACGTCCAGTGGAACGACCTGCCCGCGCGGCACGAGGCGGGCAGCCCCAACGTCCTGGGCGCCGTCGCCCTGGCCGCGGCCTGCGACACCTTCACCCCCGCCACCCAGGAACTGCTGCACATCCGCGAGTCCGCCCTGCTGGAGCGGCTGCGCGCGGGACTGGCCGGGATCGACGGGGTTCGCGAGCTGTCCCTGTGGGGGAGCGACCACACCCGCGTGGGCATCGTGTCCTTCACCGTGGACGGCCTGCCCGCCGAGCTGTTGGCCGCCGCCCTGTCCGCGGAGTACGGGATCGGCGTGCGCGACGGGCTGTTCTGCGCGCACCCCCTGACCCGCCACCTGCTGCCCGAGGGGCACGCGCAGGCGGTGCGGGCGAGCCTGGGCGTGGGCACCACGACCGAGCACGTCGACCGGCTCGTCGGGGCGGTCGCCGCGCTGGTCGAGCACGGCCCCCGGTGGGAGTACGCCGACTGCGACGGACGGCTGGCGCCGGTCCCGGACCCGCGCAACGTGCTCTGAGACGGCACGGCACACGGGCCTCCCGCCACGGATTCCGCCGTGATACCGCCCAGACGGAGAACCGGGGCACGAATCACCCGACCCTGTGCGACGGATCACGTTCCCGGGGGTAGCATCGGGCCCTGACGGTAGGGCGCGATACGTACGATCCCGATCGGATCCGCGCGCCGTGCCTCCCACGAGCGGACCGGCTGGGGGAGCGTGATCGTGACGGACGTCCGAGGATCGAAGGCAGGCCCGCTCACGGCCGCGTCCCAGCGGCCGGACCCCGTGCCGGTCCCCGGACGGCGGTCCCGCGTCGTCGGCCTCGGCCGTCGGGCGGACGCCCGGCTCCCCGACCCCCGCCACGCCGAACAGCTCCGCCTGCACGAGCGCTTCCTGGGCCGCGTCGTCGACTACCTGTGCGCCGACGCCGGTGTGGACCAGTTCGTCGACTGGGGGTGCGCGGTGCCCGGCACCGGCGCACGCGTCCGGGAGCGCAGGCCCGACGCCGCCGTCGTGCACGTCGCGCCGCACGGCACGGCGGGGGTGCTCCCCGCCTCCGACACCGCGGTCCTCTCCGGCGACGGCGCCGACCCCGCCACGCTCCTGTACCGGCTGCGCGCCTCCGGTCTGGTCGACCTCGACCAGCCGTTCGCCGTCCTGCTGACCCGTCCCCTCGCCCCCGACACGCCACCCACGTGGATCGGCGACCTGCACTCCCTGATGCGCGGCGGCGGGTTCCTCTGCCTCGCCTCCACCGCCCCCCACGCGGCCGTGCGGGACGCGTTCGCCCCGTTCCGGCCCGTGGAACCGGGCGTCGCGGACATCACCTGGTGGCCCTACCCGGACGAGGACGTGTCCGCCCGGGGCAGCGGGATCCGGGGCGGACTGGGTCGGGCGGCGGCACGCACGGGGAGGCCGGGCCCGTGGCGGTGAACTGGACCGGGGAGACGCTGGCGCAGCTCCAGTTCTACTGGGAGTACTCCCTGTGGCCGAGGTTGGACGGCCTCACCGACGCGGAGTACCTGTGGGAACCCGTCCCCGGTTGCTGGACCGTGCGGCGGAGGCCGGACGGGCGGTACGCGCCCGACGGCGCCCTCCCCGAACCCGACCCGCCGCCGGTGACCACCCTCGCCTGGCGGCTCGGCCACATCGTCGTGGACGTGCTGGAGACGCGGGTCGACTGGCACTTCGGCGGCCGGACGGCCACCCGGGAGACGATCGACTGGCCCAGCGGGGCCGAGGACGCCCGCGCCCGGCTGCACGCGGCCTACCACGCCTGGTGCGCGCACGTCCGGGAACTCGACGACGAGGCGATGTCCGCGCCCGTCGGCGCGGCCGAGGCGCCCCAGTGGGCGGAGTTCCCGATGGTGGCGCTGGTCCTGCACCTGAACCGGGAGATCGTCCACCACGGGGCGGAGATCGCCCTGCTCCGTGACCTGTACCGGGCCGGGTACGGGAGGGGCTGAGGGGCCGGGGCCACGCCCGGCGCCGTCCTCGGCGGGAGGTCAGACCACGTGCAGCGGGTCCACCCTGACCTGGGCCAGGTGCTCGTCGCGGCGCGCGCTGCGGGCGGAGGCGGCCACCTTCAGGGCTCTGGCCAGCGCGCCGACACCGCCCCGGGGCACCCGGAGCAGGGCGCGTTCGGTCGCGGCGGCGTCGCCGGAGGTCTCCTCCCGGGGCGAGGCCACCGGGACCGGTCCGAGCAGTTCGGTCCCCTCGGGCAGGTCCAGCTGGTCGAGCAGTTCGCGCACGTGCTCGGGGGCGCCGGTGACCGAGGCCATCGTGACCGCCGGGGGGAACCCGAGTTCGCGCCGGTCGGCCAGCTCGCGTGCGGCGAACCCGGCCGGGTCCCAGCGCACCAGGGACTGCACGACGGGCAGGGCGGCGTCGGCCGACACCACCACCGTGCCGCCCGGCCGGACCAGGGCCGAGGCGTTCAGCCAGCGGCGCAGCGCCTCCTCCCCCGCCCGCAGGTCCATCCGGTTGAGCAGTGCCCAGCCGTCCAGCAGCACGGCCGCCGCGTACCCGTTCTCGGCCGTGGGTTCGGCGCCGGGGGTGGCCACGACGATCGACGGCCGGTCCGCGACCGCGGACAGCACCTCGTCCCTGCCGGACGTGCGCACGGTCAACGAGGGGAAGGCCCTGCCCAGCTCCTCGGCCGTACGCCGGGCGCCCACCACGACCGCGCGCACCCGCGTCACACCGCACTCCGGGCACGCCCACTGCCCGGCCACCCGGCCGCACCAGCCGCACGAGGGCATGGCGTGCGAGCCGTGCACGGCCAGCGGACCCCGGCACGCGTCGCACCGCGCGGGCTCGCGGCACCCGGCGCAGGCCAGCGCGTTGAGGTACCCCCGTCGCGGCACCTGGAAGAGCACCGGTCCGGTCTGGGCCGCGTCCCGGGCCACGCGCAGGGACAGGCTCGGCATGCGCGCCGACCGCGCCGCCTCGTCGCGGGCCAGCTCGCGGTCGTCCCCCGCCGCGCGCACGACCGGAGCCCGTCGGCGCAGGGTGGCCCGGTCCGCCGCCAGCGGCAGCGCCCACCCCGACTCGACCAGGAGCTGGGCGTCGGTGGTGCGCGTGTGCCCGCCGATGAGCGCCCCGGCGTCGGCGCGGTGCGCGCGCATCGCCAGGACCGTGCGCGCGTGCGGGTAGGGCGCGTGCGGTTCGGCGTGGAGGTCGTCGCCGTCGTCCCACAGCACCACCAGGCCGAGGTCGCGCACGGGGGCGAAGACCGCCGCCCGGGTGCCCACGACGATCCGGACCCGGCCGCGCAGGACCGCGAGCCACCGCCGGTAGCGCTTGGCGGGTCCGAGGTCGGCGGTGAGCGCCACGTGGCGTCCCTCGCCCAGACGCCGGGTCAACGCCGCGTCCACCGCCTCGACGTCCCGGCCGTCGGGCACGACGATGACCGTGCCGCGCCCCGCGGCCAGCGCCGCCCCCGCCGCGACCGCCACGGCGTCCGCCCAGTCGGCACCGGGCAGGGCGCTCCAGACGGCGCGCGCGGCGCGACCCTCGCGCAGCGCCCGGAGGAAGACGGGCCCCTCGGGGTAGTCGGCCCACGGGCCGGGGCCGGTGTCCTCGTCCCCGGCCGTCCCGGCGTCCTCGTCGGTGGTCTCCTCCCGCTCCACACGCGCGTGGCGCGGTGGCACGGCCAGGCGGAGGACGTCGCTCAGCGTGCCCGCGTAGCGGTCGGCGACGGCGCGGGCCAGACCGAGGATCTCCGGGGTCAGGACGGGCTCGGGGGAGACCACCGACTCCAGGTAGGCCAGGCGGCCGGAGAACTCGGAGGTCTCGACCCGCTCGGCGAGGAACCCGCCGAGCTGGCGGTTGTTGAAACGGACCCGCACCCGGCAGCCGGGCACGGCCGCCTCGTCCATGTCGGCGGGCACCCGGTAGTCGAAGTAGCGGTCCAGGTGGGGGAGGGGGGTGTCCACGACCACGCGCGCGACGGGGAGACGGTCGGCGGGCTCGCGCTTGGCCGCTCGGCGCGCCCTCGCCGGGGCTGCCTTGGGCGGGTCCTGTTCGGGAAGATCGAAGAGGACCCCGTCGGGCGGGCCGGGCTGAGCTGTCATCACCCACTGGTCTACCAGAAGCCGCGGACACCGCCCGTGGTCCGCGGCGCCGGGCGGCCCCTACGACTGGTAGAACTGGGACGCGTACGGACCGTGCGCGTGGGCGTCACGCGATCCGGGCGCCCGGGGGCACGGGGCGGCCCGGAGCAGTGGAGGGGACCCGACCATGAAGCTCGTCTTTGCTGGAACGCCGGAGGTGGCGGTGCCGTCCCTGCGGGCGCTGATCGACTCCGACCACGAGGTCGCCGCGGTCGTCACCCGCCCCGACGCGCGCTCCGGGCGCGGGCGGAGGATGTCCGCGAGCCCGGTCGCCGAGCTGGCCGCGAGCGAGGGGATCGAGGTGCTCAAGCCGGAGAAGGCGGGCGACCCCGCCTTCCTGGAACGGCTCACCGAGATCGCGCCGGACTGCTGCCCGGTGGTGGCCTACGGCGCCCTGCTGCCCCAGCGGGCCCTGGACGTCCCCAAACACGGCTGGGTGAACCTGCACTTCTCGCTGCTGCCCGCCTGGCGCGGCGCGGCCCCGGTCCAGCACGCCGTCCTGCACGGCGACGACGTCACGGGCGCATCGACCTTCCGGATCGTCAAGGAGCTGGACGCCGGTCCGGTCTTCGGCACCCTCACCGAGACCGTGCGTCCCACCGACACCAGCGGCGAACTCCTCGACCGCCTGTCCGTCTCCGGCGCCGAACTGCTGGTCCGCACCATCGACGGCATCGCCAGCGGCGAACTCATCGCGGTGCCGCAGGAGGCCGACGGGGTCTCCTACGCGTCCAAGCTCAACCCCGAGGACGCCGAGCTCGACTTCACGGACCCCGCCCAGCGCGTGGACCGCGTCGCGCGCGCGTGCACGCCCGCGCCCGGCGCGTGGACCACCTTCCGCGGCACCCGGCTCAAGGTGGGCCCGGTCACGCCCCTGCCCGACGCCGACACCCCCGCCCTCGACCCGGGGCAGGTGCACGCCGACAAGCGCCGCGTGGTCGTGGGGACCAGCACCAACCCGGTCCTGCTGGGCGAGGTGCGGCCCCAGGGCAAGCGCGCGATGGCGGCGGTGGACTGGGCCCGTGGCGTGCGTCCCACCGAAGATGACCGCCTGGGCCGCTGAGCTGCCGTAGTCTCGTCCTGGCGAGCGGGCCCCGTCGGCCCGCTCCGGCCAGACCCCGTCCCCGGTTCGTTGAGGCAGAACACCGTTGAGCGAGCAGTCCCGATCCCCGTACCGCCGACCCCGACGCGGCAGGAAACCCGCGCAGGGCGCAGGCCGGGACGCCTCCGGACCGCCCAAGCCCCGTGACCCGGCCCGCCGCGTCGCCTACGACGTCCTGCTCGCCGTCGAGCAGCGCGACGCCTACGCCAACCTGCTGCTGCCCGCCCAGCTCACCGACCGGGGCATCAGCGGCCGCGACGCGGCCCTGGCCACGGAGCTGACCTACGGCACCCTCCGCCACCAGGGCACCTACGACGCGATCCTGGAGGCGTGCGTCGACCGCACGCTGGCCTCCGTGGACCGCGAGGCGCTGCCCCTGCTTCGCCTGGGAGCCCACCAGCTGCTGTCGACGAAGATCCCCTCGCACGCGGCCGTGAGCGCCACCGTCGACCTGGCCCGCAAGGTGGTGGGGCACCACCGCGCCCGGTTCGTCAACGCCGTCCTGCGCAAGGTCTCCGCGCGCGACCTGGGGGCGTGGACGGAGGTCGTCGCCCCCGACCGCGACACCGACCCCAGCGGGTACCTGTCCGTCGTGCACAGCCACCCGCGCTGGGTGGTCAAGGAGCTGGCCCGCGCGCTCGGGGAGCGGTCCGCCACCGGACTGGTCGAGACCGAGCGCCTGCTCGTCGCGCACAACGAGCGCCCCCGCGTCACGCTCGTCGCCAAGCCCGGCCGGTCCACGGTCGCCGACCTGGTCGCTGCGGGCGCGCAGGAGGCGCGCTACTCGCCGTTCGCCGCCTACCTGCCCGAGGGCGACCCCGCGGCCATCCGCGAGGTGCGCCAGCACCGGGCCGCCGTGCAGGACGAGGCCAGCCAGTTGGTCGCGCTGGCGCTGACCCGGGTGGACGCCCGCGGCGACGACTCCCTGTGGCTGGACATGTGCGCGGGCCCCGGCGGGAAGGCCGGTCTGCTGGCGTCCCTGGCCGGACAGCGTGAGGCGCGCCTGCTGGCGTCGGAGGTGCAGCCCGCCCGCGCCGGGCTGGTGGCCACGGCGGTCCGCCGCGCCCCGCGCGACGCCGGTCGGGTCGTGGTCGCCGACGGCACCGCCCCCGCGTGGCGGCCGGGGGTCTTCGACCGGGTCCTGGTGGACGTGCCGTGCACGGGACTGGGGGCGCTGCGCCGCCGCCCGGAGTCGCGCTGGCGGCGCACCCCGGAGTCGGTGACCGCCCTGGCCCCGCTCCAGCACGACCTGCTGGTCAGCGCGGTCGAGTCCGTGCGCCCCGGGGGAGTGGTCGCGTACGTGACGTGCTCGCCGCACCTGGACGAGACCGACGGGATCGTGCGCCGCGTGCTCGACGAGCGCGACGACCTCACCCTGCTGCGCGCCGCCGACTACCTCGACGGGATCCCCGACCTGGCGGCGGGCCCCGAGGGGCGGTACGTCCAGTTCTGGCCGCACGTCCACGGAACCGACGCCATGTTCCTGGCGCTCCTGCGCAGGACCGACGCGTGACGGCGGCGGGGGCTCTCAGCCGAGGACCGCTGGCTACACTTCGGGTGTGGCAATCCAGATCTCACCCAGCATCCTCAGCGCCGACTTCGCCCGCCTCGCGGACGAGGCGGCCGCCGTGTCCCCCTCCGCCGACTGGCTCCACGTCGACGTCATGGACAACCACTTCGTGCCCAACCTGACGCTCGGCCTGCCGATCGTGGAGTCCCTGCTCAAGGCGGCCTCCACGCCGCTGGACTGCCACCTGATGATCGAGGACCCCGACCGCTGGGCCCCCGCCTACGCCGAGGCGGGCGCGGGCAGCGTCACCATCCACGCCAAGGCCGCGAACGCTCCCGTGCGCACCCTGCGCGAGATCCGCCGCCTCGGCGCCCGCGCCGGGCTGGCCCTCAACCCCGCCGAGCCGGTCGAGCCCTACGAGGACCTCATCGGCGAGATGGACATGCTCCTGCTCATGACGGTCGAACCCGGCTTCGGCGGCCAGCGGTTCCTCGACATCGTCCTGCCCAAGATCCGCAAGGCCCGCGAGCTCCTCGACAACCGCCAGTCCTCCGTCTGGCTCCAGGTCGACGGCGGTGTCAGCGCCGAGACCATCGAGCGCGCCGCCGAGGCCGGGGCCGACGTGTTCGTCGCCGGTTCGGCCGTCTACGGCGCCCAGGACCCGGCCGCGGCCGTCGACACCCTGCGCTCCCTGGCCGCCAAGGCCAGCCCGCTCGCATAACGATCCCGGCGCGCCGCCCGGGTGGCTCTGGTCACCCGGGCGGCGCCCGTTCTATGCTTCCCCACCGAAGTCATCGATTCCGCTTGGTCGCGGCTCCGTCTTCCCCTCGCGCCCGCGCGATCCGGGGGAGCGGCGCGGCGTGAGCGCGTTGCCAGGCGCGGACCCCTGGAGTGCGCGTTGACCGCTTGGACACCCGAGCACCTGGCCATGGACGCCCTGTGGGAGGCGGAGACCGCCCCCATCCTGTGGGTGCAGGGATGGGGCGACTGGCTGGCGTTCCCCCTCGGCCTCATCACCGAACTCGGCTCGCAGACGTTCGTCGTCCTCCTGCTCGCCCTGGTCTTCTGGTGCGTGCACGCGGGCACGGGCGCCCGCCTCTTCGTGGCCGTGGTCGGCTCCGGCGCGGTCAACTACCTGCTCAAGGCCGCGCTCTTCGGGGCGCGCCCCTCCTGGTTCAGCCCGAGCGTGACCGCGCACGCGGCCGAGTCCACCTTCGGCGTCCCCTCCGGGCACGCCCAGTCCTCCACCGTCCTGTGGGGCTACCTGGGCGTGCGCTCCGGCCGCCGCGGCTGGATCGCGGCGGCCGCCGTCCTGGTCGCGCTGATCTGCCTGTCCCGCGTCTACCTGGGCGTGCACTTCCTCAGCGACGTCCTCGCCGGACTCCTCGTCGGACTGGCCATCCTGTGGGCGGTCCTGCGCTGGGAGGACCGCGTCCTGGCCTGGTGGCGCGGCCTGTCCACCGCCGCCTGGGTCGGCTGCGCGCTGGCGGTCTCCGTCGTGCCCTGTCTGGCGGCGGCCCTGTGGCAGGGGCTCGCGCGCGCCGACTGGGTCGCGCCCGCCGACTGGACGGGCGCGGTTCCCGCCGACCCGGCGGGAGCCTCGCTGGCCGGGCTGGCCACGGCCTGCGGCGGCCTGCTCGGCGGGATCGTCGGGTTCACCGTGCTCCACGCGCGCGGGTGGTACCGCGCCGACGGCGCCCTCACCGCGCGCGCCGCCCGCTTCGTCCTGGGCGTCTCGGTCATCCTTGTGGTCCGTGTCCTCGACGACCTCCTCCTCGGCGGTCTGACCGGTCCCGCCGAGGCCGTCGCCGAGTTCGCCGTGTACGCCCTCATCGCCCTGTGGGCCTCCCTCGGCGCGCCCGAGATCTTCGTCCGCAGCGGCCTGGCCCGTCGTCCCGAACCCCTGCCGACCTCCCCGGACGGCGACGCCGACACCGAAGTGAACCCGTGAGTAGCCTCACACGGCCTAGGCTTCCCGCCCCATGACCGGGTAGTATCCGGGCAGTTAGACGACAGTCGAACGCGTGCTCCGGGGTCGGTGAAAGTCCGAACCGGCGGTGACAGTCCGCGACCCGGCCGAAGCCATCGGCCGGTTGAACCGGTGGAATTCCGGTACCGACGGTGAAAGTCCGGATGGAAGGCAGTACGCGTTGGGACGGGTCCGACCGCCGTGTCACACGTGCGCCGTCGGCCCCGACCGCCGTGGACCCGATCCACACCCCATGCCCCGGAGCGCCATGACGCGAAGGGAAGGCAAGGGCGTGTTCACCGGAATCGTGGAGGAACTCGGCGAGGTCGTGTCCATCGAACCCGCCGGTACCACGGGCGAGTCCCTTCTACTGACCGTGCGCGGACCGTTGGTCGGCTCCGACGCGGGCCACGGCGACTCCATCGCGGTCAACGGCGTGTGCCTGACCGTCGTCGGCCGGGGTGAGGGCACCTTCACCGCCGACGTCATGAAGGAGTCCCTCGACCGGTCCTCGCTGGGCGCGCTCGTCCCCGGCTCCCCGGTCAACCTCGAACGCGCCGCCCGCGTCGACGGCCGGCTCGGCGGCCACATCGTGCAGGGCCACGTCGACGGCACCGCGCGCCTGATCTCCCGCGCCCCCGGCGACAACTGGGACGTCCTGCGCTTCGACCTGCCCCGCGAGCTGTCCCCGTACGTGGTCGAGAAGGGGTCGATCACCGTGGACGGCACCAGCCTGACCGTGTCCGCCGTCAGCGCCCCGGGCGCCGCCGACGAGTACTTCGAGGTCAGCCTGATCCCCGAGACCCTGCGCGCCACCACCCTGGGCGCGCTCGCCGTCGGCGCCACCGTCAACGTCGAGGTGGACGTCGTCGCCAAGTACGTCGAGCGCATCGCCGCCGTCACCGCCGCCCGCGACCGCGGCTGACTCCCAGGGGCGGCCACCCGAGGGCGGGTCCGGGCCGCCACCCACCCAGCACACCACCCAGCCATCTTCAGGGAGCGGTAATGACCGTCACCGACACCACACCGGGCGCCACGGACGCCACCGGGCCTGCCTCGGTCCTCGACTCCATCGACGAGGCGATCGCCGACTTCGCCGCCGGCCGCGCCATCGTGGTCGTGGACGACGAGGACCGCGAGAACGAGGGCGACATCATCTTCGCCGCCGAACTCGCCACCCCCGAACTCCTGGCGTTCATGATCCGCCACACCTCCGGCGTGGTGTGCGTGCCCATGGAGGGCGGCGACCTGGACCGCCTCGACCTCCCCCTCATGACCGCCCGCAACGAGGAGAGCCTGCGCACCGCCTACACGGTGACCGTCGACGCCCGCGAGGGCGTCACCACCGGCATCTCCGCCGCCGACCGGGCGCACACCATCCGCCTGCTGGCCTCCACCGACAGCCGCCCCGTCGACTTCGTCCGCCCCGGCCACATCCTTCCGCTGCGCGCCCACCCGGGCGGCGTGCTGGCCCGCCGGGGGCACACCGAGGCCTCCACCGACTTCGCGCGCCTGGCCGGGCTCCGCCCCGCCGGGGTCCTGGCCGAGGTGGTCAACGACGACGGCACCATGGCGCGCCTGCCCCGCCTGCGCGCGTTCGCCGACGAGCACGGCCTGAAGCTGGTCTCGGTCGAGCAGCTGGCCGCCCACCGCGTCGCGCTCGGCCACGACCTCACCCCCGAGCAGGCCACCCCGCCGCTGGTCACCCGCATGGTGGAGACCCGCATGCCCAACCGGCACGGCGAGTGGCGGGCCATCGGGTTCAAGGGCACGGCCGACGGCGCCGAGCACGTCGCGCTCGTGTACGGCGACCTGACCGACGGCACGGACGTCCTGACCCGCCTGCACTCGGAGTGCCTGACCGGCGACGCCTTCGGCTCCCACCGCTGCGACTGCGGCGCCCAGCTGGACGCGGCCATGGCCGACATCGCCGAGGAGGGCCGCGGCGTCGTCGTCTACCTGGGCGGCCACGAGGGGCGCGGGATCGGGCTGCTGCACAAGCTGCGCGCCTACAGCCTCCAGGACGAGGGCGTGGACACCGTCGACGCCAACCTGCGCCTGGGCCTGCCCGCCGACGCGCGGGAGTTCGGCGCGGGCGCCCAGGTCCTCACCGACCTGGGGGTCTCCTCGGTGCGCCTGCTGTCCAACAACCCCGCCAAGGCCGAGGGCCTGGCGGCGCACGGCGTGCGCGTGGTGCGGCGGGTGGCCATGCCCTCGTTCGTGACCAGGGACAACATCACCTACCTGCGCACCAAGCGCGACCGGATGGGGCACGAGCTGGACGGTGTGGCCCAGTAGGATCCGATCCGCCGCCCCGTCAGCCGCCGCCGCGCCCCCGTGCGTCGGCACCGGCACCCCACCCGCATCAGAACACAGGGAGTAACACATGAGTGGTGAAGGTCGCCCCGACAGCCAGGGGGTCGACGCCTCGGGGATGTCGGTGGGCATCGTCGTCACCCGTTGGAACGCGCAGATCGTCGAGCCGATGCTGGCCCGGGCCCTGGACGTGGTCAAGGCCTCGGGCGCCGCCGAGCCGGTCGTGGTGCGGGTGGCGGGCGCGGTCGAGATCCCCGTGCTCGCCCAGGAGCTGGCCCGCAGGCACGACGCCGTCATCGCCCTGGGCGCGGTCATCCGCGGCGGCACCCCGCACTTCGACTACGTGTGCCAGTCGGTGACCCACGGGCTCACCGAGGTCGCGCTGCGCGAATCCACCCCCGTGGGTAACGGGGTGCTCACCTGTGACACCCTGGAGCAGGCACGCGACCGCGCGGGCCTGCCCGGTAGCGCCGAGGACAAGGGCGCGGAGGCGGCCTGGGCCGCCCTGGACGCGGCGGCGGCGCTGCGCGGACTACGGCGCTGAACCTGGAGCAGTCGGTGAGAACGAGGGAACGACCGGTGGACGAGACGGCGGGCGAGTCCGCGCTTCCGAGGACCTGGCGGCCGCGGGCGGTGCGGATCGTCGCCTACGGGATGGGGCTGCTGATCATGGCCACCATGATCGTGCTCACGGTCATCCTCCCCGACGACTGGCGGCCGCAGGACCGGGTGCTGCTGATCCTGCTGGGCGCGGCGATCGCCGCCGCCCTGCACCTGCTCGCCCGGCCCAGGCTCGTCGCCGCCGATACCAACGTGACGGTGGTCAACGGCATCCGCACCCACGTGCTGGCGTGGCCGGAGATCGTCGACATCCGCATGCCCGTCGGCGAGCCCTGGCCCTCGGTGGACCTGTCCGACGGCACCACCCTCGCGGTGATGGGCATCCAGAGCGCCGACGGGGAGCGGGCGCGCCGCGACCTGGAGGAGTTCCGCGCGATGCTGCACGAGCGCGGCGAGGCACCGGAACCCGGCGACTCGTAGACATCTACCAGGGGGGTCCCCGTTTCTTGGCGGAACGGGGACTCCCCTCCTGTTGCGTGGGGCACATACGTTGGTAGCGAAGGTCATGTGGGGGAACGCGGAAGGGGTACCGAGTGCGCGACATCCGAGCGGCCGTGGCCGATCTCCTCGCCTCTGGTGAGACGTTCGCACTGGCCACGGTGATCGACACCGACAAGAGCGCGCCGCGCGACCCCGGGGCCGCCATGGCCGTGGGCGACTCGGGCGAGGTCGTCGGCTCCATCTCCGGCGGCTGTGTGGAGGGCGCGGTCTACGAGGAGGCCCTGGAGGCCATCCGCACGGGCCAGCCGGTCCGCCGCACGTACGGGGTGAGCGACGAGGAGGCGTTCAGCGTCGGACTGACCTGCGGCGGAACGCTGCACGTGTTCGTCGAGCCGATCAGCCGCGCCGCCTTCCCGGAGCTGGAGTCGGTGCTCGCGGCCATCGACGGGCACCAGCCGGTCGCCGTCGCCACCGTCGTGGCCGACCCCTCCGACTCCGGCCGTCTGGGCCGCCGCCGGGTCGTGTGGCCCACGCACGCCGAGGGCGACCTGGGTCCGACCAGCGGCCGCCTCACCGACGCCCTCGACGACGACGTGCGCGGCATGCTCGCCCAGGGCAGCACGGGCCTCCTGCGCTACGGAGTGGACGGGCAGCGGCGCGGTGACGCGCTGGAGGTCTTCGTCCAGTCCTTCGCCCCGGCCCCGCGCATGCTGGTCTTCGGCGCGATCGACTTCGCCGCGGCCGTCGCCGACCTGGGCTCCTACCTCGGTTACCGGGTCACGGTGTGCGACGCGCGGCCGTTGTTCGCCACCTCCAAGCGCTTCCCCACCGCCGACGAGGTGGTCGTGAAGTGGCCGCACGTGTTCGTGGACGAGATCGCCGACCAGATCGACGAGCGCACGGTCGTGTGCGTGCTCACCCACGACCCCAAGTTCGACGTCCCCGTCATCAAGGCGGCGCTGGCCACCCGCGCGGGCTACATCGGCGCGATGGGTTCGCGGCGCACCCACCAGGACCGGCTGGAGCGTCTGCGCGAGGCCGGTGTGCGCGAGGAGGAGCTGGAGCGCCTGCACTCACCGATCGGACTGGACCTGGGCGCCAGGACCCCGGAGGAGACCGCCGTGTCCATCGCGGCCGAACTCGTCCAGACGCGGTGGGGCGGGAGCGGGCGCGCCCTGCGGGAGACGACCGGCCGCATCCACCGCGACACGCGCCCCCTCGTTCCGGCCGGATTCGGTCAGCCCCACAGGTGAACCGAATCCCGACCTCCCGTGAACTGCCTGGTCACGGAGGGGTCGGTGGCGTGTCCCCGGAAACCTCGCACTTCGACCGCCGCGCGTACGGCACGGATCGTCCGGCCGCGTGGCATCATCGCGTCATGGTGACTGGGGACACGGCGGACACGGGGAGCGAACGGACGGGCACGGTCGCGGGGCTGTTGTTGGCGGCGGGATCGGGGAGCAGACTCGGCCGTCCCAAGGCCCTGGTGGAGGTGGGCGGACAGCGCCTGGTCGACCGGGGTGTGCGCACTCTGGCCGAGGGCGGCTGCGCACCCGTTCTGGTGGTGCTGGGCGCCGCCGACACCTCCGTGCACGGCGCCCTCACGGTGCTCAACCCGGACTGGGCCAGCGGCATGGGCTCCTCGGTGCGGGTCGGCATCGACGCCCTGCCCGACACGGTGGACGCCGTCCTGGTCGCGTTGGCCGACCAGCCGCTGGTCACCGCCGAGGCGGTGCGCCGCCTGCTGCGCGTGTACGCCCAGGGCGCCCGAGCGGCCGTGGCCACCTACGGCGGCAACCCGCGCAACCCGGTGCTGCTCGGCCGCGAGCACTGGTCGACCGTGCACGCCATGGCCGTGCGCGACGTGGGAGCGCGCCCCTTCCTGCGCACCTACTCGCACCTGGTGACCAGCGTGGCCTGCGACGACATCGCCAGCCCCGAGGACATCGACACCGCCGAGGACCTTGAGCGGGTCCGGGACCTGATCGACCGGCCGTGACACGCGCGTGAACCCGGTCCTCGGCACGGTGACCCCAGGGGGTCGCCGTTCGGGCGAGGGGCGGGACGAAGCGAAGCGGGGCCCGAAGAGAACGCGGCCTAGCCCAGCAGCCCGTCCAGCGGGATGAACACCCCCGAGCCCAGCGCCACCAACCCCGTCGACAGCAGGACCAGGACCATGAGCAGGGAGCCCGCCACGGCCAACCGGAAGGCGGCCAGGCGGCGTCGGGCGCGGGAGGAATTGCGCTGGCTGGCCGCCGCCCGCCCCAGCAGCACCAGGACCACCGACAGCGCCACCGGCAGCCACCACGCGGTCTCCACGGGCTCTGGCAGGAGGCCGGTCACCGCGCCCGCCGCGCGCGACAGGCCGGCCAGGACGCCGTCGCGCGCCGAGTCCACCAGGCCCGAGTACGCGGAGGTGACGAACGCGCTCTCCGGATAGAAGCCCTCGTCCGGACGCAGGACCCGACCCAACCCGTCGACCAGGCCGAGCAGCGCGGCGGGGTAGGCGAACCGGCGGCACCGGCCCGCCCGCATCGCCCGCTGGATCTGGTTCATGGTCCGGTCGACGCGGCGCCTGGCCCGCTCCTGGGCACGGCGCGACCCCGGGGTCTCCTCCTCGCCGAGCGGAGCCGGGGCCCCGTACCCGTAGGGTCCCCCGACCAGCGGCTGGTCCGGCCGGGTCGGGGCGGTGGCCGCCTGGGAGCGCCGCCGACGGGCGCCCTCCCAACGCTCCTTGGCCCCGTCCCAGCGCTCCCGCGCCGCGCCGGACAGCGACGCCCACCGGTCCTGCCGCCGGGCCCGACCGTCGGCGCGTTCCCGTTCGGAGACCAGCCCTCCGACCCGGACCGCCTCCGGCAGCAGGAGCGCCGCGGTGACCAGGGCGGCGCGGGTGGCGACCGCGTCACCGCCCCTGCCGTCGCGCAGTGCGAGTCGGCGCTGCTCGACCCACCAGGGCGCGTGCGGAGCGGCGCTGCGCTCGGTCGGGTGCCACGACTGGCGGCGCAGCACGGAGCGGTGGGTCGAGGCGGAGTCGGCGTCCAGGACCAGCTCGACCGCCCGCGCCCACGCCGAGTCCACCTCGTGCGGCTCGGGCCGCCGGGGCGCGTCGGCGCCCGATCCGACCAGCCGCTCGACGGTCTCGACCACCTTGCGCATGACCAGCGGGACCTCGTGCTGCACCCGCTCCAGCAGGGCGCACCGGCCGGAGCCACCCGAACGGCAGGACGGATGCGGGCACCAGTGCTGGGCCGCCAGCCCCACGACGCCCGACGCGACCGCCTCGCGCACCACCGCGTGGCGGCTCGCCTCGCCGGTGGCCAGCGCCAGGAGTCCGTCCGCGCCGATCTCGTGGCCGCGGAACCGGGGCGGCATGCCCGGGACGTAGCGGGCCGCCAGCGCGCTGATCGCCACGTGCGCCAACCGGGGGTCGGCGTCCAGTCCGGTCAGGTACGAGCGGTCGAAGGTGTAGTCGTTGACCTCGCGGTCCAGCCAGCTGCGCAGTTCCGGCCAGTGCGTGCGCAGCCACATCGCGCCGGTGTCGGAGCGGTCGAGCAGGTCGAAGGCCAGGCTGGGCGGGTCCTCGTGGCTGGCCCCGGCGAAGGTGATCGGGCGGGTGCGGCCCGCCGTCCGGATCTGGGGCCGCTCCCCGGCCAGCCACTGGGCGACCTCGTCGTGGCCCCACCGGGCGGCGGGGGAGGGCGCGAGCAGACCGCGCGCGAGCAGGCGCCAGCGTTCGTCGGTGATCGCCGAGACGTCGATCTCGGTGTTGCGGGCGGTGAGCCAGTTGCCGCCGCGCTCGGGGCGGCGGCCGGTGACCAGCTCGTGGACCATGACGCCCAGGGACCACCAGGCGGCCGGGGCCTCGCGGCGGCCCTCGATCACCTCGGGGGCGGCGTAGTCCTCGGTGACCGCCAGGCCCCCGTACACGCGGCTCATCGTGGCGCGGACCGCGCCGCCGAAGTCGGTGAGGGCGACCACGGGCGGGTCGACGGAACGCAGGAGGAGGTTCTCGGGCTTGACGTCGGTGTGGTTGTGCTGGAGGTCGTTCTGCCAGTGGTGCAGGCAGTCGGCGACGGCGGACACCACCGCGCGGGCCCGCTCGTCGTCCAGCGGGGCCTCGTCCATGACCGTGCGCAGCGATCCCCGGGAGAAGTACTCCTGTGCCTCCCAGGCCAGGCTCTCGCCCCAGGAGCTGGACGCGGCGCCGTAGCCCTGGATGGCGGGGGTGTGCGGCGAGGCGGTGCCCCGGGCGCGCAGGCGGTCGAGGAGCTCGCGGTTGACGTCGTGCCCGGGCCGGTACACCTTGAGCGCGAGTCGGCGGCCGGGGGAGTCGGTGGGTTCGGCGAGGTAGACGACGGCCTCGCCGCCCGAGCCCAGGTGGCCGAGGATCCGGTAGCGGCGGCGCAGGTCGGTGGGGACGGCGTAGTCCAGGTCGCCCGCCGGTCCGACCACCACGCGGGAGACCACGCGGGTCAGCCAGTCCAGGACGGGGCCCAGGAGCGTCCGCCACCAGCCGCCGCCCCGGCCGTCGGGCGTCGCGCCGGTGGCGGCGCCGCGCGGCCGGGCGGTCCGGGGCTCCGGACCGCCCGTGCGGGCGCCGCCGGGCAGGACGCTGGTCCTGTCCGCGCCGGGGCCGACCACGCGGGTGGGCTCGTCGTCCTCAGCGCTGGCGGAGCCGGGCCGCAGCACACGCGTGACCCACCGCGTGGCGCCCGCGGCGGGTTCGGTCCGCGTGGTCGGCGCGGTGGGTTCGATCCTTCGGGTCGGCGCGTTCTCGTCACCGGGTTCGGGCGTGACCATCGAGGTCGGGGCCACCCTTCGGTCGCTGGTCGGGTGAGGTGTCCGGGGGATCGGCTGACCCTTCCACACTAGGCGCTGGGGCGCGCCGCGCGCGGTGGAGTCACCCGGGCCGCCGTTCACCTCCGTACCCCGTTGGACTCCCGGTGGCCCGTGGGAGTTCCGAGGTGTCGGGCACGGCACAGTCGGCCGTGGCCGGTAGCGGGAGCGTCAGTGGCCGCGCGGTGTGACGCCGAGCCGCTCGCAGGCCTCCTGGTACATGCGCACGACCTCGGCGCGGATCTGGGCGCGCTCGGTGAGCGGGTGCGACCAGGGGATGCGGACGGCGCGCTCGACGCCCTCCACCGTGACCGCGTAGTCGCCGCCGTCGCCGTCCAGACCGGTCATCCGGGCCGCCGTGGCCTCGGGGTGGCCGCCCAGGGCGCGGCAGATGACGAGGGTGTCCTCCGGGTGGTCGCCGTTCATGTGGGCGGTGACGGCGGTGACGACCTCGTCGGAGAAGGGGCTGGAGGGCACGTGGACTCCCATGGTCTGGTCGCGGACACGAGTGGGGGAGGGCGCCGCGCGCCCTCCCCCACCGACGATATCCGAGCCCCCGCCTTTTCGTGACAGTGTGTCGTCACCTTGGGCCGGGTGTCCGCCCCCGCTCCGGGCGATCAGGTGTCCGCCCACGTGGCCCGGCTCGGGGTCCCCCGGACTCCCTAGGCCTGCCGGGTGAACTCGGCGTCGATCTCGATCGCGATCTTGTCGCCGACGACCACGCCGCCGCCGTCCATCGGCAGCTCGATGTCCACGCCGAACCGCTTGCGGCTGATCGTGGTGGTGGCGGAGAACCCGGCGCGCTCCAGGCCGTAGGGGTCGAGCGTGGAGCCGTTGAACTCCAGCGCGAGCTCGACCGGGTGCGTGATCCCCTTGATCGTCAGGTCGCCCGTGAGGACGAACTCCTCGCCCCTGGCCTCCAGTCCGGTGGAGCGGAACGAGAACTCCGGGTGCGTCTCGACGTGGAAGAAGTCGGCGGACCGGACGTGGTTGTCGCGGTCGGCGTTGTCGGTGTTGATCGAGGCGGCGTCGATGGTCGCGACCACCGAGGACCGGGTCGGGTCCTCCGGGACGGTGAGCGTGGCGTCGAACTTCTCGAAGCGCCCGCGGACCTTGCTCACCATCATGTGGCGCACCGAGAACCCGACCACCGAGTGGGCGGGGTCGATGTTCCAGGTGCCTGCCTTGAGTTCCTGCGCTGCCATGGTCTGTCTCCCTCGCTGACGGGACCCGAGCGAGGCCCCTTTCGTTTGCTTGTAACAAGGTAGCGCAGAAGTATCTTCCTCGGAAGTAGAATGTGCGGACAGCCCTTCCCGGGCCGCGTCGATAGGATGGAGAGATGGAGAACGCCACCTGGCTCGACGACGAAGAACAGCGCGTCTGGCGCGGCTTCCTCAGAGCCAACGCGGCGCTCTACCACGAGCTGGAGAAGGACCTGCGCTCCCGCTGCGGGCTCTCCATCGTCGAGTACGGCATCCTCGTCCACCTCTCCGAGGCCGAGGGGCGGCGGCTGCGCATGCGCGTGCTCGCCGACAGCGTGATCGTCTCCAAGAGCCGCCTGTCCCACCAGGTCGCCCGCCTCGAACGCGACGGGTTCGTGCTCCGCGAACACTGCGACGACGACCGGCGCGGACTGTGGGCCGTCCTCACCGACGAGGGCGCCGCGCTCCTGGAGCGGGCCGCCCCCGGCCACGCCGCGTGCGTGCGCGCCCTCCTGTTCGACCGGTTGGACCGCACCCAGGTCGCCCGGCTCGGTGAGATCGTCGCCGCACTGGAGGGTGAGACCCGCGTGACCCCCGGACAGGCCTCCGACTGAGCCCCACCACCGCGCGTCGGCGCCCGGTAGAGTCGGGCCCTGTGAGCAGACCATCCATCATCGGCGCCCAGAACTTCCGCGACGACGACGGCGGCGCCGACCCCGAGGTCGAGGCCCGCCTGCGCGACCACGCGGCCGGCCGTGTCGGCGACCGCCAGGTCCTGTCCGCGCTCGCCGGTTCCCGGGTGCTCGTCCCCGTCGTCGCCGTGGCCACCGAGACGGAGACCGGCGCGGCCGGGCTCACCAAGGACAAGTCGAGCGAGGTCGCGGTCCCGATCATGACCGGCAAGGACGGCCGCCGCGGGGTGCTCGCCTTCACCTCGGTGGACGCGGTCCGACGCTGGCGCCCCGACGCCCGCCCCGTCCCGTTCACCACCCAGGACGCGTGCAAGGCCGCCGTGGAGGAGGGGGCCGACGCACTGGTCGTCGACGTCTCCGGGCCCCTGCCCTACACCGTTCAGGGGCGCTTCCTCGGTCTGCTCGCCGAGCACGGTCACGTTCCCGAACCCAAGGAGGACCCGCAGGTCCTCGCGCTCGTCTACCGCGTGACCCACGCCGAGTTCGGGATCGGGCGCGTGCGCGTGCACGACTCCGAGCGGGCCGAGCTCGGCATCCGCCTCGAACTCGACCAGCGCGACGACGAGGCCCTGCGCCGGGTGGCCGAACGGCTGCGGGCCGAGCTCGGCCACGTCCTGCCCGGGGGCATCGAACTCAGCGCCGTCGTGCGGGCCCGAAGGGACCGGGACTGACCGCGCCCGGGTCGTCCACAGCTCGTCGTCGGGCACTGTCGCCACGCGCGTTTCGACGGTAACTTTCCGACTATGACCACCCCCGCGCTGTCCTCGCTCCCACCCCACCTCTGGCTGGTCACCGCCGCCGTCGCGGTCCTGCTCGGGCTGTGCGGAGCGCTGGTCGGCCTGGTCACCGGACGCCTCGTGTACCTGTTCGGGGCCGCCCGCCCGAGCACGCCCGGCAGGCGTGCCGGAGCGCCGGAGCCATGCGGCTCCGGTCAGACGGAGGGCGGTGCCGTGGTGGACCGGACCACCGGTCAGGCGGAGGGCGCCGCCGCGTCGGCGAGGGCGGTGGGGCCCACCGACGGCGCGGTCGCCCAGGGCGAGGTGAGCGCCGGTGCCGCGGACGGGACCGCGGATCCCGCCCCCGGGCCCGTGCCGGACACGGTGGCCGACCCCGCCGACGACGACGAGGGACCGCCACCGCCGCGCTGTCCGCACTGCCGGGCCGAACTCCGCTTCGCCCGCGCCCTGCCCGCCGTGGCCGACCGCGGCTTCCGCCGGACCGGCCGCTGCCCGCACTGCGAACGGGTCGTGCGCCCCCACCCCGCGGTCGTCGCCGCCACCGCCGCGCTCTTCGCCCTCACCGGGGCGCTGGCCGTCCACCACCCCTCCTGGTTCCCGTTCGGCCACCTGGCCGTCCTGTGGCTGGTGGCCACCGGTGTGCCGCTGGCCGTCGTCGACATCAGGGTCATGCGGCTGCCCGACGACCTCCTCGCCCCCGCCTACCCGATGGCGGTCCTGCTCGTCACCGCCGCCGTCCTGGTCGCGCCGGGAGGGCCCGACCCCGGCGCGGCCGTGGACGCCCTCGCGGGCATGGCCCTGGTCACCGTGCTGTTCTGGCTGTTGTGGCGCGTCAACCCCAGGGGCCTGGGCTTCGGGGACGTCAAGATCTCCGGCCTGACCGGCCTGTACTGCGGGTGGGCCGCCGGACCGTTGGGCGCCCTGGTCGCGGTCTTCTGGGCCTTCACGGCGTTCAGCCTGGTCGTGGCGGCTCTCCTCGTGCTGCGCCGCGTCGCCCGGCGCGATCCGTTCCCGTTGGGGCCCTTCCTGGTCGCGGCCACGCTCGCCACCGTGCTGGCCGGACAGCCCCTGGTGTCCGGATGGTGATATCCGATGCCGCGTCCGGCGACGATCCATGGGAGGATCGTGGACATGTTGCGTTGGCTGACCGCGGGGGAGTCCCACGGACCGGCACTCGTCGCGATTCTGGAGGGCCTTCCGGCCGGTGTGTCCGTCACCTCTGACGACATCGCCGCCGCACTGCTCCGCCGCCGCGCCGGGTACGGCCGTGGTGCCAGGATGAAGTTCGAGAAGGACGAGGTCTCCGTCATCGGAGGCATCCGACACGGCCGGACCCAGGGGGGACCGGTCGCGATCGAGGTGGGCAACACCGAGTGGCCCAAGTGGGAGAAGGTGATGTCTCCCGACCCGGTGCCCGCCGAGGAGCTGGAGGGTGTGGCGCGCAACGAGCCGCTCACCCGCCCGCGCCCCGGGCACGCCGACCTGGTCGGTATGCAGAAGTACGGCCACGAGGAGTCCCGGCCGATCCTGGAGCGCGCCAGCGCCCGTGAGACCGCCGCCCGGGTCGCCGTCGGCGAGGTCGCCCGCCAGTTCTGCCGCCAGGCGCTGGGCGTGGAGATCCTCAGCCACGTCGTGTCCATGGGCCCGGTCGAGGTGCCCGAGGGCGCGCCCGAGCCCCGTCCCGAGGACCTGGCCGCCGTCGACACCGACCCGGTGCGCTGCTTCGACCCCGAGACCAGCGCCCGCATGGTCGAGGAGATCGACGACACCAAGAAGTCCGGCGACACCCTCGGCGGCGTGGTCGAGGTGCTGGCCTACGGGCTGCCGCCCGGCCTGGGCAGCCACGTCCACTGGGACCGCCGTCTGGACGCCCGGCTCGCCGGCGCCCTGATGGGGATCCAGGCCATCAAGGGCGTCGAGGTCGGCGACGGCTTCCGCACGGCCGCGCGCCGCGGCTCCGTCGCCCACGACGAGATCGAGCCCGGCCCCGACGGCGTGCGCCGCCGGACCAACCGCGCGGGCGGTGTCGAGGGCGGCATGACCACCGGCGACCCGCTGCGCGTCCGCGCCGCGATGAAGCCGATCGCCACCGTTCCCCGGGCGCTCGACACCATCGACACCGAGACCGGCGAGCCCGCCCAGGCCCACCACCAGCGCAGCGACGTCACCGCGGTCCCGGCCGCCGGTGTGGTCGCCGAGGCCATGGTCGCGCTGGTCCTGGCCGAGGCCGCCGTGGAGAAGTTCGGCGGGGACTCGGTGGCCGAGACCGCGCGCAACCTGCGCGGCTACCTGGACTCGCTCACCATCCGCTGAGGCGGTGGGCCCGGCCCCGCGCCGGGCCCACGGGTCTTCGCGTGCGGAGCCCGCGGCGAGGTCGCCCGGCGCGACGGCGACGACCCCATCGGCCCCGCACACGGGGCGGCCCGTCTGCTAGACAGAGGGCGACGAGGAAGAACGGCGAATGTCCCCGCGCACACGGGGATGGACAGGCAGGCGAGTGTGGCCAGAGCGATCGCGGTGCTCATCGGATCCCCGGGATCGGGCAAGTCGACCGTCGGGCGGGCGCTGGCCGAACGCCTCGGCGCGGACCTGCTGTGCACCGACACCGAGATCGAGAAGCGCGCGGGCAAGCCGATCAGCGACATCTTCGTCGAGGACGGCGAGGACCGCTTCCGCGCCCTGGAGCGCGAGGTCGTGGCCGAGGGGCTGCGCTCCTGGGAGGGCGTGATCGCGGTCGGCGGCGGCGCCGTCCTCAACGAGGACACCCGGGCCGACCTCGCCGACCACCACGTCGTCTACCTCCAGGTCGAGTTCGCCGAGGCGGCCAAGCGCGTCGGCATGGACGTCGCCCGGCCCCTCCTCGCGGGCAACCCCCGCGCCAGGCTCCGCAAGCTGCTCGACGAGCGCCTGCCCGTCTACGAGGCCCTGGCCACCGTCACCGTGCCCACCACGGACCAGCACCCCGAAGAGATCGTCGACGCCATCCTGCCCACCCTCGGGCACGGGCGGACGACGGGAAAGGCCCCGCAGTGACCGTGACCCGCATCGGCGTCGGCGAGCCGTCCGGCCGCTACGACGTGGTGGTCGGCAGCGGCGTCCTCTCCGAGCTGCCCGCACTGGTCGGCTCCGCGGCCCAGGTCGCCGTCATCCATCCCGAGGGCCTCGGCGAGATCGCCCGCCCCGTCGTCGGTGTGCTGGAGGCCGCCGGGTACACGGTCCGGCCCATGCCGGTCCCCGACGGCGAGGCCGCCAAGACCGCCGCCGTGGCCGCCGACCTCTGGTCCCGCCTGGGCCGGCACAGCTTCACCCGCAGCGACGCGATCGTCGGCGTCGGCGGCGGCGCCACCACCGACCTGTCCGGCTTCGTGGCCGCCTCCTGGCTGCGCGGCGTCCGCTCGGTCCTGGTGCCCACCACGCTCCTCGGCATGGTCGACGCCGCCGTCGGCGGCAAGACCGGCATCAACACCCCCGAGGGCAAGAACCTCGTCGGCGCCTTCCACCCGCCCGCCGGCGTCCTGTGCGACCTGGCCACCCTGCCGAGCCTGCCCCGCGCCGACTACGTGGGCGGCCTCGCCGAGGTCGTCAAGGCCGGGTTCATCGACGACCCCGTCATCTGCGACCTCGTCGAGGACGACCCCGAGGGCGCCACCCGACCCGAGGGCAAGCACACCCGCGAGCTCATCGAGCGCGCCGTCCGCGTCAAGGCCGACGTGGTCTCCGGGGACCTCAGGGAGAGCGGCCGTCGGGAGATCCTCAACTACGGCCACACGCTCGGCCACGCCATCGAGCGCGCCGAGAACTACACCTTCCGGCACGGCTACGCGGTCTCCATCGGCATGGTCTTCGCCGCCGAGCTCGCCCGCCTGGACGGCCGCATCAGCGCCGACCTGGTCGAACGCCACCGCTCCCTGCTCGCCTCGGTGGGCCTGCCCGTCTCCTACGCGCCCGAGGCCTGGCCCGAGCTGCGCGCCGCGATGAGCGTCGACAAGAAGGCCCGGGGCGCCACCCTGCGCTTCGTCGTCCTGGACGCTCTGGCCAACCCCACCATCCTCAGCGCTCCCGCTCCCGAACTGCTGGACGCCGCCTACCGCGCGGTCGCCGGCGACGCCCGCGTCCCGCGAAGCCACTAGACTGGCCGCAGGAGGGGTGCGCCCCCGGCCGCCCACCGTCGCTGGTCAGCACGTGGGCAGCCACGGAGCCGCGCCCCGACCCACCGAGCACCGACCGGAACGGCGTGTCCGGTCCCCGACGTGTCAGACCCCTTGGAGAGACGACCGAAGTGGCCACGACGAACGACATCAAGAACGGCAAGACCCTGCGACTCGACGGCGTTCTCTGGAACGTCCTGGAGTTCCAGCACGTCAAGCCGGGCAAGGGCGGCGCGTTCGTCCGCACCAAGCTGAAGAACGTCCTCACGGGCAAGATCGTCGACAGGACCTTCAACGCCGGCGCCAAGGTCGAGTTCGCCGACGTCGACCGTCGTGACATGGAGTACCTCTACAACGACGGCACGAACTTCGTGTTCATGGACTCCACCACCTACGAGCAGCTGGAGGTCGGGTCCGGCGTCGTCGGCGACAACGCCAACTTCCTGCTGGAGAACACGAAGGTCACGGTGGCCACCAACGAGGGCAACCCGCTCTACATCGAGCTGCCCGCCGCCGTCGAGATGGAGATCACCCAGACCGACCCCGGCGTCCAGGGCGACCGCTCCACCGGCGGCACCAAGCCCGCCACCGTCCAGACCGGCGCCACCATCCAGGTGCCCCTGTTCATCACCACGGGTGAGCGCGTCAAGGTCGACACCCGCACGGGTGACTACCTCGGGCGAGTCAACTGATGAGCGGAGCACGGCGCAAGGCCCGTCGGCGCGCGGTCGAGGTCCTCTACGAGTCCGAGGTGCGCGGCATCTCGGTCGAGGACGTCATCCGACGTCGCAGGGCCCAGCCCGAGCCGCCGATCAACGAGTTCACCGAGAACCTGGCCCGCGCGGTCGACGAGCGGCGGGCGCGCATCGACGAGCTGCTGGACGCCTACGCCATCGGCTGGACCCTGGAGCGCATGCCCGTCGTCGACCGCAACATCCTGCGGATGGGCGCCTACGAGCTGCTGTGGGCGGAGGACATCCCGGACGGCGTCGCCATCGCCGAGGCCGTCGGTGTGGCCAAGGAGCTGTCCACCGACGAGTCGCCGAACTTCGTCAGCGGCCTTCTGTCACGCTTGATGGAGAACAAGGCGCAGCTCGCCCTCTGACGACCGCCGCGGGCGGGACGTCGGGACACCGTACTGAGGGGACCCAGGTGACTGACAGGACCAGCGCGACCGTGACCGGCGTCGGCTTCGTCACGAGCGGCGCGACCGGACCGGGACGGGCGGCCAACGCCGCGCGCACCGCCGTGGTGTGGGACGCCCTGGCGGACCTGCTGGCCCGCCTCGGCGCCGGGCCCCTGGAGATCGTCGACGCGGGCGGCGGCACCGGCGGCGCCGCCGTTCCGCTCGCCGAGCTCGGCCACCGCGTGACCGTCGTCGAGCCGAGCCCCGACTCCCTGGCCGCCCTGGAGCGCCGCGCCGCCGAACGCGGCGTCACCGTGCGCGGCGTCCAGGGCGAGACCCGTGACCTCGCCTCGCTGTTCGCCCCGGGCAGCGCCGACCTGGTCCTGGTGCACAACGTGCTGGAGTACGTCGACGACCCCGCCGCGGCGCTGCGCGACGTGGTCGGGGTGACCCGCCCCGGCGGCGCGGTCAGCCTTCTGGTGACCAACGCCGTCGCCGGCGCCCTCCACCGGGCGCTGGCCGGGCACATCACCGACGCCGCCCACCTGCTCGCCGACCCCGAGGGCCGGTGGGGCGAGGGCGACCCGATGCCGCGCCGGTTCACCCGCCAGCAGCTCCTGTCCCTGGTCGGCGAGGCCGGGCTGACCGGTGAGAGCGTCCGGGGCGTGCGGGTGTTCGCCGACGTCCTGCCCGGGCACGCCTGGGAGGGCGACGCCCACGCCGGGCAGCACCTGGTGGAACTGGAGAAGGCCGCCGCCGAACACCCCGAGCTGGTCGGCATCGCCACCCAGCTGCACGTCATCGCCCACCGTGAGGTCGGCGACCGGGCGTAACCTGGGCCCATGAGCCGACGCCAACTGGAACGCGGCGCCGCGTTGCGCGGAATGGTCGCCCCCGAGGGCATCGTCCCCCTGGGGGCGGACTTCCCCGCCGACGGATCCGGTCCGGACGCGGGCTGCGACATCCTGCACCTCGACATGGACGCGTTCTTCGCCAGCGTCGAGCAGTTGCGGCACCCCGAGGCGCGCGGCCACCCGGTCATCGTCGGCGGCGCCGGTCCGCGCGGAGTGGTCTCCTCCGCCGACTACCTCGCCCGCGCCCGCGGTGTCCACTCCGCGATGCCCATGACGCGCGCGCGGCGGCTGTGCCCGGACGCGATCGTCTTCCCCCCGGACGGCCCCGCCTACCGGGAGGCCTCCGAGGCCGTGATGGACATCCTGCGGTCGGTGACGCCCCTCGTGCAGCCGCTCTCCCTCGACGAGGCCTTCCTGGACGTCTCCGGGGCGCGGAGGCGGCTCGGCGGCCCGGTGCGCATCGCCGCGATGATCCGCGAGCGCGTCCGCGCCGAGCAGCGGCTCACGTGCTCGGTGGGGGTGGCCGCCACCCGGTTCGTCGCCAAGCTCGGCTCCACGCACTGCAAGCCCGACGGGCTGCTCCTGGTGCCCACCGACCACGTCCGCTCCTTCCTCGACCCGCTCCCGGTCGGCGCCCTGCCCGGCGTGGGGGACAAGACCGAGCAGACCCTGGTGAAGCTCGGGCTGCGCACCGTCGGCGCCCTGGCCCGGACCGACCCCGACCTGCTCAGGGGGGAGCTCGGGGACAAGGCCGGAACCCGCCTGTCGGAGCTGGCGCGCGGGGTGGACGGCACCCCCGTGGTCCCCGAGACCCCCGACAAGAGCATCGGCGCGGAGGAGACCTTCGACACGGACGTGGACGACCCGGAGGTGATCCACCGGGAACTGCTGCGGCTGTCGGAGAAGGTGGCGCGACGCCTGCGCGCCTCGGGACAGGTGGGGCGCACGGTGAGCGTCAAGCTCCGCCGGGCGGACTTCTCCACCATCACCCGGTCGCGTACCCTTCCGGAGGCCACCGACGTGGGCCGGGAGATCAGCGCGGTGGCACGCGCGCTGTACGCGGCGGCCGGGCTGGAACGGGTGCGGCTCCGCCTGGTCGGGGTACGCGTGGAGGGCGTCGTCCCCGAGGAGGAGGCCCCGCGCCAGCTGGCCCTGGGCGAGGAGGAGACCGGCTGGCGGGACGTCGAGCGCGTGATGGACGAGGTCGCCGCGCGGTTCGGTCCGGGCGCGATACAGTCGGCGGTACTCGCCAAGCGTGACGAAAACGACGTATGATTCCGCAACTTCCGGGCCCTTCCGAGCGTTCCAACGGTAGGACCGGAGTCAGGGTAGGCAGAGAGGCATGGAAGCCGGTGTTTCCGATACGGAGTGTGGGTACCGGGACCCCAGTGGGTCAGGTGGTCACACAGCTTTTCTTTCCAGTAGGCGCTAGCGCGCCGTATTCTGGGCATACCACTGACCGAGAGACTGTTCATCAGTACCCGTCACCCCAACCGGGGACTGTCGTAGGGAGGCGCCGTGCCGCTCTCTGAACACGAGCAGCGCATGCTCGACCAGATCGAGCGGGCGCTGTATGCCGAGGACCCGAAGTTCGCGAACACCGTTCGGCAAACGAACCCCGCGGTCCATTACAAGCGCTGGATCATCAAGGCCGTACTCGGATTCGTCATCGGCGTCGTTCTGCTGCTGGCGGGCCTCCTGATCGGTAACCCGGTCATGCAGGTACTCATCAGTGTCCTCGGCTTCATCGTCATGCTCGCCTGCTTCCTGTGGGGGGCCAACGCATGGCGCAAGGCGGCCGGAGGGGGAGCCGAGGCCGCCGCGCCCGCCGCGGACGCCAAGCAGAAGCGCAAGGGTGCGCGCCCGGGCATGATGCACAGGTTCGAGGAGCGCTGGCGCCGCCGCCAGGAGGGCGAGGAGTAGTCCGGTTCCTCGGACGGCGCCCCGGCTTTCACCTCTCGGAGAGACGGGTCCGTGACCGGGAACGGATACGACGAGCACGGAAGCGGTGGGGTCCACGTGAACGCGTGGGCCCCACCGCTTCTCGCGTCCGCCGTCCATCGCGACCCCGACGGGACCGGAGCGGACACACACGAACGGACGAGCCCCCCGACCTGCCCAGGTCGGGGGGCTCGTCCGTCACCCGCTCAGGCCGTGGTCGGCACGGGTCGCGTGTCCGGGCGCGGACGGTTCCACGGAGCCAGCGACCGCGGCAGCAGCACCGCCCGGGCCCTCGCGGCCCGGCCGCTGGCCGCCGCCAGCGCCGCACGAGCCACCGCCAGGTCCGCGCGCGCCCCCGGCGCCGCGACCGGTTCGGGGGCGTACCGCGCCGACTCCTCGCCCAGGGCCAGGCGCCACAGCGCCGCCCGGGCCTCCTCCGGGACCGGTCCCCGCCGCGCCAGGCGCTCGGCCGTGCCCCGGGGGCTCTCCGCCAGGTCCCAGGCCACCCCCAGGTCCAGGCAGGTGTCACGCAGCTCCCGCCAGGCGGCGTGCGCCGCGGGGGCGGGGGCGCCGCCCGACACGGTGGCCGTCCGCGACCCCCGCACCGCGACGCGGACCAGGGCGGGCAGGGCCGCCAGGAGCAGCGCGACCAGGACGGCGCCCACGACCGGCAGCCACACCGGGACGGAACCCGCGTCCGCGTCCGCATCGGAGGCCGCGGCCGTCCCGTCGGTCTCCTCGTCCTCGGGCGCCGCGCTCTCCTCGGGGCGGTCGGACGGCTCGTCGGACTCGGACTCGGGCTCGGACTCGGCACTGGCGGAGGGCTCGGTCTCCGGATCCGGGCGCTCGTCCGTGGACGAGTCGTCGGACTCCCCGCTGGTGTAGTCGGGCATCGTCGCGGTCCCCTGCCCCTGCCCACCGGCGGCGGCCGGGGTCGGCTCGAACCGCAGCCAGCCGACGCCCTCGAAGTACAGCTCCGGCCAGGCGTGGGCGTCGCCCGAGGACACGGCCCACCGGCCGTCGCCCATCCGCTGGCCCGCGGTGTAGCCGGTCGCGACGCGGGCGGGGATGCCGGCCTGCCGTGCCATGACCGCCATGGCGCCCGCGAACTGCTCGCAGTAGCCGACCTTGTCCTCCAACAGGAAGTGGGACAGCGGGTGGGCGCCGTCGGGGACCGGCGGCGGCGTCAGGCTGTAGTCGAAGGACCCGTCCGTGAAGTACTCCTGCAGGGCGAGCGCGCGCTCGTAGGGCGACCCCGCGCCGCTGGTCAGCGTCTCGGTCAGGTGCTCCACGCGCGGATCCACGCCGGGGGGGAGGGTGAGGAAGGCGTTCGGCACCGACCGGGCGTCGCCCGCGTCGGCCAGCGCCTCGGCGGAGGGCGCGCGCGTCGCCGACTCGACGGTGTAGCTGAGCCCGGTGCGCGGGTCGTCGGTGGTGAACACCATGAGGCTGGCGGGGTCGGTGTACCACTCCCCGGACACGTCCACCGAGCGGGGCCAGTAGGGCACCGGCAGGAAGTCCATTCTGGTCGCGTCGGCGTCCAGGGAGACGCGGGTGGTCGAGGTCGCGCCGTCGGGCTCGGCCGCCCAGCCCGTCGGCAGCGGCAGGTCGTCCGTCATCCGGGTGTCGCGGGTCGCGTCGACCGGTGACATCGTCCAGTTCACGCCGTCGAACTCGTCCAGCACGTACATGCGCAGGTAGTCGGGTTCCTCGGCGTCGGTCGTGTAGGTGAGCACCGTGCGGCCGGAGTCCGAGGCCAGGTCGCGGCGCAGGGAGACCATCGGGTGCGTCGTGGTGAAGTCGGTCGGGCCGTCGCCGAAGGCGGACCCGTCCGCGGCCCCGTAGATGACGTCGGTCCGCAGGGACGGCGCCGCCAGCGGCACCGCCAACGCCACCAGCACGGCCACCACGACGGACACGGTGACGATCGCCGCACGCCACAGACCGCCCGGGACCCGGGCGGAGGGGTCGGGGATGAGCGTCCCCCACTCGCGCCCGCGCAGCCACACGTCCACGGCCAGCAGCGCGAGGAATCCGACCGACGCGCTCACCGCCGCCCCGGCGCTCACCCCTCCGTCGTCCACCACCAGGGGGACCACCAGCAACGCGACCAGCAGGGCGCCGACCATGCCGGGGCAGCGCGCGGTCACGGCGAGGAAGTCGGCGGTGCCGACGAGCACGGCCAGGGCCAGAGCGATGATCAGCGCGACGCCCGGGGTGCCGGTGACCGGCGGAACGCTCACGTTGATCGTGTCGACCCCCTCGTTCAACAGCTCGCCCAGGGCGGGGAGGGTGTCCCCGGTGGGGATCACCCCGAGGACGGCGGTGTCGGCGGCGAACAGCGGCGTGATCAGCACCGTGGCCACGAGGATCTGGAGGAACGGCACCGTGAGGGAGGTCCACCCGCTCAGCCGGTAGAGCGCGGAGGCCCCGGCCACGGCCGTCATCATCACCACGGCCGGAATCCACCAGCCGGCGCCCGTCACGACCGTGCCGAGCAGCGGAACCGCCGCCAGCAGGCTGATCAGTGTGGCCAGGGGCATCAGGGCTCTCAACGCGGACCCTCCCGGAGGGTGGTCGGCCCGGCCGCCGGGGAAAGGGCGGGGGCGGTCGCCCGCTGCCACAGCGGCGGCAGCTCGGTGGGCGAGGAGACGGTCAGGACCCGCCACCCGGACGCGCTCAGAATCTCGCCGGTGCCGCGGAGGGTGTCGGGGGAGGGCCAGGCGGCGTGGGCGCACAGCACGGCCACGCGCGCGCCGCGGACCCGCGCCAGCGCGGCGGCCTCGTCGGCGGACACCGCGCCGAGAACCGCCACCACCAGGCTGGGGGAGCCGCCCCGGTGGGCGGCGAGCATGTCGACGCCGCCCAGCAGGGCGGGGACGTCGGTGGGCTGGACCACGGCCAGGTCGTTGAGGACCCCGAAGGACGAGGCGGAGCGGCCCCGCCCCCACTCGGTGTACAGCCGCAGCTCGTGGCCGTGGTCGACGAGGTGCACCGCGACCGAGGCGGCGACGCTCACGGCGGTCTCCAGCGATCCGGCGGGGCCGTACCCCCAGTGGGCCCGGAGCCGGGTGTCGACCAGGACCGCGCAGTCCTCGCGCCAGTGCTGCTCGTCGCGCCGCACCATGAGTTCACCGTGCTTGGCGGTGGACCGCCAGTGCACCCGGCGCAGTTCGTCGCCGTGCTGGTACTCGCGGGGGATCGGATCCTGTTCGCCGGCGCCGGTCATCGCACGGCGGGGGGACTCCTCGCCCTGGTAGCCCCCGGCGGGGCCGAGGGAGGACAGCGGAACGGTCGGCGGCGTCACGAGCAGCGAGGAGGGAGCGCCGACCACGCGGGTGACGCGCACGCAGCCCAGCGGGTCGGAGACGCTGACCACCAGGGGGCCGATCGAGTACCTCCCGCGGACGGCCGGGCGCACCAGGTAGGAGACGTCGCGGACCGCGCGCGGCCGCAGGTAGCCGACGGTGAAGCGGGGCTGGGAGCCGAGGGGGACGGGCAGGCCGTCCTCGACGAACACCGACGCGACCGGCCACCTGGCCGAGGCGTTGCCGATCCGCACCAGCACGCGCGCGTCGTGTCCGGCCGGGACCCGGGCGGGGACGACGGTGCGGCTGTGCACGACCCGCGACACCGACCCGATCAGGGTGAGCACGGCCACCAGCGGCACGGCGGTCAGCAGCGCGCCCAGCCCCACGATCTCGCGCTGACCCACGACGAAGCCGACGACGAGGGCGACCAGGCCGAAGACGAGCATGAACCCGCCGCGGACGGTCAGGGTCCGCCGTGTGGGGGGCCGCACCACGGGTGTCTCCGGGGGGTGAGCCGGGGGAGGGGGGCCGTGACCGGTCACTGCGGGCCGGGGACGGGCAGACGGGAGACCAGCTTCGCGACGATCTGCTCGGCCGACAGGCGCTCCATCCCCGCCTCGGGGCTGGGCAGCAGCCGGTGCGCCAGGACCGGCACCGCCAGCGCCTGGATGTCGTCGGGGACGACGTAGTGCCGCCCGTCCAGGGCGGCGTAGGCGCGGGCGGCGCGGACCAGGTGCAGGGTGGCGCGCGGCGAGGCGCCCAGGCGCAGCTCGGGGCTGGTCCGCGTGGCGTTGACCAGGTCGACGACGTAGCGGCGCATGCCCGGGGCGACGTGCACCGAGCGCACCCGGTCGGCGAGGTCGCGGATGTTCGCGGCGTTGGTGACGGGCGCCAGGCCGTCCAGGGGGGAGTGGGCGCTGTGCGCGTCGATCATGTCCAGTTCGGCCTGCGGCGCGGGGTAGCCGACCGAGACGCGGGCCATGAAGCGGTCCCGCTGGGCCTCGGGGAGGGTGTAGGTGCCCTCCATGTCCGACGGGTTCTGCGTGGCCACGACCATGAACGGCCGTTCGAGCCGGCGGGTCTGGCCGTCGGTGCTGACCTGGCGCTCCTCCATGCACTCCAGGAGGGCGGCCTGGGTCTTGGGCGAGGCGCGGTTGATCTCATCGCCCAGCACGATGTTGGCGAACACCGGACCGGGGTTGAACTCGAACTCGTGCCGGTCCTGGTGGTAGACGTTCACGCCGGTGATGTCGCTGGGCAGCAGGTCCGGCGTGAACTGGATCCGCTGCACCGAGCAGTCGACCGCGCGCCCCAGGGCCTTGGCGAGCATCGTCTTGCCCACGCCGGGCACGTCCTCGACGAGCAGGTGGCCCTCGGCCAGCAGGACGGTCAGCGCGATGCGCAGGACCTCCGGTTTGCCCTCGATGACGGTCTCGATCGCGTGGCGGACGCGGTCGGCGACGCCGACGATCTCGCCGACGTCCGCCTGGGCGCCACCCCCGTGACCGCCGTGGTGTGTGCCGAGTGACACGAGACCCCTCCCACTCGTCCTGACTCCGTGTGTCGGTGTCGCTCCGAGGCTAGGCCCATTCGGAGTGATTGCAAACCAAAGTGCCGGAATCATCCGGCTCCGTCCCAGGTCGGAGAGGTCGGATGTGAGAGCACGGTTCCGACCTTCCGATCCGTGTCCGGTCAGATGCCTCCGCCGCCCTTCGGGTTCGCCCCACGTGTTCACGCGCCCCGACCGGAGGCGGCGTCGGTGAGGGGGAAGCGCCAGGCCGCGGCACGGCGCCCCACCCGGCCCACACGCTCCTGACCTGCGCTTTCAGTGTTGGATCCGGTGGTGGACACGGGCTTGCGCTGTTGACGGTGGGGAAGAGTGGAGTAAGGTGGGGCAGCGTGGGGAGAGTGAGTTCCCCATCACGGGGTGAGGGAGGTGGTGCTGTGTTTCTCGGCACGCACACGCCCCGCCTCGACCAGAAGGGGCGGCTGTTCCTTCCGGCGAAGTACCGCGACGAACTGTCGGGGGGGTTGGTGATCACCAAGGGCCAGGAGCACTGCCTCTACGTCTTTCCGCTGGAGGAGTTCCGACGCGTCACCGACGCGCTCAGCTCCGCCCCGGTCACCGCCAAGGCGGTTCGCGACTACGGTCGGGTCCTCTTCGCCAGCGCGTCCGACGAGTCCTGCGACAAGCAGGGCCGGATCACCATCCCGCCGAAGCTGCGCGAGTACGCGGGCCTGGACCGCGAGTGCGTCGTCATCGGCGCCAACACGCGGTTGGAGATCTGGGCCGCACAGGCCTGGTCGGACTACGAGGCCGAGCAGGAGCAGGCCTTCGCGCGGCTCTCGGAGGAGGTGCTGCCCGGGGTGCTGTGAACCCGGCGAGGATCGCCGGTGTGACCAGCACGACAGTCCACACCCTCGCAAGCCGGGGTCCGGCCGGACCCGCGGACGCGGCACGGACGAGCTGGCGCGACTTCCCCGGCGCCAGGTCGTCAACGCGAGTCCGCCGAAAGGTGGACAATAGCGGCCGTGTCCGGACGAGGTCCGGCCGGAACCCGGTCGGGCCACGCCGAGGACACCGCGCGACGCACGATCCCGTGCGCCCGCGTGGAGACTTCAGGGGGAGACGGCGACAGCGTGGAGGAACGGCACCGCATGGGGGACACCCGGAAGCACGAAGGCCCGGACGACGACATCGCGGCCAGGATCGCGGCGGCCAGGGCAGGGCTCGACCCCCTGCACGTCCCCGTCATGCTCGACCGGATCGTGGAGCTGCTCGCTCCCGCGCTCAGCCACCCCGGCGCCGTGTTCGTCGACGGCACGCTGGGACTGGGCGGCCACTCCGAGGCCCTGCTCAAGGCGTGCCCCACCGCGCGCCTGGTCGGCGTCGACCGCGACACGACCGCGCTGGAGCGCAGCGCCAAGCGCCTCGCCCCCTACGCCGACCGCACCCACTTCGTGCACGCGGTCTACTCCGACATCCCGCGCGCCCTGGACGAGGCGGGCGCCGCCGAGGCCGACGCCGTCCTGCTGGACCTCGGGGTGTCCTCGCCGCAGCTCGACGAGACCGACCGCGGGTTCGCCTACGCGCACGACGCCCCCCTGGACATGCGCATGGACCGCACCCAGGACCTCACCGCGGCGGACGTCGTCAACACCTACCCGGTCGCCGAGCTCACCCGGGTCCTGCGCACCTACGGCGAGGAGCGCTTCGCCTCCCGCATCGCCCGCGCGATCGAGCGGCAGCGCGCCCGCGCCCCCATCGCCTCCACCCGCGAACTGGCCGAACTGGTCCGCACGGCCATCCCCGCCGCCACCCGCCGGACCGGAGGCCACCCCGCCAAACGCACCTTCCAGGGCCTGCGCATCGAGGTCAACGCCGAACTGTCCATCCTCGAACACGCCCTGCCCGCCGCGATCTCCCGCCTGGCGGTCGGCGGCCGGATCGCCGTGCTGTCCTACCACTCCCTGGAGGACCGGATGACCAAGCGAGCGCTGGCCGCCCTGTCCACCGACACCACCCCCGCCGACCTTCCGGTCCCGCTCCCCGACCGGCAGCCGGAGCTGCGGCTGCTCACCCGGGGCGCGGAACTCCCCACGGACGCAGAGATCGAAGGCAACCCGCGCGCCCAGTCCGCCCGCCTCCGTGCGGCCGAACGCGTACGCGCGGCGTCGCGGTAGAGCGGTAGGAGAGCAGATGAGTTCGAGTACGGACACCCGCCGCGCGCCCGACCGGGGCGAGGGCGCCGGGCGGACGCGGTCGGCTCGATCCGGCGCGCGCGGGCGCGGGGCCGAGACCGCCGTCCGCGACGCGGCCGGACAGGGGCGCGCGCCGCGCATCCCGTTCGTCCTGCTCATCCTCTGCCTGCTCGGCGGGGCGCTGGTCAGCCTGCTCGTGCTGCGCGGCGTCATCGCCCAGGAGGCCTTCACCATCACCCGTCTGCAGGCCGAGAACCGCGAACTGGCCTACGCCCAACAGCAGTGGCGGGACCGGGTCGCGCACCTGGAGAGCTCCGAGCGCATCGCGCAGGAGGCCGAGGAACTCGGCATGGAGCAGCCCGAGGAGGCCCCGCGCTTCCTGGACCGGGACAGCGGCGAGGTCCTCGGCGGCGCCGGGAGCGCCGAGTGAGTCCGTCGCGCGACCGTCGCCCGCGCGGTCCCCAGCGCCCGGGGGCGACGGGACGGTCGGGGTCGCGGCCCGACAAGCGTCCCCGCGCGTCGTCCAGCCGCCCCGCCGGGGGCGGTCGGCCCAGCGCCGGCGCCCGCTCCGGGGGCCGACCGGCCAAGGGCGCCCGCCGGGAACGGGCGCCGGAGCGCCACCGGGCCGCCCCGCCGCCCCCACCGCTGCTCAGACGGACCTTCCGCCGCGGCGACCCGTACAAGCGCGTCAAGGTCGGCGGTGTGCTGATCGTCGTGATCCTGCTGCTGTTCGCCGGTCGGCTGGTCCAGATCCAGGGGCTGCAGGCCGACACCTTCGCCGAGGCCGCGGCCAACCTGCGGCTCCAGACCATCGCCATCCCCACGCTGCGCGGCCAGATCACCGACGCCGACGGCAACCCGTTCGCGCTCTCGGTGGAGGTCCGCACGGTCTTCGTCGACCCCGAGGAGGTCGAGGAGGACGAGCGCGACCAGCTCGTCGACGAACTCGTCGCCCGCTTCGACCTGGACGAGGACGAGGTCGCCGCACGCGTGGACGCCCGCCCCAGCCGGTACCAGGTCGTGGCCACCGACGTGCTGCCCCGCGACTGGGCGGACCTGCGCGACCTGGGCCTGTCCGGCGTGGGCTCCCAGGTCGACTACCGCCGCGTGTACCCCGACGAGACCGGCGCCGCCGACCTCGTGGGCTTCGTCGGCTCCGAGGGCCACGGCCTGGAGGGGCTGGAGGGGTACCTCGACTCCACCCTCGCGGGCGAGGAGGGCAAGCGCCAGGTCGAGGTCGGCAGCGACGGCACCCAGATCCCCATGGCGGGCGGCCTGGTCCGCGAACCCGTCCCCGGCCAGGACGTGCGCCTGACGCTGGACCGCGACCTCCAGTGGTACACCGCCCAGGTGCTGGCGGAGCGGGTGGAGGAGCTGGAGGCCGAGGGCGGCAGCGCCATCGTCATGCGCCCGAGCGGCGAGATCCTCGCGATGGCCGACTACCCGACCTACTCCCAGGAGGACATCTCCGACGCGAGCCCGGAGGACTGGGCCAACGGCGCGGTCCACGACACCTTCGAACCGGGCAGCACCAACAAGGTCATCACGATGGGCGCGGCCCTGGAGGAGGGGGTCACCACCCCCGACACGGTGTACACCGTGCCCTACGCCATCCAGTACTACGACCAGACCTTCCGCAACTCCAGCAACCGCGGGACCCAGCGGCTCACGGTCAACGGCATCATGGCCCAGTCCAGCAACGTGGGCACGATCCAGATCGCCGACCAGGTCGGGGCGGGGGTCCTGCACTCGTACCTGGAGCGGTTCGGCCTCGGCCAGCCCACCGGACTCGCGCTCCCCGGCGAGGAGGCGGGCATCCTCACCGACCCCGAGGACTGGTGGGGCACCCAGCTGCCGTCGGTGTCCATCGGCCACGGCCTGTCGGTCAACGCCGCGCAGATGGCGTCGGTGTACGCCACCATCGCCAACGGAGGGGTGCGGGCCGAGCCGCGCGTCGTCGCCGGGACCGTGGACAGCGAGGGCGAGTTCACCGCGGCCGAGCCGGGCGAGCGCAGCCGGGTGGTCAGCGAGGAGACCGCGGAACGGCTCGCGCTGATGCTGGAGGCGGTCACCAGCGACGAGGGCACCGCGCCCCAGGCCCGCATCGACGGCTACCGGGTGGCGGGCAAGACCGGTACCGCCAACCGGATCGACCCCGAGACCGGCCGCTACGAGCGCGGCGCCTACACCGCGACGTTCGCCGGGTTCGCCCCCGCCGACGACCCCGAGCTGGTCGTCCAGGTGGTCCTGCACAACCCGCAGGAGTCCTACTACGGCGGCGAGGCGGCCGGACCGGTGTTCAACGACATCATGTCCTTCGCCCTGCGGTCGATGCGGATCCCGCCCACGGGCACCGAACCGCCCGCCGTCCGGCTCTTCGAGGACGAGGAGGGCTAGAACATCCCGTCCACGCGGGCGCGGATCGCGCGCACGTGCTCCGGTCCGGTGCGGCAGCACCCGCCCACGAGCACGGCCCCGGCCGCGCACCAGCCGACGGCGGCGGCCCCGAACTCCTCGGGGTCGCTCGTGCCGGTCCAGCGACCGCGTCGGGCGTCCCATGCCTCGCCCGAGTTGGGGTAGGCGACCGCCGGCAGCCCCGCGGCGGCCACCGCGCGCACCAGGGACGGCACGAACCCGGGCGCCGTGCAGTTGACCCCGACCGCCACCAGCCGCCCGTCGGCGTGCCACGGCGCCAGCTCCCGGGCGACCTCCGCCAGCGGCGTGCCGTCGCTGATCCGCGCCCCGTCCACGCAGGAGAAGCTCATCCACGCGCGCACCCCCGGCGTCTCGCCCAACAGCCGGGCCAACGCCCTGGCCTCGTCCAGCGACGGGATGGTCTCGCACGCCACCAGGTCGGCCCCGGCGCCGGTCAGCAGCTCCCAACGCTCGCGGTGCCAGCGCACCAGCCCGTCCTCGTCCAGGTCGTAGTCGCCGGTGTACTCCGACCCGTCGGCCCGCGCCGCCCCGTAGGGCCCCACGCCCGCGGCGACCAGACCCGCGCCGAACGCGTCCCGTTCGGCGCGCGCCAGCTCCACCGAGCGCACGACCAGTGCCCGGGCCTCGGCCTCGCCGAACCCCCGGGCCGTGAACGCCGCCACGGTCGCCTGGTACCCGGCGGCGATCGCCACGTCGGCGCCCGCCTCGAAGTAGTCCCGGTGCACCCGGCTCACCAGCTCCGGTTCCTCCGCCAGCAGCCGCGCCGACCACAGCCCGCCGCCCAGGTCGCGGCCGTAGGCCTCCAACCGGGTCGCCAGTCCGCCGTCCAGCACCAGCGGCCGCCCGCCCACCACGCCTCGGACCATGGGCACCTCCCCGTGTCCCCCTCACCGTATCGAGCGGCTACGGTCCGCCTCCCGCGCGCGCACCCGGCGTAACCTGGGAGAAACGCCCACCGGAGAAACCGCGCCGAACGCAGCGTGGAAATTACCGAGCGGTCGTCCACAGCCGTTAACCTCCACACGTGCCACCGGTAATGCGACCTGAACACACCCAACTCCGTCCGCTGTCCGCCCTCGCGACGCTGCTCGGGCCGGACACCACACTGCTGCGCCCGGGGTCGGGCGCCGACGACACCGCCGAGGTGCCCGGCGAGGAGGTGCACGTCCGCGGCATCACCCACGACTCACGCCAGGTACGCCCCGGCGACCTGTACGCCGCCCTGCCCGGCACGCGCGCCCACGGCGCCGACTTCGCCGCCCAGGTGGCCGAGGCGGGAGCCGCCGCCGTCCTCACCGACGCCGAGGGGGCCGAGCGGGCGTCGGCCGCCGGGCTGCCGGTGCTCGTCGTCCCGGACGCGCGGGCCGCGCTCGGGACCGCGGCCGGATGGGTCTTCGGCGATCCTGCCCAGGACCTGCTCCTGATCGGCACCACCGGCACCAGCGGCAAGACCACCATCACCTACCTGGTCGAGTCGGGCCTGCGCCGGGCCGGGATGAGCACCGGCCTGGTCGGCACCGTCGAGATGCGGGTCGGGGACGAGCGCGTCGCCTCCTCGCTCACCACCCCCGAGGCCACCGACCTGCACGGCCTGTTCGCGGTCATGCGCGAGCGCGGTGTCACCGCCGCCGCCATGGAGGTCTCCAGCCACGCCCTCGCCCTGGGCCGGGTCGGCGGCACCCACTACGACGTCGCCATCTTCACCAACCTGTCCCAGGACCACCTGGACTTCCACTCCGACCTGCGCGACTACTTCGAGACCAAGGCGCGCCTGTTCACCCCCGAGTACTGCGACATCGCCGTCGTCAACACCGACGACCGGTTCGGCCGCGCCCTCGTGGACATGGTCCGCGGCGACGGCGCCGTACCCGTCACCACCTTCGGGGTGGACGGCTTCTCCGACGCGGCCCCCGAGGCGGGCGGCACGGCGGCCGACTGGCGCGCCGTCGACGTCCGGCTGGGCGCCACCGGCAGCACCTTCCGCATCGTGGGCCCCGGCGGCATGGAGGCCGACGCCTCCATCGCCCTGCCCGGCCCGTTCAACGTCTCCAACGCCATGGCCGCCATCGTCGGCCTGGTCGAGGCGGGGCTGCCCCTGGAGACCGCCATCGCCGGCGTGGCCGCCGCGCCCGGCGTGCCCGGGCGCATGGAGTCCGTCGTCGTCCGCGACGTGCCGAGCGCGCTCCAGGACTTCACCGCGATCGTCGACTACTCGCACAAGCCGGGCGCGATCGAGGCGGTCCTGGCCTCCCTGCGCACCACCACCCGGGGACGGCTGACCATGGTGGTCGGCTGCGGTGGCGACCGCGACCGCGCCAAACGCCCGCTCATGGGCGAGGCGGCGGCGCGTCTGGCCGACCACCTGGTCATCACCAACGACAACCCCCGCAGTGAGGACCCCGTCACCATCGCCGCCGCGATGCTCGAAGGCGTGGCCAAGGTGCCCGAGGACGCCCGCGCGCGCGTCACCGTCGAACTCGACCGCGCCGAGGCGATCCGCCTGGCCGTGGCCGGGGCCCGCACCGGCGACGTGATCGTCGTCGCGGGCAAGGGCCACGAGACCGGCCAGTACGTCAAGGGCGAGGTCCTGCCCTTCGACGACCGCGAGGTGCTGCGGGAGGCGCTGGAGGACCGGTGCGGCGTCAGTGCCCGCGAACGCCTGGGCGACGCCCTCCAGCACGTCCACAGGGCCCCTGACGAGGGATGACGGAGCCTCAGGTCCGGACGTGACCGATCGAACGCCCGGGGCGGGGGCCGCACCCCCGCCCCGGGCGCGGTCACGGGGATGTGTCGTGCGATCGCGTGGCGCGTTACACCAGGACGGTCACGAAGTGGCGCATATTGCTCTACACAGGCCCCGACAGGACCTCGGACGCCTCAACATGTTCTAAGGTGGGTCCGGCAATCGCAGCCCGGAAACGTGCCGCAGTGGCTCCCACGGCAGCGGCGTGTGCCGATCCGTGGCGAGGCCCGCGCGCCGTCGCGCGCACGGTGACCGCGGTGCCATCCCCTGACCTGAAACTCCGGCCGGGTGGCCAAGCGCCCCTGTGGCGCCGTGAGCCGGGCCTGACATGAGGAGTGGATTTGATCGCGCTCACGCTCGATCGGATCGCCGAGATCACCCAGACCGCCATCGGCGGACCAGCGCGCCCCGACACCGTCGTGGACGGCCCGGTCGTCATCGACTCGCGCCAGGCCGCGCCGGGAGCGCTCTTCGTCGCCCTGACCGGCGAACGCGCGGACGGGCACGACTTCGCCGCCGCGGCCGTCGAGGCGGGGGCGGCGGTCGTCCTGGCGTCCCGCCCCGTCGATGTCCCCCACCTGCTGGTGGACGGCGGCGACGACGAGGTCGTCACGGCGCTGGCGCGCCTGGCCGCGCACGTGGCCAGGGAGCTCGCCGATCCCCGCCGGGGAGCGGACGCCACCGAGGTGATCGGGGTCACCGGGTCGTCCGGCAAGACCACCACCAAGGACCTCATCGCCCAGGTCGTCGGTCGGCTCGGCGCCACGGTCGCCCCCGCCGGCTCGTTCAACAACGAGATCGGCCATCCGCTGACGGTGCTGCGCGCCGGCACGGACACGCGTCACCTCGTGCTGGAGAACGCCGCGCGTGGGATCGGGCACATCGCCCACCTGTGCCGCGTGGCGCCCCCGAGGATCGGCGTCGTGCTCAACGTGGGCAGCGCGCACATGGGAGAGTTCGGCGACCGCGACGCGATCGCCCGGGCCAAGGGCGAACTCGTCGAGGCGCTCCCGCCCGGCGGCGAGCGGCGCGGCGGGGGCGGTGTGGCCGTCCTCAACGCCGACGACCCCCGCGTGAGCGCGATGGCGTCGCGCACCCAGGCGCGCGTGGTCACCTACGGCCTCGCCGAGGACGCCGACGTGCGCGCCACCGACGTGGTCCTGGAGTCGACCGGGGCCCCGTCCTTCACGCTCCACCTGGGCGGCGAGTCCGCCCCGGTGCGGTTGGCGCTCGTGGGCGCCCACCAGGTACACAACGCGCTGGCGACCGCGGCGGTCGCCGACGAGCTCGGCATGGACATCGCGGCGATCGCCGACGCCCTGGGCGCGGCGACCCCGGTGAGCCGGTGGCGCATGGAGGTCACCGAGCACGACGGCGCCACGCTCGTCAACGACGCCTACAACGCCAATCCGGAGTCCATGCGGGCGGCCCTGGCCACCCTGGACTCCCTCGCCCGCGATCGCCGCTCCATCGCGGTGCTCGCCCACATGGCCGAACTCGGCGAGGACGGCCGAGCGGAGCACGAACGGGTCGGTGAGCTGGCGGCCCGCACGGGCGTGTCCCACCTGGTCGTGGTCGGCGAGGAGGCCGAGGGCATCGCCGTCGGCGCCGAGCGCGCCGCCAGAGAGGGCCGGTGGCGTGGCGAGACCGTCCGGGTGCCCGACGCCGAGGCGGCCGCCTCGGCGGTGCGCGAGCGGATGCGCACAGGAGACGTCGTCATTGTGAAGGGATCGCGGGTGGCAGCGCTCGAAAGGGTCATCGACCTCATCACCAAGGGTGATGTCCAGTGATCGGCATCTCCATCGCGGCGGCGCTCTCGCTGGTCGTGTCCATGGCGCTGATGCCGCCGCTGATCAAGCTCCTGTACCGGTTCAAGTTCGGCCAGGAGGTCCGCGACGACGGTCCCGAGGGCCACAAGACCAAGCAGGGCACGCCCACCATGGGCGGCATCGTCATCATCCTCGGCGCCGTGGTCGGCTACTTCGGCTCGCACCTGGTGCTCTGGCTGCTCCAGCCCGCCGCCACCGGCCCCACCGCCTCCGGCGTGCTGGTGATGTTCCTCTTCGTCGGCATGGGCTGCGTCGGCTTCCTCGACGACTTCATCAAGATCTACAAGCGCCGCAGCCTGGGCCTGCGCAGCGGCGCCAAGATGATCGGCCAGGCCATCGTCGGCGTCGGCTTCGCCTACGGGGTCACCCAGTTCCCCAACGGGTACTCCTACACCCCGGCCGCCCCCAGCCTGTCCTTCCTCCGCGACTTCGGCCCCACGCTGATGCTCCCGCTGTTCATCCTGTGGGCGCTGTTCCTCATCGTCGGCTTCTCCAACGCGGTCAACCTCACCGACGGCCTCGACGGCCTGGCCACGGGCGCGACCATCCTGTCGCTGGTCGCCTACGTCATCATCGGCAACTGGCAGCTGCGCCAGTCCTGCGTGTCCTACCTGGCCACCAACTGCTACACGGTCCGCGACCCCCTCGACCTGGCCGTCGTCGCCTCCGCCGTGCTCGGCTCGTGCATCGCCTTCCTCTGGTTCAACGCCCCGCCCGCGAAGATCTTCATGGGCGACACCGGCTCCCTGGCCCTGGGCGGCCTCCTCGTCGGCCTGGCGATCACCACCCGCACCCAGCTCCTCCTGCTGCTCATCGGCGGTCTGTTCGTCATCATCACCCTGTCCGTGATGATCCAGATCAGCTCGTTCCGCCTGACCGGCAAACGCGTCTTCCGCATGGCCCCGCTCCAGCACCACTTCGAGCTCAAGGGGTGGGCCGAGACGACCATCGTGATCCGCTTCTGGATCATCCAGGGCCTGTTCGTGGCGATCGCCATCGGACTCTTCTACCTCGAATGGATGCCGAGGTAGCCGCATGCCCGACCACGAGAACCCCGACACCGCGCCCGCCCTCGCCGGCCGTACGGTCTGCGTCGCCGGACTGGGCGTCTCCGGTCCGCCCGTCGCCCGCGCGCTCCTGGCCCGCGGCGCCCGCGTGGTCGTCGTCGACGGCCGCGACGACGACACCACGCGCGCGGTCGCGGCCGAGCTGACCGACGCCGGAGCCGAGGTCGTCCTCGGCGACACCCCGCTGCCCGAGGGCTGCGACCTGGTCGTCACCTCGCCCGGGTGGCGCCCCGACGCTCCGCTGCTGGTCCGGGCCGCCGAGGCCGGGGTCGAGGTCATCGGCGACGTGGAGCTGGCCTGGCGGCTCAAGCCCGCCGACCAGGTCTGGCTCGCGGTCACCGGCACCAACGGCAAGACCACCACCGTCCGCATGCTGGAGGCGATGCTGCGCGCCGACGGCCGCGACGCGCTGGCCGTCGGCAACGTCGGCACCCCGGTCATCGACGCCGTCCTGCCCGACGCGGACGGACGCGTCCACGACGTCCTGGCGGTCGAGCTGTCCAGCTTCCAGCTGCACTGGTCCTCCAGCGTGCGGCCGCACGCCGCCGTCGTGCTCAACGTGGCCCCCGACCACCTGGACTGGCACGGCGGGCTCACCGCCTACGCCCGCGCCAAGGGCCGGGTGTTCGCGCGCGGCACCGTCCGCGTGGTCAACACCGCCGACCCCTGGTCGGTGCGCCTGGCCGAGGAGGACGGCGACCCGCACACGCCGCTGGTGGGCGTGGGCCTGGACACCCCCAGGGCGGGGGAGCTGGGCGTGGTCGAGGACCTGCTGGTGGACCGCGCGTTCGTCGCGGAGCCGCACAGCACCGCCGAGGAGCTCGCCGGGCTCGCCGACGTGCGCCCCGCCGCACCGCACAACGTCGCCAACGCCCTGGCCGCCGCCGCGCTGGCCCGGTCGATCGGGGTGGCGGCGGAGTCGGTCAGGGCCGGGCTGACCGCGTTCGTCCCCGAACCGCACCGCATCGCCCACGTGGCCACCGTGGACGGCGTCGACTACGTCAACGACTCCAAGGCCACCAACCCGCACGCCGCGGCGGCCTCGCTCCGCGCCCACCGCCCGGTGGTGTGGATCGCGGGCGGCCTGCTCAAGGGCGCCGACGTCGACGACCTGGTCGCCATGGCCGCCGACCGCCTGCGCGGCGTCGTCCTCATCGGCGCGGACCGGGCGCGGCTGCGCGAGGCCCTGGCCAAGCACGCGCCCGACGTCCCGGTGGTCGAGGTCGAGGGTCCGGCCGAGGACGCGCCCGAGGGGCACACCGTCATGGACACGGTGGTGGCCGCCGCCGCGGATCTGGCCGAGGAGGGCGACACGGTGCTGCTGGCGCCCGCCGCCGCCTCCATGGACATGTTCACCAACTACCCCGAGCGCGGCCGGTTCTTCGCCGAAGCCGTCGAACGGCGCCGCTGAGTAGTCTCATCGCGCCCGTGCGTGACCGTCGCGCGCGCGGGCGCCCGCCGATGTGCCCGGTACCACCCTCCCGGGCGTCAAAGATGGCCAACACGCGGAAAATGTCCGCGCTCCCGCATGTGCCCGTGCGCCACTATTGAGGCGCGAATCGTGCGGAGGGTGTGGATGGCGGCGACGACAACGGTCCCAGGGGTGGCCCGGCCACGCGGGCGCGCGGCGACCGGCGGGCGTGAACGCGCACTGTGGCGTGAGTGGGCGCGGTCCCTCGACCGTCCCCTCACCTCCTACTACCTGGTGCTGGGCACCGGGGTGATGCTCATCGCCCTGGGCCTGGTCATGGTGCTGTCGTCGACGATGGTCGACTCGATCACCGCGACCGGCTCGGCCTTCTCGATGTTCCAGCGCCAGATGGTGGCGGCGTGCATCGGCCTGCCGCTGATGATCGTCGCCTCCCACCTGCCCCACACGGTGTTCCGCATCGCGGGCTACCCGGCGATGATCGTCTCCGTCCTGCTGCTCCTGCTCACCGCGTTCCAGGGCACCGAGATCAACGGCGCCATGCGCTGGCTGGAGATCGGCGGCCTGAGCATCCAGCCCTCGGAGCCCGCCAAACTCGCGTTCACCCTGTGGGGCGCCAACGTGCTCGCCCGCAGGGAGGAACTGCGGGAGATGACCGAGTGGCGGCACCTGCTCTTCCCGCTGCTGCCCGGTGTCGGCCTGCTCGCGCTGCTGGTGCTGCTGGGCTCCGACCTGTCCACGACGCTCGTCCTGCTGCTGGTCTTCCTGTCCCTGCTCTGGGTGGTCGGCGCGCCCGGCCGGATGTTCGTGGCGATGTTCGGCCTGGTCCTGGCGCTCGCCGTGATCATCATCGCGATCGAGCCCTACCGGATCACCCGCGTCACGGCCTTCCTCGACCCCGGCGCCGACCCCACCGGGGACGGTTTCCAGTCGCTGCACGGGCTGTACGCGCTGGGCACCGGCGGGGTGTTCGGCGTCGGCATCGGCGCCAGCCGGGAGAAGTGGGGCTTCCTGCCCTTCGCCGAGTCCGACTTCATCTTCGCGATCATCGGCGAGGAGTTCGGTCTGATCGGCACGCTCGTCGTCATCTCCCTGTTCGGGGTGCTGGGCTACGCCGGCCTGCGGGTGGCCCGCAGGGTCGAGGAGCCCTTCGCGCGCCTGGCGGCCGTCGCCCTCGTCGCGTGGATCCTGGGCCAGGCGATGATCAACATCGCCGCCGTCATCGGTCTCGTGCCCGTCACCGGTATCCCGCTGCCCCTCGTCTCCTACGGCGGTTCGTCACTCGTGCCGACCATGCTGGCGCTCGGCGTGCTGCTCGCACTGGCCAAGTCCGAGCCCCAGGCGAGAAAAGCCCTGGCGGCCCGGGGTCCCAGTAGGCCCCAAAGGGCTCTAAGCTGGCTGGGCCTGGAGAATGTCGGCGCCTCGGTGCACAAGCGGGGCGGCGCCACCGTCCCCAGGCGCGCCACCACGGCGCGCGGCCCCCGCGGGACCCGTGGCGGCAGGACGACGGCCAAGCACAGGAGCGGACCGGTCCCGGCGGGTGACCGGCCAAGGAGGAATCGGCGACCATGAGGGTAGCCCTAGCCGGAGGCGGCACGGCCGGGCATATCGAGCCCGCACTCTCCCTTGCCGACGCGCTGCGGCGCGTCGACCCCAGCACCGAGATCCTCTGTCTGGGCACCGAGCGGGGGCTGGAGACCAGGCTGGTGCCGATGCGCGGGTACGAACTCGGTCTGATCCCCGCGGTCCCCCTGCCGCGCAAGCTCACCCCCCAGCTGCTCACGGTCCCCGGCAAGCTCGCCGGTGCGCTCAGCGCCGCGGGGGAGCACCTCGACCGGCTCCAGGCCGACGTCCTCGTCGGCTTCGGCGGGTACGTGGCCACCCCCGGCTACCTGGCCGCGCGGCGGCGGCGCCTGCCGATCGTCGTGCACGAGGCCAACCCGCTGCCGGGGCTGGCCAACCGGCTCGGGGCACGGCTGACCCCGCACGTGTACACCGGCCACCCGCACACCCAGATCCGCAACGGCCGCTACGTCGGCATCCCGCTGCGCGAGCAGATCACCACGCTGAACCGGCTGGCCATGGGCGACAAGGCCCGCGCCTACTTCGGCCTGCGCCACGACCTGCCCACCCTGCTGATCTTCGGCGGCTCCCAGGGCGCCCAGCGCATCAACGAGACCGCCTTCGCCGCCATCCCCCACTTCCGGGCCGCCGGAGTGCAGGTCCTGCACGTCGTGGGCCCCAAGAACGCCGCGGAGCCCCAGGACCTGACCCAGGACGGCGTCCCCTACGTCGCCGTCCCCTACGTGGACCGGATGGACATGGCCTACGCCGCCGCAGACGTGGCGATGTGCCGCTCCGGCGCGATGACCTGCGCCGAGCTCACCGCCGTCGGCCTGCCCGGCGCCTTCGTCCCGCTGGCCATCGGCAACGGCGAGCAGGCCCTCAACGCCGAGCCGATCGTCCAGGCGGGCGGCGGCGTCATGGTCGACAACGCGGACGTGTCGGTCGAGTGGATCACCGGGCAGCTCATCCCCCTGCTGACCGACACGGACCGGGTCGTGTCCATGTCCGAGGCGGCCGCCCGGATGGGCCGCCGCGACGCCGACACCGAACTCGCGCGCGAGGTGATGGCGATCGCCCGCGGTGACCGCCCCACCCCCGACCTCCCGTTGGACGACGCCGACGGCGACGAGGTCTACCACGACGACGGGAAGGACACCCGATGAGCCTCGTCACCCCGACCGATCCGGTCCCCGTGGACAAGCTCGGCCGCACCCACTTCATCGGCCTGGGCGGGGCGGGCATGTCCGGCATCGCCCGCGTCCTGCTCCAGTCCGGGGTCGAGGTCTCGGGCAGCGACGCCCGCGACAGCCAGACCCTGCGCGAACTGGAGGAGATGGGCGCGAAGACGCACGTCGGCCACGCGGCCGACCACCTGGGCGCCGCCGAGACGCTGGTCGTCTCCTCCGCCATCCGCGACGACAACCCCGAACTGGTCGAGGCGCGCCGCCGCGGCCTGCGGATCCTGCCCAGGGCCGCGGCCCTGGGCGCGCTGCTGCTGGGCCGCGAGGGCATCGCGGTGTCCGGCACGCACGGCAAGACCACCACGACGTCCATGATCGCCGTGGTCCTCCAGCACCTGGGCGCCGACCCCGGCTACGTGATCGGCGGCAAGCTGGTCACCACCGGCCTGGGCGCCGACGCCGGGATCGGCCCGGCCATCGCGGTCGAGGCCGACGAGAGCGACGGCTCCTTCCTCATGCTCTCCCCGAAGATCGCCGTGGTCACCAATGTCGAGGCCGACCACCTGGACAACTACAGCGGCCTGGACGAGATCCACGCCAACTTCGCCTCGTTCGTCGACCGGGTCGAGCGCACCCTGATCGTCGGCGTCGACGACCCCGGCGCCCGCCGGGTCGCCGAGATCGCCCGGGAGCGCGGCAAGCGCGTCGTGACCTACGGGGAGGCGGCCGACGCCGACCACCGGATCACCCGGACGGCCGCGCGCGGCTTCACCACCGAGTTCACCATCGAGACCGCGGGCGGGGAGCCCATCGACGGGACCCTGGCGGTCCCGGGTCGGCACAACGTGCTCAACGCCGCCGCCGCGCTCGTGGTCGCGGACGAACTGGGCCACGACCTGGAGGTGGCGGTGGAGGGCATCGCCGACTTCGCCGGCGCCGCGCGCCGCTTCGAGCTCAAGGGCGAGGCGGACGGGGTGGCGGTCTACGACAGCTACGCCCACCATCCCACGGAGATCGAGGCCGACCTGCGCGCCACCCGGGCCGCGCTGGAGTCGGTCGCCGGGGAGGCGGCGGAGCAGGGGCTGCCCGCCGGTCGGGTCGTCGCGCTGTTCCAGCCGCACCTGTACAGCCGCACCCGCTTCTTCGCGGACGAGTTCGCCGCGGCGCTGAGCCTGGCCGACGAGGTCGTGGTGATGGAGGTGTACGCGGCCCGCGAGGACCCCGAGCCGGGGGTGACCGGCGAGTTGATCACCTCCCGGGTCTCCCACGACCGCGTGTGGTACGTGCCCGGCCGGGACGAGGTCGTGCGCCACGTGGCCGAGCTCGCCCGACCCGGCGACATCGTGCTCACCATGGGCGCGGGCGACGTCACCGAGCTGGGGCCGCGGATCGTGGAGGCACGCGCCCGGGCCGCCGAGACCGCGGCGGGTTAGTCGGCTCGGCCACCACGCAGGAACCGAGGAGACACGTGAGCGCTGACCAGGGCGAGGCGACGGCGGAACCCAAGGCGGACCCGAAGCCGGGGGGGAAGCCGCGTCGCGGGTCCGATCCGTGGAAGCTCGCCTTCGCGGCGCTGCTGGTGGTCGCCCTGGTCTGCGTCGTCACCTGGGGTCTGCTCGGGTCCCGACTGCTCGTCGTGCGCGAGGTCTCCGTCACCGGCCTGGACCGCGTCTCGCGGGAGGAGGTCGTGGCCGCCGTGGACGTGGCGACCGGTACCCCGCTGATCCGGGTGGACCTGGCGGCGGGCGCGGAGCGGGCCGAGTCCGTCGACCTGGTGGAGTCGGCCACGCTGTCGCGCGGCTGGCCCGCCACCCTGCGCGTGGAGATCGTCGAGCGCCAGCCGCTGCTGGCGGTCCGGGCCGGGGACGAGTACCGGCTCGTGGACGGGGACGGCGTGCGCGTCGAGGACTCGCCGACCCGTCCCGGCACCCATCCCGTGGTGCGTGTCACGGGCGAGGTCGAGGGCAACGAGGCGGTCCGGGCCGCGGCCGACATCGTCGAACGCGCCCCGGGCTCCCTCCTGGCGCAGGTCCAGCTCATCGACGCCACCGAGACCGACGCGATCGTCCTCGACCTCGGGGGCGGGTCGCTCGTGGAGTGGGGGGACCCCTCCGCCACGGCCGACAAGAGCGCGGTCCTGCGGGTTCTCATGCGCGAGCACCCCCCCGAGGACGGGCGGGTCTACGACGTGAGCACACCGGACCTGGCCATCGTTCGGTGAAGCGGTGACCAGAGAGCGGGAAAGGAACGGTGTCGGCGGTCCGGGCGCCTCGGGGGAGTGTCGCGGGAGCCCTCACGGGACGCTTTACCGACCGGCGCGGACATTCCAGACGCGACGCGCCGGGTGCGCACATCGCTTCCTCGTGTTATGCGCGGTTAGGCTGACCCCAGCATCGGTTGCCCGTACTCGGCAGTCCGCTTACTGTCGGGAAGCACAACCACCGTCAAGAACGTAGCAAAACACGCTTTTCGGGGTACGCAGGAACCGTTGTCCGTCCAGCGGACGGAGGGCGTCGACCGCAGGGTCGGACGCGGAGCGGTTCCGGACGGCCCCGGGTCCCCGGACACCCGCGTCGTGGACGCCGCGGTGCGGGGGAACCCGAAACGCACATGGAGTAAACCGGATGCCGAACCTGAGGCGTTCTCCGGCGGCCCTGGCCCCGGACGCGCCGAGGGGACGGCTCATGCGAGCGGAAAGGCCCCTCGTCGTGGCAGCACCGCAGAACTACCTCGCGGTCATCAAAGTCGTCGGCATCGGCGGCGGCGGTGTCAACGCCGTCAACCGAATGATCGAAGAGGGGCTCAAGGGCGTCGAGTTCATCGCCATCAATACCGATGCCCAGGCGCTGCTGATGAGTGACGCCGACGTCAAGCTCGACGTCGGCCGTGAACTCACGCGCGGCCTGGGAGCCGGAGCCAACCCGGACGTCGGCCGCCAGGCCGCCGAGGACCACCGGGAGGAGATCGAGGAGGTCCTCAAGGGGGCCGACATGGTCTTCGTCACCGCGGGCGAGGGCGGTGGGACGGGCACCGGAGGGGCGCCCGTGGTCGCCAACATCGCCCGCTCCCTCGGCGCCCTCACCATCGGCGTGGTCACCCGCCCCTTCGGGTTCGAGGGCAAGCGGCGGGCCACCCAGGCCGAGTCGGGGATAGCGATGCTCCGTGAGGAGGTCGACACACTCATCGTGATTCCCAACGACCGGTTGCTGTCCATCTCCGACCGCCAGGTCAGCGTGTTGGACGCCTTCAAGGCGGCCGACCAGGTCCTGCTCTCGGGTGTTCAGGGCATCACCGACCTCATCACCACCCCCGGCCTGATCAACCTCGACTTCGCGGACGTGAAGTCGGTCATGTCGGGCGCCGGATCCGCGCTCATGGGCATCGGGTCCGCGCGCGGGGACGACCGGGCCGTCGCGGCGGCGGAGATGGCCATCTCCTCACCGCTGCTGGAGGCGAGCATCGACGGCGCCCACGGGGTCCTCCTGTCCATCCAGGGCGGTTCCGACCTGGGGCTGTTCGAGATCAACGAGGCCGCGCAACTGGTGGCCAACTCGGCGGCGCCCGAGGCCAACATCATCTTCGGGGCCGTCATCGACGACGCGCTCGGCGACGAGGTGAGGGTCACGGTCATCGCCGCGGGCTTCGACGAACCGGGCACGAACGGTGCGCCGGCGCGGGAGCACCGTCCCGTGGACCCTCCTGAGGCCGCCGCCCCCACACCGATCCCCGAGTCCGTCCAGGAGACGCCGCGTGAGCGGGCGTCCTCCGCCGCGGACACGGGAGGGGCGACGGCCGGCGCCGTGCCGTGGACCGCTCCGACGCGCCCCGAACCGACCGCGGCCCCGGAATCGGCGCGCCCGAGCGCCCAGCCGGTCCAGCCGAGGGAGCAGGAGCGCCCCGCGCCGGGTGTTCCGACCGTGTCGACCACCCCGGTCACTCCGGCGGCCCCGACGTCCCCGGTCGATCCGGAGGCGCACACGGAGGCTCCGTCGCACGCACCGACCCCCGGCCCGGACACCCACGCCGAGTTCGGGGTCGAGGCGACCTCCGCCCAGGAGCGGCCGGTCGCGCGGGACGAGGAGGAGTTCGCCGCGCGGGAGGGTCGCGGCGGTCCGATCCACGCGGTCGCCGACTCCGCCGCCGAGCGGCGCGGCGAGGTGCCCACGCCCCGGCGCCGGGTCATCTTCGACGACCCCGACGACCTGGACGTGCCGGAGTTCCTGAAGTAGTCGGAGCGAGCCCCGGTAGCATCGGAGAGTCAGCGGCCCCGCCCCGTGGCGGGGCCGTCGTCGCCCCCGGGGACCCGCGAACCGACCGCACCTCCCCGCGCGGGCCGAGCGAGGGGACACGCGGACGCGCATGGGCACGATCATCGACCTGGGGCACGGCGTCCGCGCGGCCGTGACCGAACGCGCCGGCGGAGTGAGCGCGCCCCCCTACGACTCCCTCAACCTCGGACTCGGCACCGGCGACGAACGCGGGGCGGTCCTGGCCAACCGGGAGACCGCGGCCCGCCGCCTCGGCTTCGACGTGGACCGCGTCGTGTGGATGAACCAGGTGCACAGCGCCGACGTGCTCGTGGCCGCCCGACCCGGCGGCGTGGGCACCTGCGACGGGGTGGTCGCCACCCGCTCCGACCTGGTCCTGGCCTCGATGGCCGCCGACTGCCTGCCCGTCCTGGCCGCCGACGCCGCGGCGGGGGTGCTGGGCGCGGCCCACTCCGGCCGCCTGGGGACGGCGGCGGGCGTGGCCGCCAACCTGGTGCGGACCATGGTCGCCCAGGGCGCCGACACCGGCCGGATGACCGTCTTCCTCGGCCCCGCCATCTGCGGCAAGTGCTACGAGGTGCCCGAACACGTGCGGGACGAGACCGCCCGGACCACCCCCGAGGCCGCCTGCGTCACCCGCCAGGGCACACCCGGCGTCGACATGCTCGCCGCCGTCACCGCGCAGCTGCGCCGCGTCGGTGTCACCGACGTCACCGCCGACGGCCGCTGCACCCTGGAGAGCCCCGAACTCTTCTCCCACCGCCGCGACGCCCCGACCGGACGGTTCGCCTCCTTCATCTGGCGCGACTGAATCCGACCCGGTCACCGGGTTCCGAGGCCGCCCCCGCCCGGACCGCCAGGTCGTACCCTGGATCCGCGGTGACGGCGGGGCCCGTCACACCCCGGCGCGTCACCGCGCACACCACATCTCTCACACCACCCCGCTCCCACGGGAAACAGAAGGAACACAGTGTCACAGCCCGATCCCGCACGCGTCGACCAGGTCCGTGCCAACCTCGACACGGTCCGGGCCAGGATCGACGCGGCGTGCGCCAAGGCCGACCGCGACCCGGGAGAGGTGTCGCTGGTCGCGGTCACCAAGACCTACCCGGCCAGCGACGTGCGGATCCTCGCCTCACTCGGTGTGACCGACGTCGGGGAGAACCGCGACCAGGAGGCCGCGCCCAAGGCCGCCGAGACCGCCGACCTGGACCTGACCTGGCACTTCGTGGGCCAGTTGCAGACCAACAAGGCCCGGTCGGTGGCCGCGTACGCCGACGTCGTGCACTCGGTCGACCGCGCGCGCCTGGCCCGGGCGCTGGGCGAACGCGCGGCGGCGGCCGGGCGCCGCCTGACCTGCCTGATCCAGGTCAACCTCGACGCCGACTCCCAGGCGGGGGTGATCGGACCGCGCGGCGGCGTCGATCCCGAGGACGTGCTCGACCTGGCCGCGCGGATCGGGGAGCACGAGGCGCTCACCCTCGGCGGTGTCATGGCCGTCGCGCCGCGCGAGGGCGACGCCTTCGCCGCCTTCGCCCGGTTGCGCGCGGTCGCCGACCGCGTGCGCGACCGCCACCCGGGTGCCACGGCGATCTCGGCGGGCATGAGCGGCGACCTGGAGGCGGCGGTAGCACACGGCTCGACACACCTGCGACTCGGTACGGCGTTGCTCGGAGACCGGGCGTCGATCGTGGGGTAATGTCCCCACATAGACCTTGGGGCCCGTCTGTGGAGTTCGCCCGAATGGGCGCTCCGCCCCGCGGAGGCGGCGAGTGACGGGTGAAGATGGAGGAGCTGGCTGCGGTGAAGGCCGCGGGGACGACGGAGGGTATGGGATGGCCGGCGCGATGCGCAAGATGGCGGTCTACCTCGGCCTCGTGGAGGACGACCGTTACGATCACCGCTATGCGGACGAATATGATGAGTTCGACGATTTCGACGAGGGGTCGGAGGAGGGGCGTGACGGCGACGCCGACTCTCCGCGAGGCGAGGAAGCACGGGGCGACGCAGTGACGGACACCGACGACTACGTGGGTTCGGGCGACCGGCGCGGTGGCTCGACCACGGTGGCCTCCACCGCTGATCTCGCGCGGATCACGACGCTCCACCCCCGCACCTACAACGAGGCGCGTACCATCGGAGAGCACTTCCGGGAGGGCACGCCGGTGATCATGAACCTGACCGAGATGGTCGACAGTGACGCCAAGCGTCTCGTCGACTTCGCGGCTGGTCTGATCTTCGGTCTCCATGGCAGTATCGAGAGGGTCACCAACAAGGTGTTCCTGCTCTCTCCGGCGAACGTCGAGGTCACCGCCGAAGACAAGGCGCGGATCGCTGAGCGAGGGTTCTTCAATCAGAGCTAGACCATCACACCCGTCCACAGATTGGGTCGAGGAACGACCGTGAGTATCGTCCTGTCAGTGCTGCTCATCGCGCTCCAGATCTTCCTTTTCGTGTTGATCGCGAGAGTGGTCCTGGAGATGGTGCAGTCCTTCTCCAGGACATGGCGTCCCACGGGGTTCGTGCTCGTGCTCGCTGAGGTCGTGTACACGATCACCGACCCACCACTGAGGTTCCTGCGTCGGTTCATCAAGCCGGTGCGGCTGGGGAGCATCGCACTCGACCTGAGTGTCCTGGTCCTCTTCATCGCCGTGGCGCTGCTGATGAACGTTCTCACGGGCCTCGCGAACAACGTCGCATAGGGATGCGCAGGGCAACGAGACACCCCTGATTCCGTTATGTGGTCTTGGTCATGATCTGGATTGCCGTAAGGTCACGATCAGGTAGCGTCCCTACGGACAGACTCCCAAGCGCGCCAAGGAGACGAAGATGCCGCTGACACCCGCGGACGTGCGGAACAAGCAGTTCAGTACCACCCGGCTTCGTCCGGGATATGACGAAGAAGAGGTCGACGCCTTTCTCGACGAGGTCGAGTCCGAGCTGGACCGGCTGATCCAGGAGAATGAGGAACTGCGCGGCAAGCTGGCCGAGTGTCTGCGGGGCAAGGTTCCCAACGCGGGCATGCAGGACTTCCAGCAGCAGGACGCCGCTCCCGAGGTCCAGCACGTGGAGCAGATGCGCCCGGAGCCCGTGCAGCCCCCGCAGGCCGTCGAGGCCCCCCAGCCCCCGGCCCAGCCCGCCCAGATGGGCATGACCGGTGCGAACCTGGCCATGGGCGGCGAGGAGAACATGGACACGGCCGCCCGTGTTCTGGCCCTCGCCCAGCAGACCGCCGACCAGGCGATCTCCGACGCCCGCCGCGAGGCGGACGAGACGCTGGGCCGCGCCCGCCACGAGTCCGAGGACATCCTCGGCAAGGCGCGCCGCCAGGCCGACCAGATCATCGGCGAGGCCCGGGCCCGCTCGGAGAACCTCGACCGCGACGCCCAGGAGCGCCACCGCCAGGTCATGGGCTCCCTCGTCCAGCAGCGCGAGGAACTGGAGCACAAGGTCAACGTGCTCAAGGACTTCGAGCGCGAGTACCGCAGCCGCCTGAAGGACTACTTCGAGCGCCAGCTGCGCGAGCTCAACGACGACGGCAAGTCCGGTGAGCCGAACCCGAACACCACGGGCGGCTTCCAGACGATGGGCCCCCAGACCGGCGGCGCGCCCTCGCTCCAGCAGCACGGCCCCGCCGGCAACCCGTTCGGTCAGCCCGAGCCCGCCCAGCACGGTGGCTTCCACCCGGGCGAGGCTCCGCACGAGCGTCGCTGAGCTCGGCCCGATGCGGCTCCGAACAACTGAAGACTCCGGCTCAACGCGTGTAAAGGCCCTGGTCGACCCGTGATCCTTAGCATCATCGCAACCGTGGCGGTGCTGGCGGCCATCGCCGTCATCGCGGCCGCCCTACTGCTCGCCGAGACCACGCTCGTGTACGTCGCGCTCGGACTCGGCGCGGTCAGTGCCCTGCTCCTCGTGGGGGCGGTGATCCAGGGACGGTTCGGTGGGGGAGGATCGAACCGGGAGCGTTCCGGGACGGACGGTTTGGGGAAGTCGTCCGTCCCCGCGACGACACCGGCCCAGTACGAGCGCTCCGAGGAGCCGGGGCGTGTGCCCGCACCGGCCTACGCGCCGGTGCGGGAGGTCTCCTCTCCCGTGGAGTCCGGTCACGGGGCTGGACCGGTCACGGAGGGGGCCGGTCCACAGGAGCCGGAGTCCGACGTCCCCCGTGGGGAGACCCCCGAGTTCGCCGCGTGGCCGGTTCAGGACACCGCGGCCCCGGACCCCTCGCCGGGGGAGCGGCCCACAGCCACGGAGACGTCCGAACACGACGCGTCTCCCGCCCCCGAGGTCGCGGCGCCCCCGCCGATCCCGCCGGAGACCGCCGCCGAGCCCGCCCCCGAACCCCCGGGCGAGGAGGACACCCCCGCCCCGTTCAGCTACCGCATCCCCGCCTTCGACCGGACGGTCGAGGACGAGAGTCCGACGGTGACGCTGGAGACCCCCGCGCCCGGCGAGACCGTCCCGGCCGCCGAGGCGACCCCGGAGACCGGGGACGTACCGGACGCGTCGGATGTGTCGGACGGCGCCACGGTCGCGCACGAGGAGCCCGAGCCGCACACGGCCGACGGCGCCCCGGCCGCGGACGAGGACGCACCGGTCCCCGAGACCGCCTCCGAGGACACCCGGGCCGACGACGAGGCCGCGCCCCCGTCCGCCGACGACGACACCCACGCCACGGGCGTGACCGCCCCGGAGGACGCGCAGGACGACGCGTCCACCGGCGACGCGCCGACCGAACCCCCGGGCACGGCGCGCACCACGGACGACACCGGGGGAGAGGAACCCGACCCGGCCCGCTGAGCCCACGGCGACCCGCCCCGAACACACGACGGGCGCCGCTCCACCACCAGGAGCGGCGCCCGTTCGCGTCGGCCGTCAGGCCCGGCGGAACCCGAAGGTCACGCCGAACTCCTCCGACGCGACCGTGTACAGGTCCCCGCCCGGCTCACCGGCGACGAACGCGTCGGCCAGCACCTCACCGGCGATCGCCTCACCGTGCTCGGCCAGGGCCCGCTCGGTGGCCTCCTCCGACGCCGTCCACCACACGTGGATCCGGTCGGAGACCTCCAGACCGCTGCGCTTGCGCGCCTCCTGGAGCATCCGGACCATCTCCCGCGCGAGTCCGGCACGGCGCAGCTCCGGCGTGAGCTCCAGGTCCAGGGCGACCGTCTCCCCGGACTCGGAGGCCACCGTCCACCCCTCGCGGGGCTGCTCGGTGACCAGCAACTCGTCCGCGCTGACGTCGACGGGCTCGTCGTCGACCCGCACCTGCGCCCAACCGGTGTCGCGGACCCGGGCGACCAGCTCGGCCGGGTCGGCCGTCTGGATCGCCTTGGCCACCAGCGGCGTGCGCTTGGCGAACCGCTTGCCCAGGGCGCGGAAGTTCGGCTTGACGATGTAGTCCACCAGGTCCCCGCCGACGGAGGCCAGCGCGTCCAGCCGCTCGACGTTGAGCTCGTCGGAGATCTGGTCGCGCAGCTGCTCCGGCAGGTCGGTGAACCCGGGCGCGCCCACCAGGGCGCGGGCCAGCGGCTGGCGGGTGCGCACCGCCGAGTCGACGCGGGCCGACCGGCCCAGCTCGACGAGACGCCGGGTGAGCGCCATCTGCTCGGACAGCCGGGCGTCGATCAGCGCCTCGTCCACGGACGGCCACGACGCCAGGTGCACCGAGTCGGGCGCGTCGGGACGGCGCAGCGCCGACCACACGTGGTCGGTCAGGAACGGCACGACCGGCGCCATCAGCAGCGTGACCGTCTCCAGGGCCTCGAACAGCGTCGCGAACGCGGACGCGCCCTCCGGGGAGCTCGCCCCGCCCCAGAAACGGCGCCGGGAGCGGCGCACGTACCAGTTCGACACGTCGTCGACGAACGCGGTGAGGCGGCGCCCGGCGGTCGTGGTGTCGAAGGCGTCCATCGCCTCGGTGACGTCGCGGACGACCTCGTTGAGCTCCGACAGCAGCCACCGGTCGAGCAGCGGGCGGTCCTCGGGGGCGGGCGCCTGCGCCAGCTTCGCGTGGTCCCAGCCCTCACCGGCGTTGGCGTACAGGGTGAAGAAGGAGACCGTGCTGTAGTAGGTCAGCAGGACCTTGCGGACGATCTCCTCCAACGCCGCGTGGCCCACCCGGCGGGCCGTCCACGGCGATCCGCTGGCCAGCATGAACCAGCGCAGCGCGTCCGCGCCGTGCCGGTCCATCACCGGGATGGGCTCCATGACGTTGCCCAGGTGCTTGCTCATCTTGCGGCCGTCCTCGGCGAGGATGTGGCCGAGCACGACCACGTTCTCGAAGGAGTTGCGGCCGTAGACCAGGGTGCTCACCGCCAGCAGCGAGTAGAACCACCCGCGCGTCTGGTCGATCGCCTCGGAGATGTACTGCGCCGGGAAGTTCTCCTGGAAGGTGTCGGCGTTCTGGTGCGGAGCGCCCCACTGCGCGAACGGCATCGACCCGGAGTCGAACCACGCGTCGATGACCTCCGGCACGCGGCGCGCCACCCGCTGCTCCTCGGGCAGCGAGGGATCGGCGTCCGGGTCGGGGATGACGACGTCGTCGACGTAGGGGCGGTGCGGGTCGAGGTCGGACAGGTCCTGCCCGCTCAGGCGGCTCAGCTCCGCCAGGGAGCCGACACAGATCTGGCGGCCGTCGGGGAACTCCCAGATCGGCAGCGGCGTGCCCCAGTAGCGGTTGCGCGACAGGGCCCAGTCGACGTTGCCCCGCAGCCACTCGCCGAAGCGGCCCTCCTTGACGTTCTCGGGCACCCAGTTGGTGACGTCGTTCTGCCCGATCAGCTCGTCCTTGACCGCCGTCGTGCGGATGTACCAGGACGGGACCGCGTAGTAGAGCAGCGCGGTGTGGCAGCGCCAGCAGTGCGGGTAGGAGTGCTCGTAGTCCAGGTGGCGGAACATCAGGCCCCGGTCCTTCAGGTCGCGGATCAGGGTCCTGTCCGCCTTCTTGAAGAAGACCCCGCCCACCAGGGACAGGTCGGCCTCGAAGGTGCCGTCCTGGCGCACCGGGTTGACCACGGGCAGACCGTAGGCGCGGCAGGTCGTCATGTCGTCCCCACCGAACGCGGGCGACTGGTGCACCAGGCCGGTGCCGTCCTCGACGGTGACGTAGTCGGCGAGGACGACGAAGTGCGCGGGCTCGTCGAACGGCACGAGCTCGAACGGGCGCTGGTAGGTCCAGCGCTCCATCTCGTCGCCCTCGAACCGCTCGCCGGTCAGCTCCCAGCCCTCGCCGAGGACCTTCTCGAACAGCGGCTCGGCGACCACCAGGCGCTCGGTGCCGTCGGTCGCCACCACGTACGCCACGTCGGGGTGCACGGCGACGGCGGTGTTGGACACCAGCGTCCACGGGGTCGTGGTCCACACCAGCAGCGACGTCGGGTGCTCGGGGGCGGCCAGCGGGCCGGAGGTCACCGGGAAGCGCACGTACACCGACGGGTCGGTGACGGTCTCGTAGCCCTGGGCGAGCTCGTGGTCGGACAGGGTCGTGCCGCAGCGCGGGCAGTAGGGGCTGATCCGGTAGTCGCGGACCAGCAGGCCCTTCTCCCAGATCTGCTTGAGCGCCCACCACACGGACTCCACGTACTGGGGGTCCATGGTGCGGTAGGCGTCGTCCATGTTCACCCAGTAGCCCATGCGCTCGGTCATCGCGGTGAACGCGTCGACGTTGCGCAGGACCGACTCGCGGCAGCGGTCGTTGAACTCGGCGATGCCGAAGGTCTCGATGTCCTTCTTGCCGGACAGGCCCAGTTCCTTCTCCACGGCGACCTCGACGGGCAGGCCGTGGCAGTCCCAGCCCGCCTTGCGGTCGACGTGGTAGCCGCGCATGGTGCGGAAACGGGGGAAGACGTCCTTGAACGCGCGGGCCTCGACGTGGTGCACGCCGGGCTGGCCGTTGGCGGTGGGCGGTCCTTCGTAGAAGACCCAGTTGGGGCCGCCGCGGGTCTGGTCGAGCGAGCGCTGGAAGACGTTCTCCTTCGACCAGCGGCCGAGGATCTCGCGCTCCGTCGCGGGTAGATCGATCTGTGCGGGCAGCTGGGGCAGCGCGCGGGGTTCGGGCCGGGGGTCGTGGGCCACCGTCGTACCTTTCCATCAGGGATGTGCCTGACGGAGGGACGAGGCTCGGGCCCCGCGGTACCACCCTCCTTGGAGCCGCGGCCGGTCCGCTGGGCGGACGGGCGACGGATCCCTCTTCGTTGCGCTGGTGCCGGTTCTACTGGGGAGCGCGGGCTCCCGTTCCTCCGGCGGCTCCGGGGTGATCTTCGCGCTGGTCGTGCCCCCGGGCTCCCACCATCCCCGGGTCGCTCGGGCGGATCGGGCCGTCTAGGCTGTGTCCGTCCGGTCGGGGCCAGCGTTACTCGTCCCCATCGACGCCTCGACAGTCAGGATAACGCAGCGCGGTGTGGCGCACGGCGCGTTTCACCGCCCAGGGAGGGTGTCCGTCATGGCTCAGGACACGGACGGCACGGTCGTGGTGAGTCTGCCCGACCGCGACGACGCCGAGGAGCTCGCCGACCAGTTGCTGGAACAGGGCTACGAGCCCTGCCTCGTGCACCGGGACATGCTGGCCGGGGAGGACGACGCCGAGGACGCGGACTGGGTGATCGAGGTGCGCACCGGCCCGCACGGGGGCCCGGCCGTGTTCGACGAACCCCACCTGGCCGCGCTCGCCGAGGACTACGGCGGGTTCGCCGCCGTCCAGTAGCGCCTCCCAGCCGTGCCTCCCGTGCCGGGCGGCACCGCCGGCCAGGGCGGGGAAGCACCCGGGCGGGGTCATCGTTTGACCAGGTGAGGCGGGGGCACACCGCTCGGATCATTGCCTTGGGGTCGTGCATTGCCTAGGCTTCCGGCACCGCTCGCGCCACGGCCCACGGGGGAGGACCCGCGGTCAGCGGGGCACGGGGTCGGGCGAGCCCGTCTGGGAGGGGAAGTGCGATGAAGGCCACCGAAGCCGCCAGGCTGCTGGTCCGTTCGGGGGAGGAACCCTGGACACCGGGGGAGATCGCCGAGGTCCGCGAGCGGCTCCAGAAGGAGATCGCCGCCCTGCGTGAGGAGATCCGCGAGAGCGAGGACGAACTCGCCGCCCGCCTGAGCGACCCGGTCGAGGGCGCGGGGGACGACCCCGCGGACACCGGGGCCAAGGCCTTCCAACGCGAACACGATCTGGCGTTGGCCTACAATACTCGTGACCTGCTCGCCAAGAGCGAGCGGGCGATCGAACGGATGGACGCGGGAACCTACGGGGTCTGTGAGTCGTGCGGCCAGGCCATCGGGAAGGCACGCCTTCAGGCCTTCCCACGCGCCACCCTGTGTGTCACCTGCAAACAGCGCGAGGAGCGTCGCTGACTGAGGTAGAGCCCTCCGGGGACAGGAACATGACCACGCCCGACACCGTCGCGGCGCGACCGCGCAGGTACCTGATCCTGCTGCTGGTCGCGGTCGCCGCGGTCCTGGCCGACCTCGCCACCAAGCAGTGGGTGCTGTCGACCTTCTCCGAGGGGGAGAGCGTCGACGTGATCGGCGGCCTCCTCCAGTTCACCCTGGTGTACAACACCGGGGCGGCGTTCTCGATGGGCACCGACCACACCTGGGTGTTCACCGGCATCGCCATCGTCGTGGTCGGTGTCATCGCCTACATCGGCCTGCGCGTGCGCAACGTCTGGTGGGCGCTCACCCTCGGCCTGATGATGGGCGGGGCCGCCGGGAACCTCATGGACCGGCTGTTCCGCGACCCGGCGCCCTTCCACGGCGCGGTCGTCGACTTCATCCGCGTGCCGTACTGGCCGGTGTTCAACATCGCGGACTCGTGCGTGGTGGTCGGGGCGTGCCTGGTGGTGCTGCTGACGTTCAAGGGCGTCAACCTGGACGGCAGCCTGGCCACGGAGGACGGGGACGGCGCGGCCGACCGGGCGGACCGGGACGAGGACACCGACGAGGGGACGGGCCAGTGAGCGACACACGGAGCCTGCCCGTGCCCGACGGGCTGGAGGGCGACCGCCTCGACGCCGCCATCGCCCGCATGTTCGGGCTGTCGCGCACACGCGCCGCCGAACTCATCGTCGACGGCAGCGTCCTGGTCGACGGCGCCGAGGCCGCCAAGTCCGACCGGGTCCAGGCCGGCGCCTGGCTGGAGATCACCCTCCCGCCGCCGCCCACCGCGCCCGTGCCGCGCCCCGAGGCCGTGCCCGGGCTGCGCGTCGTGCACGAGGACGCCGACATCATCGTCGTCGACAAGCCGGTCGGCGTGGTCGCGCACCCGACCGTCGGCTGGACCGGCCCGAGCGTCCTGGAGGGGCTGCTCGCGTCGGGCGTCCAGGTGGCGACCAGCGGCGCGGCCGAGCGCCAGGGGATCGTGCACCGGCTGGACGCCAACACCACCGGCCTGATGGTCGTGGCCAAGAGCGAGACGGCCTACAGCGTGCTCAAGCGGGCGTTCAAGGAGCGCACCGTGGACAAGCGGTACCACACGCTCGTCCAGGGACACCCGGACCCGCTGCGCGGCACCGTCGACGCGCCGATCGACCGGCACCCCGCCGGGGACGGTCGGTGGGCCGTGGTGGCGGGCGGTCGCCCCTCGGTGACGCACTACGACACCCAGGAGGCCTTCCGAGCCGCCAGCCTGTTGGAGATCAAGCTGGAGACCGGGCGCACGCACCAGATCCGCGTGCACATGGCGGCCCTGCGCCACCCGTGCGTGGGCGACATGCTCTACGGGGCCGACCCCACGCTCGCCGAGCGGCTGGGGGTGCGCCGACAGTGGCTGCACGCGGTCCGGCTGGGCTTCGACCACCCCACCGAGCACCGCCCGGTGGAGTTCTCCAGCCCCTACCCGGACGATCTCGCGGCGGCGGTGGAGACGCTGCGAGAGGACTGATCCGCGGACGTGACGAAGGGGGAGGCCGTCCGGCCTCCCCCTTCGTCACGCCTGGTCGGCGGGGCCGCGTCGGGTGCGCAGGACCCCCTGGCACAGGGCCGCGCCGAGGATGACGACCACCGCGCCCAGCGGCTGGTTCCACGTCAGCGTCTCGCCCATGAGGACCAGGCCCGCGGCGATCGCCACGACCGGCGCGACGTAGGTGACCGTCGTGGCCACCGTCGCGCCCGCGCCGCGCACCACCCCGTACTGGAGGATGTACGCCAGCCCGGTGCCCAACGAGCCCAGTGCGGCCACCGAGGCGACCACCCGCCAGTCCACCCCCGTGGGCATGTCGGTGACCAGCGGCGCCAGGACGATCAGCGGCGCCGAACCCAGCAGGAGCTGGAGCGTGCTCAGCTCCAGGGCGCCGTGCGGGCTGCCCGCGACGAAGCGCCGCAGGTAGGGGGTGCCGAGCCCGTAGCACGCGGTCGCGGCGACCACGAGCAGCATGCCGACCAGCGCGTCCCGGTCGGTCACCGAGACCTCGCCGAGGGAGTTCCACACCCCGAACACGGTGAGCACGCCGACGAACCCGATGCCCAGCCCCAGCAGCCGGTCCCGGTCGGGGCGCTCGTCGGCGAGCAGGAGCATGGAGAACAGCACGGCGAACAGGGGCGTGGCGGCGTTCACGATCCCCATGAGGGCCGAGGGGATGAGCTGCGCGGCGTATCCGAACAGGGTGAACGGCACGGTGTTCAGCAGCAGGGCGGACACGAACAGGTGGCCCCACAGCCGGGGTGAGGTCGGCAGGCGGCGGCCGCGCAGCAGCAGGACGGCCAGCAGCGGGAGCGCCCCGCAGAGCATCCGGCCGAGCGAGAGCTGGACGGGCGCCAGGGCCTCCGCGCCGACCTTGATGAAGACGAAGCTCATACCCCAGATCAGGGCCAGGAGCACGAACTTGGCGCGCCAGCCGGACAGCGCGCGGGTGGTCGCCCCGGACAGGGTCGGGGGAGGGGAGATGACGGACATGGGACCGTTGTACCGTCGTCCCATGTCTTAGGTCTACTTATAATTCCTTAAGCGGTACGTTAGACTTGCTTACATGCTCAGTGTCGACCGGCTCCGCGTCCTGCACGCCGTCGCCGTGCACGGATCCCTCAGTGCGGCGTCCCAGGCCCTCCACGTCACCAACTCCGCGGTGTCCCAGCAGCTGACCAAGCTCGAACGCGAGGTCGGCCAACCGCTCGTCGAACGCACCGGCCGCGGTGTGCGCCTCACCGACGCCGCCGAACTCCTCGTCGAGCACACCGCCCGGATCCTGTCCATGGTCCAACGGGCCGAGGCCGAGCTGGAGGCCCACCGCGACGACGTCGTCGGGCACCTGCGGCTGTCGGCCACCCCCACCGCCGTGCGCGGACTCATGCCGCACGCCCTGACCTCCCTGCGCGAGGCCCACCCCGGCCTGCGGGTGGAGATCAACGAGGAGGAGCCGCACGAGAGCGTGCCCGCCATGGCCCGCGGGGACGCCGACCTCGCCCTGGTCGTGGACTGGGAGGGCGCGCCCCTGGAACTGCCGACCGGGATGAGCCGGGCGCCGCTCATGGAGGACGTCGGCGACATCGCGCTGCCCGCCGTCCACCCGCTCGCCCACCGGGAGCTGCTGGAGCTCGACGAGATCCTCACGCTTCCCTGGATCAGCTGGTCGCGGGGGTCGATCTGCAACGACTGGCTGTACGACATGATCCGGTCGCGCGGCGCCGAACCCCTCATCGTGCACACCGTCGAGGAACACCAGACCAAGCTGACCCTCATCGCCGCCGGGATCGGCGCGGCGGTCATGCCCCGCCTGGGATGCGGCCCGGTCCCGGAGGGGGTGCGGGTCGTGCCGGTGCAGCCCGCGCTGGTCCGCCAGGTGTACGTGTTCTGGCGGACCGAGTCCTCACGACGGCCCGCGATCCGGGCGGCCGTGCGCGCGCTGCGGGAGGCCGCCTCCGTCTACACGGAGTCGGCTCCCCGGCCCTGAGGGACTCCGTCGGGACATCCCCCATGGACGACCGAGGACGGCCGCGACGCGTCGGAGCCTCAGCCCCCCCACCACCGCAGCGCCGCCGTGGTGGCCGCCGCGGCCAGGACCACGACGAGGAAGGGCGCCCGCAGGATCAGCGCGACGACGGCGGCGCCGATCCCGCCCATCCGCGCGGTGTCCCAGGCCAGGGCCTGTCCCTCTCCCCGCAGCGCCTCGACCGCGATCAGCGCGGCGAGCAGGGCGATCGGCACGGCCATGGCGAACCGCTGGAGCCAGGGGACGTCCAGCAGGCGGCGCGGGGCGGCCAGCCCGGCGTACTTGAGCAGGTAGCACCCGGCGGCGGTGGCGATCAACGCGATCCACAGGGTCATCGTCGGCCCTCCTCGACACGTGCTCGGTCGGTCCGGTCCGCGGCCACGGGACGCAGGAGCCCGAGCAGCGCGGCCGAGGCCGCCAGCAGCACCGGGACGCCGGACGGCAGCACGGGCGTGGCGGCCAGGGCGATCCCCGCGCCCAGCAGGGCGATGACCCGCACCCGGGCGCCGTCGTCGCGCAGCCGCGGCCACAGCAGCCCGAGGAAGACGGCCGGGCCCACGGCGTCGAGCCCGAACGCGGACACGTCGGCCACCCGGTCCGTCGCCAGCGCGCCGACCAGCGTGGTCGCCACCCAGAACCCGCCGAGGACCACGTACGTCGCCGTGAACGCCTCCCGGGCCGTGGCCCGGTCCGTGTGGGGCAGGGTCATCGCGGCGGTCTCGTCGATGACCCCGTGCGCCGCCAGGGCACGCCGCGTGCCGCGCCACCCCAGGGTGTCGGCGAGCCGCAGTCCGTAGAGCGTGTTGCGCGCCCCCAGCAGCAGGGCGCCCACCACGCCCGCGACCAGGCTGCCGCCACCGGCGACCACGCCGACCAGGGCGAACTGCGACGCCCCGGTGAAGGCGAACGCGCTCAGGAACACCGCCTGCGCGGGGGAGAGTCCGGCGGTCACCGCCGCCGTGCCGAAGGCCAGACCGGCGGCGCCCACGGCGACACCGAGCCCGACGCCGTCGCGCACCGCGGCGGAACGGAGGATCGAGGATGTCTTCACGACGATCGACGCTAGGACCGCGCCCCGGCCCCCGTCTTGAACGTTCTTGCGCCCCGGGCCGGTGCGGCCCTCAGGACGCCAGGATCGCGCGCTGGTACGCGCCGGGCGCCACCCCCAGGTGGCGCCGGAAGTGCCGGGTCAGGTGCGGTTGGTCGGCGAAGCCCACCTCGGCGGCGACCTCGCCCGCCCGGCGGCCGGAGCGCAGCAGCGCGCGGGCCCGGTCGACCCTCACCTGGTTGAGGTGGGCGTGCGGGGGCAGTCCGTACGCCTCCCGGAACGCACGGAGCAGCGTGAACGGCCGCAGCCCCACGGTCGTGGCCAGCTCCTCCAGCGTGGGCGGATCCTGCAGCCGGGCGGCCAGCAGGTCGCGGGCCAGGGCGACCTCGGGGCGGGCGGCGTGCCCGGCCGGAGCCACGGCGCGTTCGCGCCCGTGGGAGCTCAGCAGCATCCCGAGCCCCCGCCGGGCGTGGGCGGAGGCGGCCAGTGACTCGCCCCGTTCGGCCGCCAGGTGGGCGCGGGCCAGGACCCGGGCGGCCTCCGGCGCGTCGATGCCCGACTCCGTGAACGCGGGGGTGCCGCGCATCCCGAGTTCGCGGGCGACGTCCTCGACCACCTCGGGGGCGGGGTAGAAGACCCGGTAGCTCCATCCCTCCGGGACGCCCGCGTGGCCCGTGTGCACCTCGCCGGGGCCGACCACGGCCAGGCCGCCCGGCCCGACCCGCGCGTGTCCGCGCTCGTGCGCGAACTCCTCGATCCCGCCCGTGATCACCCCGATCGTGTACGTCGGGTGCGTGTGGCGGACGAACGACGTGGTGACGAACCGCGCGGTGAGCAGTTCCGTCCCGGGCAGCCCGGAGAAACGCCAGTAGCGCGCGTGCTCGGCGCGCGCGTCCTCGACGGGCGGGTGGACGGTCTCGGGTCGGCCCATGGACCCAGGGTAGGTCGGTGGGCGCGGACCGGACGCGTCCCGGGGGCGATTAGTCTGCGGACATGACCAGTACCGAACCGCTGATCCGCCTGGCCGAGGACGACCACGACCGCGCCGTCGTGTTCGCCATCCGCGGCGCCGTGTTCGTCTCCGAACAGCAGGTGCCCATCGAGGAGGAGTGGGACGAGCGCGACGTGACCGCCGACCACCTCCTCGCGCTGGTCGACGGCGTGCCCGTGGGCACGGTCCGACTCGTGGACCAGGGCGGGGGCGTCGGTGTGCTCGGCCGCCTGGCCGTCCTGCCCAAGGGGCGGGGGACCGGTACCGGGGTGGCGCTGGTGCGCGCCGTGGAGGTCCGGGCGCGCGAGCGCGGACTGACCACGGTGGAGCTCCACGCGCAGACCCACGCCCTCGGCTTCTACGAGCGGCTCGGCTACACCGCCCACGGCGAGGAGTTCCTGGACGCGGGAATCCCGCACGTGCACATGGTGCGTGACCTGGCCTGACGTCCGCGCCCCTGGAGTGTGACGAGGAGCGCTGGGGTTCGCGATCTCTTCCTGGACTACTACCGAGTAGGATTCGGTTTGACGTTCGTGCCCCCAGCCTCCCGTGCCCACCCCGATCCGACGAGGAACACATGACGGTCAACACGCAGCCGGTCCCGGCACTGCCCGACCCCCGGGAGTACGGTCTCCCCGTCGTCGAGGCCGCCGACATCACCCCGGAACTGCGCTCCCTGGTGGCCCGCGTCCACGACCTCATCGACGCCGTCGCCAACACCGAGGCGGACACCGACACCCTCGCCCAGACCGCCGCCACCGTCGAGACCCTCACCGACCGGCTCAACGTCGCCCGCCGTGACGTCGGCGCCATGGTCCAGCGCGACCTGCGCGACGGCACGGTCGAGTACGGCACCATCACCAACATCGTCGCGGGGGACACCAACCCCGTCGCCCCGCCGCTCTCCCTGGAGCGCACCACCGAAGGGCTGCGCGGCGACGTCACCCTCACCACCACCTACCAGGGCCCGCCCGGGTTGGTCCACGGCGGCTGGATCGCCGCCCTGCTCGACCAGGCCGTCGGCAGCGCCGCCGCGCTCGCGGGCATGCCCGGGCTCACCGCCAGACTCGAGGTCGACTACCGCCGGCCGACCCCGCTGTTCACCCCGCTGGAGATCACCTCCCGGGTGACCGGCGCGGAGCGGCGCAAGGTGTTCGTCGCCGGGGAGATCCGCGTGAACGGCGAGGTCACCGCCGAGGCGACCGCCATCATGGTGCGGTTCGAGCTGCCCGAGCCCGGCGCGTAGGGAGTGTCACGCGGGCGCGCGCCGGACGAAGGAGGTAGGATCGGCGCCATGGTCCACCGCTATCACGTGTTTAGCCAGCCGACGGTCCCGTCGGCCGCTGACACGTAGGCGGACACAGGGATCGTCGGCAACGGAGCACTCGGGCGGTACGCCCGGTGCTCTTTCGTCTTTCAGGCGGCCGACGAGCACCCCGGCGGGACGCGGCGGCCGCGCCACGTACTCACCCGTTGGAGCCCACCGTGCACCGTCCGACCACCTCCGCCGAGCCCACGCCCGACGACCGGATCCGCCAGCTGCGCGGCCGCATCGACCAGGTGGACGCCGAACTCGCCGAACTCCTGGAACGCCGCGCGCTCCTGGCCGCCGAGGTCCAGCGGCTCAAGCCGGTCGGGTACTTCGCCGGACGCGACGCCCGCCGCGAGCGCGAACTGGTCGAGCGCATGGCCGAACACGCGCCGCGCCTGGGCGCCGACCGGCTCGCCGCCATCATGGACAGCGTCATCAGCGCCGGGCTGGCCGCCGCCCAGGAGGAGGCCGAGCGGGACCGCTGACCAGGAACGTCGTGCATAGGGAAGGGTGTTCTACGGGCGAGTCACCCATACTCCGCGGAAGCTCTGGCGGCGTCGGCCGCGCCGATCCCGTGCTCAGGGCCTCCCCACGTCCACCCACACCAACCGGTGGTCCGAACTGGGGAACGGGTGGTCGCCCGTCAACCGGAACAGCGGGTCGTCCGGCGCGGGCCAGAACACCCCGGACCCGCCCACGGGCAGCTCCGCCGAGGGCAGCACGTAGTCCGCGCGCAGGTGACCCGAGGGCACGGCGGCCCCCGCGTCCACGGCGGCTGGACCCAGCCCGCCCCGGCTGGTCGGTGCCACGTCCCTGACGCCGGGATGCTCCAACAGCTGCGTGACGGCCTTGGGATGCCCGTCACCCGCCGCCGGGTCGGCGTTCAGATCACCCGCGATCACGAACGCCGCACCCGCCGCCAGTCCTCCCCGCCGCCCCTCGTCGTCGTACAGGTGCCCGGCGTCCGGGGACGCGTAGTCGACCCAGAACCGGATCTCGTCGTGGTTGCGCAGCACGTTGCGGCGTTCGGGGCCGTCGAACGCCGGTGGAGTCGGATGGCACGCCAACACGTGCACCGGCCGCCGTCCGCCCACGTCCACCGGTACGTCCCAGTGGCTCTTGGAGGACAACCGCAGCACGTCCAGCGCCGCCTCCGCGTAGAAGGGTCGCCCCGTGTCCGGCCGGACGGGCAGCAGGGCCCCGGGCAGGTCGGCCCACCGGAACGTCCGGAAGGTGCGCACACGGTCGGTCAGGATCGGGTACCGGGAGAACAGGACCATGCCGTACTGGCCGGGGAACAGGCCGAACCCGAACGCGTCCCCGGCGTAGCCCGTGCAGCCCGGCTCGGTCACCACCCGTCCGTCGCCGTCCAGGTCCGCGCCCGAGGCCACCCCCGTGTTGACCGGGGCCGTGTAGACGTAGGGGTACTCGATCGGCTCCGCGCCCCGGTGCCCCACCGACAGGTAGCGGTCCTGGAACAGTCGCGGGCCGAGCCCGTCCGGGTCGTGGTCGAACTCGTTGACGAGCAGGACGTCGGGGCGCACCCGCTGGACGATCTCCGCGACGTTGCGGAGCTGCGTGCCGCCCGGCCCGGCCAGCTCCGCCAGCAGCGCACCGGCCGCAGAACGCGTCAACGCGGCGTTGAAGGTGGCGAACCGGACCTCACCGTGCCCCGGCGGTTCGGGCATCGAGGGCGAGACCGTCGACGTCGGCCGCACCGGCCGCACACCGGAGGCCGCCAGCACCAGGGTGGCGGTCGAACGCATGGGAGAACCTCTCGCGGGGGAGACGGGGCGACCCGCCCCATCCGCCGGACGTTAGCAGGTCGTCCGTCCCCAGGGGCCGGAAACCGTTTGTCCCGACCGCGTCCGTCTTGCTTCAATACGCCCCATGGAACCGATGCGCCCCTTCCGTTGGAACGTCGCGCGCGGCGATCGGCTCGGCTCCCTGCTCGACGGACACGACCACGAACCCGCGTACCTTCCCCACCTCGTCGAGTGCGCCGCCAAGGTGCTCGCCCGCAGCTCCGACGGTGACCTGTACTTCGTCGGGCGATCCGCCGACAGCGTGTTCGACCTGCTCAGCGGCGCACTCGCGGACACCCGGTTCGCGTCGCGCCTCCACCAGCTGCCGCTGTCCCTGTACGGCTCCGACGGCGCGGACCTCACCGCGACCGAACGCGCCCAGCTGCGTACCAACCTCACCTCCTCCGGGCTGTCACCGAACGGCCTCGCGGGGCGACGGCGTCCGGTGGTCTTCGCCGACCTCGTGCTGGCCGGGTCGACGTTCACCAACCTCCACCACCACCTGCGCGACTGGATCGACGACGAGCGCGCCTCCTGGAACGTCATCCGGACCAAGATCCGCTACGTGGGCATCACCGTGCGCGAGAAGACCAGCCCGAACACGTGGCGGTGGCAGCAGCACGAGGACTGGGTCACCGAGTTGCCCGGCAAAGCGGTGTGCAACGTCTCGGTCGACCTCTGGCTCTGGCGCTACCTGGGCAACGACCAGCCCAAGACCGCCCACTCCTTCCGACGCACTCGCTGGTCGGACCCGGAGGTGACCGTCCCTCGCCACGACGAGAAGGCGCGCCGAGGCCTGGCCATCGCCGTCGCCCTGTACCAGAGCGGTCGCACCCGCGAGGTGCGCGAGGAGATCCACCGGGTCCTCACCGGTGAGCCGACCTTTCGTGAGCCCTGGCTGCGTGACATCGCCCGCGCGCTCCGGCGGCGTTAGTCCTCTGAGATCGGTTCCGGCTCCGGGTCGACCCAGGAGACGTGCGTCGTGCCGTCGCCGCGACCGCAGACGCGAAGAGCAGAGCGCAACGACCCGAACGTGCCGTGTATCCGTGCGGCGTCTCCCACCAGGGCGACTCGGCCGTCTTTGAACTGCTGGCCCCACGCGATGATGACGCCGTCCTGCTCGACCTCGTCCAGAGCGAAGACCGCGAACCGGCGCGGAGCCTCTTCCCGGGCGAGGGCGTCGGCCTCGGTACGCAGCTCGCCGGGGCTGAAGACGAACGGGTGGACCAGGTGTGCGGTGGTGTTCACCATGCATCGAGACTGCGATACGGATGTCACTCTGCGCCACCGATTCGTGCTCACCCATTGTTTGGTGGATTCCTGTCCGAAATGCCGTAGGGGTCTGTGGAGCGCTGTGGAGTTCGGCCAAGTGCTGTGAGCAGCGTCGGAGTGATTGTGGCCGGGTGACCGAACTGGATCTGTGGAAAACCTCCACCGACGGTGAATGAGGAATTACGCTGAGATTGCCGATTCACGGGGACTCGGTGTCACCCCTCACCCCTTTCGGAGCGCCTGCCATGACCGACCTGCACCTTGTGCCCGAGGACGAGCCCAACGAGCCGCAGCGCACGATCTCGCCCACGCTCAGGTACTACGCGGCTGAACTCAAGCGCTTCCGGGAGAGGGCCGGGCTGACGCAGGCGCAGCTCGCCGAGGTGATCCCGTACTCGAAGTCGATGATCTCCATGGTGGAGACCGCCCGGAGGACGCCGCTGGACGCCCGCGACGGCGACCGGGTCATGTCCAAGTTCACGGAGTGCTGCGACGAGGCGCTGGAGACCGGTGGCGCCCTGGGGCGGATCCTTCCTCTTCTTGAGCAGTCGGATCCATACCCCTCCTGGTTCAGGCCCTACGCGAACATGGAAGCTGAGGCCGCGGCGATCTACGAGTACCAAACCCAGACGGTCCCAGGTCTGCTCCAGACCGAGGACTACGCCCGTGCCGTGCTGGGCTGTGCATCACCGTCGATTGGCGCTGACAATGTGGAGAAGCAGGTAGCCGCACGCCTCAACCGCCAAGCGATCTTCGATCGGAGGCATCCGCCGCTCATGTGGGTGGCGGTTGACGAGATCGTACTCCGAAGGCCAATCGGTGGTTCGTCAGTAATACGGAACCAGCTTGAGCACCTGATTGAGGTGGCCAGGCGCACGTACGTCACATTCGTTATCGTGCCTAGTGATGTGGAGGAGCACGCGGCGTTGGATGGGTCGTTCAGCGTTCTCACGTTCGCTGACGAAGACCCTCTGCTCTACGTTGAGGGGCGCCGTACCGCAGCCATGACGAACGTGAAGCAAGAGGTCACCCCCGTCCTCCAGAGCTTCATGACGCTGTGTGCTCAGGGGTTGTCCCCGAAAGCTTCTGAGCGGCTGCTTATGTCCATCATTGGAGAACTATGAGTGAGATGTGCGATAAGCGCGACCTTCCGTGGCGCAGGTCCAGCTACAGCGGGAGCCAGGGCGGGAACTGCGTCGAGGTTGCATTGGGGTGGCGGAAGTCCAGCTACAGCGGTAGCAAAGGTGGGGAGTGCGTCGAGGTCGCTGACGGAGCCTGCCACATGAACCTGCGGGACTCCAAGAACCCCGGCCTGGGCTACTTCTCCTTCGAGTCAGGGGAGTGGGACGCTTTCCTCGTGTCCGTCAAGTGCGGCTGACTCCTGACGCGCTGTCCGGTGGCGGGGATGCTCCGGCCATCGGGCAGGGGGCGTCAAACAATCGGAACCGGAGTGACGGTCAGCCGAGGGCGAGGCAGCGGTCCCAGCCGCTGAGCGGTTCGGTGTCGGTCGCGAATGTGTGCAACGCCAAGGTGATGCCCGCGCGCCCGGTGAGCAGGCCGTCTGGTGCGTTGTCGAACGCGGGATGGTTCATCACGGCGTGGGCAATCGCCGGTAGCCGTGCCCGGAGTCTGGGATCGCCGCTCGTATGCGCCACGCGCCAGCTGACGTGTAGCACGCCAGCCCATCCATGGCAGAGCGTCGGGTCGGTGATCAAGTCGGTCAGCGCGGGGTTGTCCAGGACCGTGACGAGTCCATCGACGGCCACGCTCATCCACTCCGGTCGGGAGAGTGCCACCCCAGCTATCTGCAAGGCTCTGGCGATTCCCACCGTTCCGTAGCACCACACCGGGCGCTGTGGTCGAACGGGCGGCCTGAACCACTCGTCTGCTTCATCCGGGATCACGATCCCCGGCCAGCCCTGCCACTCTCCGGCCTGCTGAGCGCCGGGGCTCCACTGCATCAGCCCATCCGCGAGCCGGGTGATCGCGTCGGCATGACCCGGCACACGGACCTCCTTGATCCAGGCCTGGGCGAGGAGGGAGAACGGACCAGCGATGCCGTGGGCGACGCCCAGATTGACGTGCCCCCGTGGGTAGGGAGTGGACTGGCCGGGCGTGGGGGAGTCGGGTGTCCACCATCCTGGTAGGCGTCGGCCCCGGCGATCCCGAGTGGGTTCGGCCATCTCCACCAGGGAGGAGAGCAGCGCACGGAGTTCGGCCGGGGCGGTACCCCTGTGCAGGAGGTAGACACCCAGTCCGGTCGCCCCGGAGATCAGGTCGTACGCCCCCAACCGAACGCCAGGAACCCCCGACCTCGCGCGATCCCGCCCATCCCGTACGAGGTCGTGGACCCGGTCGACGACGACGCCGTCCAAGCGGTCGAGCGCGTTCTCGTAGTCGTGTGGCCCTGCCGCGTGCAGGGCCAAGGCCAGTGCGGCAGCGCCCTGGTAGAGACCGTCCTTCTCGCTGACACGGACCTGTTTCGCCGCTTCGGAGAGCCATGCGTGCGCGGTCGAGCGGAGGTCGGCATCCGCGCGACCCAATTCGGCGAACAGCAGGGCGATCCCGGGGCGGCCCTGGTCGAGCGACGTCGGATCGGGGAGGCGCACCCTGGGGTCGGAAAGTCGCTCGGACACCTGGGCCACGATGTCGCGGGCACGTTCGCGCGCCGCATCGACCTCCCTCACGGCCAACCGCACTTCTCCGCGCGTTGCTGGTGGGCTCGGACGGTTGCCCGTGCCACCGCCATCGCCTCCGCCTCGCTCTCCCGGTCGATCCCCAGCAGCCGGTTCGAGTGCATGTGCAGCAACGATGCGAGGACCTGTCCGGGAGCAGGACAGCCGCTCGTCCCTTCGTCGAGACGGGTTCGGTACGCCTCCAGCGCTGCGCGGCGGTCCCGCCACGACTCGACGACGGCGTGACCTCCTGGGACACCACGCAGTTCTGACCAGCCGGAGGCGGGGTCGACGAGTGTCAGCGCCAGGTCACGATGGGCCTGGAAGGCACGATGGTGTGGGCTCTTGCTCAGCATGGCGAACCAGTTCGCCGCCCCAGCGCCCAGAAACGACCACGCGATGTCCGTGAAGTTCGCTGCGGCCAGCAGTACCAGGGGGATATCCGCTCGGTCAGTGCGAACGATGCGGGACTGGTCGAGCACGGAGGCGCTGTCGGCATCGAACACTCGTTCCGCAGCAGTCATGGCTTCCCCCGGGCCGTAGCGGCCCACCTCGGGCGCGTAGGTCGTGAGTTCCAGACGGTCGACCAACCCGGAGGCGCGGAGCGTGGCGACCCAGTCACTCAGTCGGGGCAGCACATCGGCGTTGAGCGTGTCGGGGACACCACGGAAGCGCAGGCGTAGGTGGGGGTGAGGGTCGTCGTAGCGCACGAAGAACCATCGCTCGACCGGCAGCCCCCGAAGCAGCTCCGGCAGGTTCGTTGTGATGAGGTCGTCCATGTGTTCGGGGGTGCACGCGACCTGAGCGCTGAGCCACGGTCCTCCCGGCAGGTGCTCCGGGGCTCGGACAGCGGCCCCCGCGACCGTGGGGGCTGGGCTCTGAGAGGGCGTCGTCCCGAGGGTGAGCGGAAAGACGATCTCGTTACCGCGGCCCGCCAACCATCCCGTTGCCTCAGGTGCGGCGGCCAGACATTCGGAGACGACGATCTCCTTCTCGTGGAGGACTTCGTTCCGGAACAGGTACCGATGGGATTCCTGGCCCAGATCGAGCATCAGGCAACGGTCCCGTGAGACGTTCGGGGCCAGCACCTGGATCCTGTCGGGGACACGCCAGGTGTCACGCCACCGGTTCAGGGTGCGTTCCCACGCGCTGAAGCCCTCGTCGGGGGTGCGCAGTGAGGCGGGCACCCGCCAACGAGCGGGCGCGAGAATCGTTCGACGGTGTCGGACGCGCGGTAGGTACGGCAGGTACGCCGCCGCACCCCATGTCCAGGGCTGCCAGGGACGCGCCCCGCCGAGTCCGATCTCACGGAGGAGCCGCGCGAGCGGGGGAGCCTGGGAACGGTAGTTGAGCGAGTGGAGGCCGACAGGGATGACCTCCTGTTCGCGTGAGTACGAACAGACATGGAGGCGGTGCGGGCTGGCCACCACGGAGAGGTCGTTGGGGTCGAGCACAGCCGGGTCGCGTGGGTCGGAGTACGTTCCCAACGGGATGGTCAGCCCCGACCACTCCGGGCCACGGAGGACGTTGGCGCTACGGCGGTGCGGCGGCGAGAACACGAGGTGAGCTCGTGGCGCGTGCGGGCCGTCCTCCCGGGCGCGGATGGGTCCGACCTGGGACACCGCCCCATCGCCCTGGAACAGGTGAGCGAATCGGCTGGTCATGGCCCCGATCGAGGGTGAGCCGAACGCCGAGGCGACGACGAGGAGGAAGTCACCCGAGATCAGCGCATCGGGCGACGGGGCGAGAAGTTGCGCGCACAGTTCGACCTCGACCGGCCACGGAGGCTGGGCAGCTGGCCTCGACAGTTCCGCCAGCGAGGATTCATCCAGCACCACCTCACGCCGCAGAAGCGTGGCTTCCTGTGCGAGGGCGGAGAGGACACGGTCCCGGTTCTCCTGCCCGCTGACGGCCGAGTGCGTCAGTCCGCGTGTCCAGGGTGGATCCAGTCCACGCTCGGGGTCCAGCACCTCCTTGACGGGGATCGGTGTGTTGACGCCGAACCGTCGCACGAACCGTCGGTGGAAGTCTTCCAGGAGGGCCGGATAGGGCCCGGCCAGGCGGGACAGGACGTTCGCGGTGGCCTCCACCTCCTCTGCGACGAGGGCAGGAAGTTGGACGCTCACACCCAACGCCAGGTCCACTTGGATGTTCTGCTCGTGTGGCACGGCACCGATGGTTCGCAGGCAGCGCTGGGCTGACGTGAGCACGTCACGGCCGGTGCCGACAGGCAGTTGCCCGTAGTGATCGAGGTCCTTCTGCACCTGACGTAGCTGGTCCACCTCCCGGGCCACATCCGAGGGGAGGGCACCCGGAGAGAGAGCCTCAAGGACGGCCAGGACATGCCCGACGGGATCAGGCGCCCCCGGTGTGGGAGGAAGTTCGGTGAGCAGAAATCCCAGTTCCACGAGCCGCCGTAGCAAGGAGTCGATCACCGCCTCGGGAACCCGGGGGTGTCGCTTGCCGATGCTCTCCCGGAGCCGATGGACGGGAACCGGTGTGCGGGCCGAGTCCAGGACCAGCCGCACGGGATCGCTCAGTCGAACGGAGGTGTGCGCGGGCTGGCCTTCGGACGTGTGCCCACACGGAAGCACCAACCGCTCGCCACGGATTCGGCACAGGTTGTTGACGGCCACATGGAGATGGGCGAGGACGGCGGGCTGCGACTGACACCGCCGCACCCAGGAATCGAGCCATCCGAGGTCGATGGAGGCGGCCTTCCGGTGGCGACCGTGCCATTGCGCCGACGCGCCTGTCCCCACCGTGGCGGTGGCCACTCCCGCCAGCGTTCCGAACGGAGTCGACCGGCTGTGCATGCGCAGGAGGTACCGGGCGAGGGACGCGGCGGTTCGACGGGCCCGGCGCGGCGGAAGCTCCTGCCCCGAGACCACCTGCTCCAGCACCCGGGCCAGGGGCGGGCTGGAGATCTGGATCGCTTCATGTAATGCCGCGTCACGGGTGACCGTGTCGCGGATCCAGTCGGTGAGTTCTCGTGCCTCAGCGGGCGACGTACGGTCCAGGGCGGCGACGGGAATGTCGGGTAGGGAGCGGAACGGGTGCAGTGGTGCCCGCAGCATCGCGGTACCCGCACACCTGTACTGGGGTGTTTCGGCGCTCATCGTTCCTTGCCGAGAGGGGAAGACAGAGGCGGATCCGCGCCGCCCCCGGTCGCCCGGGGCGGCGCTCACTCACACCGTGTCGGGGGTGTCGGCGAAGCAGTTGGGCAGGGTGGCGCAGGTGTTGGTGCAGTCCTCGGAGGCCGCAACCGTGGCGCCCTGCCACTGGGACTCCGGGATGATGCGCACGTCGAGCTGGAACTCTCCGTGGGTCTCGTTCTCCGGCATGAACTTCCTCTCCGCCTGGAGCGGCTGTCGACCGTTCGGTCTTCCGCGTTCGCTGCTGCGGACGGCGTCACGGAGACCATTCCCCGAAAGCGGGGCCGCAGGCAGGATTCGCTGCCCACAAGGGGTTCTGTGAGCAGCCGTCCGACATGCCCGGGTCAGTTGTGACCGGCTGTGAGTAGTGCGGATCTCGGGTGACCAGGGAGAGTGATTGGTGAGCGAGTCGGAACGCGGTGCAGTGCCAGGGGCGGGTTGTCCACAGGGGCCCCGAGAGTCGTGGGACGGGCGTAGGCTCGGGAGTCATCACCCATCCGTCGACCCTCCTGGGGGCACCCGAACCATGGCTGACTCCTTCACCCATCTGCACGTCCACACCGAGTACTCGATGCTGGACGGCGCCGCGAAACTCAAGCCCCTGTTCAAGGAGGCCTCGCGGTTGGGCATGCCAGCGGTCGCCATGACCGACCACGGCAACATGTTTGGGGCCTACGAGTTCTTCCAGCAGTCCAAGGGCACCGGAGTCAAGCCGATCATCGGCATCGAGGCCTACGTCGCGCCGGAGTCCCGCTTCCACAAGAAGCGCGTGTTCTGGGGCCGGGCCAGCGGGTCGGACGACACGGCGGCCGAGGGCGGCAAGGACATCTCCGGTGGCGGCCGGTACCTGCACATGACGATGCTCGCGGAGAACGAGACCGGGCTGCGCAACCTCTTCAAGATGTCCTCGCTGGCGTCCACGGAGGGCTACTACATGAAGCCCCGCATGGACCTGGAGCTGATGGCCGAGCACAACGAGGGCATCATCGTCAGCACCGGCTGCCCCTCCGGCGGCGTGCAGACCCGCCTGCGCCTGGGCCAGGAGAAGGAGGCGATCGAGTATGCCGCCAAGCTCCAGGACATCTTCGGCAAGGAGAACGTCTTCCTGGAGTTGATGGACCACGGCGTCCCGATCGAGAAGGAGGTCCGTGACGGCCTGCTCAAGGTCGGCCGCGAACTCAACATCCGCCCCCTCGTGACCAACGACTCCCACTACGTCTACGAGGACCAGGCCGCCGCGCACGACGCCCTGCTGGCGGTCGGTGTGGGCAAGAACCTCGACGACCCCACCCGGTTCCGGTTCAACGGATCCGGCTACTACCTCAAGACCGCCGACGAGATGCGCGGCATCCTGAACTTCGACGAGTGGGCCCAGGGGTGCAAGAACACTCTGCTCATCGCCGAGCGCGTAGCCCCGGACGCCTACGATTCGGTGTTCGCGCACCGCGACCTCATGCCCGAGTTCCCCGTCCCCGAGGGGGAGACCCAGTCCTCCTGGCTGGCCAAGGAGATCGAGCGGCTCCTCAAGGGCCGCTATCCGAACGGGGTCGGTGACGAGGTCCGTAGGCGCGTCGACTTCGAGCTCGGCATCATCAACGAGATGGGCTTTCCCGCCTACTTCCTCGTGGTTTCCGATATCTGCCAGTACGCCCGCAAGAACGAGATCGCGCTGGGCCCCGGGCGTGGTTCCGCCGCGGGCTCGATGGTCGCCTACGTCCTGGGCATCACCGACCTCGATCCCCTCGAACACGGTCTGCTGTTCGAGCGGTTCCTCAACCCCGAACGCGTGTCCATGCCCGATATCGACCTCGACTTCGACGAGCGTCGGCGCGGGGAGATGATCGAGTACGTCACCCGCCTGTACGGCGAGGAGCGCGTCGCGCAGATCCTCACCTTCGGCACCATCAAGGCTAAGGCCGCCGTGAAGGACTCCACCCGCATCCTGGGCATGCCCTATTCGGTGGGAGACCAGATCACCAAGGCCTTCCCGGCCGCGGTGGGCGGCAAGGAGATCCCGCTCGACGCTGTGTTCAACACCGAGCACGAGCGATACAGCGAGACCACCGAACTGCGCAACCTGGTCGACAACGACCCACAGGTCGCCAAGGTCATGGAGACCGCGCGCGGTATCGAGGGCCTGACCCGGGGCACCGGCGTGCACGCGGCGGGCGTCATCCTGTCCAAGGAACCCCTGCTCGACGTCATCCCGCTCCACAAGCGGGACACCGACGGCGCCATCATCACCGGCTTTCCCTACCCTCAGTGCGAGGACATGGGTCTGCTCAAGATGGACTTCCTGGGGCTGCGCAACCTCACGATCATGGACGACGCGGTCAAGAGCATCAAGGAGGCGGAGGGGATCGACATCGACCTCTCCACGCTGTCCCTGGACGACAAGAAGACCTACGATCTCCTCTCCCGCGGTGACACGCTCGGTGTGTTCCAGCTGGACGGCGGAGCGATGCGCAACCTGCTCAAGCGGATGGAGCCGAAGAAGTTCGGTGACATCGCGGCCGTCCTGTCGCTGTACCGACCCGGACCGATGGCGGCCAACGCGCACAACGACTACGCCGACCGATCGAACGGCCGCCAGGAGATCGCCCCGATCCACCCGGAGCTCAAAGAGGCTCTCGACCCGATCCTGGGGGAGACCTTCCATCTGCTCGTCTACCAGGAGCAGATCATGGCCATCGCCCAGCAGCTGGCCGGGTACACACTGGGCGGCGCGGACCTGATGCGCCGCGCGATGGGCAAGAAGAAGAAGGAGGCGCTGGAGGCCGAGGAGGCCAAGTTCTTCCCCGGCGCCAAGGAGCGCGGGTTCTCCCAGGAAGCGATCCAGGCCCTGTGGGACGTCATGCTCCCGTTCGCGGGGTACGCGTTCAACAAGTCGCACGCCGCAGGCTATGCACTCGTCTCGTACTGGACCGCCTACCTCAAGGCCAACTACCCCGCTGCCTACATGGCCGCGCTGCTCACCTCGGTCAGCGACGACAAGGACAAGATGGCGGTCTACCTCGCCGAGTGCCGCGCCCAGGGCATCAAGGTCCTCCCCCCGGACGTCAACGACTCCGGTCTGCGCTTCACCCCGGTCGGCCGCGACATCCGCTTCGGCATGGGCGCGGTCCGCAACGTCGGCGCCAACGTCGTCAACTCGGTCATCAAGACCCGCAACGAGAAGGGCCGCTACACCTCCTTCACCGACTTCCTGTCCAAGATCGAGCTGGCCGCCTGCAACAAGCGGGTCATCGAGTCCCTGATCAAGGCGGGCGCCTTCGACTCCCTGGGCCAGCCCCGCCGCGAGCTGTACCGCCACCACGAGGCGGCGGTCGACGGCATGATCAGCTCCAAGAAGCAGGAGGCGCACGGCCAGTTCGACCTGTTCGGCGGCGCCGACGAGGGCGGCGACTCCACGCCGATCGGCCTCAACATCCAGTGGGGCGACGAGGAGTGGGACCGCAAGACCAAGCTCGCCTTCGAGCGCGAGATGCTCGGTCTGTACGTGTCCAGCCACCCGCTGGCCGGCGCCGAGCGCATCCTGGCCCGCTCGCGCGACACCTCGATCGCCCAGATCGTCGCCGGTGAGCAGGCCCGCGAACGCGGCGAGGTGCGCATCTCCGGCCTCATCTCCAAGGTGGACAAGCGCGTCAACAAGGCGGGCAACCAGTGGGCGATCGCCACGGTGGAGGACCTGGACGCCAGCATGGAGGTCCTGTTCTTCCCCAAGACCTATCCGCTGTACGTCGAGGCCCTGCTGGAGGACACCGCGGTCACGGTGAAGGGCCGCCTGAACGACCGCGACGGCACCTGGTCGATGTTCGCCTCGGAGATGTCGATCCTGGACATCTCCCACGTGTCCGACGGCGAACCTCCGGTCCTGTTGACCGTGGACGAGAAGCGGCTCACCTCCGAACTCGTCACGGAGCTGCGCCAGGTGTTGAGCAGCCACAAGGGGGAGACCCCGGTCCGGATCCGCGTGGACAACCCGGTGCGGTCGCGGATCTACGCCGTCGACCGGTACTCGGTCCGGATCTCGCCGGAGTTCAACGGTGAGATGAAGAGCCTGTTGGGGGCGTACGCGGTCGACTACTGACGCCGCCGACCCCGAGGGGTCCCGGGTGCCGTTCGGGCGCGCGGGACCCCTTTCTCGTGTCCGCGCGCAGGAGACGGGGCCGCAGCCTCTTGCGTCGATGTTCTTAGCGATATATCTTTGAGCTATCAGAATGAAGATCGACTATCGACAAGAAGAGTTGACAGTCGCTTCGTGTCTCAACGAAGGCGAAGGAGTCTCCATGAGCGCCATGGCACTGCCCGGCCCCTGGTCCTGGGAGGGGCGCGGACGCCGGTTCCGCGGTCCCTGGTCCTGGCGGCCCACCGACACCCCGCGCGGCCACCACGGCCACCACGACCACCACGACCACCACGAGCGGCACGCCGGACACGACGACGAGGGCCACCACGGTCACCACCGCGCCGAGTTCGGCCACCGGCCGCCCCGTCCGCCCGAACCCCCCATGCCGCCCGGGGGGCCGTGGGGAGGAGGCGCCTTCCCACCCGGATTCGACCCGTTCGGGGGCTTCGGCCCGCACGGTGGCGGTCACGGCGGCTTCGGACGCGGCGGACACCGCCGAGGCGGCCCCCGTGCCCGCCGCGGTGACGTCCGCACCGGCATCCTGCTGCTGCTCGCCGAGGAACCGCGCAGCGGATACGAGATCATTCGCGAGGGGCGCGAACGCAGCGGAGGGATGTGGCGTCCCAGCCCCGGGTCCGTCTACCCCATGCTCCAGCAGCTGGAGGACGAGGGCCTGGTCAGCCAGATCGAGGGGGAGGGGCGCCGCCGCCCCTACCAGCTCACCGAGGAGGGCGTCGCCCACCTGGAGGAGCACGGCGCGGACCTCACCCCGCCGTGGGAGGCGGTCGCCGACGCCTACGCCGACACCCGGTCGCGCTTCGAGGAGGTCAGCGCGCTCGCCTACCAGCTCAGCGCCGCCGCCGCCCAGGTCGCCCAGGCGGGCACCGACGACCAGGTGGAGCGGGCCAAGCGGCTCCTGAACGAGGGCAAGCGGGGCCTGTACCGGATCCTCGCCGAGGACGACGCCGCCGAGGCCGCGGACGGCGACGACGGAACCGGTGCCGCCGCGCCGGGCGTGGACTGATCCGGGAAAGCACGCGGGGCCGCCGGGGTGCGTCCCCCCGGCGGCCCCGCGCGTACCGCTACTCGCCGGTCACACCGTCGGCGAGTTCGCGCAGCACGTCCAGATGCCCGTTGTGCCGGGCGGTCTCCTCCAGCATGTGCAGCAGGACCCACCGCAGGGTCACCTGCCTGTGCGCGTTGCGGGCGGTCGTGCCCAGCTCCAGCCGGGCGGCGATCTCCCGGGACCGGGAGCACTGGGCGTCGTACGCGTCCAGGAGTTCGTCCAACGGCCGTTGCGCGCCGACGCGGAACTCCGCGTCGGGATCCTCCGCCGAATAGGGGGCGCGGTCGGGCTGGTTGAGCATGACGGTCTCGAACCAGTAGGCCTCCACCCAGCGCAGATGCGACACGATGCCGCCCACCGTCATCAGCGGTGAGGTCGGCAGCGGGGCCGCTCCAGTCAGGTGCGGAGCCAGACCGGCGCACTTGCGACGCACGGTCGCGCGGTGCCAGTCCAGCCAGGTGGTGAGCATCGTGCGCTCGTCGGCGGCCTTGGGCGGGTCCAGCCGTGCGGGCAGGGGAGTCGCGGTCGCGGGGTCGGTGATGTCGCTCATGCGGGTATTCTCCTTCGGGCCGTGCCCCGCGGCCAGTCGTTTTCCGGGGCGTACGACGGGTCCGCGAGAAGGGCGATCATGACCGATCACAGGAGGTCGCGGCTGGGGCGGCAGCTGCTCGTGGGCGCGTGCGTCCTGGTCGCCGTGGCGCTGGTCGGCGCGGCCCTGGGCCCGGTGTGGTGGTTCGCCGCCCCGGACCGCGTGGCGGGCACCGCGCTGGGCGACGGTCAGGTCTTCACCGGCACGGCTCAGGAGGTGTTCGCGGGGGAGGGCTACTTCGCCCTCATCACCGCCGTCGCCGGGATGGTGACCGGCTACGGCGCCTACATGGTCCAGTTCTCCCTGGCCCGACGCCGGATCCAGGATCTGCGCCTGGTGTGCCTGGTCGGCGGCTTCCTGGGCGCGGTGATCGCGACCGTCCTGACCTGGCAGGTCGGGACGGCCCTCGACACCCCCCTGCACGAGGCCGTGTCCGACGCCGCACGCGGGGAGTCCGTGACCGTGGGTCTGCAGTTGCGCGCGACCGCTTTCCTGGTGGCCTGGCCCTTCCTGTTCGTCCTCCAGTACGGGCTGTTGGACGGGATCAGCATGGTGAGGGGCGACCTGCCGGGCGTTCCCCTGCCGGCACCCGCCCCCGACTCCGACGCGGAGGTCGTGGGCGTCTGCGTCACCGACGGCACGGAGTCCACCTTCGCCGCACCGCTCCCGGTGGACACGTCCGCCACCGGCGCGTCACCCGCCACCGACGCCTCACCCGCCACTGTCGAGTCAACCGTGGCCGGTGACTCGTCCGCCGCCGACGGGTCGCCCGTGAGCGCCGAGCCCGGCGAGCGTCCGACCCCCTGACAACGCGCGCCTCACAGGCTCTGCACGGTGTCCTCGTACATCCCGTCCAGCAGGTCCCGGTACTTCTCCTCGATCGCCCGCCGCCGCATCTTCAGACTCGGCGTGATCTCGCCCTCCTCCACGGACAGTTCGTTCGGCAGGATCGCGAACCGCTTCACCGTCTCGTGCCGGGGCAGGTCCCGGTTGAGCGTGTCGATGGCCTCCTGCACCAGCTCACGCACCGCCGGTTCCCTGGTCAGTGCCGTGTAGTCGAGTCCGCCCAGCCCGTTGTCGGCGGCCCACGAGTCGATCGCCTCGGGGTCCAACGCCACGAGCGCCACGCAGTACGGTCGCCGGTCGCCGTGCACGACCAGGTTGCTCACGTACGGGCACAGCGCCTTGAACCGGCCCTCGATGCCCTGCGGCGCCACGTACTTGCCGCCCGAGGTCTTGATCAGCTCCTTCTTGCGGTCGGTGATCCGCAGATGTCCGTTCTCCAGGACGCCGATGTCACCGGTGGCGAACCAGCCGTCCTCGGTCAGCACCGCCTGGGTCGCTCCGGACAGGTTGTGGTAGCCGCGCATCACCCCGCCCCCGCGCAGCATCACCTCGCCGTCCTCGGCGATCCGCACCTCGGTGCCGGGCACCGGCAGCCCCACAGTTCCGAAGCGCACGTCCCCGGGCCGGTTGACGAACGTCGCCCCGCTGCTCTCGGTGAGGCCGTACCCCTCGAGGATGGTGATCCCGGCGCCGTAGAAGAAACGGCCGATCTCCGGGGCCAGGGGAGCGCTGCCGGACACGAAGAACCTGAGCCGACCGCCGAACCGCGCACGCAGCTTCGAGAACACCAGCCGGTCGGCGATCCGGTACTGGACCGCCAGCACCCCCGCCGGCTCGCGGCCCTCCTCGCGCTCGCGCGCGACGCGGTCGGCCACACCGGCGGCCCACCGGAAGATCCGGTACCGGGCCGTCCCGCCCTCCCTGGCCTGCATGACCACCCGGTTGAACACCTTCTCGAAAATGCGCGGCGCGGCGGCCATGAACGTCGGCCGGACCACGGCGAGGTTGTCCACGATCCGGTCCATCCGCCCGTCCACCGCGGTCCGGAAACCGATGCGCAGCTGGCTGACCTGGATCACCTTGCCGAACACGTGCGCCAGTGGCAGCCACAGGTACTGCACGTCGTCACCGGTCATCAGGGCGTGGCCACGCTCGCGCAGCTCCTGGTCCATGGTGTGCAGCGCCTCGGCCTCGTACACCCAGTTGGCGTGGTCGAGCCGGACCCCCTTGGGCCTGCCCGTGGTCCCCGAGGTGTAGATCAGGGTGGCCAGGTGTTCGGGCCGCACGCTCGCGACCAGCTCGTCGAACAGCTCCGGGCGCTCGGCCGCCACCCGCGCGCCGCGCTCCTCCAGTTCGGCGAGCGGGATCACCCAGTCGTCGTCGCCCCCGGCGTCCCCCTCGAAGGCCACCACCCGGGACAGGCCGGGCATCCGCGCACGCTGCCGCCGGAGCTTGGCGACCTGTTCGTCGTCCTCGGCGAAGGCGACCATGCTGCCGGAGTCGGAGACGATGTAGGCGCAGTCGGGAGCGGTGCACGAGGGGTAGATCGTCGTGGTCGCCCCTCCCGCGCACAGCACGCCGAGGTCGGCCAGGATCCACTCGATCCTGGTGCTGGACGCGATCGCGCACCGGGCCTGGGAGGTCACCCCGAGCGAGTGCAGGCCCAGGGCGATGTGGCGGACCCGGTCGAGCGTCTGGGCCCAACTGAGGGTCGCCCAGGTCTCGCCGTCGCCCGTGGGGTCGGGGACGGGGTGGCTGAAGGCCTCGGCGGCACCGGATGCGGCGACCCGGGAGGTGAACATGGCGGCGATCGAGGGAAAGGGGGACGAACTGTTGTCCATGTCACAACGTTACCGCTGGGTAGGAGCTCCGGCAACGGTCCGTGGCCGACTGTGCGCGAGTCCACCGGCCCCTGTGGCGCAGGGGATGCGCGCTCGTGCCCACCGTCACTCCGCGCGACCGGAGGCGGCGGTCAGGAGACGCCGATCGGGGCGGTGACCGCCTCCGTCAGTCGGATCAGGTCGGCGGCCGCCAGCTCCATCTGGAGGCCCCGCCGCCCCGCCGACACGTAGACCGACGGCAGCTCCGTCGCCGAGGCGTCGACCACCGTGCGCAACCGCTTGCGCTGGCCCAACGGGCTGATGCCGCCGCGCACGTATCCGGTGATCCTCTCCGCCCGGGCCGGGTCGGCCATCCTCGCCCGCTTCCCGCCCACCGCGGCGGCGAGCGCCTTCAGGTCCAGCGACGTGCTCACCGGCACCACCCCGACCGTGAACACCCCGTCCACCTCGGCGACCAGCGTCTTGAAGACCCGCTCACGGGGGACCCCGAGCGCGTCCGCGGCGTCGGTTCCGTAGGAGTGCCCGTCCGCATCGCCGTCCACCTCGTAGGGGTGCAGGGTGTAGGCGGTCCTGGTCCGCCCGGCGGCCACGGTCGCGGGTGTGCCCCGTCCACTCATGCCCGGGATCTCCTCAACTCTCGCGCGAACACTGACGGTCGCGGGCATCGGACACGCGTCGCGCACGGTGACCGCACCGGCCCACACCAGCAGGCTAGCGCCGGTCCCGTCACCACCGCGCCGGTCCCACCGCCGACCGCGCGGACCACCGCCCGGTCGGCCCGCTCCGCCTAGTTGAAGCAGACGCCGTTGTTGAGGAAGGGACCGGCGGGCAGGTTGGGCAGGGTGGGAGCGTCCACGATCCGGTTCTCCCGGCGCAGGAAGCGCGCGGCCACCGCCAGGCGCGTGGCGGCGTCCTCCGCCTCCAGCAGCCGCTGCTTCTCCGCCTGGTCGAGCACCATCGACGCGGCCACGGTGTAGGACAGCGCGATCGGGTCCTTGGGCAGCTCGGGGTGGGTCTCCGGCGCCATCCCGATGGCGGCCAGGCGCTGGCAGTAGGTGTCGTACAGGTCCCGGACCCGTTCGGCGTGCTCGTCGGCGTCCGGACCCACGGCCTCGGGCAGGAACGCCACGGACGCGGTCGAGTACTCGTCGGGCGAGGAGGGGTCGACCTCGGACAGGTCGGTGACGGTGAACCGCGCGCCGCCCTCGACGACCAGGTCGTAGCGCCCGTCCTGGTAGGTGCGCACGTCCCGCACCACGGCCGTGCAGCCCGTTCCGCTCACCCTCGGCAGGGTCACGTCCGAGCCGCCGGTGCTGGGGACCCCCGTGTCGGCGCCGCCCGAACCCTGACCGGACTCGCTGGCCACCTCGTGGCCCAGTTCGATCCACACCACGCCGAAGCGGTGCGGACCGCCCCGGTGCGTCCCTCCCTCGCCCCCGGTCAGGGTGGGTCCCAGGAGTTCGGAGACGAGACGGCGGTAACGCCGCTCGAACACGTGCAGGGGGACGCTCATACCGGGGAAGAGCACGGTGTTGAGCGGAAAGATCGGCAGTGCCACGGGCATGGTTCCAGTATGCCCGCCGCGCCGTGACCGTGGCGTGGCACGGCCATCACGCGGGCCTCACGTGGACCACGAGCACCGGACCACGCGCGCATCGGGCCGACCGGGCCGCGCGCACAGCACGGCCCGGGTGGGCGTCCGGCCTCCCCTCGGGACCGGACGCCCCTACCCGGGCCATCCGAACGGGCCGTCCCCCGACCGAACCCGGGGGCCGGCCCGAGGTCAGGACACCGCCGGACCCGCCGTCTCGGGCGCGTCCTGGCTTCCGTGGTCCTCGCTGGGCATGTCGCGCGCCACGAAGGTCTCCACGTCGAAGAGGTTGCCGTTGGCGCGGTCGACCACGTTGAGCAGGGTCGACATCGTGGCGACCTCCTCCGTCTGCTCCTGGACGAACCACTGGAGGAACTGCTCACCCGCGTAGTCGTCCTCGTCACGCGCGACCTTGGCCAGGCGGTGGATCTGGTCGGTCACCTCACGCTCCTGGCGCAGGGCGAGCGCCACCAGGTCGCGGGCGGTGGTGAAATCGGTCTCGATCGCGTCCACGCCGGGAAAGACGAAGTCCACGTCGCTGTCGATGAGATAGCGCACGATCATCTGCGCGTGGTCGCGCTCCTCCAGCGACTGATCGTAGAAGACGCGCGCCAACTGCGGCAGGTCGTGGGTGTCGAACCACGCCGCGATGGCCACGTACTGGTGCGACGCGGTGAACTCGTGCCGTACCTGGTCAACCAGGAGGCGGTGGAACTTGGAAAGACCGCTGTCGCCGCTCTTGCTCGAAGTCATGCCATCACAATAACGCATTCAAATGCATTTAGCGACACGCGGCAAAACGCCTTGGAATTTCTTAGGCAAGCCTTTCAGAACATAACTGAGGTTAGGTGTTCCAAAGTAAGGCGACACTTCTTCGGGTCATTTGTGCGGGGCTGGTCGCCGATGTCCCCGAACGCCGCGACCCTCCGGCCGCGCACGTGTGCTGTCCAACATTCGGACACGACACCCGCGGTCACGGGGGAAGCACCCTAGACTGGGGCCGTGATCAGTCGAATCGACCTCCGAGGCACCCAAGGCGACCCCCGCGCGGCGCTCCCGCGCGCGGAACTGGACGTGGCGGACGCGGCCGAGCGCGTCCGCCCCCTGTGCGAGGACGTGCGCCATCGCGGGACCGAGGCGCTGATCGAACTCACCGAACGCTTCGACGGCGTGCGCCTCACCGACATCCGGGTCCCCCGCGAGGCGATCGACGCCGCCCTGACCGACCTCGACCCCGCCGTGCGCGCCGCGCTGGAGGAGTCCATCCGCCGCGCCCGCAAGGTCCACCGCGACCAGCGCCGCACCGACCACACCACCCAGGTCGTGCCCGGCGGCACCGTCACGGAGAAGTGGATCCCCGTCGACCGCGTCGGCCTCTACGTCCCCGGCGGACGCGCCGTGTACCCGTCCAGCGTCATCATGAACGTCGTCCCCGCCCAGGAGGCGGGCGTGGCGTCCCTGGCCGTCACCTCGCCGCCCCAGCGCGAGTTCGGCGGGCTGCCCCACCCGACCATCCTCGCCGCCTGCGCCCTGCTCGGCGTCGACGAGGTCTACGCCGTCGGCGGCGCCCAGGCCGTGGCCATGTTCGCCTACGGAGCGGGCGGGTGCGCGCGCGCCGACATGGTCACCGGCCCCGGCAACATCTGGGTCGCCGCCGCCAAGCGCCTGCTCAAGGGCGTCATCGGCATCGACGCCGAGGCCGGGCCCACCGAGATCGCCGTCCTGGCCGACGCCACCGCCAACCCCGACTACGTCGCCGCCGACCTCATCAGCCAGGCCGAACACGACGTCGTCGCCGCCTCCGTCCTGGTCACCCCGGACGAGGCCCTGGCCGACGCGGTCACCGAACGCCTGGCCGAACGCGTCCCCGCCACCAAGCACGCGGACCGCGTCCGCGAGGCCCTCGGCGGCCCCCAGTCCGGCATCGTCCTGGTCGACGACGTCGAGCACGGGCTCGCCGTCGTGGACGCCTACGCGGCCGAGCACCTGGAGATCATGACCGCCGACGCCGCCGACGTCGCCGCCCGCGTGCGCAACGCCGGAGCGATCTTCGTCGGCGACCACTCACCGGTCTCCCTCGGCGACTACGCCGCCGGGTCCAACCACGTCCTGCCCACCGGCGGGTGCGCCTGCCACAGCGGCGGTCTGAGCGTCCAGACCTTCCTGCGCGGCGTGCACGTGGTCACCTACGACCGCGACGCGCTGGCCGAGGTCGCCCATCACGTCGTCACCCTGGCCAACGCCGAGGACCTGCCCGCGCACGGTGAGGCGATCACCGCGCGCACCGGCGACGGCGCGGCCTGAGGACCTGACGGACGACCCGAGACACCAAGAGCGTGCAACCGTGAGCTTCACACTGAACGACCTGCCCCTCCGCGACGACCTGCGCGGCCAGTCGCCCTACGGCGCGCCGCAACTGCCCGTGGACGTGGCGCTCAACACCAACGAGAACCCGTACCCGCCCTCGCCGCGGCTGGCCAAGGCCCTGGCCGAGGCGGTCGCCGACACCGCGCTGGGCCTCAACCGCTACCCCGACCGCGACGCCGTGTACCTGCGCGAACGGCTCGCCGACTACCTCGGACACGGGCTGGACGCCCGCCAGGTGTGGGCGGCCAACGGGTCCAACGAGATCCTCCAGCAGATCCTCCAGGCCTTCGGCGGCCCCGGGCGCACCGCGATGGGCTTCGAGCCGTCCTACGCCATGCACCCGGTCATCTCGCGCGGCACCAACACCGGGTGGGTGTCCGTGCCCCGCGACGACCGGTTCCGGATCGACGTCGACGCCGCCCTGGCCGCGATCGCCGAGCACCAGCCCAGCGTCGTCTTCCTCACCTCGCCCAACAACCCCACCGGCACCGCGCTCGACGTCGACGAGATCCGGCGCGTCGCCGAGGCGGCCCCGGGCGTGGTCGTCGTCGACGAGGCCTACGCCGAGTTCCGCCGCGAGGGCACGCCCAGCGCCCTGACCCTGCTGCCGGAGTACCCCCGGCTCATCGTCTCGCGCACCATGTCCAAGGCCTTCGCCCTGGCCGGGGCCCGCCTCGGCTACCTCGCCGCCCACCCGGCCGTGGTCGACGCCCTCCAGCTGGTCCGCCTGCCCTACCACCTGTCCGCCGTCACCCAGGCGGTCGCCGCCACCGCGCTCGACCACGCCGACGAACTCCTCTCCGCCGTCGCCGACCTGCGCGCCGAACGCGACCGCCTCGTCGACTGGCTGCGCGAGCGGGGCTTCTCCGTCGCCGACTCCGACGCCAACTTCGTCATGTTCGGCGAGTTCGCTGACCGCACCGGGGTGTGGAACGCCATGCTCGACCAGAAGGTCCTCATCCGCGAGGTCGGCCCGCCCGGCTGGCTGCGCGTCACCGTCGGCACCCCCGACGAGATGGCCGCCTTCCGCCGCGCCCTGCTCCAGGCCACGTAGCCGCTGGGCCGCCGTCCTCCCCACGCTCCAACCACCACCGAGAGAGTCACCATGAGCCGCACCGGACGCGTCGAACGCACCACCAAGGAAACCAAGGTCCTGGTCGAGATCGACCTCGACGGCACCGGCGTCGCCGACGTCTCCACCGGCGTCGGGTTCTTCGACCACATGCTCGACCAGCTCGCCAAGCACGGCCTGTTCGACCTCACCGTGCGCACCGAGGGCGACCTGCACATCGACTCCCACCACACCATGGAGGACACCGCGCTCGCCCTGGGCGCCGCCTTCCGCGAGGCGCTCGGCGACAAGCGCGGCATCCGCCGCTTCGCCGACGCCAAGGTGCCCCTGGACGAGGCCCTGGCCGAGGTGACCGTCGACGTGTCCGGACGCCCCTACCTCGTGCACAGCGAGCCCGAGGGCATGGCGCCGATCATCGGCCGCGACTACGACACGACCATGACCCGCCACATCCTGGAGTCGTTCGTGGCCCAGGCGCGGGTGGCCCTGCACGTCCACGTGCCCTACGGACGCAACGCCCACCACATCGTCGAGTGCCAGTTCAAGGCCCTGGCCCGCGCCCTGCGCGCCGCGACGGAGAACGACCCGCGCGTCACCGACATCCCGTCCACCAAGGGCGCCCTGTAGATGGACACCACCCTGTGGGGAGTGCTCCTCCTCGTCCTGGGCGGCTTCCTCATCGGGGGCGCGTACTCCCTGTGGAAGGTCAACCGGATCGTCGCCGTCGGCCTGGGCGTGTGCGCGGCACTCGCCGTGGCCGCCGGTGTGCTCCGGCTGGGCTACTTCTAGCGGAAAGGCAGGCTTCATGCCGTCACGAGTGGTCGTCTTCGACTACGGATCGGGCAACCTGCGTTCGGCGCAGCGCGCCATGGAGCGCACCGGAGCGGACGTGACCGTCACCTCCGACCCGCACGCCGCCCTCGACGCCGACGGGCTCGTCGTCCCCGGTGTGGGCGCGTTCAGCGCCTGCATGTCCAGCCTGCGCGCGGCGGGCGGCGACCGGATCATCGGCAAGCGCGTGGCCGGGGGCCGCCCCGTCCTGGGCATCTGCGTGGGCATGCAGGTCCTCTTCGAGCGCGGCGTCGAACAGGCCGACGTGCACGCCGCCGACGTCGCCACCGAGGGTTGCGGCGAGTGGCCCGGCACCGTCGAGCGCCTGCGCGCGCCGGTCGTCCCGCACATGGGCTGGAACACCGTCCGCCCGCCCGAGGACACCCGGCTCTTCGCCGGGACCGGCCCCGAGGACCGCTTCTACTTCGTGCACTCCTACGCCGTGCGCACCTGGGAGTTCACGCCCACCAACGAGCGCATTCCCGCCCCGGGGGTGACCTGGTCCGAGCACGGCGAGCCGTTCGTGGCCGCGGTCGAGAACGGACCCCTGTGCGCCACCCAGTTCCACCCGGAGAAGTCCGGCGACGCGGGCGCCCGCGTACTGGCCAACTGGGTGGCCACGCTCGGGTGACCCCGGCGCCCCACCGACTCCTCAGTACCGACCACGAGAAGGTTCCATGACTGACACCGCGCCGTCCACCGCACTCGAACTGCTGCCCGCCGTGGACGTGGCGGGCGGGCAGGCCGTCCAGCTCGTCCAGGGCGAGGCGGGCTCCGGCGGCCGCTACGGCGACCCGCTCACCGCCGCCACGCGGTGGCAGGAGGCCGGGGCCGAGTGGATCCACCTGGTGGACCTCGACGCCGCCTTCGGCCGCGGCCACAACCGGGACCTGCTGCGCGAGATCGTCGGCCGCCTGGACGTGAAGGTGGAGATGTCCGGCGGCATCCGCGACGACGAGTCGCTCGCCGCCGCCCTGGCCACCGGCTGCACCCGCGTCAACATCGGCACCGCCGCCCTGGAGAACCCCGCGTGGTGCGCCAGGATCATCGCCGAGCACGGCGACCGCATCGCCATCGGCCTCGACGTGCGCGGCACGACCCTGGCCGCCCGCGGCTGGACCCGCGAGGGCGGCGACCTGTTCACCACCCTGGAGCGGCTGGAGTCGGAGGGCTGCGCCCGCTACGTCGTCACCGACGTCAACAAGGACGGCACGCTCAAGGGCCCCAACCTCGACCTGCTGCGCTCGGTGTGCGCGCGCACCGACAAGCCCGTCGTCGCCAGCGGCGGCGTGTCCAGCCTCGACGACCTGACCGCCATCGCCTCGCTCGTCCCCGAGGGTGTGGAGGGCGCCATCATGGGCACGGCCCTGTACGAGGGCGCCTTCACCCTGGAGGACGCCCTGGCCGCGGTGCGGGGGGAGCAGCCGTGAGCCTCGCCATCCGCGTGATCCCCTGCCTGGACGTGGACGCCGGGCGGGTCGTCAAGGGCGTCAACTTCGAGAACCTGCGCGACGCGGGCGACCCGGTCGAGCTCGCGGGCACCTACGACGCGGGCGGCGCCGACGAGCTCACGTTCCTCGACGTCACCGCCTCCAGCGGCAACCGGGAGACCACCTACGACGTGGTGCGCCGCACCGCCGACCAGGTGTTCATCCCATTGACCGTCGGCGGCGGCGTGCGCACCGCCGAGGACGTCGACCGCCTGCTGCGCGCGGGCGCGGACAAGGTCGGCGTCAACACCGCCGCCATCGCCCGCCCCGAGCTCATCGAGGAGATCGCCGAGCGCTTCGGCCGCCAGGTCCTGGTCCTGTCCGCCGACGTGCGCCGGGTCCGCGACGGCGACCGGCCCACCCCGAGCGGCTTCGAGGTGACCACCCACGGCGGACGCCGGGGCACCGGCATCGACGCCCTGGAGTGGTGCGAGCGCGCCGCCGACCTCGGCGCGGGGGAGATCCTGCTCAACTCCATGGACGCCGACGGCACCAAGGAGGGCTTCGACCTGGAGCTCATCCGCGCCGTGCGCGCACGCGTGGACGTGCCGCTCATCGCCTCCGGGGGAGCCGGGGCCGTCGAGCATTTCGCCCCGGCGGTCGCCGCGGGCGCGGACGCGGTCCTGGCCGCGACCGTCTTCCACTTCGGCGAGTTCACCATCGCCGACGTCAAGGCGAGCCTGCGCGAGGCCGGGTACGCCGTGCGCTGACCCCGGCGCCCGGCCGCCCACCCGCGAAAGCGCTGACGGAGCCGCGTCCCACCGACAGGCGGGGCGCGGCTCCGTCGTGTCCGCCGAACACCGCGGTGAACGGGAGGCGCACGGCGCGTCCGAGGCGAGCGCGGGAACGCGGTGTGGATCCGCGTCATCGGCCTGTGGAAAACCCGGATGCCGTGGCGGCGGCATGGCATCCTGGACGGGAGAGGTGAGAAGAGGAGCCGCCGTCATGACCGCCCACATCGACATCGAGATCTCCGTGGCCACTGACGAAGACGGTGCCTGGTGCGCCAGAGCCGAGGTCACGGGGGGTGGTACGGCCTACGGAGAGGGTGACACCAAGGCGGAGGCGCTCGCCGACCTGCGTGCTGGGCTGGCCGCCCTGTTCGAGGTCATCGAGCTTCCGGACGTGGAGGTGGCGGCGTAGGTGCCACCCCTCCCCTCGCTCCCCCCACGTGTCGTCGTCTAGGCACTCGCGAAGGTCGGCTACAGGCTCGACCGTGTCACGGGCAGCCATCACGTACTGGTCCACCCCGACAGACCACCCGTGTCCGTGCCCGTCCACAGGGGCCGAGACATGAAGAAGGGAACGCTGCGCGGGATCATCCGGGACGCCGACCTGACCGAGGCGGAATTCCTCAAGCTCATCTGATCGATCAGCCCGGGCCGGAGCGCAGTGCTCGCTCCACCCGCCAGACCCTCACCACGGTGCCCGGAGCCCAGGACGACCTGGGCGTCGCGGTCGACGGCGTCGTCGGCCCGAACACCTTCCGCGCCCTGATCAGCTACCAGGACGACGACCGCTGACCCCGGCACCGCCCACGGCCACGCGGACCTCGGCTCCGGACCACGTGGCCGATCACACCCCGGAACCGGCAGACACCGGTGGAATAGCCCCGACACGCTCGGCGCTGAAACAACTCGGTGGAACCTGTCGGCACCCGCGGATAGGTTGACCGACGAACGCCCCGCCCGCCTCCGGCACGACCGGAGCCACGCGGGGCGTCAGCGGTCGGCCCCACACGGGCCGACCCGCACGCAGACGTGAACGGGGGGCGTATGGCGCAGGCGACGACGACCGCGGAACAGCGCGAGCAGGACGACACCGCCCCACCCGGCCCCCGCGATGACACCGACGAGCCCGGCTCCGCCCGGTCCGGCGGCGACCACACCCGCGTCTTCACCCGCGGCCTGCGCGTCCTGGGCGCCGCCGTCCGCACCGAACCCTGGGTGTTCCTCATCGCCGTCGCCGGCGCCATGCTCCACGCCGCGATCACCGTCGGCTCCGCCTCCGTCCTCGGCCACCTCACCGACAACACGATCCTGCCCGCCTTCGAGAGCGGGGCCACCACCACCGCCGCCCTCCTCGGCGCGGCGGCGCTCCTGCTCGCCGTCGGACTCGGCAAGGCCGTCGGCCTCGCCCTGCGCCGCCTCTACGCCGGACTCATGCAGTTCCGCATGCAGGCCCGCTTCCGCCGCGCCGTCGCCCGCAAGTACCTCGACCTCCCCCTGGCCTGGCACCACCGCCACCCCACCGGACAGCTGCTGTCCAACGCCAACGCCGACGTCGAGGCCGCCTGGCAGCCGCTCGCACCGCTGCCCATGGCCGTCGGCTCCGTGTTCATGCTCGGCACGGCCGCCGTCGCCATGGTCGTCACCGACCCCGTCCTCGCCCTGGTCGCCTTCGTCGTCTTCCCCCTGCTCACCGCCGCCAACGTCGCCTTCCAACGCCGCGTCTCGCCCATGGCCTCCCGCGCCCAGGCCCTGCGCGCCGAGGTCAGCGGCGTCGCCCACGAGTCCTTCGACGGCGCCCTCGTCGTCAAGACCCTCGGCCGCGAGGACACCGAGACCGAACGCTTCACCGAGGCCGCCCACCGCCTGCGCGACGCCCTCATCCAGGTCGGCCGCATGCGCTCCCTGTTCGACCCCTTCATGGAGGCCCTGCCCAACCTCGGCGTGCTCGCCGTCCTCCTCCTCGGCATGTGGCGGCTGTCCACCGGCGCCGTCGACCCCGGCGAACTCGTCCAGATCGCCTACCTGTTCACCCTCATGGCGCTGCCCATCCGCTCCTTCGGGTGGCTCCTGGGCGACCTGCCCCGCAGCGTCGTCGGCTGGGACCGCGTCCAGTCCGTCCTGCGCGCCGAGGGCGGCATGCGCCACGGCGAGCGCACCCTGGACGCCACCCCGACCGGCGTCGCCCTCACCGCACGCGACGTCACCTTCTCCTACGCCGACGGCTACGACGCCGACGGCCGCGTCCACGACCTCATGGACACCACCGACGACCAGGCCCGCACCACGGTCCTGAGCGGCGTCGACCTCGACATCGCCCCCGGCCGCACCGTCGCCCTCGTCGGACCCACCGGGTCGGGCAAGTCCACGCTGACCACCGTGCTCATGCGCCTGGTCGACCCCGACTCCGGCACCGTCGCCCTCGACGGCGTCGACGCCCGCGACCTCGCCCGCGACCAGATCCCCCGGCACGCCGCCCTCGTCCCGCAGAGCACCTTCGTCTTCGAGGACAGCGTCCGCGACAACATCACCCTCGGCGCCGCCGACATCGACGACGACCAGGTCTGGGCCGCCCTGCGCCTGGCCCGCGCCGACGGGTTCGTCCGCGAGCTCGACGGAGGCCTCGACGCCCGACTCGGCGAGAAGGGCACCACCCTCTCCGGCGGTCAGCGCCAACGCCTCGCCCTGGCCCGCGCCGTCGTCCGCCGGCCCCGCCTGCTCATCCTCGACGACGCCACCTCGGCCGTCGACCCGCAGATCGAGGCGCAGATCCTCGCCGGACTGCGCGAACGCGACGACGCCGCCACCGTCGTCGTGGTCGCCTACCGCCGCGCCACCATCGAACTCGCCGACGAGGTCGTCTACCTGGAGGGCGGCCGCGTCCTAGCCCGGGGCACGCACGACGAGCTCCTGGCCACCTCACCCGGGTACACCAGGCTCGTCACCGCCTACGAACGCGCCTCGGCGGAGAACGGCACCGCGCGCACGCCCACACCCGAGCACCCCGCCCCACCCGCCGCCCACCGCCAGCCCGTCGTCACCGAGGAGACCAGCCGATGAGCGCACCCGCCCAGCCCCGCACCGGGCAGCGGCCGGGCCCGGAGGCCGACGACCGCGCCGAGCAGGTCACCGCCCCCGCACTCAGCCGCTCCCAGGACTCGGCCGTCCAGACCCTGCGCCGCGGACTCCAGCTGTCCCCGGAGTTCGCCCACGGCCTGTGGCTGACCCTCGTGCTCGCCGTCGTGGCCACCGCGGGCAAGATCATCGTCCCGGTCGCGGTGCAGCAGATCATCGACAACGGGCTCTCCGGCCCCGACGGCCCCGACCTCGGCTTCGTCACCCGCATGGTCGGCGCGTGCGCCGCCCTGCTCGTGCTCACCATGGTCTGCTCCTACCTGATGAACCTGCGCCTGTACCGGGCCACCGAGTCCGGGCTGGCCACCCTGCGCCGCAAGGCCTTCCGCCACGTGCACGACCTGTCCGTGCTCACCCAGAACAGCGAACGCAAGGGCGCCCTGGTCTCCCGCGTCACCGGCGACGTCGACCAGATCAGCACCTTCATGCAGTGGGGCGGCCTGCTGCTCATCGTCAGCACCGGTCAACTGCTCGTGGCCACCACCCTCATGGCGGTCTACTCCTGGCAGCTCACCCTCGTGGTGTGGATCTGCTTCCTGCCGCTGCTCTTCGGCGCCCGCTGGCTCCAGAAGCTGCTCTCCCGCGCCTACCTGAAGGTCCGCGAACGCACCGGCGACATGCTCGGCGTCATCGGCGAGACCGTCATGGGCGCCGCCGTCATCCGCGCGCACGGCACCGAGGAGCGCACCGCCCAGCGCATCGACACCACCGTCCTGGCCACCCGCCGCGCCCAGGTCAGGGCCCAGCGGCTGTCCATGTCCGTGTCGCCCTTCGCCGAGATCGTCGCGGCCGTCGGCAACGTCGCCGTCGTCCTGGTCGGCGTCTGGCTCGGCATCGACGGCCAGCTCACCGCCGGCCAGCTCGTCGCCTTCCTCTTCCTCATGACCCTGTTCGTCATGCCGATGATGATGGCCACCGAGATCTTCAACGAGGCCCAGAACGCCATCGCCGGGTGGCGCCGCGTCCTGGGCGTCCTCGACACCGTCCCCGACATCGCCGACCCCGGCGAGGCCGGACACGTGCTGCCGCGCGGCCCCGTCAGCGTCCGCTTCGACGGCGTCACCTACGCCTACCCTGACGGCCCGGTCGTCCTCGACGCCGTCGACGTCCGCGTCACCCCCGGCACCCGCCTGGCCGTCGTGGGGGAGACCGGCTCGGGCAAGACCACCTTCGTCAAGCTCCTCACCCGCCTGATGGACCCGGTGGACGGCCGCGTCCTCCTCGACGACGTCGACCTGCGCGAGGTGGCCTTCTCCTCACTGCGCAGCCGCGTCGTCATGGTGCCGCAGGAGGGCTTCCTGTTCGACAGCTCCCTGGGCGACAACATCCGCTTCGCCCGCCCCGAGAGCACCGACGCCGAACTGGAGGCGGCCATCGCCGAACTCGGCCTCACCGACTGGCTCGCCAGCCTGGCCCACGGCCTGGACACGCCGGTCGGCCAGCGCGGCGAGTCCCTGTCGGCGGGGGAGCGGCAGCTCGTCGCCCTGGTCCGCGCCTACGTCGCCGACCCCGACCTGCTCGTCCTGGACGAGGCCACCTCCGCCGTCGACCCGCACACCGAGGTACGCATCCAGCGCGCCCTGGACCGGCTCACCCGCGGTCGCACCTCCGTGGCCATCGCCCACCGCCTGTCCACCGCCGAGGCCGCCGACCGCGTCCTCGTCTTCGACCAGGGACGCATCGTCCAGAGCGGGACCCACGACGAACTCGTCGGCCGACCGGGCGTCTACGCCGACCTGTACGCCTCCTGGGTGCGCTCCTCGGCCTGACCCCGTCCGCTCCCGCCGGAGAACCGGGTCAGCGCCCGGAGGCGCGCCACCAGTACGCCGCCACCAACTCCGCCACCAGCGGCTCCACCAACAGGTTGACGTCCGGGTCCGTGTCGCCCGGATACCGGATGGTCAGCTCCGCCCCCGGAACGCTCTCGCGCCCGGGGGTGGGGCCCACGGCCACGAACCGGCCCCGCAACTGCCCCAGGTGCTCGGCGAACCGCTCGTCGTAGGCCGAACCGGCGAACAGCAGCGCCCGGTAGTCGGTCACCGCCGCCAGGAACCGGTCGGTGTGCGACCACTCGCCGGTCTCGACCGCGTGCGCCGCCCGCACCGGCCCACCGCGCATCACCCGAACCCCCTGCCCCGCCGACGACAGCCGCTCGGCCGGAGCCACCAGGTGCACACCGTTCGGGGAGTCCAACGCCCGCGCCGCCTCCGGAACCCACCGCGGCGCGTCGGCCAGCAACGCCCGCGTCGCGTTGGCCGCCCTGTGCAACAGCCCGGGGAAGTTCCGGCTGCTCCCCGACACCGGCGCGCCGAGACGGTGCCCCAGCAACAGGGCCAGCGCCATCGCGTGCGGGAAGGCCCGGCACCCCAGCCCGGCGGACTCCGCGCCCGCGTGCAACGGCACCACCAGGTCCGCCAGACCCGTGACCACCGCGTCCGGATCGGGCGTGAGCACGATCACCGGCGACCGCGCGACGTACCGGTCCAACACCGTGCACAGCTCACGCTGGCCGCCACCCAGACTCACCCCCACCACCAGCGTCTCCGGGCCGGCCGGGGGCTCCTCCGCGGACGAGGCGTGCTCCGCGCTCGCCGCCACGCCCGCCCTGCGCAACCGCGCCGCCGCCGTCTCGCACACGTGCCGGGCCGCGCCCAGACCGAGCAGCCGCACCGCCGCGGGCTCGTCCTCCAGCAGCGCGGGCAGCGCCGCGTAGGGGTCCCACCGGGGGAAGCGTTCGGCGAGCGCGGTCAGTACGGCGGGCTTGTCCGCGAGGTCGGCGGACAGGGACTCGGCGGTCACGGGACTCCCCTCATGCGGGACCGTCGGAACGGGACGGTGACGGACGCACGAACTCTACGCCCCGCGCCGCCGCGACCGCGCCGCCGCGACCGCGCCGCCGCGACCGCGCCGACACGAAAGGCCGGGCCGGTGCGCGACGGTGGCGAGGCGGCCATAACCTGGGAAACATGAGCGTCTCCAGTCTCGACCCGGACATCGCAGCGCGCCTGAAGCGGACCCCGGACGGGCTCGTGCCCGCCGTCGTGCAGCAGCACGACACCGGGGAGGTCCTCATGCTCGCCTGGATGGACGACGAGGCACTCCACCGCACCCTGACCACCGGCGCCGCCACGTACTGGTCGCGCAGCCGAGGCGAGTACTGGGTCAAGGGCGCCACCTCCGGGAACACTCAACGTGTGGTGTCGGTCGCACTCGACTGTGACGGCGACACCCTCCTGGTCCGCGTCGACCAGACCGGGGCCGCCTGCCACACCGGCGACCGCACGTGCTTCGACGCCGGACGGCTCCGGTGAGTTCCGCCGAATCCCGCACCCGCGCGCGCCGCGAGTACGCCGTCGCCACCCTCGCCCTCGCGGCCGGTGGCGGGCTGCTGCTCGCCGCCGGCGGGCGGCTCTGGGCCACCGGTGAACTCACCGTGCCCGGTCCCGTCGCGCCCGCGCCCGTCGAACTCACCGGAGGCGACCTGACCGGCGCCTTCGCCGGGATCGGCTGGGCGGCGCTGGCCGCGATCGCGGGCCTGTACGCCAGCCGCGGCTGGGCGCGCCGCGCCGTCGGAGCGCTCGTCGCGCTGGGCGGGGCCGTCGCGCTCGCCGCCGTGTGGACCGCCACCCGGCCCGGCGCGCTGACGGAGGCGCTCACCGACCGCGCCGCCGAGACCACCGGCGCGGCACAGGCGTCCGCCGACCCGCGGCTGCTGGTCCTCGGACCGCTCATGGCGGCCGGAGGGGCGCTGCTCGTCGCGCTCGTGGGAGCGTTCGCGGCCGTACGCTCGCCCGCCTGGCCGGGTATGGGGACCCGGTACGATCGGGACGCCACACCGCGTTCGACCCGGGCGGACACACCCGCCGACCTGTGGAGATCGTTGGACGCCGGTGACGACCCCACACTGGACCACCAGGGGGGCGCCGTCGTGACCGACACCGCCGACACCGCGGACGGCACCGCACCCGCACCGCTGGCAGCACGGCCAGCCGAACCGAAGGAGAACCACTGATGGCTGACGAACACCACGACGACCACGGCAACACCGTCTCCGCCTGGTTCCTCACCCTCTCCTGGATCGTCGCCTGGACCGTCGCCGGCGTCGCCATCATCTTCGGGGGCGGGCTGGTCCAGTGGACCGTGATCGCCCTCGGCCTGAGCGTGGTGCTCGCCATCATCGCCGGTGTGATGAAGAAGGCGGGGCTGGGCCGCAAGGAGCCGCGTCCGGTTCCGCCCACGCGCGAGCAGTGGGAGGCCGCGCGCAAGGCCCAGACCAAGGACTCGAACGCGAACCGTGAGGTCGCGGCCACGGCGGGCAAGGCCTGAGACGCACCTCACCGTCCGTGGTACGCGCAGCTCGCAACGAGTGCGTAACGAAAAATGGACGTGGATCCGGTGGGGCGGGTACATTCTCCCCACCGGCCCGGCCCCCCGTGTCGGTTTTCGCCGGATCGGTGTCTGACCGGTCTGGCATGATTTCTGTGTGCGGCGTGTGTATCCGCCGGTCCACCCACCCTGCCCCCGCATAGGACCCCTCTGCGCTGGCGCGCGCCGCATCTTCCCTTCAGTCCGCTTCAGGAAAGTTCTCTCGAACATGAGCTACGGTCCCCCGCCCCCCGGCAACCCCGGCCCGCCCCCGCCGCCCCCCGGCGGCGGCTACGGCCCGCCCCCCGGCAACCAGCCGCCCCCGCCCCCCGGCGGCACCGGCGGCTACGGCGCTCCCATGTCCGGCGGAACTCCGCCGGACAATGGTCTGACCTGGGCCATCGTCGCCATCTTCTGCTGCTGGCCGTTCGCCATCCCGGCGATCATCAACGCCACCAAGGTCAACGACCTGTGGAACCGCGGCGACCAGGCCGGTGCGCTGGAAGCCCAGGCCCAGGCCAAGAAGTGGACGAAGATCGCGTTCATCCTGGGCACCATCTGGATCGTCCTGTGGGTCTTCGGCTACGGCTGCCTCGCCGTCCTCGGCGGCGCCGCCAGCACCACGGGGTACTGAGCCCCTGGCTGAAGCCGCTTCTGCCCCCGGACACCTCGTTGTGCGGGGGCAGACGCCTGTCCTCCGGCGTCACCGCGGCCCGCTGTACCCCGTCGCCCCACCTCGTAGGCTGGTGTCCGTGCAACCTCAGCAGACCGACCCGTCCGTGACCGACCGGGGCCCGGTCGCCGCCTCCCGTTCCCTGACCCACAGGGTCCGCCACCTCCTCCGGTCCCTGCACCCCGTGGTCTGGCCCGCCGGACTCGGTGTCCTGGGTCTGGCCGGGGCCACGCTCCTCCATTTCGTGGACCCCAACGAGCCCGGCAACTACCCCACCTGCCCCTGGCTGTTGACCACCGGGACGTTCTGTCCGGGCTGCGGCACGATGCGCGCCATCGCGCTCACCACCCACCTGGACATCACCGCGGCGATCAGCATGAACCCGCTGCTGTTCCTGCTGCTGCCCTACATCGCCTGGGCGTACGGCCGCTGGTTCGTCTGGTCGGTCCGCCCGCCCAAGACGCCCCCCAAGCTCACCCCCGGCTGGTTCCTGTGGGCCATGTTCACGGTGATCACCGCGCACTGGGTCCTGCGCAACCTGCCCTGGTTCGACTTCCTCGCACCGGGCGTCCCGCTCCTCCCCGGCTGGTGACCACGGGCCCGCGCCCTACCGGAACCCCGGAACGACTTCCGGCGTCCCATGACGAGACGCCGTCACTCTTACCCGGAAGGAACACCCCATGAGCTACGGTCCCCCTCCACCCGGCGGGTACAACACGGGCGGGTACGGAGCGATGCCTCCCGCCACGGAGCCGCCGAAGAACTACCTGGTGCACAACATCCTGGGGATCTTCGGCTGCACCGTGATCGGCGTCATCGGCCTGATCTTCGCCCTCCAGGTCAACAGCAAGTGGCAGGTGGGCGACTACAACGGCGCCATGGAGTCCGCCAAGGTCGCCAAGATCATGGGGATCATCAGCCTCATCAGCTTCATCCTCATGGTCGTCTTCGTGGTGATCTACGTGATCTTCATCGTGTTCATCATCGGCGTGGCGGCCACGGCGCCCACCACGACCTACTAGGCACGGGCCACCCGCCTCCGGGCCACGACGGCGCCCCGCCCCGACACACCGGGGGCGGGGCGCCGTTCGCGTGCGTCCACGGAACTCCGACCCGCCTCACCCGGGGTCGACGACCCCCCACGCCCCGAGGGTGGATACGATGACCAGCAACACGGTGTGTGGGCGGTCGACCGGTCCCGCCACGCAGCCGAGCCCGCGAACGCGGGTCCGACCACCGCGACCGGCCACACCACGAGGGAGCGGTAACTGGTGAGCGTGCTCGACGAGATCCTCGACGGAGTACGCGCTGACCTGGCACGGCGGCAGGAGGCCCTGCCCCTGGACGCCCTCAAGGCCCGAGCCGAGTCAGTGCCCACTCCGCAGGACGCCGAGGCCGCCCTGCGCCGCCCCGGCGTCCACGTGATCGCCGAGGTCAAGCGCGCCAGCCCCTCCAAGGGGCCGCTCGCGACCATCGCCGACCCCGCCGCCCTGGCCCGCGACTACGAGGCCGGCGGCGCCACCTGGATCAGCGTCCTCACCGAGGAGCGCCGCTTCAACGGCAGCCTCGCCGACCTGGACGCGGTCCACAAGGCCGTCGACACCCCGCTGCTGCGCAAGGACTTCGTCGTCAGCTCCTACCAGCTGTGGGAGGCCCTCGCCCACGGCGCCTCCGCCGTCCTGCTCATCGTCGCCGCCCTGCCCCAGGAGGCCCTGGTCTCCCTGGTCGAGCGGGCCCGCTCGCTGGGCCTGACCCCGCTGGTCGAGGTGCACGACGAGGAGGAGGTCGCGCGGGCCCTCGACGCCGGGGCGACCGTCATCGGCGTCAACGCCCGCGACCTGAAGACCCTGGAGGTCGACCGGGACACCTTCGCCCGGCTCGCCCCCCTCATCCCCGCCGACCGCGTCAAGATCGCCGAGTCCGGGGTACGCGGCCCGCACGACCTGCTGGCCTACGCCGGAGCCGGAGCCGGAGCCGTCCTCGTCGGAGAGAGCCTCGTGCGCGGCGGCAACCCGCGCGAGGCCGTCGCCGACCTGGTGACCGCCGGCGCCCACCCCGCCCTGCGCGACCGGAACTAGCCCAGGGCGATGGTGACGACGATGGCGAACCCGCTCCACCCCGGTCGCCGATGGCGTTAGGGCGTGTTCCGCGGACACATACTCTGCTGCGCGACGCCCCAGCACAACTCTCGCCGCGTTCTCATCAGTCGAAAGCGCACCCAGGCTTACTCCTTCTTCGGCCTTGCGAGAGCCGCACCGGATGCGCCGCTCGCGACGAGCAGCGTCCACGGAACACGCCCTTGCCCCAGGGAACCCGCACCCCCACCCGCACGGGTGAGCCGCGGGTTCCCGACGCCGCGTCGCCCCAACAGCCCGAAGCGCGCCGCCCACCGCGGCGCACGGCCGGTCGGCGCGCGGGTCCCGAGGCCGTGCCCGGGGCGCGCACCGCCGTCGGCCCCGTACCAGGAGACCCATCCATGAGCCACGACCAACCCGTGCCCGACGCGCGCGGGCACTACGGCCGCTACGGCGGCAGGTTCGCCCCCGAGGCGCTCATCGCCGCCCTCGACGAGGTCGAGGCCGAGTGGGACAAGGCCCGCCAGGACCCCGACTACCTCGCCGAACTCGACGAGCTCCTGCGCAGCTACACCGGCCGCCCCAGCCCGGTCACCGACGCGCGCAACTTCTCGGAGCACTGCGGCGGGGCGCGGATCCTCCTCAAGCGCGAGGACCTCAACCACACCGGCTCGCACAAGATCAACAACGTGCTCGGCCAGGCCCTGCTCACCAAGCGCATGGGCAAGACCCGCGTCATCGCCGAGACCGGCGCCGGACAGCACGGCGTGGCCACCGCCACCGCCTGCGCCCTGCTCGGCCTCGACTGCGTCATCTACATGGGCGAGGAGGACACCCAGCGCCAGGCGCTCAACGTCGCCCGCATGCGCCTGCTCGGCGCCGAGGTCGTCCCCGTCACCATCGGCAGCCGCACGCTCAAGGACGCCATCAACGAGGCGTTCCGCGACTGGGTGGCCAACGTCGACCACACGCACTACCTGTTCGGCACCGTCGCGGGCCCGCACCCCTTCCCCAAGCTCGTGCGCGACCTGCACTTCGTCGTCGGCAAGGAGGCCCGCGCCCAGGTCCTGGAGCTCACCGGGAAGCTGCCCGACGCGGTCGCCGCGTGCGTGGGCGGCGGCTCCAACGCCATCGCGATCTTCGCCGCCTTCATCCCCGACGAGTCCGTCGCGCTGTACGGGTTCGAGGCCGGAGGCGACGGCGCCCGGACCACCCGGACCGCCGCCTCCATCACCGCGGGCAGCCCCGGCGTCTTCCACGGCGCCCGCACCTACGTGCTCCAGGACGAGTACGGGCAGACCCTGCCCAGCCACTCCATCTCCGCCGGGCTGGACTACCCGGCCGTGGGCCCCGAGCACGCCTACCTCGCCGACACCGGGCGAGCCACCTACGAACCCGTCACCGACGCCGAGGCCATGGAGGCCTTCCGGCTGCTGTGCCGCACCGAGGGCATCATCCCGGCCATCGAGAGCGCGCACGCCCTGGCCGGAGCCCGCAAGCTCGGCGAGCGCCTCGGCCCCGACGCCGTCATCCTGGTCAACCTGTCCGGGCGCGGCGACAAGGACGTCGACACCGCGGCGACCTACTTCGGTCTCGTGGACCCGGAGGGACACCGATGACGACCACCGCACTGCGCACCACCCTGGCCGCGGCCCGCGAGGCCGACCGCGCCGCGCTCATCGGCTACCTTCCCGCGGGCTTCCCCGACGTGGCCTCCTCCATCCGGGTCATCGAGGCCATGGTCGAGGGCGGCTGCGACGTCATCGAGGTCGGCCTGCCCTACTCCGACCCGATGATGGACGGCCCCACCATCCAGCGGGCCGCCGACCGCGCTCTGTCCGCCGGAACCACCACCGAGGACGTGTTCCGCGTCGTCGAGGCCACCGCCGCGACCGGCGCCGCCGCCGTGGTCATGTCCTACTGGAACCCGATCGAACGCTACGGCGTCGACCGGTTCGCCGCACAGCTCGCCAAGGCGGGCGGCGCCGGGGTGATCACGCCCGACCTCATCCCGGAGGAGGCCGACGCGTGGGTCGCCGCCTCCGACGCCGCCGGGCTCGACCGGATCTTCCTCGTCGCGCCCTCCTCCACCGACCGGCGCCTGGCCCTGACCACCGACGCCTGCACCGGCTTCGTGTACGCGGCCTCGCTCATGGGGGTCACCGGCACCCGAACCCAGGTCGCCGACACCGCGGAGACCCTCGTGCGGCGCACCCGTGAGGTGACCGGCGCCTCCGGCCTGCCGGTCTGCGTCGGACTGGGCATCTCCACCGGCGCCCAGGCGGCCGAGGTCGCCGCCTACGCCGACGGCGTGATCGTCGGCGCCGGGTTCTGCCAGCGCGTCCTGGACGCACCCGACCTGGAGACCGGACTCATCGCGGTCCGCTCCTTCGCCGAGGAACTCGCCGCGGGGGTGCGCTCGCGCGGCTGACCCCTCTCCGACCACGACGGTGGGCCGTTCCCGACGACGGGGGCGGCCCACCGTCGTCGTGTCGGGCCCGTCCGGAGCGGCCCGAGGGTAAAGCCCGGTTCATGAAACGGGGTTAAAAGGGTGAGAATCCGGTGAGAGAGCGGCCCCCATCTCCCGCGGGTGGCCTGATCGGCCCGGGTCGGTGGTGAGATGGGAGACCAGGGGACATGACGCCGGGTGTCCACGTGGAACGGGTTGTCCACAGCCCAGCGTGACGAGTCGCCCACAACGAGTAGGATCTGTGGTGTCACTCTGAGAGACGCACCACGTACCACACGTCACCCGACCGACCGGTCCGCCACCTCCCGAAGGCCTGACACGATGGACACAGCCGAGACGACCTCCGCACCGCCCGCCCGCGACCGCACCCCCCGCTGGCGGACCGTCCAACCCTGGCTCACGCTGGCCTGCCGGGTGGGGCTCGCGGCGGTCCTCATCACCGCCGCCGTGAGCAAGTACCCGCCGGCGCTGTCGGTCCAGGCGGTCGAGGCCTACGACCTCTTCCCGACCGACCTCGCCCGGCTCATCGGGTACACCCTGCCCCTGTTCGAGCTCGCGCTCGCCGTCCTGCTCCTGGTCGGGCTCGCCACCCGCTACACCGCGGCCGTCACCACCCTGCTCATGATCGTGTTCATCGCGGGCATCGTCTCGGCCATGGCCCGCGGGCTGAGCATCGACTGCGGGTGCTTCGGCGGCGGCGGACAGGTCGACCCGGAGGAGACCACCTACGGCCTGTCCATCGCGCGTGACATCGGCTTCGCGGCCTTGGGCGCGTTCATCGCGATCTGGCCCCGATCACCCTTCGCCCTCGACCGCCCCCTGGGGCTGTTCCGGTGACCCCGGACACCCCCGCGTCGGTCGACCACGTCCAGTAGCAGAAAAAGGAAGCAATCATGGGGAGTGCAGCCCGCCAGCGTTCTCGCGAGCGGCTCAAGGAGCAGCGGGAGAAGGACAAGCGCAAGGCCGCGCGCATGCGGACCCTCGCCGTCGTGGGGGCCGCCGCCGGTGTGGTCATCCTCATCGTCGGGATCGGATACGCCATCCTCAACTCCGACCGCAGCGGCTCGGAGTTCGACGGCGCCCTCGCCCCGCAGGTCGTCCAGGAGGACGGCAGCGTCGTCATGGCCCAGTCGGGGGTCCAGGCGCCCGTCGTCGAGGTCTACGCCGACTACCAGTGCCCCGCCTGCCGCCAGTTCGAGCTGCTCAACGGCGACGTCCTCAAGGAGACCGCGGCCACCGGCGAGGCCATCGTCCACTTCCGCCCGGTCAGCATCTTCGCCCAGCAGCCGGTACCGATCAGCAGCAACTCCCTGCGCGCCGGAGCGGCCGCACGCGCCGCCGCCGACCACGGCGTCTTCGTCGAGTACAACGACCTGCTCTTCGAGAACCAGCCCACCGAGGGCGAAGCCGGGTTCACCGCCGACGAGCTCAAGGAGTGGTTCCGCGAGACCGGCGCCTCCGAGCAGGCCGCCACCGCCTTCGACGAACGCATCGACTCCGAGGCCGCCGTCGTCACCCAGTTCACCGAGGACTACCTGCCCGCCCTGACCGAGGACGCCGTCGAACAGATCGGCCAGGAGAACCTCACCACCATGGTCCTGACCGACCTGCTGGCCTGGGGCGCCGAGAACGGACACGACCCGTCCTTCCTGGACGGGACCTACACGGGCGAGATCATCGAGGCCACCGGGACGGCCTACACTCGCTACAGCGGAGACAACGCGTTCCGCGCCACACCCTCCGTGTACATCAACGGTGAGCTGCTCGACAACAGCACCACCATGACGGTCCGCGGCCTCAACGGAGCGATCGAGGACGCGAGCGCCGGCGAGGTCCAGACCGAGCCGTTGGCCGACGGGGGTGGCGCGGAGTAGTCAACTCAGACACCCCCGCGTGCGGGGCGAACCCGAGAGCAGAGAAGTGACTTTGTCGTCGACAGCTTCCGAGGGCGCGGCCGAACTCGGCCGCGCCCTCGCGGCCATCCCCAGTCCCCAGATCAACGCGATCAACATCGGTCCGCTGCCGATCCACTTCTACGCCCTGTGCATCCTCGCGGGTGTGATAGTCGCGGTGTTCTGGAGCGAGCACCGCTGGGCGGCGATGGGGGGTGAGAAGGGCACCATCCTCGACATGGCGGTGTGGGCCGTCATCCTCGGCCTGATCGGTGGTCGCCTCTACCACGTCATCAGCGACGCCCAGCTGTACTTCGCGCCCAACCGCGAACCGATCCGCGCCCTGTACGTGTGGGAGGGCGGCCTCGGCATCTGGGGCGCGATCCCCATGGGCGCGCTCGGTGTGTACCTGGTCGCCCGCAAGCGCGGGCTGTCGATGTCCAAGCTGTCCTTCGCCATCGCCCCCGCGCTGCCCCTCGCCCAGGCCATCGGCCGCTGGGGCAACTACTTCAACCAGGAGCTCTTCGGCCGCCCCACCGACCTGCCGTGGGCCCTGGAGATCTACCCCTCCCCCGAGGGCGGGCTCCGCCCGGGCATGCTTCCCGGCGAGACCACCTACCACCCCACGTTCCTCTACGAGTCCCTCTGGTGCCTGGGTCTGGCCCTCCTCCTCGCCTACCTCGGCCGCCGCTTCGAGGACAAGCTCCAGGGCGGGCGCCTGTTCGCTCTCTACGTCATGGGCTACTGCGCGGGCCGTTTCTGGATCGAGTACCTGCGCATCGACCCGGCCAACGACTTCTTCGGCATGCGCCTGAACAACTGGACCTCCCTCGTGGTCTTCCTCGGCGCCCTGGCCTACTTCGTCTGGGCCGGCCGTCGCCTCGACTCCTTCTCCAGCGCCGTCGTCCCGCACGGCCACGACGCCGGCACCCAGGTGATCGGCGCCACGGCCAAGGGCGAGACCGTCGACGACAGCACCGTCTACAGCGCCGTGGAGCCCGAGGAGTCCGCTCTGGACTCCGAGACCTCGGACTCCACCGAGGCGGGCACGGAATACCACCCCAGCCCTGAACGATCTAGTAGCGAGGGCTCCACGGAGGACGACGCCGACGACACGGGAACGGACTCCGGGGCGAAGCCCCAGTAGGGTCACCGGTCTGACGGTCGGTCGGACACGTCCGGCCAGACCGCACGGTGCGCCCCGATTCCCACCGATCAGACCACGGGTTGACGATTGAGAAGGACCGTGAGCAGAGCTGAGTCCGGTCACCGCCGGAGAAGTCGCCGCGGCGGTCGGCGCCGCGTAGAGGACACCCACGTCGAGGAGTACGCCGACGACCAGGGTCAGGACGTCGTCCAGGAGGATGACTACGACCCGGACGAGGACTTCTCCGCCGAGTACGGCCACACGCACGCCCGTGCCGAGGCCGAAGCCGGGCACGACGAGTACGACGACGAGGAGTACGACGACACCGCGCCCGCGGGCGACGACGCCGAGGGGTCGCGCTCCCGCGGCGCCCGCCGGAAGAGGGACGGGGGCGGCCGCGGCGCCGCGAACAGGCGCGGCGGCGTCGACCGCGTCTCCGCCTTCTCCGCCGCCGCGATCAAGCGTGTCTCGGTGCTGGGCGACCGGCCCAACCAGATCGTCTACACGCTCGCCGAACAGAGCAAGCGCAAGCGCGGAACCGCCGTCCTGGGCACCCTCATGGGGGCCTTCGGCGTCGCGCTCGTCGCCCTCCTCGGCCTGTTGCTCTACCAACTGTTCAGCCCCGGCGGCGGCGCGCTCGCCCAGGGTGAGAACAGCATCGTCGCCCCGCCCGAGGGCCACGGGACGCTCACTCCCGAGCAGTTCCTGTTCGGAGCCAACCTCGAGGACACCTTCGGCCCCATCGACGAGCGCCCCGAGGGCGCCGAACCGATGACCGAGGACCTCGTCTTCGGCGACGCCGAGGAGGCCGAGGTCAACGGGATGGAGCTGACCCTCAGCGAGGGCCGGGTCACCGACTCGTGCACCTCGCTCGTGTGGGGCGAGGACCTGGGACAGCGCCTGATCGACGCCAACTGCTCCGGCGCCGCCATCGGTGTCTACACCGACCCCGACGAGGAGTACGTCGCCCAGGTGGTCCTGTTCGACCTGGTCAACGCCGAGGGCGCCACCCAGGTGGCCCGGGCCCTGGACCCGAACGACACCGACACCGGCGCCGGGTTCCTGCTGGCCGACACCGGCGACGTGCCCGGCCTGCAGGAGGGCTACAGCCAGGCCTCCACCCAGGTCATGGGCCACTACCTGGCCGTCTCCTGGGTCGCGGGCACCGACGGCTCCCCGCCCGGGGACGACACCGACATGGCGTCGGTGAGCGTCGCCGCGATGGGCACCGTCCTGCTGCCCTACGAGGAGGTCGTCGCGCGGACCCAGGCTGAGGAGTGAGCGCTGTCCGGGGGCGTCGGGCGCCCCGATAGGATCGCGGACGGATCGACCCGCGCGGGGGCGCCCTGGGGCGCCCCCATGCCGTCCGGTGGACCGGTGCCCACGCACCGCCCGGGCCGTGCGCGCGGTCCCCGATCCGACCGTCGACGTCCAGACTTTCGAGGCCCGATGCACCCGGAACCCAACAGGCGATCCCTCCCCCGGGGCGCCGCGCAAGAACCAGCCCAAGCACCGGCGTCCGGCGCCGCGGAGCACCGCTCGCGGGACGGCGACCCCGACGGGGCGCCGGACGGGCGGGGAGCGCGGTCGGGCGGCCGCCGTCGCGGGGGCGGCAGGCGCAAGCGGGAGCCGCGCCGCGGCGGGCGCCTTCCGCTGATCGTCCTGGCCGTCGTGGTGGCCCTGGCGCTCGTCGGCGTCGGCGTCGTGCTCTTCCTGCGGTCGTCCGACGACGGGGGAGGGGACACCGCCCCCGTCCAGACCCGCCCGGCCGCCTACACCGTCCGCGACATCGGTGACGGAAGCAGCGTGAACCAGGTGCTCGCCTCCCGTGAGGACGACAGCCTCCCGCTCAACGAGAGCGAGCTGTTCGAGGGGCACAACGCGGAGATCGCCAACGCCGACGAGACCATCGTGTTCACGATCAGGGACTCGGAGCTGACCGACGACTGCTCGACGGCCGTGTGGGGCCAGGACCTCGCCGGCGCGGTCGAGGACGCCGGGTGCACCCAGGTCGGCCGGGCCGCCTACGTGTCGGAGACCTACTTCGCCGTCACCGCCGTGTTCAACCTGGCCGACGTCGAGGCCAGCCGCACGCTCGCCGCCACCATGGTCGACCCCGAGGACGCCGCTGAGGGTGAGGCCGCCGACGCCGCCGTCCGAGGGTTCGTGCTCGCCCCGTCCGGTGCCGACCCCTTCGACCGCCTGGGCGAGGGGTACAGCGCCAGCGACGCGATCGTCAGCGGCCACTACCTCATCGTGGTCTGGGTCCAGCCCATCTCCTCCGAATCGGTGGACGACCGGGTCAGCCTGGCCGGACCGCTCGTGGCGCTGGCCAACGTCAACGACCCGCTGCTGCGCAGGGTCGGATGGGCCAGGGACGGCAGCACCGACGAGGGGACCGACGGCACCGAGGGCACCGACACCACCGGGACGACGGGCACCGAGGGCACCGGCGGCACGGGACAGACCGGCACCGACACCACCGGCACCGGAGGAACGGACACGACCGACACCACGGGCACCGGGACCACCGGCACCGACTAGCCCGTGTTCCTCGGGGCCTCCGCGAGGCCGCGGCCCGCGTCACCCCCAACGGACGGGGCCCGGGAGGACGACCTCCCGGGCCCCGCGCCCGGTCACCCCTCCGCGTGCTCCACCCGCTCGATCAGCCCCTCCATCACGCCACGCAGCTCGCCCAACCGGTGCCCCGGCAGATCCAGCAGCGTGTGCCCGGACAGCCACGCCGGTGTCGTGGCCACCGCGTGCCGCGACGTGCGCTTGTTGATCGGCCGCCCCATCCACGCCGCGACCTCGGTCAGCCCGCCGCGCAGCGTCGCCCGCAGCATCCCGTGCGCGCGCTCCTGCACGTGGACCATCAGCCGGTCCACCGCCGACCCCGCCCGCGTCCGCCGCGTGAACCGCACCGCCGTCAGGTTCGGGGCCCCGAACCCCCGCAGGAACCGCACCTCGAACCGCGGCTCCACCATCGCGCGCAGCGCCCGCTGCCCCGCCTCGTCCCGCACGGCCGCCGCGGCCGACGGCACCAGCGCGTACACGGTGTCCGAGGCCGCCGCGAGCGCCGCCCGCGCCCCCAGCCGCTCCCACCCGGCGGTGAGGTTGACCACCGCGTGCTCCGTCGCCGAGGTCGGCGCCCCCATCCACGTCGAGAGCCGGACCCGCCCCGCCTCCGCCGCGACGTCCTTGGGCCACGCACCGACCAGCGTCAGCGCCCTCGGATCCGCCGCGCCGCCCAGGTCGTCGAGCACCGCCCCGACCACCGCCTCCGCCCGCTCGGCGTCCAGACCGCCTCGTGCCTCCTTGGCGTTGACCCCCTGGCTGTACACCCGCGCGGCGTCCCCCGACGGAGCGGGAGCGGTCCGCGACAGCGGCCGCAGGACGTACAGGTCCGAGGCGGCGCCGATCGACTCGGCCCCCTGGTAGCGGTTGAAGTCCGGCCAGACCGCCTCCAACAGCAGGTCCAACCGCACCATCCGCGTCTGCGTCGCCGCCGCCAACCGCGGGGTGGTCTCACTGGCCCCGTAGGCCACCAGCACCCGGCCCCTGCGCGGATCGGCCATCCCCTCCAGGCCCCGCCGGACGAACAGCTCCACCCCGTCCGGGGTGTACGGCGGATCGGTGAAGACCACGTCCGCGCCGCCGCGCAACGGCGACGGCAGACCCAGCCGCAGGTCCGCGAAGTGCGTGCGCACCGGCAGCTCCTCGCGCTCGGCCACCGCGTCGATGTGCGCCAGCACCCGTTCGTCGACGTCCACGACCTCCGCGCGCGCCCGAGGGCAGACCAGCGTCACGGCCAGCGCCGTCAGGTCGTGGTCGCCCACGCACAACAGCACCCGGTCCCTGAGGTCGAACCGCGTGCACAGGAACAGCGCGCGCCGCAGCGCCGTCTCCGCGGTCGCCGCCACGTGGTCCAGGTCAGGGTCGGACGCGGGCCCCTCGGCCACCGCCCGCGCGAGCACCGCGCCCGCCCGCGCGTACCTCGGCACGAGGTGGGCCACCGGGTCGGCGAGGTCGTCGGCGGCCGCGCTCCGGAAGTCGGCGGGGTGGACCAGGCGCACCCTGCGCTGCCCGTCCCCCGTCTCGGTGTCGAGCTCCTCGGCCTCGTCCAGGGCGCGGAGCGCGGCCGCCACGACGGCGTGGGCGACACCGCTGGCCCGCACGAGGTCGTTGGCGCCCCACCACCGGCCGTCCGAGAGCAGCGCCAGGATCCGGCGGACCCGGGGCGCGTCCACGCCCTGCTCGACGAGCAGTCGCAGCGCCGCCTTGGGCAACGGGTCGGAGCGCTCCGAGGTGACCGATACCGGTGCTCGTGAGGTTGAGGCGATCGGGTGTGCGTGCGCGGCGCCGGGGTCGTCCGCGCCGGGGGAAGTCGGGTGTCCTGCCATGCCCCGATCGTCCCACGTGCGGGCGGTGGGGATGGAATCGCTGGTCAGGGCGGTTCATGGTGGATGAGGGAGATATCACCCACCCGTGTGCGGAGGAGACCTTGGAGCTGACGTTAACACCGGGGTAATGTGGGTGTGCGGAGCGCCACGTTCACGTTCCGGAGTGGGGGCAGCCCGACCACCAGTCGGGGTTTTATCCACTTTGGGAGGTTTAGCAGGGTTCCCGCGTGGAAGAACGGCTAGGCCAGCCCTCATCGGAGAACAGCGTCCGAGAGGGACCCGCGCCGCCTCCCGCGAGGAGGCACGACCCTTCCGTGAGGGCGCACCGCAGCTCCCTCTGGTCTAGACCTGCGATTCGCATCGCGGCTGGACCAGCGTGTATAAGAGAACTTCCCGCAACGGGTGACCATCCGCCACCGCGGCCACGAGGACGTGGCCGACCCGACGGCAGCGGACACCGGCACCCGCCCAGCGGGCACCGGCCGCGACCCGGCCGCACAACTTCATTCCCGACGCAGCAGGGCCAACGTCGTCCCGGATGCGCTTTTCACGAAGCCGACGAAAGACGACAGGAGGGTAGATGCCTGCTGCTCAGGTGCGGCGTTCGTCCGTCCGAACGAACGCGGAAACCACGTCCCAGGGCCTGTACGACCCCGCCTTCGAGCACGACGCCTGCGGTGTGGGCTTCGTCGCCGACCTCACCGGTCAGCGCAGCCACGACATCGTCCAGAAGGCGCTCACCGTCCTGCGCAACCTCGACCACCGAGGCGCCTCCGGGGCCGACCCCGACGACGGTGACGGCGCGGGCATCCTCACCCAGATCCCGCACGAGCTCTACACCGAGGTCTGCGACTTCGACCTGCCCGACGCTGGCGCCTACGCCACCGGCATCGCCTTCCTGCCCGCCGACGCCGCCGACCGCGCCGACGCCGTCGCGCGCATCGACGCCATCGTCGCCGACGAGGGCCTGACCGTCCTCGGCTGGCGCGAACTGCCCTTCGAACCGCAGTACTGCGGCCCCGCCGCGCGCGAGGCCATGCCCTCCTTCGGCCAGCTCTTCGTCGCCGGGACCCCCGGCACCCCCACCGAGGGCCTCACCGGCATCGCCCTGGAGCGCTACGCCTACTGCGTCCGCAAGCGCGCCGAGCACGAGACCGACGTCTACTTCCCGAGCCTGTCCCCGCGCACCATCGCCTACAAGGGCATGCTCACCACCCCGCAGCTGGAGCCGTTCTTCCCCGACCTGTCCGACCGGCGCTACACCTCCGGCCTGGCCCTGGTCCACTCCCGGTTCTCCACCAACACGTTCCCGTCCTGGCCGCTCGCCCACCCGTTCCGCTACGTCGCGCACAACGGCGAGATCAACACCGTCAAGGGCAACCGGAACATGATGCGGGCGCGCGAGGCCAAGCTCGCCACCGACCTCATCCCCGGCGACCTCGACCGGATCTTCCCCATCGTCGACCCCGACGACTCCGACACCGCCTCGCTCGACGACGCCCTCGAACTGCTCCACCTGGGCGGGCGTTCGCTGCCGCACGCGGTGCTCATGATGGTCCCCGAACCCTGGGAGAACCACACCGAGATGGACCCGGCCGTCCGGGCCTTCTACGAGTTCCACTCCACCCTCATGGAGCCCTGGGACGGACCCGCCTCGGTCACCTTCACCGACGGCACCCTCGTCGGCGCCGTCCTGGACCGCAACGGCCTGCGCCCCGGCCGCTACTGGGTCACCGACGACGGCCTCGTCGTCCTGGCCAGCGAGGCCGGCGTCCTGGACATCGACCCGGCCAACGTCGTCCGCAAGGGACGCCTCCAGCCCGGCCGCATCTTCGTCGTGGACACCGCCCAGGGACGGATCATCGAGGACGAGGAGATCAAGGCCGAACTCGCCGCCGAACACCCCTACCAGGAGTGGATCGACTCCGGCCTGGTCCGCCTCGGCGACCTGCCCGACGCCGAACCCACCCCGGTCGCCGAACTCAACCTCGCCCAGCAGGTGTTCGGCTACACCGAGGAGGAACTGCGCGTCATCCTCACCCCGATGGCCCGCACCGGCGCCGAACCCATCGGATCCATGGGCACCGACACCCCCGTCGCCGCCCTCTCCGCACGGTCCCGCCAGCTCTTCGACTACTTCTCGCAGAACTTCGCGCAGGTCACCAACCCGCCGCTGGACGCCATCCGCGAGGAGATGGTCACCAGCCTGAACACCCTGCTCGGAGCCGAGGGCAACCTCCTCAAGGCCGAGGTGGGCGACACCCGGCGCCTCGTCCTGCCCACACCCGTGGTCGACCAGGCCCAGCTCGCCGCCATCGTCCAGGCCGGAACCACCAACCCGGCCCTGCGCACCTTCACCGTCGACGGCACCTACCCCGTCGACGGCGGCGGCGACGCGCTCTCCGAGCGCCTCGACCAGATCAACGCCGAGGTGTCCCAGGCCATCGCCGACGGCGCCCACATCCTCGTGCTCAGCGACCGCCGCGCCGACGCCACCCGCGCGCCCATCCCGTCGCTGCTGCTCACCGGCTCCGTCCACCACCACCTCGTGCGCGAGAAGACCCGCACCGAGGTCGGCCTGCTCGTCGAGGCCGCCGACGTGCGCGAATGCCACCACGTCGCGCTCCTCATCGGCTACGGCGCCTCCGCCGTCAACCCGTACCTGGCCCTGGCCACCGTCCAGGACCTCGTCGAACGCGGCGTCATCGGCGGCATCGACGCCGACCAGGCCGTCCGCAACACCGTCAAGGCGTTCGGCAAGGGCGTCCTGAAGATCATGTCCAAGATCGGCGTGTCCACGGTCAGCTCCTACACCGGCGCGCAGATCTTCGAGGCCCTCGGCCTCGGCCAGGACGTCATCGACCGGTGCTTCACCGGCACCACCTCCCGCCTGGGCGGCGTCGGCTTCGGCGTCCTCGCCGAGGAGGTCGCCATCCGCCACCGCCGCGCCCACGCCGCCAACGCCAACGCCCACCGGCGCCTGGAGGTCGGCGGCGAGTACCAGTGGCGCCGCGAGGGCGAACCGCACCTGTTCAACCCCGAGACCGTCTTCAAGCTCCAGCACTCCACCCGCACCCGCCGGTACGAGATCTTCAAGGAGTACACCTCCAAGATCGACGACCAGTCCCGGGAGCTCATGACCCTGCGCGGACTCTTCCGCCTCAAGGAGGGCGTGCGCGAGCCCATCCCCGTCGACGAGGTCGAGCCCGTCTCCGCCATCGTCAAGCGCTTCTCCACCGGCGCCATGTCCTACGGCTCCATCTCCGCCGAGGCACACGAGACCCTCGCCATCGCGATGAACCGCCTCGGCGGCAAGTCCAACACCGGCGAGGGCGGCGAGGACCCCGCCCGCTTCACCCCGGACGCCAACGGCGACCTGCGCCGCAGCGCCATCAAGCAGGTGGCCTCCGGCCGGTTCGGCGTCACCTCGCACTACCTCACCAACGCCGACGACATCCAGATCAAGATGGCCCAGGGCGCCAAGCCCGGCGAGGGCGGCCAGCTGCCCGGCCACAAGGTCTACCCGTGGGTGGCCCAGACCCGCCACTCCACCCCCGGCGTCGGGCTCATCTCCCCGCCGCCGCACCACGACATCTACTCCATCGAGGACCTCGCCCAGCTCATCCACGACCTCAAGAACGCGAACCCGTCCGCGCGGGTCCACGTCAAGCTGGTCTCCGAGGCGGGCGTCGGCACCGTCGCCGCCGGCGTGTCCAAGGCGCACGCCGACGTCGTGCTCATCTCCGGCCACGACGGCGGCACCGGCGCCTCCCCGCTCACCTCGCTCAAGCACGCGGGCACCCCCTGGGAACTCGGCCTCGCCGAGACCCAGCAGACCCTGCTGCTCAACGGACTGCGCGACCGCATCGTCGTCCAGGCCGACGGCCAGATGAAGACCGGCCGCGACGTCGTCATCGCCGCCCTGCTCGGCGCCGAGGAGTTCGGCTTCGCCACCGCGCCCCTCGTCGTCTCCGGCTGCGTCATGATGCGCGTGTGCCACCTCGACACCTGCCCCGTCGGCGTCGCCACCCAGAACCCGACCCTGCGCGAACGCTTCTCCGGCAAGGCCGAGTACGTCGTCAACTTCTTCGAGTTCATCGCCCAGGAAGTCCGCGAGTACCTCGCCCAGCTCGGCTTCCGCAGCCTCGACGAGGCCATCGGCGCCGTCGACCTGCTCGACACCACCGAGGCCGTCGACCACTGGAAGGCCCAGGGCCTGGACCTGTCGCCGATCCTCCACGAGGTCGAACCCTGGGGAGGCGACCACCGGCTGCACACACGCGGCCAGGACCACGGCCTGGAGAAGGCCCTGGACAACACCCTCATCCAACTCGCCGAGGGCGCCCTGGACTTCGGTCAGCCGGTCACGCTCGAACTGCCGGTACGCAACGTCAACCGCACCGTCGGCACCATGCTCGGCCACGAGGTCACCAAGCGCCACGGCGCCGACGGCCTGCCCGAGAACACCATCGACGTCACCTTCACCGGCTCCGCGGGCCAGTCCTTCGGCGCCTTCGTCCCCAAGGGCGTCACCCTCCGACTCGAAGGCGACGCCAACGACTACGTCGGCAAGGGGCTCTCCGGCGGCCGCGTCATCGTCCGCCCCGACCGGTCCTCCCCGCTCGTCGCCGAGGACCACATCATCGCCGGCAACGTCATCGGCTACGGCGCCACCTCCGGCGAGATCCTCCTGCGCGGCGTCGCCGGCGAACGCTTCTGCGTCCGCAACTCCGGCGCCACCGCCGTCGTCGAGGGCATCGGCGACCACGGCTGCGAGTACATGACCGGCGGCCGCGCCGTCATCCTCGGCCGCACCGGACGCAACTTCGCCGCGGGCATGTCCGGAGGCGTCGCCTACGTCCTCGACCTCGACCACCACCGGGTCAACCCCGAGATGGTCGAGATCGAACCGCTCACCGACGAGGACCGCACCTTCCTCACCGACGTCCTCACCCGCCACCGCGACGAGACCGGCTCCGCCGTCGCCGAGCGACTCCTCGCCGACGGCCCCGCCGCCCTCGACCGCATCGCCAAGGTGATGCCACGCGACTACAAGCGGGTCCTGCTCGCCCAGGCCGAGGCCGAACGCGACGGGCGCGACGTCAACGAGGCCGTCATGGCCTCCGCGCAGTCCTGAGCGTCAGCGAACACGAGAGGAGGAACACACACCATGGCTGACCCCAAGGGTTTCCTGAAGATCACCGAACGCGAACTGCCCGCCCACCGCCCGGTGGACGTGCGCATCCAGGACTGGCGCGAGGTCCACGAGGACTTCGACCGGGGCACCGTCACCAAGCAGGCGTCGCGCTGCATGGACTGCGGCATCCCCTTCTGCCACAACGGCTGCCCGCTCGGCAACCTCATCCCCGAGTGGAACCACCTCGTCCACACCCACGACTGGGCCGAGGCGATCGAACGCCTGCACGCCACCAACAACTTCCCGGAGTTCACCGGACGGCTCTGCCCCGCCCCCTGTGAGTCCGCGTGTGTGCTCGGCATCAACCAGCCCGCCGTCACCATCAAGAACGTCGAGGTCTCCATCATCGACCGCGCGTGGGAGGAGGGCTGGGTCAAGCCCCTGCCCCCCACCACCCGCACCGGCAAGAAGGTCGCCGTCGTCGGCTCCGGCCCCGCCGGACTCGCCGCCGCACAGCAGCTCACCCGCGCCGGACACGACGTCACCGTCTACGAGCGGGCCGACCGCCTCGGCGGCCTCCTCCGCTACGGCATCCCCGAGTTCAAGATGGAGAAGCGGCACATCGATCGCCGCCTCGCCCAGATGACCGCCGAGGGCACCGCCTTCCGCACCGGCGTCGACGTCGGCGTCGACATCACCGTCGACCGGCTCCGCGCCGACCACGACGCCGTCGTCCTCACCGGCGGCGCCACCGCCTGGCGCGACCTGCCCGCCACCGGCCGCCACCTCGGCGGCATCCACCAGGCCATGGAGTACCTGCCCCTGGCCAACAAGGTCCAGGAAGGCGACTACGACACGCCGCCCATCACCGCCGAGGGCAAGCACGTCGTCGTCATCGGCGGCGGCGACACCGGCGCCGACTGCGTCGGCACCGCCCACCGCCAGGGCGCCGCCTCCGTCACCCAGCTCGAGATCATGCCCAAGCCGCCCGCCAAGCGGCCCGACCACCAGCCATGGCCCACCATGCCCATGCTGTACAAGGTCACCAGCGCGCACGAGGAGGGCGGCAAGCGGATCTACTCCGTCAACACCCTCGAATTCCTCGGCGACGACAACGGCGACGTCCGCGCCCTCAAGCTCGTCGAGGTCAAGCGCACCGACAAGGGCTTCGAACCCGTCGAGGGCACCGAACGCGAGATCCCCGCCGACCTCGTCACCCTCGCCATGGGCTTCGTCGGCCCCCAGAAGGAGGGCATGATCGAACAGCTCGGCGTCGAACTCGACGGACGCGGCAACGTCGTCCGCGACGCCGACTACCAGACCACCGTCGACGGCGTCTTCTGCGCCGGGGACATGGGCCGAGGCCAGTCCCTCATCGTCTGGGCCATCGCCGAGGGCCGCTCCGCCGCAGCCGGAGTCGACCGCTACCTCACCCAGACCACCACCCTGCCGGTCGCCATCCCGCCGACCGCACGGCCCCTGGTCTGAGCCACACACGGCGGCGCCGGGCACGGGACCCCCGTGCCCGGCGCCGCCGCGCCCCTCCGCGGACGCCGCCGGACACACGCCGCCACCGGCGTAAAGATCGCATATATTGCACGGCCGACTATTCTCCGCGACGACCCACCGGTCGTACCGTCGAAGACATGAGCGTTGTGACCTGGGACGCATACCACGCCGCGGAGCACTTCACCATGCGCACCGCGCGCCTCATCGACCGCCATCGCTTCGCGTACCACTTCCAGAACGGCCCCACCGCCCCCATCCGCTCCGCCCTGGCCGCCTACCGCAACCTCGACGGCGGCTACGGCAACGGCATCGACCCCGACATGCGCGGCCACGCCAGCCAGCCCGGCGGCGTCGCGACCGCCCTGCAGTACCTCGACGAACTCGGACCCGTCCCGCACAGCATCGGCGCCGGCGTCTGCCAGTTCCTCGCCAACGTCTGCGACCCCGACGGCAGCGTCCCCCACGTCCTGCCCACCATCCGCCACACCGAGGCCGCCCCCTGGCTCCTGGAGACCGAGGACTTCACCGGCCGCCTCGACATCACCGCCCTCATCTGCGGATACCTGCACAAACACCACATCACGCACCAGTGGCGCGACACCGCCACCGCCTACTGCTGGAAGCGCGTCGACACCCTCGCCTGGACCGAACCCCACGAGGCCATCGGCGTGTGCACCTTCCTCCAGTACGCCCCCAACCGCACCCGCGCCATGCAGGCCCTCAACCGCCTTTCCACCATGATCCGCGCCGTCATCGACGTCCACCCGCGCACCGAGGCCCACGTCCACACACCACTCGACCTGGCCCCCCACCCGCACCACATCGCGCGCCCCCTCTTCACCGACGCCGAGATCAACCGCGCCCTCGACGTCCTCGAGGAACAGCAACGCGCCGACGGAGGCTGGGACGCCGCCTGGAACCACTGGGACCCCGCCGCCACCCTCGAACGCGAGGGCATGCGCACCATCCAACGCCTGCGCGTCCTGCGCGCCTACGGCCGCGTCGGCACCTACCTGCCCCAACCCCGCCAGGACAGGTGAAGGGGAGCCCCTCCGGCCCGCGCCCGACCCCCGCCCGCCGCCCAGCGGCACCACGCGCGAGCACGGGTCACCCCAGCGCCAGGAACCGCACCCCGGCCGCCGACAGCGCCTCCCGACCCGCGCCCCCCTCCGAACGGCCGGTCACCGCACGCACGGCCCGCACCGCCACCGCCGCGTCGGACCACACCCCCGGGAACACCCGCTCCACCGCATCCCGGTCCGCCGCGCCGAACACCAACCGCACCACCACATCCAACGCCGGCCGCGTCGTCCACACCTCGCGCCCCAACGCGTCCGCCACATCCCAGCCGTGCAGCACCGCCTCCACCACCCGCGTCACCAGGAAGTCCGTCAACGACATCGGATCACCGTGCCGTGTGAACACCCGACGACCACCCTCCTCGGCCGCCAGGCGCCCCCTCAACGCCGCCCAGCCCCCACGCAGCACCCGGCCCGGCTCCCCGGCGTCCGCCCGCCGCGCCGCCGCCTCCACCGCCGACCGCACCCGCTCCCCGTTCACCTCCGGCGAGAACCGCGCGTCCGGCGCGTAGTAGCCCGCCGCCGAGATCGCAGCGCCCCCGTCCTCACGCACCGGATCCGCAAGCATGTCCTCCACCCGCAGCACCGCCCCCACCGTGTGCGCCGCCAACGCCGCCACATCCCACGGCGAACAGCGGGTCGGCACCACCGCCTCGGCCTCCGACAACCCCTCCAGAACCCCCGCCAGCGCCGCGGTCTCCGACTCCAAAGCCGCCACGACCTCTTCGTACGCGAACACCACACACCCACCCTCGACAGAACCCCGCCACTACCGCCCGAACGCTACCGAAACCCGCCCCAACAGCCAGAAACCAGCCCCCGACCACCCCGCCGCCGTTCGCCCCACCGCAGCCAGACATACGTCCATTCGCAACCTGGTTTAGACCACTCCACCCACCCAACCCTCTAGAGTTGTGCACGTGACACGTCGAGCAAAGATCGTCGCGACCCTCGGTCCCGCCACCTCGAGCCCGGAAGTCCTCCGCAGGCTCGTCGACGCCGGACTGGACGTAGCGCGACTCAACCTCAGCCACGGAACCCACGACGACCACAGCGCCAACCTCGCCAACGTGCGAGCCGCCGCTGAGGCCGCACAACGATCGGTCGGCGTCCTCGCCGACCTCCAAGGACCCAAGATCCGCCTCGGCACCTTCGCCGACGGACCCCACGAACTCGCCCCCGGCGACGAGTTCACCATCACCACCGACGACATCCCCGGCGACGCCACCCGCGTCTCCACCACCTACAAGGGACTCCCCGGCGACGTCCGCCCCGGAGACCGCGTCCTCATCGACGACGGCCGCGTCGTGCTGGAATGCACCAAGACCACCAGCACCGACGTCCACACCCGCGTCATCTACGGCGGCGCCGTCTCCAACAGCAAGGGACTGAACCTCCCCGGCGTCGCCGTCAGCGTCCCCGCACTCACCGACAAGGACGAGGCCGACCTACGCTGGGCGCTCCGCAACGGCGTCGACATGGTCGCCCTCTCCTTCGTCCGCAGCCCCGCGGACGCCGAGGAGTGCCACCGCATCATGGACGACGAGGGCGTCACCGTCCCCCTCATCGCCAAGATCGAGAAGCCCCAGGCCGTCGAACGCCTCCACGACATCATCGAGGTCTTCGACGGCGTCATGGTCGCCCGCGGCGACCTCGGCGTCGAGCTCCCCCTCGAGAACGTTCCCATGGTGCAAAAGCGCGCCATCGAACGCTGCCGCGACAAGGCCAAACCGGTCATCGTCGCCACCCAGATGCTCGAATCCATGATCGGAGCCCCCCGGCCCACCCGCGCCGAGGCCTCCGACGTCGCCAACGCCGTCCTCGACGGCGCCGACGCCGTCATGCTCTCCGGCGAGACCAGCGTCGGGCAGTACCCCATCGAGACCGTCGAGACCATGGCGCGCATCGTCGCCGCCGCCGAACAGGAATCCCTCCGCGCCTCGCACATCCTCACCCGGGTGCCCGAGACCACCGGAGGAGCCATCGCCCGCGCCGCCGCCGAGATCGGAGCCACCGTCGGCGCCAAGGCACTCGTCGCCTTCACCATGTCCGGCGAGACCGCACGCCGCCTCGCCCGCTACCGGTCGCCCATCCCCCTCATGGCCTTCAGTACCGAGGCCAGCACCCGAGGCCTGCTGTCCCTCGTCTGGGGCGTGGAGACCAACCTCGTGCCGTGGGTCGACAACACCGACGACATGGTCCGCCAGGTGGAGGCCGAACTCCTCCAGCTCGGCGAGTACACCAAGGGCGACAAGGTCGTCATCGTCGCGGGCAGCCCGCCCGGAACCGTGGGGTCCACCAACTCCCTACGCGTCCACAAACTCGGTGACGCCGTCGCACTGAGCGCGCAGTAACACCGGAGCGCCCACGAGGCGCCCGCACACGGGCCGCATCAGGTCCGGCCCGGAGGAAGGCGAATGAGCCGCGCCGACCATCCGGGCCAGGACCGGTGCGGCCGACGCGTACCGGCCAGCCCCGGAGCCCCGCCTACTGCTCCTGGCCGCTGGCCACCCCGCCCTCGGAGATCACCCGCTCCAACGGCATGTCCCACGGCAGCAGATTCCACGGACTCCGCGGATCCTCGGTCAACAACCCCAACGCCGTCCACACCCGGTCGGCGCCCCCGTGCTCACCCTCCACACCGCGCTCCGGCCACAACAGGTACCCCGCGTGGAAGGCCACCGACAACTGGTGCCACGACGAGTACCGGCGCTGGAGATCGGAGGCCACCCGGCGCAACAACGTCTGCGTCTCCACCGGAGACAACCAGTCCAGCGACGCCCCGGCGCACACCAGACGGATCACGTGCACCGACTTCCACCACTGGAACGCGCCGATGATCACCGTCTCGTCGGCCTCGGGGGCGTCGGCCACCGAACGCAGCCGGTCGATCTGCTCCGGGGTCAGCCGCACGTTCGCGCCCGTGGAGTGGCCGCCCCGGTCCTGGGGCAGCCGCGACTTCGCGACGCCCGCGCGCAGGTCGACGACCAGGTCGAGGGAGGGGCCGGAGTGCAGTTCCTCCTGGAGACCGTCGACCGCCGCGAGCAGGGACTCGCGGTCGGTCACCGCCCACTGCCGCTCCAGGACGCGGCGGTAGCGGCGGCGCAGCGACGGCCGGGCCACCACGTCCCAGGGTTCGGCGAGCGCGACCCGGAACGGCGCGGCGACGGCGGCGGCCCACCGTTCGGTGCTCAGGGGCGCGTCGGGGTTCTTGGTGCGGACCGTGGGGGACTCGCGCGATCCGACGACCAGTTCGGCGAAGGACCCGGCGACCAGGGCGACCACGGGGAGGAACGCCCAGCCGGGTTGGCCGACGGCGACGAGGACGACGATGAGGAGGGCGACGGGGGTCAGCAGCCAGGGCAGGCGACGCCGGGACCCCCAGGCCACCACGACCCAGGCGCCGATGACGAGTGCTCCGATCACCCCGGCCACCGCGGTCAGCACCCGCTGCTCCTCTCCTGGAATCCGCTCTGCGTATCAAGGATCGGGGACGTCGGGGGCGAACGGCGACCGAACCCACGGGTTGTACCCAGGTTGTGGCCGTGATGTGACCCCTTCGGCCCGGTTGCCCCGGCATAAAGTGACAAAGGACCCAAGTAGGGTCGAACTGGCTGGGTAGATACCGGGGTTCTGGCCGGAACCCTCGCGGGCTCGCGCGCGGTCAGTACTTCGGCCCCACGAACGAGTCCATGCGGGCGACAGCGGCCTTCTGGCAGATGGAGACCACAGTCTGGTTCTGACATCCCCGCCGGGTCTTCTTGGCATGGCTCTTCCAGGCGACGCCGAGGCGTCGACTGGCCTCACTGTGGGAGATTCCGGAGTTCGGCATGTCCACCGCTGAGCGGCGCATGTGTGGTGCGTACATGGAGTGAACGATTGCTCACGTATGCGACATTCGGTTGATGTCAGCGATCCCCAGGCCCCTGGGCAGTAGAAAAGCCACCCCGGAGGATGGCCTTTGGTGCCCCGAGTGGGATTCGAACCCACACTGGATCGTGTTTGAGACGATTCTCTCTGCCGTTGGAGTATCGGGGCATTCTTAGTAAACCGGACAGCCGAGCGGGGGTGTCTGGTTCCGTCGGCCTGGCGATGCTCCGTCAACGCTGACGTCACGATTGGCACGCATTGCCGGTCCCGACGTCCAGCATCCTAGCGGATCTCGGTAACCTCGTGTACGTGACGAGGACGCAGAGCCGCGTGGTGATCGCGGAAGACGAGGCCCTGATTCGCCTGGACCTCAAGGAGATGCTGGAAGAGGACGGGTACGCCGTCGTCGGCGAGGCCGGTGACGGTGAGACCGCCATCCGGCTTGCCCGGGAGCTGAAGCCCGACCTGGTGATCACCGACATCAAGATGCCGGTGCTCGACGGCCTGTCCGCCGCCGAGCGCATCGCGGGGGAGCGGATCGCACCGGTCGTGATCCTCACCGCCTTCTCCCAGCGCGAGCTGGTCGAGCGGGCGCGTGAGGCCGGGGCCATGGCCTACCTGGTCAAGCCCTTCACCAAGTCGGACCTGGTGCCGGCGATCGAGATGGCCACCTCCCGCTACGCCGAACTGGCCGCGCTGGAGTCGGAGGTCAGCAGCCTTCAGGAGCGTCTTGAGACCCGCAAGCTGGTCGAGCAGGCCAAGGGGCTGCTCCAGAGCCGCCACGGGATGAGTGAGCCCGAGGCGTTCCGGTGGATCCAGAAGAACTCCATGGATCGCCGACTGACGATGCGCAAGGTCGCGGAGACGGTCGTCGAGACGCTCGGCGGCAAGCAGGACTGAGCCGCCTCAGCCCGACCGTTCCACGGGGGCCGCACCCACTACCGGGTGCGGCCCCCTTCTGTTCTCCCGCGCACGTCCGGCGGAGGAAACGTGCAGATCAGCTGGTGTTCGCGGCGAAAACCAGACACCCGTTCAGGGTCAACCGGGCGGACGTACCGGTTCGATCTCGGTTTCACACGATGGGGTGACGGTTGGGTCACGTGGCTTAAGCGGTGCTGAATGACCAGGCTAAATCGGGCTAAACTCACCGCACCGAACAGCAAAGGACAACGGTGTCGAATGCGCGCATTCGGCATCGCCAACCTCAGATGCGCAAGGAGCGCGCGTGCGCACACGTCTCGTGACCGTGCTGCTCGCCCTGATCACCGCCATCCTGGTGATCCCCGGGCCAGCTGCGACGGCAGACGAACAGGGCGGTGAGGCGCTGCACGGTCAGATCAGCCACCCGGACGACCGGGATCAAGGTGTCGAGGGCATCGGGATCACGGTCTTCCAGGGGGATGACGAGATCGGGGCGAGCGAGACCGACCCTGATGGAATGTGGGAAGTGGAACTGCCCGGACCGGGTGAGTACCGCGTCGTGGTGGATCAGGAGTCCATCCCCAGCGAGTTCGCCGTACGAGAGACGTCGCTCGTGGTCGACGGTGAGGCCCAGGTCGAGGTCGAGGCGGATGATCGCCGCCCTCTGATCATCGCGTTGGTGCCGGCCGGCGGTGGGACCGACGAGGGTTCTCCCAGCCCCTCGGAGGAGGCCTCGGAGGGCTCCGGCGAGGAGGGCGACACCCCGGCCGACGACGAGTCGATCGCGGTGGGTGACAGCGGCGGTTCCTTCGGGGAGCGGCTGGCCCAGCTCACGGCCGCGGGTGTTCTGTTCGGCCTGGTGATCGCGGTGTCCGCGATCGGCCTGTCGCTGATCTTCGGCACCACGAAGCTGATCAACTTCTCGCACGGTGACATGGTCACGTTCGGCGCGATGATGGCCATGCTCTTCAGCACGGGCGCGGCCGGTATGGGCAACGCCCTGCTGGCGATCTTCGCCGGTCTGGGCGGGGCGATCCTGTTGGGCGCGTTCGGCGAGGGCCGGGTGTCGCGGACGGGACTGATCGTCGCGCAGTGGGTGGCGATCTTCGCCGGTCTGGTGCTGGCGACGGTGCTGGGCGTACTCGGCGACAGTGTCGGCTGGCAGCTTCCGCTGTGGGCGGCCACGGTGGTCGCGGTCCTGATGGGCGCGGTGCTGGGCGGGTCGATGGAGCGGTACGTGTGGCGTCCGCTGCGGCACCGCAACGTCGCGCTGATCCAGATGTTCATCGTGTCGATCGGTCTGGCGCTGATCCTGCGCCACGTGATCCTGGTGCTCTTCGGTGCGCGCCGGGAGCGGTACGCGGGGTTCCAGATCCAGGATCTGGTGGAGATCGGTCCGGTGTCGCTGCCGCCGCGTGACCTGGTGGTCATGGGCGTGGCGCTGGTGGTGCTCGTGGCTGTGGCCTGCCTGTTGCAGTTCACCCGCATCGGCAAGGCGATGCGCGCGGTGTCGGACAACCGGGACCTGGCGGAGTCGTCGGGTATCGACGTGGACCGGGTGACCCTGTACGTGTGGGGTCTGGGTGGCGCTCTGGCGTCGCTGGGCGGTGTGCTCTTCGGTCTGAACCAGGTGGTCGACTACGAGATGGGCTTCCGCCTGCTGCTGTTGATGTTCGCGGCGGTGATCCTCGGTGGCCTGGGGACGGCCTACGGGGCGATGGTGGGCGGTCTGGCCGTCGGTCTGGTGGCGGTGCTGTCCACCCTGTGGTTCCCGTCCCAGCTCATGCAGGCATGGGCTCTGGCCCTGATGATCCTCATGCTCCTGGTCAGACCGCAGGGTCTGCTCGGTCGGCGTGAACGGGTCGGCTAGGAGAGGTAGACGATGGATATCCTTTCGATCCTCGCCGATTCGACCCGATCGGCGATCGGTCCGGTGGCGGCGATCTACGCGGTCGCGGCGATCGGTCTCAATCTGCACTTCGGTTACACGGGGTTGCTGAACTTCGGCCAGGTCGGCTTCATGCTGGTGGGCGCCTACGGTGTCGGGATCAGCGTGGCGGTGTTCGACCTGCCGTTGTCGGTGGGCGTCCTCATGGGGTTGGCCTGTGCGGTGGCGTTGGCGCTGTTGCTGGGTATCCCCACGCTGCGGTTGCGTGAGGACTATCTGGCGATCACGACGATCGCGGCGGCGGAGGTGCTGCGCCTGTTGTATCGGGCGGAGTTCGCCGATCCGTTGACGAGCAGCGTGTACGGGTTGCAGAACCTGGCGGGGGACTTCCGTGCCCTGAACCCGTTCGATTCGAGCCGGTTCTACACGCTGGGTCCGCTGTCGTACAACGGCAACCACCTGTGGGTGTTGGTGGTGACGTGGTCGTTGGTGCTGCTTCTCGCGGGGTTGACCTGGTTGCTGATGCACAGCCCGTGGGGCCGTGTCATCAAGGGCATCCGGGAGGACGAGGAGGCGGTCCGCAGCCTGGGTAAGAACGTGTTCGCCTACAAGATGCAGGTACTGGTGCTGGGCGGTCTGGTCGGTGCGCTGGCCGGGGCGATCCTGGCCGTGTACCAGGCGTCGATCGCGCCGGACCAGTTCAAGCCGCAGGTGACGTTCTTCCTGTGGGTGATCCTGCTGCTCGGCGGCGCCGGTCGGGTGTTCGGTCCGGTGCTGGGTTCGATGGCGTTCTGGTTCCTGATGACCTTCACCGACGGTGTGCTCAAGGGGCTCGGGGCCATGGGTTGGCTGCCGTTCCTGAGCGGGCCCGACTACGGTGCGCTCCAGTTGGCCTTCGCGGGTCTGATGCTGGTGGTGCTGATCGTCTTCCGGCCGCAGGGCCTCATCGGCGACCGGAAGGAGATGCTGGTCAATGTCAAGTGACGAGGTGAACACCGTGGCGGTCGACCGGATGGCCGGTGCGGAGCCGGAGCCGGGGTCGGGCAAGTCCGATCCGATCCTGGTGGCGGACCGGGTGCGGCGTTCGTTCGGCGGTCTGACCGCGGTGGACGTGCGGCACCTGGAGGTGCAGCGGGGGACGATCACGGCGTTGATCGGGCCGAACGGCGCCGGGAAGTCGACGCTGTTCAACCTGTTGACCGGGTTCGACCGGGTCGACGCCGGCCGGTGGACGTTCGAGGGTCGGCCGATCAACGGGCGCAAGGGCCACCAGGTCGCGAAGGCCGGGATGGTGCGGACGTTCCAGTTGACGAAGGCGCTCACGCGGATGTCGGTGCTCGACAACATGTTGTTGGGGGCGCCGGGGCAGCTGGGTGAGCGGATGGCGGGTGCGTTCCTGCGGCCGATGTGGCAGCACCAGGAGCGGAGGAACACCGAGCAGGCCCTGCAGCTGTTGGAGCGGTTCAAGCTCATCGACAAGCGGAACGACATCGCGGGTGCGCTCTCCGGCGGTCAGCGCAAGTTGCTGGAGATGGCGCGTGCGTTGATGACGAATCCGAGCATGATCATGTTGGACGAGCCGATGGCGGGTGTGAACCCGGCGTTGGTGCAGTCCCTGTTGGGTCACATCACGTCGCTTCGGGACGAGGGCAAGACGGTCCTGTTCGTGGAGCACGACATGGACGTGATCATGGGGATCAGTGACTGGATCGTCGTGTTGGCGCAGGGGCAGGTGATCGCCGAGGGGCGTCCCTCGGACATCCGCTCGAACCAGCAGGTGATCGACGCCTACCTGGGTGCCCAGGAGGTCGACGCGGACGAGGCCCGGGGGAGTGGTGATGACTGAGAACGACGACCTGGGGCCGATGAAGGTTCCGGCGGGGGCCGAGGAGGCCGCGGTCTTCGAGCGGCACCGCGAGGAGGTGCTGGAGCACGCGCGGTCGGAGCCGGTCGAGGAGGTGGGCGGTCCCGGGGACTACCTGCTGTTGGCGAAGGACCTGGTGGCCGGGTACGTGCCCGGGGTGAACATCCTCAACGGGTGCACGCTGACGCTCACCGAGGGTGAGGTCGTGGCGATCATCGGGCCGAACGGCGCCGGTAAGTCGACGTTGATCAAGACGGTGTTCGGGTTGATCCCGGTGCGGTCGGGGTCGTTGACGCTGCGGGGTTCGAGTATCGCGGGTCTGGCGGCGCACAGTCTGGTGGAGCGGGGTGTGGGGTACGTGCCGCAGACGCGGAACGTGTTCCCTTCGCTGACGATCGAGGAGAACCTCCAGATGGGGGCGTTCCTGCGACCGAAGGCGTTCGCCCAGCGGTTCACGGTGGTGGCGGATCTGTTCCCGCTGCTGGCGGACCGCCGCAAGGCCAAGGCCGGGTCGCTGTCGGGCGGTGAGCGCCAGATGGTGGCGATGGGTCGGGCGTTGATGATGGATCCGTCGGTGCTGTTGTTGGACGAGCCGACGGCGGGTCTGTCGCCGATCTACCAGGAGGAGGTCTTCCAGCGGGTCAAGGAGGTCAACTCCACGGGTGTCTCGGTGATCATGGTGGAGCAGAACGCCCGCCGGTGCCTGCAGATCTGTGACCGGGGGTACGTGCTGGACCAGGGGCGTAACGCGTACACGGGTACGGGGCGCGACCTGTTGAACGATCCGAACGTGATCGAGCTGTACCTGGGGACGCTCGCGAAGGGCTGATCCGGGGTTTCCCTGGCGGGGGGTGGGGTCTGCGGACCCCACCCCCCGTTCGTGTGCGCGGGGGGGGCACTGGTGGCCGGGGTGGTCGGTGTGGGGACCTCTGGTCGTTGTGCGGGGGATGCGCTGTGGAGGACCCCTCGACCTCGTGCGCCTTCGGCGGCGCCCACCCGCCTCTGGTCGTTGTGCGGGGATGTGTTGTGGAGGACCGGTGCTCGCGGGTGGCCGTGGGCCGGGTGGTCTCGGTCCGGTGGCGGTGTGTGTGATCCTCCGGCTGGTGCCGGGCCGCGGAGAGCCGGGTGCGGAGAACCGGGCGCGGAGAGCCGTTTGGCGCGGTGGGGACCGGTCGTGGGGGGAGGGTCCGGGGTACGCCGAGGCGAGGCGGGGACGTGGTCGGGGGAGAGGCCCGGAGACGCCCGGGACGTGACCGGGCTCGGGGGTGGGTGTCCCGGAGCCGGGTGTCGCGGGGACGGCGGAGCGCGGTCGCGGTGAGGAGGACCCGGGTTCGGATGGGGGCGGGGCCTGGTGGTCCGGTTTCCCGGGCGGTGGCGGCCTGGCTCCGATCCGGGGGGAGGGGGCCTCGTCGCGGGGGGCCGTCGGGGGTGGGGCGGCCGGGTCCCGGTCACACGGGGAGGCGCCCCGGGACGGTGTCCCGGGGCGCCTCGTGGTGTTCGGAGCGTCGTCGCGGGCGGGCGGGGGGCGTCCGCGACGGTGGGCGGGTTACTCCTCGACGGAGTACTCCTCGTACCCGGCCGTCTCGTAGCCTTCCTCACCGAAGTGGAAGATCTGGAAGGTGGCGGAGGTCGGGTCGCCGTTCTGGTCCCAGTCGATGTTGCCGCTGACGCCCTGGTAGTTGATCTCCTCGCCCTCGGCGAGCAGGTCACGGCACTCGGAGAAGCTGCCGCACTCGGTGCCGTCGGGGCTGGTCACGTTGGCCAGCTCGGCGGAGTAGTCAGCGGGGTCGGCGCTCTCGGCGGCCTCGGCGGCCAGGGCGATGGCGGTGACGCAGTCGAAGACCTGCGGGGCGAACTGGTAGACCTCAAGGTCGGGGGCGAACTCGGCCAGGCCCTCGTTGAACCCGGGGTTGTCGGCGCCGGGAGCGACACCGGTGATGCCGGTGACGATCTCGGGGTTGCTCTCGTCGACGGTGCTGCCGAGGTCGGGCGAGTTGAGGCCGTCGGTGATGTAGAGCTGGTCGCCCTCCACACCGCTCTCCAGGAGCGAGGCCAGCACCTGGCCGCCCTCCTCGAAGGAGATGAGCGCGATCGCGTCGGGGTCCTCGCTGGTCACGTTGTCGACGACGCCGGAGAAGTTGGTCGCGTCGGGGTCGTAGGTCTCGGTGACGACGACCTCGGCGCCGAGCGCCTCGAGTTCGGCCTGGAGGCCGCCCATGTAGCCGGAGCCGTAGTCGTCGGCGCGGGCGACGATGCCGACGGTGACGTGGCCGTCGTCGACGATCTTGCGGGCCATCACCGGACCGGAGAGGAGGTCGCTGGGCGCGGTCCGGTAGTAGAGGCCGTTGTCCTCGATGTTGGTGAGGTCGGGCGCGGTGTTGGAGCCGGAGCACTGGACGATGCCCGCGCTGGTGATGGTGTCGTAGCTCGCCTGGGTCATGGAGGAGGCGGCGGCGCCGATGACGGCGTTGACGCCGTCGCCGACGAGGGCGTTGGCGGCCTCGTTGGCCTGGGCGGCGTCGCCGGCCTCGTCACCCTCGATGAGGGCGGGGATCTCGGTGCCGAGGATGCCGCCGGCCTCGTTGATCTCGGAGATGGCGTACTGGGCGCCGGTGACCTGGGGCGGGCCGAGGAAGGCGAGGGCGCCGGTCTGCGGGTAGAGGATGCCGAAGGTGAAGGCCTCGCCGCCTCCGCCGCCTTCGCCGTCGCCCTCTCCGCCGTTGCCACACGCGGTGAGTCCGAGTACCAGGGCCGCGGTGGCGGCTGTAAGGCCTAGCAGCTTCTTGCTTGCCATGGTCGTGGTCAACTCCGTTCAACGGACGAAGCACGGGCTGCGTGGCGCAGACGTGCCGATGGTGCGAATGCGTCCTGTATGCCCGCGTTGTGTGGCATTGCTTAATCAGGAGCGTTAGCGGAGCTTAATCACGGAAGTTCGCGGCGTGGAAGTACGGTTCGGGCGTTGGTGCCGACTCGCCGTCAGGCTGTTATGGCTCTGTAGTCATCCCTGCTCGTCAGGGGTGTGCCGTTGGACGGACGGCACCGTTTCAGTGACCGCGGGGTGGCGATGTGTCGTGGACGGTGGGCATGACGAGGCCCGGCCGTCGAGGTACGCGGTGCCGTGCGGGGGGCGTGCGGTGCCGTCGTCGACCGGGCCTGGTGGCGTCTCCGCCTGGGGTCAGGCGCTGGGGAGTTCGCGCAGCATGCAGGTCAGCCGCGAGGTGCACACCTTCCTGCCGTTGTCGTCGGTGATGGTGATGTCCCAGGTGGCGAGGGTCCGTCCGAGGTGGACGGGTGTGGCGACGCCGGTCACGTGGCCCTCGGTGGCCGAGCGGTGGTGGGTGGCGTTGATCTCGATGCCGACCGCGACGAGTCCGAACTGGGACGCGTGGATGGTGGAGCCGATCGAGCCGAGGGACTCGGCCAGGACGCAGGAGGCGCCGCCGTGCAGGAGGCCGAAGGGCTGTTCGTTGCCCTTGACGGGCATCCGTCCGACCACGCGTTCGGCGGAGGCCTCGGTGATCTCGATGCCCATGCGGTCGGCGAGGGGGCCCATGGTGATCGTGCCCTCGTCGAACTGGGTGCGCAGGGACTCGATGTCTGCGGGCATGGTGGTGCCTTCCGATCCGGTGGGGCGCCCGTATGGGGCGGTGGCGTGCGGCTCGGTCGCCGATCTCTCGGTGATGGCCGCGGATTGTCTGGTGCGCATCTTAGGATTCACCTGTGGTGACCAAGCGAGAGACCCCCGACCAGAATTCCCGTGCCGGCGCCGGGGCGGGCAGCGGCTCCCCCGCGGCGGGTGGTGGCCGACGGCCCCGCCTGCTGCTCCTGGACGGCCACTCGATGGCCTTCCGGGCGTTCTTCGCGCTGCCGGTGGAGAAGTTCGGCACGAGTACCGGTCAGTCGACCAACGCCGTCTACGGTTTCACGTCGATGCTGGTCAAGCTGTTGCGGGATGAGGAGCCCACGCACGTGGCGGTGGCGTGGGACCTGTCGGGGCCCACGTTCCGGCACGAGGAGTACGACGAGTACAAGGGCGGGCGGTCCGAGACGCCCGAGGAGTTCCCGTCGCAGGTGCCGCTCACCCAGGACCTGATGCGGTTGATGGGGGTGGCGAACCTGTCGGCCCCGGGCTACGAGGCCGACGACGTGATCGCCACGCTCGCGTACCAGGGCGGCGAGGCCGGGATGGAGGTGCTGATCGCCTCCGGTGACCGGGACGCCTTCCAGTTGGTGACCGAGGACTGCACGGTGCTGTACCCGGGCAAGAGCCTGTCGGACCTCAAGCGCATGACTCCGGAGGCGGTCGAGGAGAAGTACGCCGTCTCGCCGGAGCGGTACCGGGACCTGGCCGCGCTGGTGGGGGAGAAGGCGGACAACCTGCCGGGTGTGCCGGGGGTGGGGCCCAAGACGGCGGCGAAGTGGATCGCCAAGTACGGGTCGCTGGACGCACTGGTCGCCCACGTGGATGAGGTCACCGGCAAGGCGGGCCAGAACCTGCGCGACCACCTGGATGACGTGCTGCGCAACCAGCGGCTGAACCGGTTGGCGACCGACGTCGACCTGGGCGTGGCCGTGGACGATCTGCTGATCGCGGAGGCGGACCGGTCCGGGATCGACGCGTTGTTCGACAACCTGGAGTTCGCGTCGAACCTGCGTGAGCGCCTGTACGCGGTGATCCGGGTCGGCGAGCCGGAGGGCGGGGCCGAGGCCGAGGCGGCGGAGGGGTTCTCCGTCGACGTCACCGTCGCCGGGACGGGCGCGGTGGCGGCGTGGCTGACCGAGCACGCGGCGGCCGACGCGCTGACCGCCGAGGCGCCCGCCGGTCTGGCGATCGAGGGCACGTGGGGGAAGGGGACCGGGCGGGTCGACGCTCTGGCGGTGTGCGTGCCGACGGGCGCCGCGCTGTACGTGGACCCCGAGGTCCTGGACCCCGCGGACACCGACGCGCTGTCGGCGTTCCTGGCGGACCGGGCGCGTCCCAAGGTCGTGCACGAGTACAAGGGCGCCCTGCTGGCGTTGGGCGCGCACGGGTGGTCCCTGGATGGGGTGGTCAGCGACACGGCGCTGGCGGGCTACCTGGCGCAGCCGGGGCAGCGGCGGTTCGAGTTGGCCGACCTGTGCCGCAAGTACCTGGGCCGGGAGCTGGAGGAGGACACCGACGGCGCGCAGATGACCCTGGACCTGGGGGACGGCGGTGACGCGGCCGGTGGCCGTCAGCGGCTGTTGGCGGTGCGGGCGGCGGCCACCCGCGACCTGGCCGGGGTGGTGGCGGCGGAGCTGGACAGGCGCGGCGGCGCGCATCTGCTGCGCGAGGTGGAGCTGCCGCTGGTGGACGTGCTGGCGCGGATGGAGCGGGCGGGGATCGCCGCCGACCTGGAGTACCTGGAGGGGCTCCAGGGTGAGTTCGCGGCGGCGGCGCGCGGCGCGGTGGAGCGGGCGCACGAGATCGTGGGGCGCGAGTTCAACCTGGGTTCGCCCAAGCAGCTCCAGCAGGTGCTGTTCGAGGAGCTGGCGCTGCCCCGGACGAAGAAGATCAAGACGGGGTACACGACCGACGCGGACGCGTTGGCGTGGCTGGCGACGCAGACCGACAACGAGCTGCCCGGGGTGCTGCTGCACCACCGGGACCAGACCAAGCTCCGGACGACGGTCGAGGGGCTGATCAAAACGGTCGCCGACGACGGTCGCATCCACACGACGTTCAACCAGACGGTGGCGGCGACGGGGCGGTTGAGCTCGACCGACCCCAACCTCCAGAACATCCCGGTGCGCACGGACGTGGGGCGGCGGATCCGGCGGGCGTTCGTGGTCGGGGAGGGCTTCGAGGAGCTGCTCACCGCGGACTACAGCCAGATCGAGCTGCGGATCATGGCGCACCTGTCGGGGGAGCGGGCGCTGATCGACGCGTTCAACAGCGGCTACGACTTCCACGCGCACATGGCGGCCCAGGTGTTCGGCATCGGGGTCGACGAGGTGGACGGTGAGAGGCGGTCCCGGATCAAGGCGATGAGCTACGGGCTGGCCTACGGGTTGAGCGCGTACGGGCTGTCGCAGCAGCTGGGGATCACGCCGGACGAGGCGAAGAAGCTGATGGAGGACTACTTCGCGCAGTTCGGCGGGGTGCGCGACTATCTGCGTTCGGTGGTGGACGACGCGCGCAGGGCCGGGTACACCGAGACCATCCTGGGGCGGCGGCGGTACCTGCCGGACCTGACGAGCGACAACCGGCAGCGTCGGGAGATGGCGGAGCGGATGGCGCTCAACGCCCCGATCCAGGGGTCGGCGGCGGACATCATCAAGGTGGCGATGCTCCAGGTGGACGCCGCGCTGACCGAGGGCGGGTTCGCCTCGCGGGTGCTGCTCCAGGTGCACGACGAGCTGGTGGTGGAGGTGGCGCCGGGCGAGCGGGAGCGGGTGGAAAACCTCGTGACGCACGAGATGAGCACGGCGTACGATCTGCGTGTTCCGCTGGCCGTGTCGGTCGGCAGCGGGCAGAACTGGCACGACGCCGCGCACTAGTGCGGTAGCTCACTGGTGCAGTAGCGCAGTAGCGCAGTAGCGCAGTAGCGCAGTAGCGCCGTGGTGCGCTGGCGTGCTGGGACGGGCGGGATCTCGCGAGCCGCGTCCGCCCGGGTGGAGGAAGGGGGGAGATCGCCATGACGGACGGGTTGACGGTCGGTTCGGTCACCGTGCCGGCCGACGCGTTGGTGTGGCGGTTCTCCCGTTCCTCGGGGCCGGGCGGTCAGCACGTCAACACGTCCGACACGCGCGTGTCGCTGTCGTTGGACGTGGCCTCGTGCGGTGCGCTGGGGACGACACGCCGTGAGCGCGCCCTGGAGAGATTGGGCGGGCGCCTGGTCGACGGGGTGTTGACGGTGTCGGTGCAGACGCACCGGTCCCAGGCGCGCAACCGGGCCGAGGCTCGCGAGCGGATGGCCGCCCTGCTGGCGGAGGCGATGGCGCCGCCGACCCGGAAGCGACGGGCGACGCGGCCGAGCCGGGCGTCCCGTCAGCGGCGTCTGGACGCCAAGCGGCGGCGCGGCGACGTCAAGCGCGCGCGGTCGCGGCCCTCCTGGGAGTGAGGCCGGCCCCGGCGTGGTGCTGGGGCGATCCCGGTTTCGGGGGGCGTTGGGGAGGTCCCGGCGCGGCGGCCCCGGTCCCGGCGTGGCGTCGGGGCGGTTCTGGTTCCGGCGTGCCGCGGCGGTTCTGGTTCCGGGGTGGCGCCGGGGTTGGTTTGGGGAACTTTTCCGTTGCTTGCCCGCTACGTTCCGCGTCGATGACCGTGCGGTGGGAACACCCCTTCGGACATGGGGCGGCGTGTAGTTGATCTTGACCACCATGCTCGGGTAAATTGCCGCCAACGCGGCCTTCGTCGGGTTGGCGGTCCTGGGTTCCGATTGACCAGGACGCCCATGTCTCATATTCTGGCCGGAGCGTTGTGGGTTCGTGCGGGCGTCTGTCGTCCCCGGTTCGGGGATCGGTGATCGCACCGCTTCGGTCAACACTCTGGACCCGGCGGCCAGCGGCCACGGACGGTTTCGCCTTCCGTGCTCCTGGTTCTCACTTCTGGATGACGGATCGACGGGCTCGAACTCGCGGCGTGCCCATTTTCTGAACCTGTCCGTATCCGGAGTCCACCCACAAATGACGAGCAGCACCGAGGCCACCTCGACACCCCAGGTAGCGGTCAACGACATCGGGTCCGAGGAAGCCTTCCTCGCGGCGATCGACGAGACCATCAAGTACTTCAACGACGGTGACATTGTCGAGGGCACCATCGTGAAGGTCGATCGAGACGAGGTCTTGCTCGACATCGGTTACAAGACCGAGGGTGTCATCCCCTCCCGGGAGCTGTCGATCAAGCACGACGTCGACCCGGGCGAGGTCGTCGCCGTCGGCGACCAGGTCGAGGCCCTGGTCCTCCAGAAGGAGGACAAGGAGGGTCGCCTGATCCTGTCCAAGAAGCGCGCCCAGTACGAGCGCGCCTGGGGCACGATCGAGAAGATCAAGGAAGAGGACGGCGTCGTCACCGGTACCGTCATCGAGGTCGTCAAGGGCGGCCTCATCCTCGACATCGGTCTGCGCGGCTTCCTGCCCGCCTCCCTGGTCGAGATGCGTCGCGTCCGCGACCTCCAGCCCTACGTCGGGCGTGAGCTCGAGGCCAAGATCATCGAGCTGGACAAGAACCGCAACAACGTGGTCCTGTCCCGCCGCGCCTGGCTCGAGCAGACGCAGTCCGAGGTTCGCCAGACGTTCCTCAACACCCTGCAGAAGGGTCAGATCCGCAAGGGCGTCGTCTCCTCGATCGTCAACTTCGGTGCGTTCGTGGACCTGGGCGGCGTCGACGGTCTGGTGCACGTCTCCGAGCTGTCCTGGAAGCACATCGACCACCCGAGCGAGGTCGTCGAGGTCGGCCAGGAGGTCACCGTCGAGGTTCTCGACGTGGACATGGAGCGCGAGCGCGTCTCCCTGTCGCTCAAGGCGACCCAGGAAGACCCGTGGCAGCAGTTCGCCCGGACCCACCAGATCGGCCAGGTCGTTCCCGGCAAGGTCACCAAGCTGGTTCCGTTCGGTGCGTTCGTGCGCGTCGAGGAGGGCATCGAGGGCCTGGTCCACATCTCCGAGCTGGCCGAGCGCCACGTCGAGGTGCCCGAGCAGGTCGTCCAGGTCGGCACCGAGATCTTCGTCAAGATCATCGACATCGACCTCGACCGCCGCCGCATCAGCCTCTCGCTGAAGCAGGCCAACGAGTCGGTCGAGCCCGGCCAGGTGGACTTCGACCCCACCCTCTACGGCATGGCCGCGGAGTACGACGAGCAGGGCAACTACAAGTACCCGGAGGGCTTCGACCCCGAGAGCGGCGAGTGGCTCGAGGGCTTCGAGGCTCAGCGGGACGAGTGGGAGCGCAGCTACGCCGAGGCGCAGACCCGCTTCGAGGCGCACCGCAAGCAGGTGGAGGAGGCGCGCGCGGCCGAGGCCGACGCCGCCAACGCTCCTGCCGAGGAGGCCGAGGAGGAGTACACCGGCGGCGGCCAGGCTGGCGCCACGTCCGGCTCCGAGTCGACCAGCGGCGCCCTCGCCTCCGACGAGGCGCTGGCCGCGCTCCGCGAGAAGCTCGCGGGCGGCGAGGCCTGACCGGTAGGTCCCTGCCAGTAGGTCCCTGAGGATCCGCTGGAGGATCCGCTGACAGCCCCGAAGGGCCGTCCCCGTGAGGGGGCGGCCCTTCGTCGTGCGCCCTGTGGTGGGGCGGGGCGGGCGGGGAGGTTTCCGTGGGCTCCCTGGGGCGGGCGGGGTGGTTGGGTGTCCCCAGCCCCCTGGGGTGCCGTAGCGGTCGTGCGGTCCCTAACCCCCTGGGGTCCTGTAGTGGTCGGGTTTCCGGCTGACCCCCTGTGGTTGGGCGGGTGGGGAGGTTTTCGTGGGCTCCCTGGGGTGGTCGGGGTGGTCGGGTTGTCCCCAGCCCCCTGGGGTTGGGCGTCCAAGGATGATGACCGTCCAACCCCCTTGTGGTGGCCGGGGCGGTCGTGCCGTCCCCAGCCCCCTGGGGTGGGGCGGGCGGGGAGGCTTCCGTGAACCCCCCTGTGGTGGTCGGGGCGGTCGTGCCGTCCCTAACCCCCTGTGGTCCTGTAGTGGTCGTGCCGTCCCCAGCCCCCTGTGGTGACCGGGACGGTCGGGTGTCCGGCCAACCCCCCCTGTGGCTGGGCAACCAGGGACGCTTCCGCGAACCCCCCTGTGGTGGCCGGGACGATCAAGCCGTCCCCAGCCCCCTTCGGTGACCGGCGTGTGGACTTGTGTGGGGCTTGGGGCCGGTGGTCCCTGAACCGTCCACCCCCCGCTCCTGGGGCCGGGGGTGTCATCACTTCGGAATCACGTTTCCACGTGGTGGCCGTGTCCTGCATATCTGTGGAGGGCGGATGGCGGGTGTGGGTGAGGGACCTCGCCCTCCGGAACGAATTCGCTACGCGAACACGCCCTCCGGGTCGAGCCACACCCCCAGTGGTGACCGGGTGAGCAGGACACCACACCCAGCCCCCTATGGACCCGAGAACCGGTCGACCCAACCCCCCTTGGGTGAGTCGGGGCGGTCACGGTGTCCGTTCAACCCCCCTACGGTGGCCTGGGGCGGTCACGGGTTTCGTCCGACCCCCTGTGGCTGGGCGGCCGGGGATGGTGACCCCACGCGCTTGTGGCGGGGTGTGGAAGACTCGCCACACGAGGAGGCGATGTGATCGACATCCACCGGGCCACGCGCGAGGACGCGGGCGAGATCCTGACGCTCCAGCGTGCCGCGTTCGTCGACGAGGCGCAGGCCTGCGGAGACCCGTTCATTCTGCCGTTGACTGAGGGGCTGGAGCGGATCGAGCGGCTGTTGGGGAAGGAGGACGCGCTTGTTCTCAAGGCGGTCCTCGGCACGCGGATCGTCGGGGCGGTGCGCGCGAGCGTGGCCGGTTCCCACGGGGTGGTCGGCCGCCTGGCCGTCGCACCGGATCTGAGGCGGCGCGGGATCGCCCGAGCCCTGCTCGCGCGGGTGGAGGAGGAGCTGCGGGCCGGGTTTCCGGGGCTGACCGCGTTGACGCTGTTCATCGGTGCGCAGAGCGTCGGCCGGTTGTATCGGGAGCGGGGATACGCGGAGACGCATCGGGAGAGGGTGGCCGAGCACCTGGTCATGGTGCATATGCGCAAGGAGTTGGTTGAGCCGTGCTGACAGTGGGACTGACCGGGGGGATCGGTTCTGGGAAGAGCGCCGTCTCGGCGGAGCTGGCTCGTCTGGGCGCGACGGTCATCGACGCCGACGCGATCGCGCGCGAGGTGGTCGAACCCGGGACGGAGGGCCTCGCGGAGGTCGTCGCGGAGTTCGGCGAGGGCGTGCTCACCCCCGAGGGGAGACTGGACCGGGCGCGGCTGGGGGAGATCGTCTTCGCGGACGGGGAGCGTCTGGCCCGGCTCAACGCGATCGTCCATCCCCGGGTGGCGGAGCGCAGCGCCGAGTTGATGGAGCACGCGCGGGCGGAGGTCGTGGTCTACGACGTGCCTCTGCTGGTGGAGAACGACCTGGGGTCCCTCTACGACGTGGTGGTCGTGGTGGACACGCCGGACGAGGTGCGGGTCGAGCGGGTGGCCGCTGACCGGGGGATGCCGCGTGAGCAGGTCTGGGCGCGGATCCGGGCGCAGGCGGACCGGGAGAGCCGTCTGGCCGCCGCTGACCTGGTGGTGGACAACGCGGGGACGCGCGAGGAGCTGGTGGCGCGGGTCGGGGAGCTGTGGGAAGAGCTGCGTGTCAGGGGTGGTCTGTAGCGTAGGAGGCAGAGGCGGCTTGTTGAGGAGTTGGGGACATGCGACCGGTCAGCGACATGAAGCGCAGTGAGGCACCGTTCGAGGTCGTCTCGGACATGACCCCGGCGGGTGACCAGCCGGGGGCGATCGCCGAGATCGCGCGGCGGGTGGAGGCGGGCGACGCGCACACGGTCCTGCTGGGTGCGACGGGTACGGGCAAGACGGCGACCGTGGCGTGGACGGTGGAGCAGCTCCAGCGGCCGACGCTGGTGATGCAGCCGAACAAGACGCTCGCGGCGCAGTTCGCGAACGAACTGCGGCAGATGATGCCGAACAACGCGGTCGAGTACTTCGTGTCGTACTACGACTACTACCAGCCCGAGGCGTACGTGCCGCAGAGTGACACCTATATCGAGAAGGACTCGTCGATCAACGACGAGGTGGAGCGGCTGCGGCACTCGGCGACCAACTCGCTGCTCACGCGCAGGGACACGATCGTGGTCGCGTCGGTGTCCTGTATCTACGGTCTGGGCACGCCGCAGGAGTACGTGGACCGGATGGCGCAGCTGTCGGTGGGCATGGAGGTGGACCGGGACGAGCTGCTGCGCCGGTTGGTGGAGATGCAGTACTCGCGGAACGACACCGCGTTCACGCGGGGCACGTTCCGGGTGCGCGGGGACACCGTCGAGATCATCCCGGTGTACGAGGAGCTGGCGATCCGCATCGAGATGTTCGGTGACGAGGTGGAGCGGTTGATGACCCTGCACCCGTTGACCGGCGAGGTGCTGGGCGAGAGCCAGGAGATGTTCATCTTTCCGGCGTCGCACTACGTGTCCGGCGAGGAGCGCACGGAGCGGGCGATCACCACGATCGAGGCGGAGCTGGGTGAGCGGTTGGCCGAGCTGGAGGGCCAGGGCAAGCTGTTGGAGGCGCAGCGGCTGCGCATGCGCACCACGCACGACCTGGAGATGATGCGGCAGTTGGGGTCGTGTTCGGGGATCGAGAACTACTCGCGGCACTTCGACGGCCGTGAGCCGGGGAGCCCGCCGAACACGCTGCTGGACTACTTCCCCGAGGACTTCCTGCTGGTGCTGGACGAGTCGCACGTGACGGTGCCGCAGATCGGTGCGATGTACGAGGGCGACGCGGCGCGCAAGCGCACGTTGGTCGACCACGGGTTCCGGCTGCCGTCGGCGCTGGACAACCGGCCGCTGAAGTGGGAGGAGTTCACCGAGCGGATCGGGCAGTCGGTGTACCTGTCGGCCACGCCGGGCCGGTACGAGCTGCGCCAGAGCGGCGGCGACGTGGTGGAGCAGGTCATCCGACCGACGGGCCTGGTCGACCCGGAGGTCCTGGTCAAGCCGACCGACGGGCAGATCGACGACCTGGTGCACGAGATCCGGGTGCGTGCCGAGCGTCAGGAGCGGGTGCTGGTCACGACGCTGACCAAGAAGATGGCCGAGGACCTGACCGACTACTTCGCCGAGCTGGGCATCCGGGTGCGTTACCTGCACAGCGAGGTGGACACGCTGCGGCGGGTGGAGCTGCTGCGTGAGCTGCGTGTGGGCGAGTTCGACGTGCTGGTGGGCATCAACCTCCTGCGTGAGGGGCTGGACCTGCCCGAGGTGTCGCTGGTGGCGATCCTGGACGCGGACAAGGAGGGGTTCCTGCGCTCGGAGACCTCGCTGATCCAGACGATCGGTCGTGCGGCGCGTAACGTCGCCGGTCAGGTGCACATGTACGCGGACAACGTGACCGACTCGATGCGGGCGGCCATCGACGAGACCAACCGGCGTCGGGACAAGCAGTTGGCCTACAACGCCGAGCACGGCATCGACCCGACGCCGCTGCGCAAGCAGATCGCGGACATCCTCGACTCGTTGAACAGGGAGGACGTCGACACCGAGGAGCTCATGGCGACCGGGTACCGTAAGGGCGAGACGGCGCCGGTGCCCGCGCTGGGCAGCCGTGACGCCAAGAGCATGCCGCGCGCGGAGCTGGCCGGGCTGATCGACCAGTTGAGCGCCCAGATGCACCAGGCCGCGACCGACCTCCAGTTCGAGTTGGCCGCGCGGTTGCGGGACGAGATCGGTGAGTTGAAGCGGGAGCTGCGGGGCATGGACGCGGCCGGGGTGAAGTAGCCCCGGTAAGGTCTCGGTACGGGAACGTTCCCACAACGGAAGGGTCGCGTGGTTACCTTCGCGTGACATACCCTTGGGTCAATGTCGTACATACCGGCCTATCCGGTCGCGGGGGAGTCCATGAAGGTTCGGCTGTTGGCAACGACGGGTGTCCTCCTGATCGGCGCCTCCTCCCTGGTCGGCTGCGCTCAGGCCCGTGGCGGCTCGGCTCTGGTCGAACCCTCGCCCGACGCACAGCCCAGTCCGGTCAGCGACGAGGACACCCTGGTCGTGGCCGACGACGGGGCCGAGGTCCACCAGAACTGCGACGACCGTGAGATCGTGGTCACCGCCGACGACGCCGTCGTCGTCCTGGACGGTCCGTGCGGCCTGGTCAAGGCCTCCGGCCGGAACACCACCGTCGACGTGGGCTCGGCCGTCCGGATCGTGCTGGTGGGCGTGGACAACACGGTCTCCTTCGCCTCGGGCGATCCCGAGGTGATCAACCACGGGCGCAACACCTCGGTGGCCGAGGGCGGGGTGGCGAGCGCCGCACCGCTCCGTTCGAGCGACGTCGTGTCCTCGGATTGACCGCCCCGACACCCACGAGCGATCCTCGATCCGTTACGGTGGTGCGCGTCCGTGCCCGAGGAGAAGGCGGGCGCGGGCGACGGATCGGACGGGCACACCTACGCGGAGTGAATTCTCGGAGTCCGTTGCTCGTCCGACGCCCCCGGTCAGGGGGCTGGGCGGTACGGTCGACCAATCCCCGGGCCGGAAGGGCCGGGGCGGGCGGGGAGCGCTCCGGGCGAGAGACCCGCTAGGGGAGGGGTGGATGAGCGGTTATGTGGCGCGGGTACGGCACGACGAGTCGCCCGGAGGCGACCTCGGTCTGGACTCGCTGGTACGGTCCGTCACCCAGCGTTGGGCCGACGCCGACCCCCTGCTGCCCGAACCAGTCGGCTTCGCCCCCGGTTCCTCCCCGCTCGTGACGGTCAGCGACGAGGAGGGCAACACCGTCGCGGCCGGAAGCATGCACTACACCTGGTACCAGCCCGGTGAGGTCGGTCGGATCTGGGGCGTGCCCGACCAGCACTGGGTCACCCCCATCGTCGGCGGCCCCGATCCCGGCCGCGCACTGGACTCCCTCCTGACCAGTTGGCGCGACCATCTGGAGGAGCTGCCGACCGGCACCGGTTCGGAGTCGGCCGCGCTCGTGAGCTGGCCCGCCCGCGACGTGTGCGGCATCATCCCGCTCCAGCGGCACGGCCTCCAGCCCTACACGGTCCTGGCCGCCCGCCAGCGGCGCCGCGGGGTGCCCCCGTCGCTGCCGCCGCGCGACGTGACCATCCGTCTGGCCGACCGCAGCGACCTCACCCAGGTCGTGGCCCTCCTGATGGAGGAGCACCGCTACGAGCAGCACTTCGGCGGGGTGTTCCTCCAGCCGGACACCGCCGAGCAGACCCGCGAGGTCGCGGCGCGGGCCCTGAACCGGTCGCGTTCGTGGATCTGGCTGGCCGAACGGCGCGGCCGGGCGGTCGGCCTGTTGTGGGCGTCGCCGCCCGAGCGGTCCCGGTGGGCCAAGTCACTGGTGAACGCGCGTCCGATCGCGCACATCGGCTACGGGGTGGTGACCGCGGCCGAGCGCGGCAACGGGATCGGGACGGCCCTGGTCGGCCAGGCCCACCAGGCGCTGGACAGCCATGGCGTGGGCGTGTCCGTGCTCAACTACGCGGCGATGAACCCGCTGTCCGGTCCGTTCTGGCACCGGATGGGGTACCGCCCGGTGTGGACGACCTGGGAGGTCCGTCCCGCGCTGGCCCTGCGCTGACCGCCGCCGGGCGTGTTCCGTAGTGTGGGGTTAGGGCGTGTGCCGTGGATGCTGCCCGTCGCGAGCGGCGCATCCAGTGCGGCTGTCGCAAGGCCGAAGAAGGAGTCAGCCCGGGTTGGCTGTCGACTGATGAGAACGCAGCGAGAGTTGTGCTGGGGCGTCGCGCAGCAGGGTATGTGTCCGCGGCACACGCCCTAGGGACGCGACGGCGCGTGGAGAGGTGGACCGATGACCGTGGAGGAGCGTGCGCCCGGGGGCGCCGAGCACGTGGAGATCGTCGAGGTGGGCCCGCGTGACGGCCTCCAGAACGAGGACACGGTGCTCTCGGAGGAGGACCGGATCGAGCTGATCGACCGGGCGGTGGACGCCGGTGTGCGGCGGATCGAGGCGGTCAGTTTCGTCAACCCCGCACGGGTTCCGCAGATGGCGGGGGCCGAGGAGGTCATGGCGGGCGTGCGCCGGGCGCCGGGGGTCTCGCACATCGGTCTGGTGCTCAACCGGCGCGGTCTGGAGCGCGCGGTGGCCGCGAAGGTGTCCGAGGTCAACGTCGCGGTCCCCGCCACGGACGGGTTCTGCGTCCGCAACCAGGGGTGCACCGTCGACGAGATGCTCGACGCGCTGGCGGCCATCGACGCCGACCTGTCCGGGACCGGGATCGCGCTGAGCGTGACCGTCTCGACGGCGTTCGGCTGCCCCTTCGACGGTGAGGTCGCCCCGGAGCGGGTGGTGGAGGTGGTCCGGCGGATCGCCGACACGGGTGCGGTGGAGATCGCCCTGGCCGACACGATCGGGGTGGGCGTGCCGCGCCAGGTGACCGGGCTGCTGGACGCGGTGGGCCGGGTCGCGGGCGGGCGGACGCTGCGTTGCCACTTCCACAACACCCGCAACACCGGTTACGCGAACGCACTCGCGGCGGTCGACGCGGGCGTGCGGGTGCTCGACTCCAGTCTGGGCGGTTTCGGCGGTTGTCCGTTCGCTCCCGCGGCGACCGGCAACATCGCCACCGAGGACCTGCTCTACATGCTGCACCGCAGCGGGCTGCACACGGGCGTGGACCTGGCTGGGGCGGCGGCGCTGGGCGCGTGGATGGGTGAGCGCCTGGACAAGCGGCCGCCGGCCTATCTGGGGCGCGCGGGGGGTTTCCCGGCGTGAGGGCGGTTCCGGGACCCACCGGCGTCCAAAAGTTCAGGGTTTCCTGAATTCAAGAATCTGTGTACTCTGGAGGCATGCTGCGCATCGCCTCCGAGATCGACGCCATGGCCCGGTTCGGCCGCGCCCTGGCCGACCCCATCCGCTGCCGGGTCCTGCTCGCCCTGCGGGACGGCCCCGCCCACCCCGCCGAACTGGCCGAGGAGCTGGACATCGGTCGCACCCGGCTCTCCAACCACCTGGCCTGCCTGCGTGACTGCGGGCTGGTCGTCACCGTCCCCGTCGGCCGCCGGATCCGCTACGAACTCGCCGACCCCAGGCTCGCGCACGCCCTCGACGACCTGCGTACCGCCGTCATCGCCGTGGAGTCCGACCGCCTCTGCGACGGCGAGGACGAGGCGGGGTGCGACGCGTGACCGCCGACACCCCCGCCCGGGTCGACGGCGCCGTCGTCGACCCCCGCCGCCGCGCCGTCCTGACCCACCGGATCCGTCTCCTGGTCGGGGCGACCATCGCCTACAACCTCGTCGAGGCCGCCGTGGCGATCTCGGCCGGGCACGCCGCCTCCTCGGCCGCGCTCGTCGGCTTCGGCCTGGACTCCCTGGTGGAGGTCTCCTCCGCCGCCGCGGTCGCCTGGCAGTTCTCGGCCCGCGAGGAGTCGGTGCGCCGGGCCCGCGAGACCCGGGCCATGCGCGTCATCGCCGTCGCCTTCTTCGCGTTGGCCGCCTACGTCACCGTCGAGGCGGTGCGTTCCCTGCTCGGCGCGAACGAGGCCGAGCCGTCCACGGTGGGGATCGTGCTGGCGGCGCTGTCCGTGGTCGTCATGCCGGTCCTGTCGCTGGCCCAGCGCCGTGCCGGGCGCGCCCTGGGCTCGGCGACGGCCGTCGCCGACTCCAAACAGACGCTGCTGTGCGCCTACCTGTCGGCGGCCCTGCTCGTCGGACTCGTGCTCAACGCCGCCCTCGGATGGGCGTGGGTCGACCCGATCGTGGCGCTGCTCATCGCCGCCGTGGCGGTCAAGGAGGGCCGCGAGGCCTGGCGGGGGGACGCCTGCTGCGCTCCCACCGGACTGGCCGCGGCGGTCGGGCCCGCCGAGGGTACGGCGGGGGCCGCCCCCGGCGCCGACGGCGGCTCGCGCGGCGCCGACCCGCGCGGTGCGGACGAGGACGCGTGCGGCTGCGCGCCCGGGTGCTCCTGCTGCTCCTGAGGCCGTCGGGCGGCGACCGGGTGTGGTGTCGGTCGCCGCCCGACGGCGTGGTCGGCCGGCCCCGTGCCGGGAACGGCCGCCACGGCGCGGGTCTGGCGGATCCGACCAGGTCGCGGACGGAACACGGGCGCCGCGACCGGTGTTCGCAGGTGTAGGAGCACGGGGGGCCTGTTATCCTGGTGCCCCGTGGAGTCCGACGGACCTGGCGAGATTCGCTACCGCCCGGCACCGGACCACCGCACGGCCGCTCAGTTCGTCCGAGCCCGCCGTAGCCACTCAACCCACGGGAGCATCACTTTGGCAGCCGCCGCGAGTACCAAGCACATTTTCGTTACTGGCGGCGTCGCCTCCAGTCTTGGCAAGGGGCTCACCGCCTCCAGCCTGGGCCGACTCCTGAAGTCGCGGGGCCTGCGGGTCACCATGCAGAAGCTGGACCCCTACCTCAACGTCGACCCGGGGACCATGAACCCCTTCCAGCACGGTGAGGTCTTCGTCACCGACGACGGCGCCGAGACCGACCTCGACGTGGGCCACTACGAGCGGTTCCTCGACACCGAGCTGTCCGCCTCGGCCAACGTCACCACCGGCCAGATCTACTCCAGCGTCATCGCCAAGGAGCGCCAGGGCGCCTACCTCGGTGACACCGTGCAGGTCATCCCGCACATCACCAACGAGATCAAGTCGCGCATCTACGCGATGGACGCCCCCGACGTCGACATCGTCATCACCGAGATCGGCGGCACGGTCGGCGACATCGAGTCGCAGCCCTTCCTGGAGGCGGTCCGCCAGATCCGCCACGAGATCGGCCGGGACAACTGCTTCTTCCTCCACGTGTCCCTCATCCCGTTCCTCGGCCCGTCCGGCGAGATGAAGACCAAGCCCACCCAGCACTCCGTGGCCGCCCTGCGCAGCATCGGCATCCAGCCGGACGCGATCGTGTGCCGCTCGGACCGCCCGATCACGCAGAGCCTCAAGGCCAAGATCAGCCTCATGTGCGACGTGGACGAGGCCGGGGTCGTCTCCACCCCCGACGCCCCGTCGATCTACGACATCCCCAAGGTCCTGCACCGCGAGGGCCTGGACGCCTACGTCGTCCGCCGCCTCGGCATGCCCTTCCGCGACGTGGACTGGACCGAGTGGGACGAGCTGCTGCACCGCGTGCACCAGCCCGACCACGAGGTCACCATCGCCATGGTCGGCAAGTACATCGACCTGCCCGACGCCTACCTGTCCGTCAGCGAGGCGCTGCGCGCGGGCGGCTTCGCCACCAACACCCGGGTGAACATCCGCTGGGTGGCCAGCGACAACTGCGCCAGCCCCTCCGGCGCCGCCGCCGAGCTCGACGGCGCGGACGGCGTCCTCATCCCGGGCGGCTTCGGCGTGCGCGGCATCGAGGGCAAGCTCGGCGCCATCCGCTACGCCCGCGAGAACCGCGTGCCGCTGCTGGGCATCTGCCTGGGTCTGCAGGGTCTGGTCATCGAGTACGCGCGCAACGTGCTCGGCCTGGACGGCGCCAACAGCATCGAGTTCGACGACAAGGCCGCCGACCCGGTCATCGCGACCATGGCCGACCAGACCGACGTCGTGGCCGGCGAGCGCGACATGGGCGGCACGATGCGTCTGGGCCTGTACCCCGCCGACCTGGGCGAGGGCACCCTGGCGCGGGACCTGTACGACGGCGAGGAGCGGGTGTCCGAGCGGCACCGCCACCGCTTCGAGGTGAACAACGCCTACCGGCCCAAGCTGGAGGAGGCGGGCCTGGTGTTCTCGGGTCTGTCCCCCGATGGCAAGCTGGTGGAGTACGTCGAACTGCCCCGCGAGGCGCACCCGTTCTTCGTCGCGACGCAGGCGCACCCGGAGCTGCGCTCCCGTCCGACCAAGGCCCACCCGCTCTTCCGCGGCCTGATCTCGGCCGCCCTGGAGCACCGGGAGTCCTGACGCGGAGTCGGGGCGCGGTCCGCGGACGCCGCTCGTCGCGGGGTGTGCGTCCGCGGGCCACGCCCCAGCCGGGGCACGAGCCTGAGAGGCGAGCACATGGCCAGTGACACCCACCCGGCGCGCGCGGTCACGGGGGCGGACGCGAAGGTCGCGGACGCCCCCGCGTCGTGGCCGGTGGAACGGTCCGAGGAGCGCTTCCGCGGCCCCAAGTGCGGGATGCGCACGGACTGGGTGCGGATGCCCGGGGCCCACGGTGAGGGCACCGCCGTCGTGGCCCGCGACTACATGGAGCACCCGGGCGCCGCCGCCGTCGTGGCGCTGGACGGGGACGGGCGGGTGCGGCTCCAGCGCCAGTACCGTCACGCCGTGGGCCACACGATGTGGGAGCTGCCCGCCGGGATGATCGACGTGGCGGGGGAGGGGCCGCTGGCCACGGCCCGGCGCGAGCTGGTCGAGGAGGCCGGGCTGCGCGCCGAGGAGTGGTACGAGCTGCCCGACTTCTTCCCCACCCCCGGTTTCTCCGCCGAGCGGATCCACCTGTTCCTGGCGCGCGGTCTGTCGGAGGTGCCCGCGGAGGAGGTCGACTTCGTCCGCGAGCACGAGGAGACCGACCTGGCGGCCGAGTGGGTGCCGCTGGAGGAGGCCGTGCGGCTGGTCATGGACGGCGCCCTGCACAACGGCGCGACCGTGATCGGCGTCCTGGCCGTGCACGCGGCCGCGCGCGACGGTTTCGCCTCCCTGCGCCGCGCCCGCTGACCGTGGCCGACGACCTGGACGGCGCGGCGTCCCCCGCCCCCGGGGCGGCCGACCCGTTGGCGCGGGTGCGGACCGCCTTCCTGGACCACCTGGCCGCCGAGCGCGCGCTGGCGGACAACACCCTGCTGGCCTACCGGCGTGATCTGGCCCGCTACACCGCCCATCTGGTTGATCGGGGCGTGAGCGACCCCGCAGGGATCGGGAGCGGGCACGTCGCCGACTTCCTGCGGGTCCTGCACGCGGGCGACGACGACCATCCGCCGCTCAGCGCCGCCTCGGCCGGACGCGCGCTGGCCGCCGTGCGCGGGCTGCACCGGTTCGCCGTGCGCGAGGGGTGGACGGAGACCGATCCGGCGGCGGAGGTGGCCCCGCCCGCGCCGCCCATGCGGCTGCCCAAGGCGGTCTCCCTGGAGCGCGTGGAGCGCCTGCTGGCCGCCGCGGGTCCCGCGGAGGCCTCGGGGGCGGGTGACCGCGCGACGCTGCTGGCGCTGCGCGACCGCGCGCTGCTGGAGGTGCTGTACGGCACGGGCGCGCGGATCTCCGAGGCGGTGGGGCTGGACGTGGACGACGTCGGCGACGCCGTGGACGGGGACGACACGGTCGGCCTGGTGCGCTTCCGGGGCAAGGGCGGGCGGGAGCGGGTGGTTCCGCTCGGCTCGTACGCGCGCGGGGCGCTGGGCGCCTACCTGGTGCGGGCCAGGCCCGCTCTGGCGGCGTCGGCGCGGAGTGGCGGGGCCGGGCGAGGGGCCGGCCTCTTCCTGAACGCGCGCGGGGGCCGCCTGACCCGGCAGGGGGGCTGGGCGGTGCTCAGGGCCGTCGCCGACCGGGCGGGGGTCGAGGGTGTGTCCCCGCACACGTTGCGGCACTCCTTCGCCACGCACCTGTTGGACGGCGGCGCCGACATCCGGGTCGTGCAGGAGCTGCTGGGACACAGTTCGGTCACCACCACGCAGGTGTACACGCTGGTGACGGTGGACCGCCTGCGCGAGGTGTACGCGGCCAGCCACCCGAGGGCGCGCCGGTGACCGGGCTCCGAGGGGAGCGGGCGGGGGCGCGAACGCCCCTGATTCGCCGCGATCATGTTGAAGTGCGTCGTGTCGTCGTTCTAGAGTCGCCGCACAGAGGTACGTTGCTGTCGACATATTGAGTTTCCGACGGCGGCCGGGCGCGGGGGAGTCACCCTCCTCGCGGCCGTGGCCGGTCCGTGGGGGAGGTCAAGGGTTGTGAACTGGGAGAACGACGCGGCTGCGAGCACCGCACCCGTCGGCGGGCAGGACCCCGCCGACCCGGTGAGCAACCCCTGGGGGACGACACGCAACACGGGGGCGGAACTGCACACCAAGAGACCGGAGCACCAGTATCCGGTGCCGGAGCCGCTGGACGAACACGGCCCGGCACGAATCGTAGCACTGTGTAATCAGAAGGGTGGGGTCGGGAAGACCACCACCACCATCAACCTCGGGGCGGCCATCGCCGAGTACGGCAGGCGGGTGCTGCTGGTCGACTTCGACCCGCAGGGCGCGCTCTCGGTCGGCCTGGGCCGACTCGACCCGCGCGAGCTGGACCTGACCGTCTACAACCTGCTGATGCAGCGCGACGTGTCGGTCGAGGATGTCCTGCTCAAGACCGACATCGACGGCCTGGACCTCATCCCGAGCAACATCGACCTGTCCGCCGCCGAGGTCCAGCTGGTCGGCGAGGTCGCCCGCGAGCAGATGCTCGGCCGCGCGCTGCGCCCGGTGATCGACGACTACGACGTCGTGCTCATCGACTGCCAGCCGTCGCTGGGCCTGCTCACCGTCAACGCGCTCACCGCCGCCGACGGCGTCATCGTGCCGCTGGAGTGCGAGTTCTTCGCGCTGCGCGGTGTGGCGCTGCTCATGGACACCATCCAGAAGGTCCAGGAGCGCCTCAACGAGCGCCTGGTCATCGACGGCTTCCTCGGCACCATGTACGACCCGCGCACGCTGCACGCGCGCGAGGTGCTCTCCACCATCGTCGACGGGTTCGGCGACAAGGTCTACGGCACGGTCATCAACCGGACCGTGCGCTTCCCGGACGCCACCGTCGCGGGGGAGCCCATCACCAGGTTCGACTCCTCCTCGGCGGGCGCCAACGCCTACCGGGATCTGGCCAAGGAGGTGCTGGCGAGGTGGCCTCTCAGCGGTCACGGCGCGTGACCCTGCCCGGGGCGGACGAGCTGTTCTTCCGCCCCTCCGGCGTCGAACCGGAGCCGGAGTCGCCGCCGAGCGGTCGCCAGCGCACGGCATCGGAGCGCGAGGACCGCGACGACGCGGCCGAACGCGGAGCCGAGCGCAAGCGCGGTGCCTCACGGGGGACCGCGAAGGTGCGCCGCGCGCCCAAGCCGAGCGGCCGCCAGCGCCACGACGAGAAGATCACCGTGTACGTCTCCGGCGCCGAGCTCCTGGCGCTGGAGCAGACGCGACTGTCGCTGCGCGCCGAGCACGGGCTGTCGGCCGACCGCGGCCGCCTGGTCCGCGAGGCCGTCGCGGTGCTGCTCGCCGACTTCGAGGAGCACGGCTCGTCGAGCATGCTCGTGCGCAGGCTGAGCGAGGACTGAGCGTTCGACCCCGGCGTGGGGGAGCGCCGGACCGGTCGCGGGTGTCACCGGTGGGGTCTGGCCGGTGACACCCTTGTACGCATGAGTGAGACGACGTGGAGCCGCGCCCATGGCGGCTGATCAGGAGGCGCACCCGCCCCCGGAGGGGACCGGGGAGGGGGACCCGAACGCCTTCCAGGTGCACCTCGACAACTTCGAGGGCCCCTTCGACCTGCTGCTCGCGCTGATCTCCAAGCACAAGCTGGACATCACCGAGGTGGCGCTGTCGCGGGTCACCGACGAGTTCATCGCCCACATCCGTGAGCACGGCGAGGAGTGGGACCTGGACCAGGCCAGCAACTTCCTGCTGGTCGCCGCGACCCTGCTGGACCTGAAGGCGGCCCGGCTGCTGCCCCGGGGCGACGTCGAGGACGAGGCCGACCTGGCCCTGCTGGAGGCCCGGGACCTGCTGTTCGCGCGGTTGCTGCAGTACCGCGCCTACAAGGAGGTCGCGGCGGTCATGAGCGAGCGCATGGTGTCGCAGGGCCGACGGTACGCGCGGGCGGTGCCGCTGGAGGAGAGGTTCGCGTCGTTGCGGCCGGAGGTGCTCTTCCGGCTGGGCCCGCAGGAGTTCGCGGCGCTGGCCGGGCGGGTGTTCACGCCCAGGGAACCGCCGAGCGTGCCGGTCACGCACATCCACCAGACCAAGACGTCGGTCAAGGAGCAGGGCGAGCTCGTCGTGGCGGCCCTGCGCGAGCACGGGACGCTCACGTTCGCCGAGCTCACCGAGGGCTGTACCGGTACCTTCGAGGTCGTCGCGCGGTTCCTCGCCCTGCTGGAGCTGTACCGGGCCTCGAACGTGGGCTTCGACCAGCCCGAACCCCTGGGCGCGCTGACGGTGACGTGGACCGGCGGCGAGGGCGAGGTCCGGGTGGAGACCGACTACGACGACGCGGCGGACGAGGGGGAGAGGGAATGAGCGCGGAGCACACGGCCGGTGTGGGGGATGTCTCGGCGCCGCCCACGCTGCGCCGGGATCTCGAGGCGGTGCTCATGGTGGTGGACCAGCCGGTGTCCGAGTACGACCTGGCACGCGCCCTGGACCTGCCCGTGGAGGTGGTGGCCCGGACCCTGGAGGAGCTGTCCGGGGAATACACCGAGCAAGGGCGGGGTTTCGACCTTCGTTCGGTGGCCGAGGGGTGGCGTGTGTACACGCGGCCCGAGTGCGCCGACGTCGTCGAGCACTTCCTCAGGGAGGGGCAGGAGGTGCGGCTCACCCAGGCCGCCCTGGAGACGATGGCGGTCGTGGCCTACCGGCAGCCGGTCTCCCGTGGCAGGGTCTCCGCAGTGCGCGGTGTCAACTGCGACGGAGTTATGCGTACCCTCGTATTGAGGGGGTTGATCGAAGAGGCCGGGCATGATTCCGAGTCCGGCGCGCTGCTGTATCGGACCACCTCCTATTTCCTGGAACGACTGGGCCTGCGCGGCCTCGACGAGCTGCCTGATCTGGCGCCGTTCCTCCCCGACGACATCGAAGGTCTAGACGACACCGGTGAGCACACCCAATGAAAGTTCCCGCGGTGCGCGGGACGACGCCCCGCGCGGTGAGCGCGGCGACCACGACGACAACCGCCAGCGAGGCGGACGACGCCCCCACGACCGGGACCGCAGGGACCGGGACGATCGGGGCCACCGCGGCGGAGGCGACCGCTCCTTCCGACGCGACGACAGGGACCGCGGCGGGTACCGCGGTCGGGATGACCGACGCCCGTACGGCCGCGACGACCGCGACTCGCGGGGACCGCGCGGCGACCGGGGCGGCTTCGGCGGCCGGGACCGGCGTGATGAGCGCGGTGAGCGGCGTTCGTTCGGCCGTGACGACCACCGTTCGGGTGGCCCCCGGGGTGACCGTGAGCGGGGTGATTTCCGGGGCGGCCGTGATGACCGGGGTCATGGTGGTTTCCGGGGTTCCCGTGACGACCGTGACTCGCGGGGTCCGCGTGATGGTCGTGACGACCGGGGCCGTGGTGGCTTCCGCGGCGATCGTGACCAGGGTGGCTTCCGTGGATCGCGTGACGGCCGTGGTTTCGGTGACCGTGACCGGCGTGATGACCGGGGCGGTTTCGGTGGCCGTGACGACCGGCGTTCGGGCGGCTTCCGGGGTGACCGTGAGCGGGGTGACTTCCGGGGCGGCCGTGATGACCGGGGTCATGGTGGTTTCCGGGGTGAGCGGGACCAGAGCGGCTTCCGGGGTTCCCGTGACGACCGTGACTCGCGGGGTCCGCGTGACGGTCGTGACGACCGGGGCGGTTCCTTCGGCCGTGACGGTCGGGACTCCCGAGGTCCGCGCGGCGACCGGGGCGGTTTCGGTGGCCGTGACGACCACCGTTCGGGTGGTCCTCAGGGCGACCGTGAGCGGAGCGATTTCCGTGGGTCGCGTGACGGCCGTGGTTTCGGTGACCGTGACCGGCGTGATGACCGGGGCGGTTCCTCCGGCCATGACGGCCGGGATTCCCGGGGTTTCCGGGGTGACCGTGATCAGGGCGGTTTCCGGGGTTCTCGGGACGACCGGGGCGGCTTCGGCGGTCGGGATCGGCGTGATGACCGGGGCCGTGGCGGTTTCCGGGGTGACCGTGACCAGGGTGGCTTCCGTGGGTCGCGTGATGATCGGGGCTCGCGTGACGGTCGTGGTTTCGGTGACCGTGACGGTCGGGACTCCCGAGGTCCGCGCGGCGACGGGGGCGGCTTCGGCGGCCGGGACCGGCGTGATGACCAGGGCCGTGGTGGCTTCCGCAGTGATCGTGGCCAGCGGGATGACCGTGGTGGGTCCTTCGGCCGCGACGACCGGGGCCGTGGCGGTTTCCGCGGCTCGCGTGACGACCGCGGCTTCGGTGACCGCGACCGGAAGGACGCCCGCGGCGCTTCCTCCGGCCGCGACGGTCGGCGTCCTCAGGGAGGCTCCGAGGGCCGGGGCCCGGCGACGTCGGGCGGCGTCAAGAACGAGTCGCAGCTGTCCAAGGCCGCGCGCGAGCGGCTGGCGGCCCTGCGCGCCGACTACGACCCCAAGGACGAGGACCGTGCCGCCGAGGACCGCGACACCTACACCGACGTGCCCGGCGGCATCCGCCTCCAGAAGGCGCTCGCCGCGGCCGGTGTCGCCAGCCGCCGTGCCAGTGAGGAGATGATCGCGGCCGGTCGGGTCAGCGTCGACGGCCAGGTCGTCCGCCGGTTCGGGGCCCGGGTCGACCCCGAGTCCTCGGAGATCCGTGTCGACGGCATGCGCGTCGTCACGGCCCCCGACAAGCTGTACTTCGCGCTCAACAAGCCGCGCGGCGTGGTCAGCACCATGTGGGACCCCGAGGGCCGTCCGACCCTGGCCGACTACACCGGTCAGACCGACGAGCGGATCTTCCACGTGGGCCGGCTGGACACGGAGACCGAGGGTCTGATCCTGCTCACCAACGACGGTGAGCTCGCCAACCGGCTCACGCACCCGCGCTACAAGGTCGTCAAGACCTACATCGCCAAGGTTCCGGGCCCGGTCCCGCACAGCGTGATCCGGGAGATCCGCGGCGGTGTGGAGCTGGAGGACGGCCCGGTCGAGGTCGACTCCTTCCGGGTCGTCGACAACGACGCCCCCAAGGCCATGGTGGAGATCCGCCTGCACGAGGGGCGCAAGCACATCGTCCGCCGTCTGATGGAGGCCGTCGGCCACCCGGTCGCGGACCTGGCGCGCACCCAGGTCGGCCCGATCGACCTCAACGCCCTGAAGCTGGGCACGATGCGGGCGCTGACCTCGCGTGAGGTGAGCGAACTCTACGAGGCCGCCGGCCTGTAGATACAGTTGACGGCGGTCGCCGCCCCGGCTTTCGTTCCGGGCGGCGGCCGCCGTCTCCGTGTCCGGGGGCGGCCCCGGGTACGACGACGAGGCGGGAACGAACGTGGCGGTACGGGCCATCCGTGGTGCGGTGCAGGTCGACGCGGACGAACGCGAGCAGGTGGTGGAGGCCACGGCGGAGCTGGTCTCCGAGGTGATGCGGCGCAACGGGCTGGAGACCGACGACGTCATCAGCGTGCTGTTCACCGCCACGCCTGATCTGACCAGCGAGTTCCCGGCACTGGCGGCGCGTCGGATCGGCTTCTCCGACGTTCCGCTGATGTGCGCCGCCGAGATCGACGTGCCGCACGCCCTCCCGCGCGTGGTGCGGCTCATGGCCCACGTGGCGACCGACCGTCCGCGCTCGGAGATCCAGCACGTCTACCTGCGCGGGGCCCAGGCGCTGCGCCTGGACATCGCGCAGTAGACGTCGGGACGACCCCGGCGCCGGGGTCGTAGTCTGGGTTGAGGCGGGCATACGTGGAGGAGCGGGCGGACGTGGACGACAGCAGGGGTGCGGGCGGGACCGCCCGGCACCGGCCGGAGGTGCACCGTGTGACGGTGATCGGCACCGGCCTCATCGGGACGTCGATCGCGCTGGCCCTGCGCGCGCGCGACGTGGACGTCACCCTGTCCGACCCCGACGCCGCCTCCCTGCGCCTGGCCTGTGACCTGGGCGCGGGTCGGCCCCTGGCCGAGGCGGACGGGTGGCCCGCCGACGTCGCGGTGATCGCGGCTCCCCCCGCCGTCATCCCGACCGTCCTGCGCGACGCCCAGGACCGGGGGCTGGCGCACGTGTACACCGACGCCGCGAGCGTCAAGACGAGCGTGGTGGCCGGGGCGGACCGCCTCGGCTGCGACATGGCCACCTTCGTGCCGGGCCACCCCATGGGCGGACGTGAGAAGCACGGCCCCGGCGCCGCCCGCGCCGACCTCTTCCTGGGCCGGTGCTGGGCGCTGTGCCCCACCGGGAAGGCGGACGCCGAGACCGTCGCCACCGTCGCCGAGGTGGCGCGGCTGTGCGGCGCCGACCCCCTGGTGCTGGACGCCGCCGCGCACGACCGCGCCGTCGCCCTGGTGTCGCACGCCCCGCACGTGGCCTCCTCCGCGGTGGCCGCCCGCCTCCTGGACGCGGACGACACCGCCCTCACCCTGGCGGGGCAGGGTGTCCGCGACGTCACCCGGGTGGCCGGCGGCGACCCGGCCATGTGGACCGAGATCCTCACCCACAACGCCGCCCCGGTCGCCGAGGTCCTGGCGGACATGGCAGCCGATCTGGCCGCGACGGCGGACGCCCTCCGCGCGCTCGGCGGGGAGCCGGACGGTTCGGCCGAGGCGCCGCTCGCGCCGGTCCGCGACGTCCTGGCCCGGGGGTGCGGCGGCCAGGGGCGCATCCCGGGCAAGCACGGCGAGGTGCGGCGGCCCTCCTACACGGTGGTGCCGGTGGTCATCCCGGACGAGCCGGGGGCGCTGGGCCGCCTGTTCGCCGCCGCGGCGGAGGCGGGGGTCAACATCGAGGACGTGCGGATCGAGCACACACCGGGGCTGCCGTTGGGTGTGTGTCAGCTGTACGTGCTGCCCGAGGCGGAGGGCATGATCGCGCGGGCGCTGGCGGACGGCGGCTGGTCGGTCCATCCGGGCCTGTGATCCGGGTCCCCGGGGGGCGGCTGGCGTACCGGAGCGCGTTCGCGCGCGGGTACGCTGGGGCGTCGGCAGAAGTGAACGTACGCGGGAGTCAGGTCCAGTGAGCGCGCAGGGCAGCACCGAGGGCATCGTCATCGCGATCGACGGTCCCTCCGGGTCGGGCAAGTCGAGCACGTCGAAGGGCGTGGCCAAGGCGCGCGACCTCCGGTACCTCGACACGGGCGCCATGTACCGGGCGCTGACCTGGTGGATGCTGGAGAACGGTGTGGACGTGCACGACGCCGCCGCCGTGGCGGCGTCCGTGGAGCGTCCGGTGATCACGATGGGCACCGACCCGTCGGCCCCCACCGTGACCGTGGACGGCCGTGACGTGGCCGCCGAGATCCGCGGCAAGGACGTGACCGACAACGTCTCGGCCGTGTCCGCCGTCCCCGAGGCGCGCGACCTGCTGGTGCGCACCCAGCGGGAGATCATCGCCGCCGCCAGGGCCGAGAGCGCGGGCATCGTCGTGGAGGGCCGTGACATCACCACGGTCGTCGCGCCGGACGCCCCCGTCAAGCTCTTCCTGACCGCCAGCGCCGAGGCACGCGCCCATCGCCGCAGCAGGGAGGTCCGGACCGGCGACGTCGCCGGGACCCAGGCCGACCTGGCCCGGCGGGACCGGTTGGACTCCAGCCGGGCGCACTCGCCGCTGACGCGGACCGACTCGGCGACCGAGCTCGACACCACCGGGCTGACCCTGGACGAGGTCATCGCGCTGGTCGTCAAGCTCGTGGACGAGGCACGGGACCGGTAGGTCCGCCGACACCATCACACGGGCGCCGCGGGTGCCCGTGCCATCACGTCCGACACCGCGCCCTCGGGCCGGGTCGGGCGACCATGTCGAGTCCTCGCGGCACGCGTCCTGGGCGCGCGGGGACCCAGTACCGGGAGCAGCAGATGACAGACTTCGACGTCTCCGATGTCGGCTACGAGGGCGAGGAGGGCGTGGAGACCGCCCCCGCGCCCGTGGTCGCCGTGGTCGGCCGCCCCAACGTGGGCAAGTCCAGCCTCGTCAACCGGATCCTCGGCCGCCGTGAGGCCGTCGTGGAGGACGTTCCGGGCGTGACCCGCGACCGGGTCGCCTACGACGCCGAGTGGCAGAACACCAGGTTCACCCTGGTCGACACCGGCGGCTGGGAGACCAGCGTGAGCGGTCTGGCCGCCATGGTCGCCCGGCAGGCCGAGTACGCCGCGCAGACCGCCGACGTGATCCTGTTCGTCGTCGACGCGACCGTGGGCATCACCGACGCCGACGCCGCCGTCACACGGGTCCTGCGGAGCACCAAGCGCCCCGTCGTACTCGCCGCCAACAAGGTCGACGGCGGTATGCAGGAGGCGGACGCGCTGGCGCTGTGGAACCTGGGCGTCGGGGAGCCGTACCCGATCAGCGCCCTGCACGGGCGGGGCACCGGTGACCTGCTGGACGCGGTCGTGGCCGCCTTCCCCGAACGGCCCGAGGGCGAGTCCGAGAGCGACGCCGAGGGGGGCCCGCGCCGGATCGCGCTGCTGGGGCGCCCCAACGTCGGCAAGTCCAGCCTGCTCAACCGGCTGGCCGACGAGGACCGGGTGGTCGTGGACTCGGTGGCCGGGACCACGCGCGACGCGGTCGACGAACTGATCGAGCTCGGCGGCCAGACCTGGAAGTTCATCGACACCGCCGGTATCCGCCGCCGGTTCCGTGCCCTCCAGGGCGCCGACTACTACGCGACGATGCGCACCGGGACCGCGCTGGAGCGCGCCGAGGTCGCCGTCGTGCTGATGGACGTCAGCGAGCCCCTGGCCGAGCAGGACATCCGGGTGGTGGAGCAGGTCGTGGAGGCCGGGCGCGGCCTGGTGCTGGCGTTCAACAAGTGGGACGTCCTCGACGAGGAGCGCCGCGTCTACCTGGAGAAGGAGATCGACCGCCAGCTGTCGCGGGTCTCCTGGGCGCCGCGGGTGAACATCTCGGCCAAGACCGGTCGCCACATGGAGAAGCTGGTTCCCGCGATCGAGACGAGCCTGCGCGGCTGGGAGCAGCGGATCCCGACCGGCCAGCTGAACAACTGGCTCAAGGAGCTGGTGGCGGCCACCCCGCCGCCGGTGCGCGGCGGCAAGCAGCCCAAGATCCTGTTCGGGACCCAGGCGGGCGCGCGTCCGCCGCACTTCATCCTGTTCACGACCGGGTTCCTGGAGGACAACTACCGGCGCTTCATCGAGCGGCGCCTGCGCGAGGACTTCGGGTTCGAGGGCTCGCCGGTGCACATCAGCATGCGCATCCGCGAGAAGAAGAACGGTACGGCGGGGCGCGCCTCGAAGGGCAGCGTGCGTCCGGACCGCAAGCCGCGCGGTCGACGCTAGACCGCGTCCGCGTCCGCGTGTGTCGGGGGCCGTCCGATCCGGGCGGCCCCCGCGCCGTGTGCGCTCCCGCCCGGTCAGGCCAGGCGGTGCACGTTGCCCGGGGCGGCCAGCGCGGTGTCGCCCGTCGGCCGCGGGCGGGGCGGGTTGAGGCGGCCGGTGGGGCGGCGCGGCGGTAGGGGCATGGCCGGGGCCCCCGGCAGCGGACGGTTCGCGCTCTCCCGCATCCGCCACACCACCACGAGCCCCACCGCGCCGGCGCACATCACCGGCCACGCGGGTGCGTAGAGGTCGCCGGTGACGTCGACCAGTGTCTCCGACACCAGCGGTGTGGTGCCGCCGAACAGCGCCACCGACACGTTGAAGCTGATCGCCAGCGCGCCGTAGCGGACGCTGGTGGGGAAGAACGCCGGGAGGGTGGCGGGTGCGGTCCCGGAGAAGTGGACCAGGGTGACGGCCAGGAGCACCACGCCCACGGCGATCGGCACCAGTTCGCCCCGCTGCATCAGCCAGAACGCCGGCAGGGGCAGGGCGAGTGAGCACACGCACCCGGACAGCAGGACGGGTCGGCGCCCGACGCGGTCGCCGAGGCGGCCGACCACGGTGACGGAGCACAGCATGAGCGCCATCGCCGCCAGGGTCAGGGTGAGACCGAGGGCGGTGTCGAGCCCGAGCTCGGTGTCGAGGTAGGTCGGCAGGTAGGCGGTGACCGTGTAGTTGTTGACGTTGAACACCATCACCAGACCCGCGCACAGCACCATGGCGCGCCACTGGTCGACGACGGTCGCGCGGAACTGGCCGGTGCGGCGCGCGCCGTGGGCGTCGCGGGCGAATCCGGAGGTGTTGTGGGTGAAGACGGGAGTGTCGTCGATGCGCAGGCGCAGGTAGAGTCCGGCGGCACCCAGGGGGAGGGCGAGGAGGAAGGGAATCCGCCAGCCCCAGGTGAGCATGGTGTCGGAGCCGAGGGCGAGGGTGAGCACGGTGACGGCGGCTGCGCCGCCCACGTAGCCGCTGACCGTGCCGAACTCCAGCCAGGAGGCCAGGAATCCCCGGCGGCGGTCGGGCGCGTACTCGGTGATGAAGGTCGTGGCCCCGCCGTACTCGCCGCCGGTGGAGAAGCCCTGGAGCATGCGGGCGGTCAGCAGGAGGAGGGGCGCGGCGACGCCGATGGCGGAGGCGGAGGGGATGAGCCCGATCGAGAGGGTGCTCACCATCATGAGCAGCATGGTGAGGGTGAGGACGCGTTTGCGGCCGACCCGGTCGCCGAGCGGCCCGAAGAACATCCCGCCGAGCGGACGGACGAGGAAGGCGGCGGCGAACGTGGTGAAAGTGGCGACGAGCTGTACACCCTGGGTCTGCGACGGGTAGAAGACCGCGCCGATCGTGACGGCGAGGTAGCTGTAGACGCCGAAGTCGTACCACTCGGTCGCGTTGCCGATCGCGGACGCGGCGACGGCCCTGCGGGTCGTCCGGTGGTCGGTGGACAGCGTCGGTCGGCGGCCGTCCTGCTCGTCGGTCACGGTCCCCCCTCGTGGTGCCCTCCTCCGATTATCACCGAGGGTGGCGGATCGCATGCCGTTCGTGGCCTTCGGGTGTGCCTCGCGCGGTGTGCTCGATCTGGCGGGCGGTACCGTGGCGGTGGGAGCGGAGGGGGACCATGCGCAGGGTGCTGATCAGTTCGTGTCTGGTGGGCCGGAAGGTGCGCTACGACGGGCGCGCCAAGACCGTCGCGGACGACGTGCTCGTGCGGTGGCGGGAGGAGGGGCGGCTGGTCCCGCACTGCCCGGAGGTCGCCGGCGGACTGCCCGTCCCGCGACCGCCCGCCGAGATCGAGCCCGGGGCGACCGCCGCCGACGTGCTCGCGGGCACGGCGCGCATCCTCACCCCCGAGGGCGAGGACGTGACCGAGGCGTTCGTCGCCGGTGCGCGTTCGGCCCTGGCCATGGCCCGCGCGCGGGACGTGGCCGTGGCGGTGCTCAAGCAGGGCAGCCCGTCCTGTGGCGGTCGCGAGGTCTACGACGGGACCTTCACCGGGCGGCGGATTCCGGGCGAGGGCGTCACCGCGCGGCTGCTGCGCGACCACGGCATCGCGGTGTTCGGCGAGGACGACCTCGCGCGGGCACGGGAGTACGTGGACGAACTGGATGAGGCCTGATATTCCGCCTCGGGGTGTGTCGCGACCACGGGAACGGCCCGTGTCGCGTGGGGTGCCCGCCGCGGCGGGTGCGGTTCGGGCGCCGGAGCGGCGCGGATCGCGGGCACAGCGCCCATACCGTGGTGCGAGCCGCCCGGGAAGTGCGGTAAGGTTTCACCCGTTGGCGGCACTGGAGACGGTGTCCGGCCAGCGGTACGGGACGTAGCGCAGTTTGGCAGCGCACTTGACTGGGGGTCAAGGGGTCGTGGGTTCAAATCCCGCCGTCCCGACAGATGAGGGGCGTTCACCCAGGTGAGCGCCCCTTTCGCGTGTCCGGGGCCGGCTCAGGTTCGGGGCTGTTGTTGGGTGGCGCAGTGGATGCCGCCACCACCTTCGGCGATGGTGTGGATCTCCAGTTGGACGACCTCGCGGTCGGGGTAGAGGTCGCCGATGATGGCGGCGGCCCGCCCGTCGGCGTCGCGGTCGCCGAATCGGGGGATGAGGACGGCGTCGTTGGCGAGGTAGTAGTTGGCGTAGGAGCCGAGGAAGTCCTCGCCGCGGCGGCCGAGCGTGGCGGGGTCGGGTTCGGGAAGGTCGACGATCTCGAACGTCCGGCCCCGGGCGTCGGTCGCGTTCTCCAGCACACCGCGAGCCTGGTCGTAGGCACGGGTCCACACATCGGGTCCGTCGCCGTCCCAGGCGCGGCTGAGCAGGACGACACCGTTCTCGCCGAAGCGGGCCAGGGAGTCGACGTGGTAGTCGGTGATGTCCCGACCCTTGACGCCCGTGAACCAGATCACCTTGTCGGCGCCGACCAGGTCCTTGAGGGAGTCCTCGATCGCGTCGCGGCTCAGGCCGGGGTTGCGGTTGGCGTTGACCAGGGAGCTCTCGGTGACCAGGAGGGTGCCGTGTCCATCGACCTCCAGTGAGCCGCCTTCCCCCACCAGGGGCGCGTCGACGCGGGGGACGTCGGCGTACTCCAGGACGGCGCGGGCGACCTGCGCGTCATGTCCGTGCTGCTGCTTGCCGCCCCAACCGTTGAAGTGCAGGTCGATGCCGGCCAGCCCTTGGGGGCCCTCGACGAAGGTCGGGCCGGTATCACGCATCCACAGGTCGTCGGTGGCCACCTCGATCACCTCGACCCCGGATCCGCAGGCCCGGCGGGCGGCCCCGGCCTCCTCCGCGGCGGCCAGCATGACCACGGGTTCGAACTCCGACAGCGCCCGGGCGATGCCCGCGATGTCGTCCTGGACGTCCCTGGCCATGTCCTCCCATACCGAGTCCAGCGGCGGCCAGGACATGAACGTGCGCACATGCTCGTGTGTCTCCGCGGGCATGAACCACTCGGCACGCCTCCGCCCGGGTGCGGTCTCCTCCTGGCCCGGGGCGCAGGCCGTCAGCCCCGCGCCGGCCAGGACGGCCATGCCGGCCTTGAGTACGCTTCGCCGCTGCGGTCTGCTCATGACACGGTTCCCATTCTCAGCACGGACATGATCCTGACTGAAATTTCAGTCAGGGGCAACTGTAGCATTGCACCCACCACCACTCCCATCGAACGGAAGGGGACGAATCCGTGTCCGCCCGCCGTACCGTCATCCTGCGAGCCGCCGCCCGTGTCATCGCGCAGCGCGGCATCAGAGGCCTGCGTGTGGAGGAGCTCGCCCAGGAGGCTGACGTGTCGACCTCCCTGATCTACTACCACTTCCGTGACCGGGCCGGGCTGCTCGCCCACACTCTCGACTTCATCAACGCCCGCGCCGAGCATTACACCCACCCGTCCAGCGACCCCGACGCCGACCCCCGCGGCCACCTGGAAGAGACGCTCCTCCTCGAACTCCAGGACACCCCCGCCGTCGTCGAGAACAGCACCGCCTGGGGGGAACTGCGCTCCACCGCCGTCTTCCAGCCGGAACTGCGCCCACAACTGCGCGCCACCACCGACAGCTGGAACGACTACATCGGCGACCTCATCCACAACGCCCAGCAGGCTGGCCACGCCGCCCCCGACGCCTCACCGGAGGAGGCCGCCGCCCGACTCACCGCCCTCGTCGAGGGGCTCAGCAAACGCTGGCTCAGCGGCAGCCTCACCCTGGAACGCGCCCGCCACCTCCTCCGCGGCGCCATCACCGCGGAACTCGCCCCCTGACCCGACCAACCCAGGCGTACTCGTCGTGCATCTGTGCGCGGGCGGGCGAGGCTCGGCCGATCGGTGTTCGGGGTCGGCTTCCTCGGCGAACCAGGCGACCCGGGCAGGCGTTGCGGGCTCTTGCAGACCTCATGGCCGGTGTGGTGCGCACGCCTGGCCTATTCTGGGGTGTCGCCCCGACGTCCGCTGGTGGTCGCAGGGGCGGCATCGACCAGCGGAGCCGAGAGGAGGGTGGCGTGATCCACGCTGACCTGAAGACCACGGGTGCTGCCTGACAGGGGACGACGCCCACGTCAGTGAGACCGGACCCACACCTACCGGTGGCGCGTGGGGAGGCCCGCGCGACGGTGGCCGGGACAGACACACAAACCCGGCCGGACGACGCACCCCCGGGGCACACCGCCCCTGGGATCGGCGTCGACAGGAATCGGAAGTAATCGCCTCCGGCGGTGAATCGCGTCCCTGACCGGTCAAGCCTGGGACCCCCGCAGGGCGGGGGGAGAACGAACGGAACCCTGCGCCTCGCAGTTGAAGATCCTTTTCAACTCGCCGAGGAGCAGCACCATCAGCAGAACAACCGAGAACACCGGCTTCACCTGCGCCCACTGCGCCGCCGCGGTCGCGCCGTTGGCCAACGGCGGTTACCGCAACCACTGTCCGGTGTGCCTGTACTCCCTGCACGTGGACGTGGTGCCCGGAGACCGTGCCCACCGGTGCCGCGCGCTGATGCGTCCGGTGGCCGTGGAGTACCACTCCGCCAAGGGCCACATGATCGTCCACGCGTGCGCGGGGTGCGGTCAGCGCCGCCGCAACCGGGTGGCCGAGGACCCGCACCAGGGCGACGATCTCGACGCGGTGATCGCGCTCATGCACGCGGGCCTGGCTCGCGGTGAGGCGGACGGGGGTCGTCCCTGGCGGTCACCGGTGTGAGACCACCGGCGCCGCGCGGGTAGCCGGACCCGGCCGTCACGGCGCGCCGACCAGGGCGTGATCCCTGGTGGGCGTGGTCGTGACGGCCGGTGCCGTGTTCGGTCGGACCAGCGCCGCGGGCACCCGTCCGCCACGTTCCCGGCCCCGGGGCGTTGGTCCGCCCTCTCGGACACCATCCCATGATGTCCGAGGATCCGATCGTGGACGGATGGGCCGTGATCAGCGGACAGGACCCTGACGTAGCCTTGACCAGGCCGTCCTCACTCTGGACACCCGCCTGCGCCTGCATCGGTACGTCGTCGAGATCGAGGACGGCGCACTCGCACCGCGCGCCTACCGTTCCCGGCCCGTCCGTGGACTCGCTGCGGCTTTCCCACCGCCCACGACCGAACTCCAGGAGCCCGCTCAGCCATGACCGCGACACCGACCCGCACCCCCGTCGACCGAGCGGCCCGCGTCGTCACCGAGGTCTGCGCACCGGGCGTCCTGGTGATCGTCATCCTCCTGGCCGTCGGGTGGTACGCCGCACCCGGACTGATCGGTCTTGGCTGGGGCATCCTGGCCGCCCTGTTCTGCGGCATCGTCCCCTACGGGCTCCTCATCGTCGGCGCCCGGTTGGGGTGGTGGACGGATCACCACGTGGGGGACCGCAAGCAGCGGCTCGTTCCGCTGTCGATCATCCTCGGTTGTGTGATCGCCGGTATCGCGACCCTGCTCGTCCTGGACGCACCCGGGGCGATGCTGGCTCTGGTCGCCGCGATGCTGGTCACCCTGGTCGTCACCCTCACCATCACGGTCGCCGCCCGGTGGAAGGTCTCCGTGCACACGGCGGTGGCCGGGGGTACGGCCGTTCTCCTGATGCTGACCTACGGCTCCTTCACGGCGGTCACGGTTCCCGTGGTGGCGTTGGTGGGATGGTCGCGGGTGCGGCTCGGGGACCACACACCGGCCCAGACCATCGTGGGGGCGGTGCTGGGGGCAACCGTCGCCGGGTTCGTCTTTCGACTGTTGAACTGAACCGGACCTGCTCAGCCGCACTGTCTGTGGCTGCTTTGAGATGAGAAGCAGGGTGCGGCACGGCGTCGCGGGAGACTCCGGTGACCTCGGCGCGTTCCAGCCGGGGCGGGGCGAACGCTTCGGTCGAGGCGACCCGCCAGCAGAGGTCCCCGGCGAAGAACCCCTCACCCGTTATAACCGAAGTGCCGCACGTAAAGTGACGCTTCGAACACGAAGGGAAGGGGCGCCCATGTCGACGAGGACAGTCGCCTCCCTCCACACCAACCGCGCGTCCTGGCTGCACAGGATCCGCTACGCGGTGCGCCATCCGAACCGGATCCTGCCCTACGCGCGGCGTGGCGCACGGGACCTGCGTCTGAGACTGATCCACAGGGACCACGTCGCCTACTACCGGGCGGTGATGGCCTCCGACACCGCACGCGACCCGAAGTCCGCCGTGGGCAGCCACAGCGAGGAGCGGTGGATCGCACTCGGAAAGATGCAGTTCGACTACCTGGTCGAGCACGGGCTGCGGCCGGAGCACAAGCTCCTGGACATCGGATGTGGGAACCTCAGGGCCGGATGGCACATCATCGCGTACCTGGACGAGGGCGGCTACTACGGGATCGACATCTCCCCCGACATCATGATCGAGGCCAAGAAGACACTGGTCGAACACGGGCTCCAGGCCAAGCTGCCCCACCTGACCGTCACCCGGGACCTCACCTTCGACTTCCTGCCCGACCACCACTTCGACGTGGTCCACGCGCACAGCGTCTTCTCGCACTCGCCCGTCGCGGTGATCGACGAGTGCCTGGCCCACGTGGGACGCGTCCTCGCCCCCGGCGGCTTCTTCGACTTCACCTTCGACCGCACCGAGGGGACGGAGCACCACGTCCTGCGGGAGGACTTCTACTACCGGACGAGCACGCTCCTCTCCCTGGCGGAGCGGCACGGGCTCGCCGCCCGGTTCATGGAGGACTGGGAGGAACGGCCGCACGGGCAGTCCAAGATCCGCGTCACCACGCGGGCCTGACGCCGCAGACGAGGACGCCCCAGGCGACGGTCGGACTCGGGCGGTGGTGTTCCTCGACCGTGGGTGGGGTGCCGGTGGAAGCGGCGCCGACCGGGGCCGGGTCAGCGGCGCCCTGCGAGTTCTGGCCGCTCCGGGCGCAGTCCGACCAGGGCCACCGCCGCCAGTCCTACGGTGAGGACGGCGCACACCCACCCCACGGTGGAGAAGGCCGTCGCGAAGGCCGTGCGGGCGGCCGTGACCACCGCTGCGGCGGCCTCTGGCGGCAGCGCTGCGGCGGCCTCCTGGGCCGCCCCGATCCCCTCCCGCGCCGACGCGGCCGTCCCGGCGGTCAGACCATCCGGCAGCAGGTCGCCCACGCGCAGCCGGTAGACCGCGTTCACCAGGCTGCCCATGACCGCGATGCCGAGCGCCACACCGAGCTCCCCACCGGTCTCCGAGAGTGCCGCCGCCGCGCCGGTGCGCTCCTCGGGCGCGGACGCGACTACGAGGTCGGTCGTCAGCACCGTCGTCGGGCTCAGTCCGAGCACGGCGAGGGCGCCGCCCGTCACCAGAGGCCACAGTGGACCGGCCGGATCGGCTCCGGTCAGGAGCAGGTAGCCGGTCAGGGAGAGCACCGCGCCCCCGGTCACCACGGCCGCCGCTCCCCAACGGGAGGCCAGGGCGGGCGCGGCGAGCGATCCGGCGATCGCGGACAGGGCGATGGGCGCGGTGAGCAGGCCCGCGCGCAGCGGGGACATCCCGGCGGCGGACTGGAGGAACTGCGGGACCAGGAAGTTCACCGCGGTGACGGTGAAGACGCCCACGACGAGCAGGGTGAGCGCGGAGCGGAAGCTCCGGGACCGGAACAGGGCGGGGTCCACCAGCGGGGACGTGACGACGCGCTGCCGGCGGACGAAGACGGAGCCCAGGACGAGTCCCGCGGCGAGAACCACCGCGTCGACGGCCTCCGGCCCCGAGTCGACCAGCGCCTTGAGCCCGTACACCAGGCAGAGCACGGCCGCGATCGAAAGGACGACGCTGACCGCGTCGATCCGGGCGCTGGACGGGGCGTGGCTCTCCGGAAGCAGGACGGGGCCGAGGAGGACCACGACCGCCATGATCGGAACGGCGACGAGGAACACCGAGCCCCACCGGAACACTTCCAACAGGGCGCCGCCGACGAGCGGGCCCAGGGCCACGCCGACGGAGAACGTCGTCATCCACACCGCGACGGCCGTCGTGCGCTGGCGTTCGTCGCGGAACATCGTGCGGATGAGGGCGAGCGTGGACGGCATGAGGGAGGCGCCCGCCGCTCCCAGGGCGGCGCGCGCGGCGATGAGCGCGAGGGGGTCGCTGGCCAGGGCCGCCCACAGCGACGCGGCGGCGAAGGCGGTCGATCCGATGAGCAGGAGGCGTCTGCGGCCGATGCGGTCACCGACCGAGCCCATGGTGACGAGCAGGCCGGCGATCACGAATCCGTAGACGTCCATCGCCCACAGCCACTGGGCGGGCGTGGGATCGAGGTCGGCGTCGATGTGGGGAGCCGCCAGGAACAGGACGCTCGTGTCGATGGCCAGGACGAACAGCGGCAGGGTGAGCAGTCCGAGCCCGAGCCACTGGCGCCGGGTCGCTCGTGCGGGTACGTGGGTCGGCATGGTTGCCCTCGGCGTTCAGTTTAGATACGATACGGATCGAATCGAATCCTAGGTCGGGAGGGACGGGGAGTCAATGGGTCAGCGCTCCGTCGCGGGCGGACGGCCCCGCGACACGCACATCGACTCGGCGGTGCTGGACGCGGTGTCCGAGCTCCTGGAGGAGGACGGATACCGGAGTCTGGCGATCGAGAAGGCGGCCCGCCGCGCCGGGGTGAGCAAGGCGGCGGTCTACCGGCGCTGGCCCAACCGCCAACTGCTCGTCCTCGCCGAGCTGGAGCGGCGCATGGGTGACGTCGAGCCGCCCCGGTCCGGGTGCACGCTGTGCGACCTGGACGAGGCGCTCGCCCTCTTCGCGCGGACCTTTCGCTGCATGGGCCCGGAGTTCCTCACCCCGCTGCTCGCCGACTGCTCCGGCGACGAGGATCTGCACCGCCGGTTCATGGAGACGCTCTTCGACCCGCCGCGGGCCGCGGTCCGCGACACCCTGGAGCGGGCACGCGACCGGGGCGACCTGCGCGACGACGTCGACCTGACCCTGGCGGTCGACACCCTGGCCTCCCTGATCCACTACCGGTTGCTCTTCGGGCACGCGCCCGTCGACGGTCAGGAGACGGCACGGGCGGTGGCCGTCCTGTTGCGCGGCCTCGCGCGCGACTTCGCAGCGTTGAAGGCCGAGGCCGCGGCGCACGCCGGGGCCGCGCACGGCGGCTAGGTGTACTGACCTGAGAGGTTGGTGACGCGGGAGGCGGGAGGGCCGCCCAGACCGCGACGAAGGATCCGAGGACCGAGCCGCCGCCGAGCACCCCCGCCACGAGCCCCACGGCCTCGGGGCCGAGGCCGTGCCCGCGCACCCGGAGGGGCAGCGCGATCGTCGTCACCGCCGTGTCGACCAGGTTGGTCACCATGATCATGACGACGAGCGTCCGCAGGGTCGGGTCGCCCCACACCGCCCTCCAGCCCGCGTGCAGGCGGGGCAGGTAGCCGCCCTCGGCGTCGGCGTCCCCTCCTGGACGGGGCCGGGGGACCAGCGCCGCGAGGACCACTGCCGCGAGGACCATGAGCGCGCCGGTGAGGAACAGCGCGGACAGGGCGCGGCGGCTCACGTCCGGTTCCGCGCGTCGGCGGGATCGGGGCTGGGGAAGGCGGCGAAGTGGACCCGGACGACGCGGCTGCCCGGCGCCTCGGCGTCGGCCCGTGCGCCGGGCTCGCGAGCGTACCGGTCGAGGAGCGCCCGCACCGGGTGGCCTGGTCGGGCGGCCGACTCGTCGGAGCGCGCCGGGCTCCGTAGGGTGGACACCGCCGCCGTTCCGGCGTTCCTCCAGGTCACGGCTCGCGCGCTGAGCTGCGTGGATATTCCCGGCATTAGGCATATGACGCCCGTATCTCGTATGGTCTGCGGAGTACCCCTCGCCCCACAGGCACCATTCCGTGAGCCGACGTGCGCGGAGGGAGACGGATCCCGGCCCCCGACCTCCTCACCCACGCGCGGGTTCGCCAGCGGTACCACTCATGGAGCTGACATGACTCGCAAACCCGGAACGCCCTCCGTCCGGCCCCCACGCGGCACCCGCCTCGTCGCGGTCGCCCTGTGCGCGGCGGCGGTCGTCGCCGTCCCCCAGGCCGCCCACGCGGACCCCGAGGACCTCGACATCGACGAGCTCAACGCCCGCGCCGAGGAGCTGGAGGAGACCTACGACGGCGAGCTCCTCCAGTTCGAGGAGATCGAGGAGCGCGCCGAGCGGGCCCAGGAGGACCTGGAGGAGGTCGAGGGGGAGCTGGAGCGGTCCCGGTCCGGAGTCGCGCGGATCGCCGCCGGGCAGTACATGGGCACCGCCTTCGACCCCACGCTGGACGTCGTGTTCAGCAGCGAGCCCGAGGAGTTCTTCACGGACGTCGCCATGGTCGAGCAGGTCGGCCGGAGCCAGGCCGGTCAGATCTCCCACCTGGTCGCCCTCCAGGAGGAACGCGCGGAGATCGCGCGGGAGGCCCAGGACGAGCTCACCGAGGCTCAGGAACTCATCGAGGACCTGGAGGGCCAGCGCGACGAGGTCGAGGCCCTCATCGAGGAGTACGAGGCCCAGCAGGTCCCCGAGGCGCCCGCGACGCCGACCACCGGCACCGTCCCGGACAGCGTGCGCGGCTGGGGCTTCGACGGCGCGACCCCGCGCATGGCGGCCATCCGCGACGAGGTGATCCTCAACGTGGGCGTCCCCTACGAGGTCGGGTGCGCCCGCAACAGCAACGACGACCACGGGTCGGGGCAGGCCTGCGACTTCATGCTCGCCGTGATCGGCACCCACCCCTCCGGCGGGAACCGGAGCGTGGGCAACCAGATCGCCCAGTACGCGATCGACAACGTCGACCGGCTCGGCGTCAAGTACGTCATCTGGGAACAGCGGATCTGGCACGCGCAGAACCGCCAGTGGGTCGCGATGAACGACCGCGGCAGCGTCACCGAGAACCACTACGACCACGTGCACATCTCGTCGTACTGACCGTGCCGGGCACGGCCGGGTGTGGTCCGCCCGGAGCCGGGTAGCGGTCTCTACAGGAGCCGTTCGACGAACGCGGTCGCGTCCGGCACGGCCGGACGCGCGGCGCTCCGGGAGGGGGAACCCGCCATGGCCGAGCACGAGGTGGCCGTGGAGACGGCCGGGGTGTCACTCGGCGGGAACCTGGCGACGCCCGACGCGCCCTCCGGCGTGGTGGTCTTCGCCCACGGGAGCGGCAGTTCGCGGCACAGCCCCCGCAACCGCCTGGTGGCCTCCGTCCTCCAGGACAGCGGGTTCGCGACGCTGCTGTTCGACCTGCTGACCGAGGCCGAGGAGCGGATCGACCGCATCACCGCCGAGCAGCGCTTCGACATCGACCTGCTGACGGGACGGCTGTCGGGCGCGGTGACCTGGCTCCGCGGGCGCGAGGACACACGGGAGCTGCCGGTCGGCCTGTTCGGGGCGAGCACGGGGGCCGCCGCCGCGCTGCGGACCGCGGCGGACCACCCGGACCTGGTCGGCTCGGTCGTGTCCCGAGGGGGCCGCCCCGACCTCGCGGGCGCGGCGCTCACCCGCGTGCGCGCGCCGGTCCTGCTCGTGGTCGGGGGAGCCGACCGGCAGGTGCTGGCGCTCAACGAGATCGCCGCCCGGCGGCTGGGCGGTCCGCACGAGGTGCACGTCGTCCCGTACGCCACGCACCTGTTCGAGGAGCCCGGGGCGCTCGACCAGGTGGCCGACGCGGCGGCGGACTGGTTCGCGCGCACCCTGGTCGAGGAGGACGCCGCGGGGGAGGGGGCGGAGTGAGCCCCGCCCCACGTGCCCTCACCGGGGGCTGAGCGGTTCGAGCGCGCTCGGGGATGCGATAGGGTTTCACCTGTTGGCGGCACCGGAGGCGGTGTCCGGCCAGCGGTACGGGACGTAGCGCAGTTTGGCAGCGCACTTGACTGGGGGTCAAGGGGTCGTGGGTTCAAATCCCGCCGTCCCGACAGATTGAGGGGTGCTCACCCAGGTGAGCGCCCCTTTCGCGTGCCACGCCAGCGACGCCGAAGAACGCGGGACACACCACAACGCGGAGAGGCCCCCTGGGGAGGCCGTGCCGAACCCGGGTCGGGAGTCGGTCACACCGCGGCGCGCTCCGCTCCCTCCCGGAACACGCGGCCGAACACCACAGGTGCTGCCACGAGCAGGGCTCCTCCGACGACGAACGGCGTGTGAAGCCCGAACCCTCCCAACAGGCCGCCGGCGAAGACGCCCAGGAGGACGGAGGCTTGGGCGAGGAGCATGCGGGCCATGGACGCGCGCCCCAGAATCGGCTCCGGCGTCACCGCCTGAAGGATGGAGACGGCGCTCACGGAGATCGTCGTCGCCGCCAGGCCGAACACCCCGAGTGCGAGGGCTCCCACGACGACGTCGGGAAAGAGTCCCATGGTCAGCAGGACCCCGCCCCCGAGAACGTGGGCGACGACGAGCAGGGGTCCGTGGCCGCACCACCGTCCCAACGGAGCACACAGGAACGAGGCCGCGAGCGCGCCCACCGCGGACACCATCGTGTAGACCCCGAACAGTGCTTCCGGAACGCCGAGGGTCCGGGTGACGTAGAGCACCAGGATGGCCGACACCCCGCCGGTGGCGAACCCGGAGACGGCGGCGGCCACGGCGAACCCCCGTTGGACGCGGTCGTCCCTGACGTATCGGAGCCCGTCCAGCGCCTCGCGGGTCAGTGAGGAGCGTTCCGTGCCCGGCGTCCGCTCGCCTTCGTCCTTCCCCTCCCCGCCGAGGGAACGGGCCGCGACCGGCACGGAGAGCAGGAACAGTGCTCCCACCAGGTAGGCCCCCGCGTTGAACAGCAGCGCCGTCCCCGTGGACAGGGCGAACAGCAGCCCCGCGAGCGGGCCGCCGAGGAAATCCGAGGCCACCACACGCGTCCCCTGCAGGCGGCTGTTGGCCGTGATCAGGAGGCTCCGCGAAACCAGCGCCGGGAGCAGCGCGCGGGCCGAACCGTCGTGGAAGACCTCGCAGACCGCCAGGGCGAAGACGAAGAGGCACAACCCCCAGACGGGGACCGGACCGAACCAGGAGACCACCGCCAGTACACCGAGCAGCACGCAGCGCAGGACGTTGCCGATGATCATGGCGTGGCGCTTGTCGATCCGGTCGATCAGCGCCCCGGCGTGGAGGCCGAACAGCAACCAGGGAGTGTAGGCCGCCACGGTCAGCATCGACACCGCGAGGGGGTCGGAGGTCAGGGCGGCGGCCATGAGCGGGAAGAGGGTCAACAGGACGCCGTCGCCGAGGTTGGCCGACGTGTGTCCGACCCAGAATCGGTGGAAGGCTCCCCCCAACCCCACCACCGACGGATCGTCCTTGGCCTGTGAGGAGTCGATGTCCATGCGCCTACTCGAACCGGGCTTTCCGGGAGCCCTCCAGGCTCATCGGCGGGTGGGAGAACACCGCGTCCCCGTTGGCGTCCACGGCGGGGACACCGGCGGAGAGGACGTACAGCGCGGTCTCCCGGACCCCGTCGACGCCCAGCAGCTCCTCGACGGCCGAGTCGTTGAAGGCAGCGGTCTGGAAGGGGCCCAACCCCAGTGCCGTCGCCGTGAGGGCGAAGGTCTGGCCGAGGTGCCCGGAGTTCATCAGCATGACCCGATAGGCGCGCGGGTGCCGGTACTTGAAGCTCAGGCGTGCGACGACCGAGGTCAGGACCACGGAGAAGGGCGCTTCGCCCACCCCTGACTGCGAGTCGCACGCACGGGTCAGACGGTCCCGGAACTCGCCCTCCTGGAGCAGCTCCAGGGAATGCTCCCGGACGTTGTAGTGGTATATCCCCGGAGCGATCCCGGCTACGTCGGTGATGACCGTGTACGCCTCCAGTTCGTGACGGGCGCCGCCGGCGGGGCTGGTTCGCAGCATGAGGGCGCCGAACTGCTGGGCGTCGATGAAGTCCTTCACCCCGAAGGTCATCGCCATGAGGGTCGAGAAGACCTCTCGTCCGACAGGCGCGTCAACGAAGTCCCGATGGGTTCTCCTCCGGTAGAGGATCTCCTGGTAGGAGTGGCCGGGATCTTTCAGATATCGGGGGAGAAAAATCCTGTCCGCGTCCTTGTACTCCTTGAAAACGGGAGGAGACGGGTCTTTTGTGATCTCCTCCCGAACCTCATCGGTGCTCTCCGTGAAAGGAGCGTCCCTGGTGGAGAAATGGAAGGAAAGACCTTCCTTTCCCCATGGTGCCCAGGCGTCGAATCCCGCTGTGTGGTCTCCGACCTCACCCTGCTCCTCGGATTCAAGGAACCCGAGGGATGCAAGGGTCGCCACCGCACTGTCCAGGACGTTTTCATCCAACTCCAGGTCCTGCGCGACGTCAGACACGGATCGCAACTCGGAAAATCTGTAGAGGACGCTCGCAGTGATCGGGTCGGTGCTGATTTTGATCTTCGTTATAGGGTTCTTGACAAAGAAACCAGATGCATCCCAGAAGCATTCAAGGTGCTTGGCTGACCTGTACTTCAATGTAGTGCTCCCTGGAAAAATGAGGAGGCCGGGCCCGCTCGGGGACCGACCTCCTCGGGTTCCATGCTAGCTGGCGCTGAACATGATGATGATGGTCAGCTCTTCGACGGGCTCGATCTTGATCATGACCTTCTCCTTAGCTGTTGGAACCAAGCTCCAACGGGGGGTTTCCGTGGTTAGTCCACGGAATCTGCACGCCGGGCGACGTACAGAGCCTTGGGGTGTCTTCCGTTGTCCAGGCCGTCCTCCAGGGCCCCTGCGTGGAAACCTCGGACGCAGACGAACTCCAGACCGGCCGAGGCGATGCTCTCGAGGATTCGCTCGTGGGTCAGGTGACGCAGCCGGTGCCGTGTGACGGAACGCTCCCAGAGGTCGGTCTCCACCCGCGCGAAGGAGTCCACCTCGAGGTCGATGGCCCCGCCGGGGGAGAAGTCGGCCGGCGCCAGCGGTGAGAAGGAGATGAACCCGTGGTCGGATCTGCGGATGTTGGGAGCCTGGGAGAGCACGCGGAAGGACAGTTCGGTGTTCACTTCCACGATCAGAAGACCGGTGGGAACCAGCACCCGCGCGGCCTCGGCGAAGGCCGCGTCCAACTCCTCGTCCCCGGAGAGGTAGTGGAACACCTCGCCCGCGGAAATTGCGGCGTCAAATTTCCCGGACGGGAGGGGAAGATCGGCCAACCCGCCCACGAGGAAATCGATCCCCTGCGTCTCCTCTTTGCTCTCGGCGGCCGACACCATCGCGGGAGAGAGGTCGACGCCGGTGACCCTGTATCCGTTCTTCTGCAGTTCCACAGAGCTGTTGCCGGTGCCGCAGCCGAGGTCGACCAGTCGTTCTCCGGGAGCGCCGAACTCTTTCAGGAGATCGCTGAACAGGTTCATCCAGCGGTGGTAGTCGGAAGTTCTCGATGTCGCGTCATAGTGACCGGCAAGCCCTTCATAGGCTTCCAGTGGAGACGTCGAGGGGGGATGAGCGGAAATATTCGGCCTCCAAATTCAACCCTTGGCTGATTGGGTAAAAAATTATGGTGGGCGCCATCTTCAGTCAAGGATCTGGCCACATTCGGACAGCGGTGGAACGGTCGTGCGTCCGAACTCGTGTGGGCCGGCGAAGAACCACCAGGTCACTACCGGGAGTCGAAAATCGAAGCCGGCGCGGGACTCCGGGCGGTTGGGGCGAAACCAAATACCGTGCACCCCTGTTATGCGAACGTGACTCGACTTGGTTATCCGTCGGTCCCTCGTCTCGGTCCGGGACCCCGGAGTTCTCGAGGCCCGCCGCGGAGCACGTGAATGCCGGACGTGAGCTGAGCGCGAGGTTATGACCGGAAATGCACTGGTGGACCCCGCACGCCTGGGGTTCGCGCTTGCTTTCCCGAGATACCGGAAGGCATCAGGAGAGAGAGGGGTCCGCGTACGGACGTCCCCGCCGCCGTCAACGTGTGCGTCGTCCGGAGAACTCACCGCCACCCGGTGCGGACCGCCACCGGGTCGAGACTAGGGTTTCCGGTATGGACGGGCGCACCCACACACGACGACAGCGCACCCTCGCGGTGCCGCTGGTCGCCCTGGTGGTCATGTGCTTCCTGTGCGCCCTGTGCCACAGCGCCGCCCCCGAGCCCTCGTCGCTCGTGGTCGCGGACTGCCCCGACCAGGTCCAGGAGACCGTCGAGGCCGCCGCCCCGACCGCACCGCACCCGTGTGAGGCCGGCGAGGCCCACGGGCTGACCACCGCGTCGCCCCTGTTCCTCCTCGCGCTCGGTGTCGCCCTCACCCTCACCCTCCTGCTGGCCCCGCGACCCGGACCGGTGTCGCGCGCCGACTCCCACCGCCCGTCGGCCCCGCACGGCCACGGGCTCCTGACGCTGCTCTGCGTCCAGCGGGTCTAGGACACGGACCGCCCGCCCCCGCCCCACCGGGGGTGTCAGCCATGCCCGCCACACGGGCGTGGCCTCCGACGTGACCGACGGGCGTGCCCGCGCACGCCCCCTGACCCCAGGACATTCGCATGAGCAAAAACCTCGGCATCACCCTCGCCCTGATCCTCGTCGCCGCCCTCGGCATCGGCCTCCTGGCCTTCCTCGACGACCGCGACGCCGACGCCCCGGCCGCCGACCCCGTCGGCGCCGATCCCACCTCCGTTCCCACCGCACCGGCCGAACTGCTGGTGCGCGAGGACAGCCGCTACCTCGACCGGGTGGAGGAGTCCCCCGTCACGGTCGTGGAGTTCCTCGACTTCGAGTGCGAGGCCTGCCGCGCCCAGTTCCCCACCATGGAACGGATCCGCGAGGACTACGACGGCCGGATCAACGTGGTGATCCGCTACTTCCCGCTGCCCGGGCACACCAACTCCGAACCGGCCGCCGCCGCGGTGGAGGCCGCCGCCCAGCAGGGCGCCCTGGAGGAGATGTACGCCCGGATGTACGAGACCCAGGCCGAGTGGGGTGAGTCCCAGGAGTCGCGGGCGGAGGTGTTCGTCGGCTTCGCGGAGGACCTGGGCCTGGACATGGACGAGTTCCGCCGGACCATGGAGTCCGACGAGACCCGGGACCGCGTGCGGTCGGACTTCGAGGACGGCGTCGCCCTCGGCGTCCAGGGCACCCCGACCATCTTCGTCAACGGGCGGCTCGCCCCGAGCATGCCCGGCCGCGACGTGCTCTCCGCGATGATCGACGCGGAGCTGGCGGGATGAGCGCGCCCGGCTCCGGGGTCACCGTCATCAGCCGGGCCCTGCCGTGGCTGCTCACCCTGGGCGGCGCCGTCGGGCTCGCCGCCTCGGCGGCCCTGCTCGTGGAGAGGATCCGCGTGCTCGCCGACCCCGGGCACGTCCCCTCGTGCAGTATCAACCCCGTCCTCTCCTGCGGCACCGTCATGGCCACCCCGCAGGCCGAGGCCTTCGGCGTCCCGAACCCGATCGTCGGCGTCGCCTGCTTCGCCGTGGTCACGACCGTCGGCGCCGCGCTCCTGGCGGGCGCGGAGCCGCGCCGCTGGTTCTGGCTGGGGCTCCAGGCCGGGGTGGTGTTCGGGGTCGTCTTCGTGCACTGGCTGATCTTCCAGAGCCTGTACCGGATCGGCGCCCTGTGCCCGTACTGCATGGTGGTGTGGGCGGTGACCGTCCCGCTGTTCTGGTACGTGACCCTGCACAACACGCGCTCCGGCCACCTGCCGGTGCCGACCGGGGTCCGGCCCGCGGCGGAGGTCCTGGCACGCAACCACACGGTCGTGCTCACGGTGTGGGCGCTGGCGATCGTCGGCGCGGTCGGCCAGGCGTTCTGGACCTACTGGGCGACCGTGCTGTAGGTCCGGGGCGCCGACTCCCCGCCGCGCAGGTGGTCGCGCAGCGCGCGGGCCACCCGCGCCATGAGCGCGTCGGCCTCGGGCTGCACGACCGCCGACACCTCGGACTCGGTGAGGGCGGCCACGGCGAACGCCTGGCCGTCCTCGTGCTCCACGACGCCGATCTCGTGGCGCAGGTGGAGGAGCGTTCCCGTCTTGGAGGACCACCGCGTGGAGTCGGAGGAGAAGTCGGGCGCCAACCGGTGCCGCAGCACGTTGGCGCCCATCAACTCCCGTACGTGCGCGGCCACCTCGGCCGGGACCGTCGACGGCGTCCACAGCGCCGCGAGCAGGTCGACGCACGCCCGCGCGGACGCGGCGTTGGTCCGGGTGACGTCGAGCTGGGGGACCGGGTGGCCGCGCCCGGCGGTGCCCGCCCTGATCGCCAGCGCGTGGGCGAGGTGGGCGTCCGCCGGGTCCAGGTGGTCCTCGGGCGTCTCCCGGAGCTCGCGGATCGCGTGCCGCACGGTGACGCCGCCGATCCCGAACTCCCGCAGCACGCGGGCCACCTCCGCGGGCGGCACCCTCTCGAACAGCAGGTTGGCCGCCTTGTTGTCGCTCAGGCAGAGACTGAGGTAGATCAGGTCCTCGACGGAGATCCGAACCGGGTGCCGGAACCGGCTGAGCCCGAACGGCCCCGCGACGCCCGCGTCCTCGGGGCGGACATCCACGGGTTCCGCGCCGTCGAGCCCGCCCCGCCGGACCAGCTCCAGAACGGCGATGGCCAGGGGCACCTTGACCACGGAGGACACGGGATACTCCAGGTCGGGCTCGATCCCGATCTCCCGTCCGTCGGCCAGGTCCCGGACCAGGAACGATCCGCGCAGGCCGCCCTCGTCGAGCTCCCCGCGCAACTCCCGCACCAGGGCCGTGTCGCTCATCCGCCGTCCTCCTCCGTCGCTCGGGCGCCCAGGCAGCGCGCGATGTCCTCGCCCAGGGTCTGGCGGATCCGCGCCGCCTCGTCCCCCGTCACGGCACGCAGCTCGTAGCCGCGCACGAGCCGCGGTCCCCCGACCGGCCGCCAGTGCAGCCCCAGCTCGGCCGCCTGGGCGCGCGAGCACAGGAGGAGGTCGCGCGACCCGAACACCTCCGCCGCGGCCGCGGTCAGCGCCGAGGCGACCGTGACCTGCGCCGGACGCAGCCCGACCGTGTCGCGCACGCGCAGGATCCGGTCGCGCAGGTGCGGCACGTCGTCCTCGGGCTGGATCCACACCCGCCGGGGCGGCGTCCGGTCCGCCCGCCCCGCACGCAGCGATTCCAGGTGGACCGTCCTGGCGCGTGGCTCCTCGGCGCCCGCCAGACCTAGGGGCACCGTCCACCGCGCCTCGTCCTCGGGTACCTCGGTGACCGCCGCGCGCACCTGCTGGGTGCGCAGCAGCTCCGCCCTCCGCTCCGGGGGCGCCGGGTGGAAGTCCAGGTGCAGCCCCCCGCGGCGGGCCGCCGCGTCCAGCCGGGCGAGGTCCCGGGTGGCGCACAGGTCGGGGACGGCCAGCCGGACGGGGGCCAGCCGGGCGCGCTCCGCGTCGTGCTCCATCGCCTCGGCCAGTTCGACCAGGCGTCGGGCCGACGGCAGCATGTCCCGGCCGAACTGGGTCAGGGCGGCGCCGCGGGCCGACCGGTCGAACAGTCGCGCCCCCAGGTGCCGTTCCAGGGCGGCGATCCGGCGGCTGGCGACGGGCTGGGGGACGCGTGCCGCCGCCGCGCCGAGGGTGAAGCTACCGCGGTCGCTCACGCTGACGAACGCCCGGCAGGCACCGACGAGGTCCATGGCCACACAGTATGCCGACATCGCATGGAAACCGTCGTTCGCGTCTTGGACAGCATGACCCGGTCTGGGTGAGGATTCGGCGTACGGGCCCTCCGGCGGGGGTGTGCGTGTGCGCGCGGCACGCACGCCCCATCCGGACGCCGCCGGTCGGCGGCGGGGCCCGGCCCATCGGCACACCCCACCATCGGGGAAGGAAGGCGCACACGCCATGTCGCATCACCTGTCTCGTATCGCCGGCACCGCGGCGGTCGCCGCGTTGGCCCTCGTCCCGCTGGTCGGCTGCGCGACGACCGGCGAGGCCGCCCCCCAGAGCTCCGCGTCGCCCTCGTCCGCGCCGTCGGCCTCGGAGGAGTACGCGGAGCGGTTCGCCGCCCTGGAGGAGCGGTACGACGCCCGGCTCGGCGTCTTCGCGGTCGACACCGGGACCGAGGAGACGCTCGCGCACAACGCCGACGACCGGTTCGCCTACGCCTCCACGCACAAGGCGTTCTCGGCCGCCGCGGTGCTGCGGCGCAGTTCGGACGAGGATCTGGAGCGGGTCATCACCTACTCGGAGGAGGACCTGCAGGAGTACGCCCCGGTCGCGGAGGAGAACCTCGGGACCGGGCTGACCCTGCTGGAGGTCTGCGACGCCGCCGTCCGCCACAGCGACAACACCGCCGCCAACCTGCTCTTCGACGAGCTGGGCGGACCGAGCGGCCTCCAGGAGGAGCTCCGGGAGATCGGCGACGAGGTCACGCACGTCGACCGCGTGGAACCCGACCTCAACGAGGCCGTGCCGGGCGACGTCCGCGACACCAGCACGCCGCGCGCCATGGCCACCACCCTGCGCGCGTACACCCTCGGGGACGTCCTGCCGGAGGACCGGCGGGAGATCCTCGTCGACCTGCTCCGGCGCAACCTCACGGGCGACACCGTGATCCGGGCCGGCGTCCCCGACGACTGGACGGTCGGCGACAAGACCGGCTCGGCCGGGTACGGCGGCCGCAACGACATCGCGGTGCTCTGGCCGCCGAAGGGCGACCCGATCGTCCTGGCGGTGATGAGCAGCCGTGACGTCGAGGACGCCGAACGCGACGACGCGCTGATCGCCGACGCCGCCGCGATCGTGGTCGAGGCGATGGGTGGAGGCGTGCCCGGCGGACGGGCGGACTGACCCCCCTCCGGGGCGGCCCCGAGCGGCCGCCCCGGTCACCGGCGAACCGCACTTCTGGCGCCCGGGTGCGGTCACAGCGCCCGGGCGTGCTCCCTGAGGACGCGGACCGCCTCGGCGACGGCGGGTCGGCGCGACGTGCCCTCCCGCCACAGCACGGACACGCCGCGGACCGGGGCGGGGTCCAACGGCCGCACCACCACGGAGTCGGGGAGGGCGCCCCGGCCCAGACGCGGGACCATGGCGATGCCCAGCCCGGCCTCGACCAAGGCGATCTGGGTCCGGAACTCGCCCACCAGGTGCGCGACGTCAGGCTCCACCCCCGCCGCGCGCAGGGTGCGCATGAGCCAGTCGTGGCACACCGTCCCCGGCGGCTGGCAGATCCAGCGGGCGGTGGCGACGTCCTCGCGGCTCAGGACGGGGCGGTCCACGAGCGGGTGGGCCGGGGGCAGCAGGACGTCGCACACGTCCCGCCCGATGCCGAGCCGGGTCACCCCCTCCGGGACGGACATCGGCGCGATGTCCCAGTCGTGCACCACGGCCAGGTCCACGACCCCCTGGGCGACCATGCGCGGGGTGGCGTGCGGGTCCTCCTCGATCAGCCGCGGATCGAGCGCGGGATGGGCCGCGGCCAGCTCCGCCAGCACACCGGGGAGCAGCCCCCGGGCGGCGGTGGCGAACGCGGCCACGGTCAGCCTTCCGCTGGGCCTGCCGCGCCGCTCCTCCAGGGCGACCTCGGCCTCCTCCACCAGGGACAGGACGCGGGCCGCCGTGTCCACGAGCAGGTCCGCGGCGTCGGTGAGCACGACCCCGCGCCCCCGCCGCTCCAGGAGGGTGGCGCCGGTCTCGCGTTCGAGCTTGGCCACCTGCTGGGAGACGGCCGACGGGGTGTAGCCGAGCGCCTCGGCCGCGGCGCCGACGGAGCCGTGGACGCGCACGGCGTGCAGGGCGCGGAGCCTGGACAGGTCGAGCACGGGACCACCTTCTCGCGGGAGTACGCGGACAATGTAGCAACGCTGAATCCAACCGTGCAGGAATCTTCGCTGGTGCTGAATCCACGGCGTCGGCATCATCGGATCCATGCGTCCCGTTCACAGCGCCCTCGCCGTGCTCGTCGCGGCCGTGTGGGGGCTCAACTTCGTCGTCATCGAGGTCGGCCTCGACCACTTCCCGCCACTGCTGTTCTCCGCCCTGCGCTTCCTCGTGGCGGCGGTCCCGGCGGTGTTCCTCGTGCGCCGCCCCGGTGTCGCGCTCAGGTGGATCGTCCTGGTGGGGCTGCTGCTGGGGGTGGCGAAGTTCGGCCTCGTCTTCACCGGGATGCACCTGGGCATGCCCGCCGGGCTCACCTCGCTGGTGCTGCAGGTCCAGGCCGTGTTCACCGCGCTGCTGGCCGTGGTGTTCCTGCGGGAACGGTTGGGGCCGTGGCGCTACGCGGGGATGGCGGTGGCGCTGGGCGGGATCGGGGTGGCCGCCTACGACCAGGGCGCCTCGGGGCCGATGACCGCGTTCCTCATGGTCGTGGGCGCCGCCGCGTTCTGGGGCCTGGCCAACGTCGTCACCCGCCGCGCCGCTCCGCCGGACGCCCTGAGCTGGATGGTCTGGGTCAGCCTCGTGCCGCCGCTGCCGCTGTTCGCGCTCTCCCTCCTCGTCGAGGGTCCCGAGGCGGGCCTGGCGGCGCTGCGGGGGCTGGACCCGGCGGGAGTGGGCACGATCGTCTTCGTGGCCTGGATCGCCACGGTGTTCGGCTTCGGCGCCTGGGGGTTCCTGCTCGGCCGCTACGACGCGTCGGCGGTGGCGCCGTTCTCGCTCCTGGTGCCGGTGTTCGGCATGGCCTCGTCGGCGCTGCTGCTGGGGGAGGAGTTCACCCCGCTGAGCTGGGCCGCGGCCGCGCTCCTGGTGGGCGGGGTCGCCCTGACCTCGCTCACCGTCCGCGCGCCGAGGTCCGCACCAGCCTCCGCCTGCGCCTGCGGGCCCGAGCGTGGCCCCAGACCCGATCCCGACGAGGCCACCGGTTCCCGGCCCGTCGTCCCGTCCGCGTCCTCCGCCTGCTCACCGACCGGTCACCCCTCGGGGGCCCAGGGACGCGTCCGCGGGACCCAGGCGGGCACGGACGCGCGGTAGGCCTCGTACTCGGCGCCGAACCGCCGCAGCAGCGACGGCTCCTCGTACCAGCGCACGACCGACGCCGCGAGCGCCCACACCGGGGCGGCGGTCCGCGTGCGCATACCACCAACGTAACCTGCCGTCGGAGGGGGCGACATGACCGACGCCGAGCGCGGGCCCGACCGTCCCGGGCCGCCGCCGGTCCGACCGTGCCCTAGGGTGGGCCGCTGGGAGGGCATGGAACGACATGAGACTCGAACACCGCGGGGGGACGCGCGTCCCGGGAGAGGTGGTCGGCGGGTGCTGAGACTGCGGGGTCGGGAGTACGGTCCGGACTCGACACTGGTCATGGCGATCGTGAACCGGACCCGGGACTCCTTCTACGACAACGGCGCCACCTGGGACGACGCGCCCGCGTTCGAGCGCGTGCGCGCGGTCGTGGCCGAGGGCGCCGACATCGTCGACATCGGCGGGGTCAAGGCCGGGCCCGGCGACGAGGTCGACGCCGAGGAGGAGAAGCGCCGCACGGTGGATTTCGTGGCGGCCGTCCGCGCTGAGTTCCCCGACCTGGTCATCAGCGTCGACACCTGGCGCGCGTCGGTGGGCCGCGCCGTCTGCGAGGCCGGGGCCGACCTGCTCAACGACGCCTGGGGCGGCCACGACCCCGAGCTGGCCGAGGTCGCCGCCGAGTTCGGCGTGGGCCTGGTGTGCACCCACACCGGCGGACTCACCCCCCGGACCGGCCCCCTGCGCCCCTCCTACGACGACGTCGTGCGCGCCGCGATCGACGAGACCGCGGCGCTCGCCGAGCGCGCCGTGGCGCTGGGCGTGGACCCGCGCTCGGTGCTCATCGACCCGGCGCACGACTTCAACAAGAACACCTGGCACTCGTTGGAGCTCACCCGCAGGCTCGACGAGATGACCGCCACCGGGTGGCCGGTGCTGGTCGCGCTCTCCAACAAGGACTTCGTCGGCGAGACCCTCGACCTTCCGGTGGGGGAGCGGCTGACCGGCACCCTCGCCGCGACCGCCGTGTGCGCCTGGCACGGGGCCCGGGTCTACCGGGTCCACGAGGTCACCCCGACCCGACAGGTGCTCGACATGGTCTCCGCCATCCGGGGCGTGACGCCTCCGGCCCGGACGGTGCGGGGACTGGCGTGAGGAGGAACGCGTGATCGTCGCGACCGCGGTGTGCCCGCACCCGCCCCTGCTGCTGCGGGAGCTCACCGGCGCCCAGGACCCCGCGGCCGACCTGCGCGGGGTCTGCGAGTCGGCGGTGGCCGCCCTGCTGGCCGTCCCCGGGCTGGACGTGGTCGTCGTCGTGGGCGGCGCCGACACCTCCCGTGACCGGGTGGCGGGACGGGTCCCGGTACGCGTCTACGGCGGGGACGCACGGGCGCTCGCCGCGGGCGGGGCCGAGCCGACCGGGGACACCGGGCTCCTCCCGCTGAGCCTGGGCGTCGCGCGGCGCCTGTTCGACGCGGTTGGCGCCGACGTCCCCGTCGAGACGGCCACCGTCGCCTGGGACGCCCCGCCGGAGGAGGTCGACCGCGTCGCCCGGGCGGTCGCCGGGCGGGCCGACCGCGTCGGCCTGCTGGTCATGGGCGACGGCGGCGCCCGCTGGGGGGTGTACGCCCCCGGGCACCTGGACACCGCCCCGGTCGACGTCGACGAGGTCGTGCGCCGGGCCCTGGCGGACGGCGACACCGGCGCGCTGGCCGACCTGGACGTGGACCAGGCCGTCGCCCAGCGGGTGTCCGGGCGCGCCGCGTTCCAGGTGATGGCCGCGGCCGTGGCGCTGGGCGGGACCAGCGTCGGATCGGAGCTCCTGTACGCCGACGCCCCCTTCGGCGTCACCTACTTCGTGGCGGTGTGGTCGTGCGCCTCCTCCTGAACGACGTCGCGCCCGGCGTGGCCGGCCCCGGCGACCCCCTGGGCCCCGACGCCCTGGAACGGCTCTACGCCTACCCCGACGTGACCGGGCGTCCGTGGGTGCGGGCGAACATGGTGGCGACCCTGGACGGCGCCGCCGCGGGCAACGACGGCAGGACCGGCTCCATCAACACCGACGCCGACCTCGTCGTCTACACGCTCCTGCGCGACCTGGCCGACGTGATCCTGGTCGGCGCGGGGACGGCCCGCACCGAGGGCTACCGGCGCACCCCCGCGCGGTCGGCGGGCTTCCGGGAGCGCGCCGCGGCCGAGGGGCGGCCGACCAGCCCGGTGACGGCCGTGGTCAGCGGGGCGGCCCAGGTGCCGCCGCTGCTCGCCGCCGACGAACCCGACCACGGCGACGCCCTCCTGGTCACCTGCGCGGGCGCGGGAGAGGAGGCGCTCGACCGGGCGCGCCGCGTCCTGGGCCCCGACCGGGTGATCGTGGTCGGCGGGGACGCCGTCGACCTGCCCGCGGCCGTCGACGCGCTGCACGCCCGCGGCCTGTCGCGGATCCTGTGCGAGGGCGGCCCCCGCCTGCTCAGGGACGTGGCCGCGGCCGACGCGCTCGACGAACTGTGCCTGACCGTGGTCCCGCTGCTGGCGGCGGGCGTGCAGCAGCGCGTGACCTCGGGGGCGGGCGTGGACCGGACGCTGGTGCCCCGGCTGGTGGTCGAACAGGACGGCACCCTGCTGCACCGGTGGATGCGCCCCTAGCAGCGGCTCTCACGCCTCGTGGCGTGCGGCCCGCTCCTCGGCGGCCGCCAGGATCCGCTCCTGGCGGTCCACCACGGCGGGCTGTTCGGGGCGCGCGACGGCCTGGGCGGCCCGGCGCCGACCCTGGCGCGTGGCCAGGGCGACGGCCGCCGAGCGCCGCATCCCCACGGCCGCGCCCTCGTCGGCGAGCGCGCGCCGCACCCGGCGGCGGTAGGCGTGCCGCACCAGGACGTACACGGCCATGGTGCTGCCGAAGATGAGCGCGACCTTCACCAGCACGGCGACCAGCCCCTGACCGAAGAGGGGCGAGTCGAGCAGCCAGTGCTGGGCGACGGCGAGCAGCACGAGCAGGGCCGCCCCGACCGCGCGCCGCCGGTCGGGCCGCCAACCGGCGGCGGCCAGCAGTCCGACGGCGGTCCCGGCCACGGCCGACATCGCCCAGTGCGACCCCAGACCCGTGAGGCCGACGCGCACGACGGTCGTCGTCACGACCGACAGCGCCGGGGCGGTGGCGCCGGACTGGGTGATGGCCTGGAACCCGTAGATGAGGTTCTCCGTGACCTCGAAGCCGAGCCCGACCAGGGCGCCGAGCACGAAGCCGTCGACGGGGCCGCGCAGGGCGTGCGGGAGGATGACCGCGACCAGGACGATCCCCGCGAGCTTGAGCAGCTCCTCGTTGACCGGCGCGGTCAGCGCCGCGCCCCAGACACCCGTCGCCTCCAGCCCCAGGACGTTGTTCCAGAGCCCGCTGAGACCTCCGTTGGCGACGATCCCCGTCCCCGTGGCGGCGGTCAGCCCCCACACCGTGGCGAGCACGCTGGCGGTCGGGTCGGGCGGGCGCACCGGTCGGATCTGGCGCAGGATCCAGAACCCGAACGCGAACGTCGCCACCGCGAACACCAGGGAGAGCGCCGACGCCCACGGGAAGACCAGGACGCGCACGGAGAGCTGGACCACCAGGACGGCGAGTCCCGCCAGGCAGGCCAGCGCGAACACGGCGGCGCCCACGAGGGCGGGCAGCCGGGCGCCGGGCGGGCGCTGGCCGGGGAACGCGCGGGTGCGGGCCGTGTCGCGGGGCTCGCGTGGTGCGTGGCTCATGCGGACTCCTCCTCGGTGAACGCCACCGAGCGCACGACGTCCCCGACCGAGGCCAGGTCCGCCGGGGTGGCGTCCGCCCCGGCCAGGATCATCTCCACGGCGAACGCGCCGTCGGGGGAGGGGTAGACGGCGGCCACGCCCTCCTCGCGGCCGAGCAGGGGGCCCGTCAGCCCGGGTGTCCCGTCGTCGGCGGTCACGGGGACGGGGTCGCCCAGGTGCGCGCCGAGGTCGTCGGTGCGCACGATCCGGCCCAGCCCCTGCCAGAGGTCGGTGGCGCCGGGCGGCGTCTCCTCCGGGGGGACGACGGAGCGGACGGTCAGCTCGACCGGGCCCCGGGTGAACAGGTACGTCCGGTCGGCCGCGCTGGCGTCGGGGTGCAGCGTCCACCCGCCGCGGTCGAAGGTCAGCGCGGCCTCGTACCCGCCCGCGGCGCCGATCCGCATCGCCTGACCGGAGCGGACGGCCTCGGTGCGGGGCAGGATCGCGTTCAGCACCGGCCAGACGGTGACCAGCAGGGCCACCACCGCCGTGGCCGCGCCCAACGGGACCCAGGCGCTCCGTGCGGGGGGTGACGGCGCCGCCTCGGGATCCCGCTCGTCCGTGTCCGCCATGGCGCCCCCTCCGCGTCCGCCGTTCCGTGCCACTCCAGCGAAACACTCGGGTGTGCGCGCGAAGCGGAGGAAATGAGGACTTGGCGCACGTTTGCTCGGATTTCACCTGCCCGGGGACGGGTCGGACGGTCGGGGTCCGCCCGACGCCCGCCCGTGGCGTGCCACCCGCACCCGGTTGCCGCACGCCGTCGAACACCACGCGCGACGCGGATGGGTGCGCAGGTAGAACCGGACGCAGCCCGGGGCCGGGCAGGAGCGCAGGAGTTCGCGGTCGGGGCCGGTGAGGAGGCCGACGGCGGCCCGCGCGACGCGGGAGTGCGCGGCGCGGACCGGGTCGGCGGCGTCGGTGCGGTGCACGGGCGGCCCGTACCCGGCGGGCGGGAGTTCGACCCAGTCGGCGGTGGCGCGGGCGGCCCCGTTCACGGCGGCCACGTCCTCCGGGGCGGCCTCCGTCCCCGCGACCGCGGCCGTGGCGATCCGGCGCAGGGCGTCGCGCAGCGCCACGAAGGACGCGAGCGCCCGTTCTCCCTCCGGGCCCTCGTCCACGGTGCTGGGGGCGCTGAGGCCGAGCACCGCGGCGTGCTCGTCGAGCCACGCGCCCAGACGCCCCGGGCCGGCGAGGGAGTCGACCAGGCGACCGCGCCTGCCGCCCCGGACGAAGACGGTGTTGACCAGGTCGATCGCTGGGTGCTCCCCCCGGGCGGGAACGTCGGCCGCGCGGCTCGGGACAGTCATGCCCCGACCGTACCGGAGGCCGGTTCGAGGGTCCGGGTCAGCTCGGAGCGGCGACCGCGACCGGCGGGTTGGCGCGGGAGTACTCGGGCTCCCCGGGGGACAGGAGCCCCGCGCGCGGTGTGGCGAGGACCTCCGCCACCGCGAACTCGACCGACCGCTGGGCCCCGGGCGAGTCGTCCGCCCAGCGGACCCGGGCCGTGCCCGTGATCTGGAGCAGGTCACCGGTCGCCCAGTCGGGGACGAGCAGTCCGGCGCGGCCGTCGGACCAGAGGTTGCCCAGGGTCATGAACATGGCGTTGCCGACGTAGTCCGGCCAGCTGAGCAGCCGTGGCGAGTGGACCGTCACGAACCCGGGGTTCCCGCCCCTGTGACTGGCGTCGGCCGCTCCCGTGTCGCTGACGGTCGCCACGAAGAAGGTGTCGGCCCGGCGCAGGAGCCGCTGCTGGTCGGCGCTCAGCCGGTCGTCGCGGCGCGGGGTGTCGCCGTCCGTCGGGACGGCGGGCTCCAACGTCCGCCGCTGGATGTACTTCGGGCAGTTGGCGTAGACCTGGTCGGCGGTCAGGCGCAGGCCCGCGGAGCCGGCGCGGTGCGCCGTGCCGTTGACGCGCATGCGGCGCCGGGCGGCCGGGTCGAGGGCGATCGCGCCGATCTGGACGGGACGGTCGTCGAACACCCCGGCCAGCGGGTCGCCCGACCGGGGCACGGCGGCGATGTCGACGGTGTGGTCGTCCTCGGTCCGGAGGAACCCGGGCGCGCCGGTCAGCAGCGACGCCCACACGCGCCCGCGTTCGTCGCTCGCGCCCAGGACGAACACGCGCTGCGCGGCGAGGAACCGCGCGGCGACGGCGGGGATGGAGTCGCGGATCGACCGGCCCGAGTGGTCGGCCGCCTCGGGCAGGCCGCTGCGGTGCTGGACCGCCCGCTCCCCCGGGTGGTAGGTGGACATGTCGCCGCCCCTTCCTTGCGTGGAGGGCACGGCGCCCCGAGGGGCGGGGCGCCGTGCGCGGGTGGGATGTCGAGCGTCTAGAAGAAACCGCAGGTCGGGGCGGCGGCCACGGGGGCCTTGGCGTCCTCGGCGCCGGTGGGGGCGTAGATCTCCAGGCGGATGCCGTCGGGGTCGTGGAAGAACACGCCGCCGGAGGAGGCGCCCTCGCCGTGCGGGACCACGCCGTCGTAGGCGAACTCGACGGCCGCCTCCAGGAGCCGCGCCTCGGCGGCGCGGACCTCGTCGACCGACTCCACCTGGAAGGACAGGTGGTGCAGGCCCGCCACGTCCGCGCGGAACCGCTCCGCGCTCTGCCGCCACAGCGTCAGCACGAGCTGCCCGTCCTGGCCGAGGAAGGCGAACTCGCGGCCCTTCTCCTCGCCGCGGCCGATCACCTCGAATCCGAGGACGCGTTCGTAGAAGTCCAGGGACCGCGTGATGTCGGTGACGTTCAGACCCACGTGTCCGGTCTTCAGGCTGGTGCGTGCCATGGCACACCTCTCCGCTCAGGGGTTCGCCCGGTCTGTCTAACCGGCGAAAGAGACTTTAGAGGTTATGTCCAGAATGTGCAACCCTTGAAATCGCGTTTACTGGTTAGACGGCTTCCTGGTACGATCCGGGCGGTCCCGCGCACGCGGACCAACGGCGCACGGAGTGGGGGACGATGGCTTCGACGGTCAGCAGGCGGCGACCGCTCGTCGGCGAACCGGTCGCCATGGACCTGCTCAACACGCGCTGGGTGCAGGGCGCGACCGTCCACGACCTGCTCGACGGAGTGGAGGGGTTGCGTCAGTGGCTCGGTGAGGCGGGGCTGGACGCGCGGTTCGACGCCGACCCCACCACGCTGGAGCGGGCCCTGTTCGCCCGCGACGCCCTGGCCGTGCTGGTGGACACGCCCGCCGACGCCGAGGCCGCCGCGCGGCTCAACGAGGTCCTCGGCCACGGCGCGGTGCGCAGGGCGCTGCGTGACGGCGCACCGGCGGTCACCGTCGAGTTCGACGATCCCTCCTGGGGCCCCGCCTGGACCGCGGCCGCCGACTACCTCGACCTGCTCGACTCGCCGGACCGCGTCCGCGGGTGCGCCAACCCCGCCTGCGTCCTGCACTTCTTCGACACGTCCAGGAACGGCACGCGCCGCTGGTGTTCCATGGCAGGGTGCGGCAACCGGGCCAAGGCCGCGCGGCACCACGCCCGCACCCGGGGAGCGGAGAACGCCTGACCCGCTCCGGTCACGTTCCGGGCGGGCCGCGGTCGTCCGGAGGGGGTTCGTCGTCCCCGCGGCCGGTCCACCGGTCCCGCTCCCCGGGCTCCTCCCACCCGGTCGGGTACCGCCGTCCGTCCGGCTCCTCGGTCCAGCAGTCCGGCGAGCGCACGTTCCGCCGCGCGCGTGCCTCTTCGAGGCTGAGGAGCGCGATGACGAGGAGGATCAGCACGACCGGGACGGCCAGTGCCGCCAACACGCCGATCAGCCATCCGAGTGTCGGCCACTCCATGGTCCCTCCCCCGCTCGGGAGATGGGCCCCTTGGGTACCCGGTGTCCCCGGGGGCAAACTCCGGCCGCGTTTCCGCGCCGCGCGCGGCGGGTAGCCCGACCTACATCCCCGCCCTGACGTCCAGGGAGGAGGGCGGACCATGATCACACGCTCTCGGGGCGCGGCCCCGCGCTATCCCGACCCGATGCCGCCGGAGCCGTTCCCTCCGACGCCCGTGCCGACGCCTCCGCCCGCCCCGGAGCCGCCGAGGCCGCCGGGTCCCATCCCCGAGCCGCCTGGGCCCGAGCCCGAGCCGGAACCGGCCTGAACGGGGTCCGCCGCGCGGTGGACCCCGCACGACGGGTCAGGCGGACGCCTCCGTCAGCCGCGCCGACTCGTCCCCGGTCAGCTCCAGGCCGATGACCGGGAGCAGGTCCTGCACCTGGGCCAGGTCGCGCGCGCTCGCGATCGCCGACGTCACGCCAGGACGGTCGGCCAGCCACGCCAGGGCGACGGCCGCCGACGCCACGCCGCGCTCGGCCGAGACCTCCTCCAGGGCCGCCAGCACGCGCTCGCCGCGCGGGTGGTCGAGGTAGGAGCGGGCGCTGGCCGCGCGCGGACTGTCCACGTCGGCGCCGCCCGGCTGGTACTTGCCGGTGAGGAAGCCCTTGGCCAGGCCGAAGTACGGCAGCAGGGCCAGGCCCCGCTCCCGTGCGAGGGGGACCAGGTCCGCCTCGATGCCGCGCTCCACCAGGTTGTAGTGCGGCTGGACGCACACCGGGGCGTGCAGTCCCCGGTCCGCGCAGACGTCCAGCCACTCCCGGATCCGGTCGGGGCGGTGGTTGGACAGCCCGATGGCGCGGATGACGCCCTCGTCGACCAGGGACGAGAAGGCCTCCGCGCTCTCGGCCAGCGGGGTGTCGTGGTCGTCGAAGTGCGCGTAGTACAGGTCGATGGTCTCCACGCCCAGCCGCTTGAGCGAGGCGTGCGCCGCCGCGCGGACGTTGGCGCCGGACAGGCCGCGGAACTCGGGGTGCTGGCTGACCTTGGTCGCGATGACCAGGTCGTCGGGGCGCCCGCGCTGGTCCAGCCAGGCGCCGATGACGGTCTCCGACTCACCGCCCCGGTGGCCCTCGGCCCACGCGGAGTAGGAGTCAGCCGTGTCGACGATGGTCCCTCCGGCCGCCACGTAGGCGTCCAGGATCCGGAACGAGGCCGCCTCGTCGGCGGTCCACCCGAAGACGTTGCCGCCCAGGCAGAGTCGGGAGACGCGGAGGTCGGACCGGCCGAGCGGCCGGAGTCTGGTGTCGTTCATGCTCACCGTTCTCGCAGGGGGTCGGTGGTCGCGGTCAGCTTAGGACACGCCGAGTCCGCAGGACAGGCATTTCCACCGGAGCTGCGGCGGTCGGCGGTGAGCACGCTTCATCGGATCGTCCTCGTGTGGGACATCCCACCTTCTGAGCTGGGTGGAACGTAATTCCCTACCAAAAGGGTGGGATAGCCTCGTTCCAGGCACACCCACAGGTGTCCCGGCAGCACGGGCGACCGGAGCTCCACCGGCCCCGGACCCCTCCTCGGTCCGCCACCCCACGATCACGAAGGAGCGCACCATGCGCATGACCCCGACCGTCATCGGCGCCGCCGCCGTCACCCTGGCGCTCTCCGCCTGCGGTGCTCCCAGCGAGCAGGCCGCCAGCGAGGCCGCCGAGGCCGGGGCGCTCCGGATCGGGGTGAGCCCCGTGCCGCACGGCGACATCCTCGCCTTCATCGACGAGAACCTCGCCGAGGAGGCCGGGCTGGACCTGCGGATCGAGGAGATCTCGGACTACAACACCCCCAACGCCGCCCTGGCCGAGGGTGAGCTGGACGCCAACTACTTCCAGCACCGCGCCTTCCTCGCCGAGTGGCAGGAGAACGGCCCCGACGCCGAGTTCGCCTACGTCACCGACGTGCACATCGAGCGGCTCGGCCTGTACTCGCAGGACGTCGAGTCCGTCGAGGACCTGCCCGAGGGCGCCGAGATCGCGGTCCCCAACGACCCGGCCAACCTCAACCGCGCCCTGCGCATCCTCGAGGCGGAGGGGCTCGTGGCCATCGACCCGGAGGCCGGTGAGACCGCCACCGAGAACGACATCACCGACAACCCGCGGGACCTCGTCGTCACCCCGCTGGAGGCCGCCCAGCTCCCGCGTTCGATCGCCGACGTGGACGCCGCGATCGTCAACGGCAACTACGCGATCGAGGCCGGGCTGACCGAGGACGCCAACGTCCTGGCCTGGGAGCCCGAGGGCGAGGACTACGTCCAGACCTACGCCAACGGCCTGGTGACCCTGGCGGAGAACGCCGAGGACGAGCGGATCGTCCAGCTGGTCGAGCTCCTGCACGACGAGCGCGTCCTGGAGTACATCGAGAGCACCTGGCAGGGTGTCGTCCTCCCGGTCGACGCCGACGGCGCGGTCGTCGAGTCCGCGGCCCCGGCCACCGAGTAACGGCCACGGGCGCGTCGCGCCCCACCGTGCCCCCCGCGAGGGTGGCGGAGTTCCCCGGCTCCGCCACCCTCATTTCGTGTTCCGGGGGAGTCGACGGTGTGTGATGCGGATCACGTTCGGGCGGCCGGTGTGTGCGATGGGCGGGCCGGGATGTGCGGCGCGTGGTCCGTACTCGGGGTGTCGTCCTCGCTCATGCGCCTGACCTGCGGTTTTCTTCAGGGGTGGGCTGTTCGGGGTGGCCGTCGCGGGCTGTTCGCGCTGGTCGCCGCCGTCGTGGCCCTTCTCGTGTCTGGGTTCCACAAAACCTACTTATTAAGTAGAGTTTCGTCAGACCTCGACAGCGGCCGGAAAGGGGCCCTCAGATGCGACCGCCCTCGCGCCCGACGGGAGCGCTCGCGGCCTGCGCGGCTCTGGCCCTGGCCGTCACCGGCTGCGGTGCGCTCGCGGAGGACGACGGGCCCTCCCTGACGCTCGGCTACTTCCCCAACATCACCCACGCCCCGGCCCTGGTCGGCGTGGAGCGGGGAACCTACGGCGACGCCCTCGGCGACGGCGTCGCCTTCGACACCCGGGTCTTCAACGCGGGCCCGGACGCGATCAACGCCGTGTTCTCCGGGGAGGTCGACGCCGCCTTCGTCGGCCCCAACCCCGCCGTGAACGGCTGGGCCCAGTCCGAGGGGCAGGCGCTGCGCGTCGTCGCCGGGGCGGCCTCCGGCGGGGCGGGCCTGGTCACCCGCCGGGACATCGAGACCGTCGACGACCTGCGCGGCGCCACCGTCGCCAGTCCGCAGCTCGGCAACACCCAGGACGTGGCCCTGCGCTCGTTCGCGGCCGACCAGGGCTGGGACGTGGACACCGCCGGAGGCGGCGACCTGTCCATCCTGCCGCAGGCGCCCGCCGAGATCGTGGACGCCTTCGACCTCGGCGAGATCGACGGCGCCTGGCTGCCCGAACCGCACCTGAGCCGCCTGCTCACCCGCGACGACGCCCACCTGCTCGTCGACGAGGCCGACACCTGGACCGAGACCGGCGGCGCCTTCGTCACCGCCCACCTGGTGGTCAGCTCCGAGTTCCTCGACCGCGAACCCGACCTGGTCGAGGACCTCCTGCGCGGCCACCTGACGACCGTCGACTGGATCAACGCCCACCCCGACGAGGCGCGGCGGGTGGCGGGCGACCACCTGGAGGCGATCACCGGCTCCCGGCTGCCGGACGAGATCGCCTCCGCGGCGTTCGACCGGATCACCTTCACCGTCGACCCCGTCGCCCCGTCGCTGTTCACCGGAGCCGAGCGCGCCGAGGCCGCCGGCCTGCTCGAACCCGTCGACCTGACCGGAATCTACGCCCTGGACCCGCTCGACGCCATCCTCGCCGAGGACGGCCGCGACCCGGTCTCCGGGCTGGAAGGCTGATGAGGCCCATGACCACCATCACCGACACCCCGACGCGCGTCAGCGCCGTGGAGGTCGACACGATCTCCAAGGTCTTCGGGACGGGCGCGGGCGCCGTGACCGCCATCGACGGCATGTCCGTCTCCGTCGGCCAGCACGAGTTCCTGTCGATCGTGGGCGCCTCCGGATGCGGGAAGAGCACCCTGCTCTCCCTGGTGGCCGGGCTGGACCGCCCGACCACCGGGAACGTGGACACGGCGGGCCACAGGGTGGCGATGATGTTCCAGGAGGCCGCGCTGTTCCCGTGGCTCACCGTGGGCGCCAACATCGAGGTCCCCATGAAGGTCAACGGCGTGCCCCGCGCCGAGCGCCGCGAACGCGTCGCCGAACTCCTGGAACTGGTCCGGCTCACCGGCTTCGCTCGCAAGCGCCCCCACGAGCTCTCGGGCGGCATGCGCCAGCGCGTGGCCATGGCCCGCGCCCTGGCCCAGGACGCCGACGTCCTGCTCATGGACGAACCGTTCGGCGCCCTGGACGCCATGACCCGGGACATCCTCCACGACGAACTGGAGCGGATCTGGCAGGAGCGGCGACTCACCGTCCTGTTCGTCACGCACAACGTCCGGGAGGCGGTGCGCCTGGGCGACCGGGTCGTCCTGCTCTCCAGCCGCCCCGGCCGGGTGATCGACGAGTTCCCGGTGGAGGGCGAGCGGCCCCGCCGGATCGACTCGGCGCTGATCGCCGGGCAGGCCGCGGTCATCACCGACCGACTCCGCCAGGAGGTCTCGCGCCATGCCTGACAGCGACACCCGGGACCGCCAGGTCCAGGGCCTCGACGCGCTCGAACTCCAGCCGGAGCGCGACCCGCGCGGCGCGGGCGAGGTGGCGCGGCGGATCTGGTCGTCGGCCTGGCCCAAGCTCGCCGCCGTGGCCGTGGTGCTCGTCGCCTGGCAGGCGGTCGTGTGGTCCGGATGGCGGTCGGAGTGGGTCTTCCCCGGCCCGGACCGGGTGCTGCCCGTCCTGTTCGAGGAGGTCACCACCGCGGAGTTCTGGGAGGCCGTGGGCGTCACCATGCGGCGCGCCCTGACGGGCTTCGCCCTGGCGCTGGTGGTCGGCGTCATCGTCGGTCTGGCGGTGGCCCAGGTGCGCCCGCTGCGGGTGGCCATCGGGTCGCTGATCACCGGCCTGCAGACGATGCCGTCCATCGTGTGGTTCCCGTTCGCGATGCTGCTGTACGGCATCAGCGAGTCGGCGATCATGTTCGTGATCATCCTCGGCGCCGCGCCGTCCATCGCGGGCGGACTGGTCTCGGGGATCGACTACGTGTCGCCGTCGCTGCTGCGGGCCGGACAGGTCATGGGGCTGCGCGGGATCCAGCGGTACCGGCTGCTCATCGTGCCCGCGGCGCTGCCGATGTTCGTCGGCGGGCTCAAGCAGGGATGGGCGTTCGCCTGGCGGTCGCTCATGGCCGGTGAGCTGCTCGTCATCATCAACCAGCAGAACTCCATCGGCTGGGCGCTGAGTCAGGCCCGTCAGCTCAACGACGCCGAGCGCCTGCTGAGCTACGTCGTCATCGTGCTGATCGTCGGCATCCTGATCGACGTGTTCTTCACCTGGGCGGACCGCTCGCTGCGGCGCCGCTGGGGCTTGGCCGCGGCCTGAGCGGGCCGCCCGCGTCCCGCCCCTCCACGACACACGGCCGCCGCCGCGCTAGTCTCGCGCGGCGGCGGGCGGCGGGGGGGGGCCGGGGCCCGGCGGGGGGGGGCGGCGGGCGGGCGTACACCCGGCGGGAACCCCCGCCCCCGCCGGGTAATAGCGGTTGGCGGG